>NZ_JBIDBN010000008.1:0-27369 GCF_043203115.1 Streptomyces sp. NPDC048001
GGTACTGCAGGGGGGACCCTGTGGGAGAGTAGGACGCCGCCGAACTATTGTTGGGGAGAGCCCCGGAACACCGTGTGTGTTCCGGGGCTTTTTCGCGTTTCCGGACCGGTTTCCGGGGGGCGTGGAGAGTGTCCGGGGCAAGGATCCGCGACACCGGCCGCCGGGAGGCAAGGCGAAGCCCCGGCGCCCCCGGCCACCCCGCCAACCGGGTGGCATAGGGTCGAAGCCATGCGCTACGACCTCGTCATCTTCGACAACGACGGTGTACTCGTCGACAGCGAACCCCTGGCGAACACCGTCCTCGCCGGCTATCTGACCGAGCTGGGACACCCGACCTCCTACGAGGACTCGCTGCGCGACTACATGGGCTCCGCCGTCCACCGGGTACACGACCTCGTCCGTGAGCGCACCGGCCGGTCCCTCCCCGCCGACTTCGACGCGACCCTGCACGCCCGTACCGTCGCCGCCTTCGCCCGGGAGCTGAAGCCCGTCCCCGGAGCCGAGGACGTCCTCGGGGCCCTCGCGGCCGACGGAATCCCCTACTGCCTCGCCTCGTCCGGAAGCCATGAGCGCATCCGGGCCGGGCACCGCGTCACCGGGCTGGACCGGTGGTTCGGGGACGGCACCGTCTTCAGCGCCGAGGACGTGGGCCGGGGCAAGCCCGCACCCGACCTCTTCCTGCACGCGGCCCGCAGCATGGGCACCGCGCCCGGGCGCTGCGTGGTCGTCGAGGACAGCAGGCTCGGCGTCCAGGCCGCGCTCGCCGCCGGCATGGACGTGTACGGGTTCACGGCCATGACCCCCGCAGCCGCGCTGGCCGGTGCCGCGGGCCACTTCGCGGCCATGCCGGAGCTCCTGCCGCTGCTCGACTGACGCCCCCGCGCCGCCCGCACCGCGCCCGGCTCCCCGAGCCGACCGCGGAGCGCGGCAGACGGGCCCCGCGCCCTGGCCGCCGAAGGAGCCCCCGCGCCCTCCCTACCGCACGGTAGCCCGTGGCCCTACGCTGACCGGCCATGACAGACGCGCGGTTGCGCCGCGGACGCGGCTCCCTGGCCTTCGCGTTCCTCGTCCAGGGTGCGGCGTTCGCCCTGCTGGTCACCCGCATTCCGGCGATCCAGGACCGCTACCGCATCGGCGACAGCCTGCTGCCGCTCTTCCTGGCCGCCGTCCCCGTCCTCGCCGGCCTCGGCAGCCTGGCCACCGGAGGGCTGGTGCGACGCGTCCCCCCGAGCACGGTGCTGCGGTGGTCGCAGCCCGCGGTGCTGCTCTCCCTGCTCGCGGTCGCCACGGGCCGGGAACTCTGGCAGGCGGCCGCCGCGCTCTGCCTGTTCGGCCTGGCCGTCGGGGCGCTCGACGCCTCGATGAACATGCTCGGCGTCAGCCTCCAACGGGCCTGCGGGCGCAGCATCATGCTCGGCTTCCACGCGGCCTTCAGCCTCGGCGGGATCCTCGGCGCCTCGCTCGCCTGGGTGGGTGCCTACGGACGGCTCCCGCTGGTCGTCCCCTGCCTCCCCGTCGTCCTGGTGCTGGGGCCCGCCGTGCTCGCCGCCTCGCGCTGGTACGTGGACGCTCCCCCGGCCACGGCCTCCGGCGAGGAGCGGAGCGCCCGCACCGCCGCGGTGCCCTTCGGCGCGCTGGCGCCGCTGTGCCTGGTGATGGCCTTCGCGTACATCGGCGACGCCACCGTCGCCAACTGGAGCGCCACATACGTCCAGGACGTGCTCGGAGGGTCGGAGGCGCTCGCGACCGTCCCGTACAACCTCTACATGGCCACCACGCTGATCGGCCGCACGGCCGGGGACCGGGCCGTGCGGCGGTTCGGTGCCGTGGCCGTGGTGCGCGTCGGGACGCTGCTGGCGGCGGCGGGTTTCGCCCTCGTGGCCGCGGCTCCCGGGCCCTGGACCGGGATGGCCGGGTTCACCCTGCTGGGAGTGGGGCTGTGCGTGGTCGTGCCCCAGACCTTCGCCGCCGCGGGTCGGCTCGGTGGGGGCGGCAGCGACGCGGCCGTCGCCCGGCTGAACGTCTTCACCTATGTGGGCTTCCTCGTCGGCTCGCCGCTCGTCGGCGGACTCGGCGACGCCTGGAGCCCCCGCGGGGCCATGCTGGTGCCGATGGTGCTCGTCCTGGTGACGCTGGTGTACGCCCGGTCGTTCGCCGCTCAACCGGACCGATACGGTGGCCCCCATGAGCGGCCGCGGGTTGTTGATGTGGGACGAGGCGGTAACGGGCTATGACTTCGGGAACAGCCACCCGATGGACCCGGTACGCCTCGCACTGACCATGGGCCTGGTGCGGGCCTACGGCCTGGACCAGGCCGTCGAGGTGGTGGCCGCGAAGCCGGCGGGCGACTCCACGCTCCGGCTGGTGCACCGCGAGGACTACATCGCCGCGGTGCGTGCCGCCTCCCGGGAGCCGCGCAGTGCCGACCAGTCCTACGGGCTGGGCACGGTCGACGACCCGGCCTTCGCCGGCATGCACGAGACCTCGGCCCTGATCGCCGGGCAGTCGGTGGGCGCCGCGGAGGCCCTGTGGCGGGGTGAGGCCGAGCACGCGGTGAACTTCGCCGGAGGGCTGCACCACGCCATGCCCGGCGGCGCGTCGGGCTTCTGCATCTACAACGACGCGGCGCTGGCGATCGCCCGGCTGCTGGAGCTCGGGGCGGAGCGGGTGGCCTACGTCGACGTGGACGTGCACCACGGGGACGGCGTCCAGGCGGCGTTCTGGGACGACCCCCGGGTGCTGACGATCTCCCTGCACGAGCACCCCGGGACCCTGTTCCCGCAGACGGGGTGGCCGGATGAGACCGGCGGGGAGGGGGCCGCGGAGGGATCCGCCGTGAACCTGGCCCTGCCGGCGGGGACCGGGGACGAGGGCTGGGTGCGCGCCTTCCACGCCGTGGTGCCCGAGCTGCTGGCCGACTTCGCCCCGCAGGTCCTGGTCACCCAGCACGGCGCGGACACCCACTTCGAGGATCCGCTGGCCCATCTCGCCGTGTCGCTGGACGCCCAGCGCGCCGTGCAGCTCGCCTGCCACGACCTGGCCCATGCGCATGCCGGGGGCCGGTGGCTCGCCCTCGGCGGCGGGGGCTACGAGGTCGTGGGCGTGGTGCCCCGGTCGTGGACCCACCTGGTGGGGATCGCCGCGCACCGGCCGGTGGAGCCCGAGTCGGTCATTCCCTCCTCCTGGCGGGCGGAGGTGTACGCCCGCACGCGGCAGCTCGCCCCGGGGCGCATGACCGACGGCCGGTGGCCGGTCCGGGTGCGCGGCTGGGAGGACGGCTACGACCCCGCGGACCGGCTGGACCAGGCCGTTCTGGCGACCCGGCGGGCCGTGTTCCCGTTGCGCGGCCTGCTGGCCTGATCGCGGGTCCCCGGGCGGGCACCGGGAGAGCCGCCCACCCTCGGCGTCCTCGTCCGGGACCGGGATCGGTCCGATCTCCCGGTGGGTGCGGTTCCGGCCGGGATTAGGCCAACAGGGGGCCGTTTCGCGGGTTCCCGCCTCACCGCCGTCCGGCTGCGCCAGCATCGGAGGGGTGTTGAGCACCCCAGCGCTGCGCGCGCATCTGCTGGCGTCCCGGCTGGCCGGGGACGTGGCGACCCCCCGGGAGGCCAGTCGGCGCAGCTATCGCGCCTTCGCGGCCCGCGACCCCCGGGTGACCCTGGGCCTCGAACCCCTCGACCGCTGGGACGAGCGGGAGTTGCTCGCCCTCATGGCCGACCGCTGCGGCGTCTCCGCGGACCCCGCGCTGAGGACCGGCCGGGACGCCATCGACCCCGATCTGACGCTGCGCGCCCTGGACGCCTTCGCGGCGCGCCTCGGCGACGCCGTGCGCCGGCGTGCGCCGGTACTCTTCGGAACGGGCCATCCGCACCGCCTGCTCGGGTTCTACGCCGATCTGGCGGACGCGGCGTCGGCGGCGGGCTGCCCTGTCCTCACCCCGGCGCAGGGGCGATGTGTCGACATAACGACCCGGTTCGGCGTACGTCCGCTGGTCCTGGCGTACGTACGGGGAGTGGGCCAGGTCCGGGAGCCCGGCCTGCGGGGGCCGGGGGTGCACAGCCATTCCCCCTTGCCGGTGAGGATCGCCCTGGAGGCGGCCGCGGCGGGCGGAGGGCCGCTGCCCGAGCTGGTCGTCGGGGATCACGGCTGGGTCTGCGGGGCAGGTCAGCTGGGTATCGAAGCCATCGGGCTCGCCGACACAGACGACCCCGCGCTGTTCGTCGGCGAGGCGGAGGGCAGGGTGTCCGTCGCCGTTCCGCTTGACGACGCGGTCCGGGCGGACAGGTACCGGCCCCTCACGGGGTATGTGCTCCACCGGTCCTTTCCGCCGTCGTAGCCGGGGGATTGCAGCTCCTCTTCCCCACTTGCATCACACGCCCCTACTCTGGGCAGTGAGCGCACAGCGACGAAGAGTCACCGGAGGGGAAGCCGGTGCGCGTCGGGTGCGGAAGGTACAGGTGGTCATGGCTGCTGGCAGCGAGAGGCCTCTCAACGAGGTCAAGTTCCTTACCGTGGCGGAGGTCGCCTCGGTGATGCGGGTGTCGAAGATGACGGTGTACCGGCTGGTGCACAGCGGTCATCTGCCGGCGATTCGGGTGGGGAGGTCCTTCCGGGTACCGGAACAGGCGGTGCACGAGTATCTCCGCGAATCCTTCGTGGGGGTGGAATCGGCGTGACCGGTGCCTGACGGCTGCACTCGGATTACGTCCCTCACCCGGCGGCAGGTAGGCTAGGCCGACGTAGGTCGTGTGGGCCCAGACGCCCCGCACCGAGTGAAGAGAAGTGAGCGAGGGTAGTCGTGGGCTCTGTTATCAAGAAGCGGCGCAAGCGGATGGCCAAGAAGAAGCACCGCAAGCTGCTCAAGCGCACGCGCGTTCAGCGCCGCAACAAGAAGTAGGCGGCGGCTGTACGCTTCTCGGCCCTCCCCCCGGTCCACGGGGGGAGGGCCGAGGCGTGTCCGGACCCGGCGCCTTCCCGTGAACCGGGTCCCGGCCCCCGCGGTGCGGTGGCACCCGATCCGGCCGCACCCGTCCGGGGTCCGGAACGAAAGGTCCTGGCAAAAGTGCGCCGCGCGGTCATCACAGCGCAACACCGACGCGCTACGGTGACGCCAGGACCGAGGGAAGGCGCTGATCTTGGGCAGGATCGTGCTCGTCACCGGTGTGGCCCGGCCGCTCGGCGGTCGCCTGGTGCGCCGCATCCGGCGTGACCCGGACGTGGACCGCGTGATCGGCGTCGACGCCGTACCGCCCGCCCACCAGCTCGGGGGCGCGGAGTTCGTCCGCGCCGACATCCGCCGTCCCGCCATCGCCCGGGTCCTCGCCGAGCACGCCGTGGACACGGTGGTGCACATGGACGTCACGGGGACGCCGCTCGGCTCGGGCGGGCGCGCCTCGGTCAAGGAGACCAACGTCATCGGCACCATGCAGCTGCTCGGTGCCTGCCAGAAGTCCCCCACGGTCCGGCGGCTGGTGGTGAAGTCCAGCACCAGCGTCTACGGCTCCGCCCCGCGCGATCCGGCCGTGTTCACCGAGACGACCCCGCCGAAGTCGCTGCCCAGCGGAGGCTTCGCCAAGGACGCCGTCGAGGTCGAGGGATACGTCCGGGGCTTCGCCCGCCGCCGCCCCGACGTCGCCGTGTGCGTGTTGCGCTTCGCGAACATCCTGGGCCCCGGAGCGGACTCGCCCCTGGCCGAGTTCTTCTCGCTCCCGGTGATGCCGACGGTGTTCGGCTACGACCCCCGGCTCCAGTTCGTCCACGAGGACGACGTGCTCGACGTCCTCATGCTCGCCCGCGACGAGCCGCGCCGGGGGACGCTCAACAGCGGCACCTTCAACATCGCCGGCGACGGGGTGCTGACCCTCTCCCAGTGCTCGCGGCGGTTGGGACGGCCCACGATGCCGGTGCTGCTGCCGGCGGTCACCTGGCTCGGCTCCGCACTCCGGACGGTCGGGGTCACCGACTTCTCGCCCGAACAGATCCGGCTGCTCACGCACGGCCGGGTCGTCAGCACCGTCCAGATGCGCGAGACCCTCGGTTTCGAGCCCCGGTTCACGACCGCGGAGGCGTTCGCGGACTTCGCGCGCAGCAAGGGCCCCGGCCTGCTGCCGCCGGAGCTGGTGGCGAAGGCGGTGGACGAGGTGGCGGCGGCGCTGCCCGTGCGGCGGGCCGGGGACGCGGAGTACCAGGGCGCCGGGTAGGGGTCGGAGCACGGCGCCGGCGAGGCGGCGTCCGGCGGGCCGCAGACGTGGCGCAGGACAGTCCGGGACAAGGAGCACAGGCAACGATGGCGGACGCCAAGGTCATTCCCTTCGACGACGACCGTTCCCGCGGGGGTGCGCAGCGGCCGTCGCGCCGCCGCTCCGGCGGCCCGGCCCGGCGGAGCGCCGAGCGGGCCGCCGCGGCCGGTGACGGCCCCGTCCGCGAGCCGGGTGCCGCGGACCGCCGTGCCGGGCGGACCCGCGGCACCCGGGACGGCGGAGCGCGCCGGATGGAGGCTGCGCCGGAGCCCCTGCCGGAACCCCGGCCCGAGGACCGGCCCGAGCCCCGGGCGGAGGCCGCCCCGGCGCAGGGAGGGCCGGCCGCGCCCGCGCCCGGGGCGGTGCCGCAGCCGGAGGAGGGCGCCCGCGGCGACTGGGACCGGCGCATCGCGGGAGGGCTCGCCTTCCTGCGCCGCCGGCTCACCGGCGACTACGAGGTCGACGAGTTCGGCTACGACGCCGAGCTGACCGACCAGGTGCTGATGTCGATGCTGCGGCCGCTGTACGAGAAGTACTTCCGGGTCACGGTGAAGGGCGTCGAGAACATCCCGGCCGAGGGCGGGGCCCTGGTGGTGTCCAACCACTCCGGCACCCTGCCGCTGGACGGCCTGATGATGCAGGTCGCCGTCCACGACAACCACCCCGCCGGACGCCATCTGCGGCTCCTCGCCGCCGATCTCGTCTTCCATCTGCCGGTGGTGAACGAGCTCGCCCGCAAGGCCGGCCACACGCTGGCCTGTGCCGAGGACGCGGAGCGGCTGCTGCGCCGGGGCGAGGTGGTCGGAGTGATGCCCGAGGGCTTCAAGGGCATCGGCAAGCCGTTCTCGGAGCGGTACAAGCTCCAGCGCTTCGGCCGCGGCGGGTTCGTGTCCACGGCGCTGCGGGCGGGTGTGCCGATCGTGCCGTGCTCGATCGTCGGGGCCGAGGAGATCTACCCGATGATCGGCAACGCCAGGACGCTGGCGCGGGTCCTGGGCTTTCCCTACTTCCCGCTCACGCCGACGTTCCCCTGGCTCGGGCCCCTCGGAGCGGTGCCGCTGCCGACGAAGTGGACGATCCAGTTCGGGGAGCCGATTCCCACGGACGGGTACCTTCCGGAGGCGGCGGAGGATCCGATGCTGATGTTCAACCTGACGGACCAGGTGCGGGAGCAGATCCAGCACACGTTGTACAAGCTGCTGGTCCAGCGCCGGTCGGTCTTCTTCTGACGCTGCTTCGAGCCCGGAGCCCGGAGCCCGGAGCCCGGGCCGAGGGCGACCGGGCCCGGTGGGGGCGCCGGCCTTCCGGCCGGTGCGCCCACCGGGTGCCCTCCCTAGCGGTCCTCGGCGTCGAGTCCGAGACCCGGCAGGATCCCCGGGAGCAGCGGGGGAATGGTGACGTCGGGGGCCGGCTCCTCGCCGTCCTGAGCCGACGGGGCGGGGGACGCCTCCTGGGCGGGCGGATCGAGCAGCCCGCTGGTGGTGCCGCCGAGCAGCCCCTCGTCCTCGGTCTCCGTTCCGGAACCGGACGGCCGGGGTGTGGAGCGCTCCTCGCCGGGCTTCGCGCCGCCGTCGGAGGCGGGTGCCGAGGGCGCCGCGCTTCCCGGGGAGGTGGCGCGCCCCGCGTCCTGCGGGGTGCCGGGGCTGCGGGGGCCGGTGCGCCGCTCCTTCTCCGCGGGGCGCGGGAGCAGCGACTCCAGGGGCCCGACCTCCTGGTCTATGGCGTCGAAGGCCGAACTGACCTCCTCGCCCACGTCGGTGAGCTGGACGGGGAGCCGGTTGCGGAGTCCGTCCCAGGTGTCGCGGTGGGACCGGGAGAAGGAGTCGAGCGTGGCCATCGGGGCGAGCGAGCCGTCCCGCTCGTATGCCGCGCTGAGCAGCCGGTGGCCCTCGGTGACGTCGTTGCGCATGCCGGTCAGGGCGCGCCGGACCTCGCTGAGCGACTCGTGGTCCAGGGACCCGGCCCGGTCGCGCTCCATCAGCCGCCGGGCCTCGCTGAGCCGGGTGGACGCCTGGTCGAGGTAGAGCTCGCCCTTGTCGGAGTCGTCGTCGGCGAGCCCGAGCCGGAAGTCCTCCATGCCGCGCTTGAGCCCGTACAGCGAGTCACCGGGGAGGGCGTCGGAGCTGGCGGCGGCCACGCCGCTGAACGCCCCGGCGGCCACGCCGACGGTGAGCCCGCCGGCAGCGAGCCCCTTCGACCAGCGGGACCTCGGTCGCAACTTCCCGAGCGGGGAAGCCCGGTGGGCGCCCCGGCCGTGGGTCCGCTGCTCGGGCACCGTAGGGCCCGTGGCCCCCTCGGCGCCGCCTTCCTGGAGCATCGCCTCCATCGCGGCCACGAGCTGTGCCCGCTGGACGACCTTGACCTCGGGGTCCATCTCCGGTTTCGGCAGCTCGCCGAGACCGTGCGCCAGGCTCAGCAGACGCGCGTGGTCGGTCTCCTCGACCGACTCGTCGGGCTGCTCGGCCGCCTGGTCTTCCAGGGCCTGGGCGAAGGCGCTCGCCCGCCGGTGTGCCGAAACGTTCGCGATCACTGGCGGCACCTCCTCTCGTCATGACGGTCGACTCCCCCGGGGGGCTGGAGGGTTGCCCGCCCTGAGTGCATCCACACGAACGAGTGAGTGGCTGCGGGCATGGCGTTTCCACAGGGAGCCTGCAATCCGCACAACGAGCGGCGCGGCAGTTGGGTTACGCGCGAAAGATGATCGGACCAGTGCGTCATCGAGGCGTCACCGAATGTGAGTTGGGGGCGGGGGCGGGTGGGGGGACACGGTGTGCGGGACGGGGCCGTGGCGGCAGGGCGCGGGACCGGTGGGGGGACGGGGTGTGCGGCAAGGGCGGACGGGTGCGTCAGCGCGCGTCGTCGGGCAGCAGGCGGGCGAGGGTGCGGACGGCGCGGTACTGGAGGGTCTTGATCGCCCCCTCGTTCTTGCCCATGGCCCTCGCCGTCTCGGCGACGGAGAGGCCCTGGAGGAAGCGGAGCGTGACGCACTCCTGCTGCTGGGGGTTGAGCTTGCGGACGGCTTCGAGCAGCGCGGCGTTGGACAGGGACTCCAGCACGGAGTCCTCCGGGCTGCGCTCGACCTCGTTGGCGTCGAGCATCTCGCCGGTGGTGACCTCCAGCCGGAAGCGGCTCGACTTGAAGTGGTCGGCGACCAGGTTGCGGGCGATGGTCACCAGCCAGGCGCCGAAGTCCCGCCCCTGCCAGGTGAAGGTGGAGATCCGCCGGAGCGCGCGGAGGAACGTCTCGCTCGTCAGGTCCTCCGCCGTCGCCTTCCCGCCCACCCGGTAGTAGATGTACCGGTAGACGGTGTCGCTGTACTGGTCGTAGAGGCGCCCGAAGGCCTCGGCCTCACCGGCCTGGGCCCGTTCGACCAGGTCCATCATCCGGGCGCTGTCGCTGTCGGCCGCGGGGCGGCGGGCGGTCGCCGAGGCCCCGCCGCCCCGGCCGCCCCTCCGGGCGACGGTGCGCCCGTCGCCCGCCCTGCGCCCGTCGGCCACGGCGGATCGGGCGGGACCGGCCTCGATGCCGTCGGCGAGGGCGTAGCAGGGGGCGGCGGGTCCGGGGGCGGGACCGGCCAGGGCGAGGGCGGGGACGGCGAACGCGGTGGGGACGAGGCCGCGCAAGTGGTCGAGGACCGCTGCGCGCAGCGTAGCCAGGCCCGAGGCGTCAACCCCGACGTGTGGGTACACGGGACTCCCAGAGGCAGAGCTTCCATCACGTGCAGTGCGGGACCGTTCACCCGTCGTGATGACCGGCCGGGTCCGTCATGCGTCTGAGGAGAATAACGCTTCGTACAGGCAGCGCTACACCCAGTTGCTCAAATCGCCGTTTCCGACCCTTCTGTTATGTCTTGGTGACGGCTTCGCTCGCAGATAGTGACCGCTTGTTGATCGATCTGCATCGGTTTCTGTCGTGCCGCGGGGCCGGTTGTGCCCGCACCGTGCCATCGCCACTGGCCGCGGCCTTGGGTGCGCAGGGTTGCAGGATCGTGTCGGCACACGTGCGGGTCGTGACCGCGGGGCTGATCGCGGAGGTACGGGCTTGACCGGCCGTGCCGGGCGCCCTCCCGTACGGCCCGGGGGGCGGGGCTCAGCGGCGGCGGCGGTGCAGGGCCACGGCGGCCGCCGTGCCCCCCGCGAGCGCGCCCACGCCCGCCGCGGCCGGGATGCCGACCTTGGCGGCCTTGCGCCCGGTCCGGTAGTCGCGCAGCCGCCAGTCGCGCTCCCGGGCGTGCCGTCGCAGCGCGCTGTCCGGGTTGATGGCGTAGGGGTGGCCGACGAGCGAGAGCATCGGGATGTCGTTGTGGCTGTCGCTGTACGCGGCGCAGCGCGTCAGGTCCAGGCCCTCCGCGGCGGCCAGCGCCCGCACGGCCTCGGCCTTCGCCGGCCCGTGCAGGGGCTCGCCCACGAGCTTGCCGGTGTAGACGCCGTCCAGTGACTCGGCCACGGTGCCGAGCGCCCCGGTCAGTCCGAGGCGCCGGGCGATGATGGTGGCCGTCTCGACCGGTGCCGCGGTGACCAGCCACACCTTCTGCCCGGCGTCCAGGTGAGCCTGGGCCAGCGCCCGGGTGCCGGGCCAGATCCGGTCGGCCATGTACTCGTCGTAGATCTCCTCGCCGATGCTCATCAGCTCGGAGACGCGATGGCCCTTGACGATGGACAGGGCGCTGTCGCGGGCGTCCTGCATGTGCTCCGGGTCCTCGACGCCTGCCAGCCGGAACCACGCCTGCTGCCAGGCGAACCGGGCCAGCTCGCGGCGCTGGAAGAACTTCCTCTTGTACAGGCCGCGGCCGAAGTGGAAGAGCGCCGCGCCCTGCATGACGGTGTTGTCCAGGTCGAAGAAGGCCGCGGCGCGCACATCGCCCGCGACCGGGAACTCGGGTTCGGCTTCCGGCTCCGGGCCCTCGGGTCCGCGCTCCGCCTCCAGGGCCAGGGAGGACTTGCGCGCGGCCTCGGCGGCGGCCTCTCCGGCCAGCACGCTGCGTGCCGTGGCGGAGCGCCTACGGGGGGTGAGCCATCCCAGTGCGGCCATGCGGTGAGCATAGCCAGTCCGTCCGCGCCCGCCCGAACTGCGGGGATGCGGTGGCGTGAACAGTCGGCGACGGCGCTGCCCGGGTCCGCCTCCGCGCGGCGCCGGGGCCGGTGAGAATGGGGGCATGAGTCCCCTGCTGCGACGTGCGAAGAAGAAGGCCGGCGAACGCGTGGTCACGCTCATCGGCAAGCCCGGGTGCCATCTGTGCGACGACGCCAGGGAGGTCGTCGCGCGGGTGTGCGCCGAGGCCGGCGCGGCCTGGGAGGAGAAGGACATCACCCGGGACGAGGAGCTGCACCGCGCCTACTGGGAGCAGATCCCGGTGGTGCTCGTCGACGGTGAGCAGCACACCTTCTGGAAGGTGGACCCGGGGCGGCTGCGGCGGGCGCTGGAGGAGTGAGTCCGGCCCGGCCGTGCGGGCCGGCGCCCGCGGCCGCGTCCGGCCCCGTTTCGCGGGCGCCGGGGGGTGTCGCCGGGAGGGTTCCCCGGTGCACAGTGGGACGGTGCGGTCGTCCCGTGGCGCGCGAGGCGCAGCGGCCGAGAGGTGTGTACTGTTTCGCGCCTTTTGGGAGTCGGTCGCTCACGGGCGGTGCGCGGTTCCGGAATTCGCCTGCCGGAACGCGTGACCCCGGTCACTTTGCACGGACAAAGCGGACACTATCTTTGTGCACGCGTTCACAAAGACATAGCCTGCTGTCGACGGGGCGGTCTGGGGAACCACGGCCGCCTGTAGCCCCGCTCATCCCGCAGGAGCACCGTGGCAACTGGCCGAAATCACCGACCGGCGACCCGTAGCCGAGGAATCCCCGAGGCCACCGTCGCCCGGCTTCCGCTGTACCTCCGCGCGCTGACGGCGCTGTCGGAGCGCTCCGTGCCCACGGTCTCCTCCGAGGAGCTCGCGGCCGCCGCGGGCGTCAACTCCGCGAAGCTGCGCAAGGACTTCTCCTACCTCGGCTCCTACGGGACCCGCGGTGTCGGGTACGACGTCGAGTACCTCGTCTACCAGATCTCCCGTGAACTGGGGCTGACCCAGGACTGGCCGGTCGTGATCGTCGGGATCGGAAACCTCGGTGCGGCCCTCGCCAACTACGGGGGGTTCGCCTCCCGCGGCTTCCGGGTCGCCGCGCTGATCGACGCCGACCCCGCGATGGCCGGCAGGCCCGTGGCGGGCATCCCCGTCCAGCACACCGACGAGCTGGAGAGGATCATCACCGACAACGGCGTGTCGATCGGTGTGATCTCGACCCCGGCCGGCGCCGCCCAGCAGGTCTGCGAGCGCCTGATCGCCGCCGGTGTCACCTCGATCCTCAACTTCGCGCCCACCGTGCTGAACGTCCCGGACGGCGTGGACGTCCGCAAGGTCGACCTCTCGATCGAACTCCAGATCCTCGCCTTCCACGAGCAGCGCAAGTCCGGCGAGGACGCCGAGGGCCCGGCCCGGAAGGGGCCTGACGGGGACATGCCCGCCGTGATGCCGGCATGAGCCTCCTGGTCGTCGGCCTCAGCCACCGCAGCGCCCCCGTCAGCGTGCTGGAGCGCGCCTCGCTCCCCGTGGACGCGCAGACCAAGCTGCTGCACGACACCCTGGCCGCCGAGCCGGCGGCCGAGGCCGCCGTGCTCGCCACCTGCAACCGCATCGAGCTCTACGCGGACGTGGACAAGTTCCACGCCGGCGTCGCCGAGCTGTCCACCCTGCTGGCCCGGCACAGCGGTGTCGGGCTGGAGGAGCTCACCCCCTACCTCTACGTCCACTACGAGGACCGCGCCGTCCACCACCTCTTCTCGGTGGCCTGCGGACTGGACTCGATGGTCGTCGGCGAGGGCCAGATCCTCGGCCAGATCAAGGACGCCCTCGCCCGGGGCCAGGAGCAGCACACCGCCGGACGGCTGATCAACGACCTCTTCCAGCAGGCGCTGCGGGTGGGCAAGCGGGCGCACAGCGAGACCGGGATCGACCGTGCGGGCCAGTCCCTCGTGACCTTCGGCCTCGAACAGCTCGCCGTCGGCGAGCCCGTGGAGCGGTGGGCCGCGGGCAGGCGCGCCCTGGTCATCGGCGCCGGTTCGATGTCCGCGCTGGCCGCGACCACCCTCGCCCGGCTCGGTGTGCGCGAGCTCGTCATCGCCAACCGCACGCCCGAGCGGGCCGAGCGGCTCGCCGCCGCGCTCTCCGCGGCGGGCGGGGTGCGCGCCCAGGCCGTCGCCATGTCCGCGGTCGCCGACGAGCTGACACGTGCCGACATCGCCGTCTCCTGCACCGGGGCGACCGGGCTGGTGCTCACGGCCGAGGCCGTGGCCGCCGCCCTGGCCGAGCACGTGGTCCCCGAGAGCGCCCCCGCCGTGAACCTGCGCGCGCCCGAAGGCAGCCTGGTGGCCCGTCTCGCGGCCGTCGCCGCCCGGGACGGGCGGGTGGCCGAGCTGCCCGGCGCCGCGGAGGCGACCGGCTTCACCGCACCCGGCTCCGCGGCCGAGGGCACCGAGTGCCCCGTGGGCCTCGCGGCCGACCACGGGCCCGAGGGCGTCGACGGCACCGGCGGTGCCGCCCACGACCTCGCCCTGCACGGCGTCTGGGCCGAGAACGCCGAGTACACCGAGCGGGGTCCCGCGGTCCCCTCCCGGGTGCGGCCGCTGTCCGCCGGTCCGGTCCGCCTGGCCCTGCTCGACCTGGCCATGCCCCGCGACATCGACGCCGCCGTGCACCGCCTCGCGGGCGTGCGGCTGGTGGACATCGAGTCGCTCGCGGAGGCCTCCGCCGACGCCCCCATGGCCGCCGACGTGGACCAGGTGCGCACGCTGGTCTCCGACGAGGTCGCCGCCTTCGGCGCGGCGCAGCGGGCCGCCCGCATCACCCCGACCGTGGTCGCCCTGCGCACCATGGCCGCCGATGTGGTGGAGAGCGAGATGGCCCGCCTCGACGGCCGCCTGACCGGCCTCGACGAACGGCAGCGCGCCGAGGTCACCCAGACCGTGCGCCGTGTGGTGGACAAGCTCCTGCACGCGCCCACCGTGCGGGTCAAGCAGCTGGCCAGCGAGCCCGGCGGCGCCGGGTACGCGGACGCGCTGCGGACCCTGTTCGACCTCGACCCGGAGACGGTCGCCTCCGTCAGCCGGGCCGACCTGAATGACGCAGACGTCAAGAACCGAGGGCGGGTATGACCGAGAGGGCACTGAGGCTCGGGACCAGGCGCAGCAAGCTCGCCATGGCCCAGTCCGGGCAGGTGGCGGACGCCGTGCGCCGGGCCACCGGCCGGGAGGTCGAGCTCGTCGAGATCACCACGTACGGCGACACCTCCCGCGAGCACCTCGCGCAGATCGGCGGCACCGGCGTGTTCGTCGCGGCGCTGCGGGAGGCGCTGCTGCGCGGCGAGGTGGACTTCGCGGTCCACTCGCTCAAGGACCTGCCGACCGCACCCCACGAGGGACTGGCGCTGGCCGCCGTGCCCCGCCGGGAGGACCCGCGCGACGCGCTCGTCGCGCGCGACGGGCTGACCCTCGACCGGCTCCCGGACGGCGCGCGCGTCGGCACCGGTTCGCCGCGCCGTATGGCGCAGCTCAACGCCTACGCCCGCTCCCACGGGCTGAGGATCGAGACGGTCCCCATCCGGGGCAACGTCGACACCCGGATCGGCTACGTGCGGAGCGGGGAGCTCGACGCCGTCGTGCTCGCCGCCGCCGGACTCCGCCGCATCGGCAGGTCCGGGGAGGCGACCGAGCTGCTGCCCGTCGACTCCGTCCTGCCCGCCCCCGGCCAGGGGGCCCTGGCGATCGAGTGCCCGGCGGACGACGCCGCGCTCGTCGCCGCGCTCTCCGTACTCGACGACCCGCACACGCGGGCCGCCGTGAGCGCCGAGCGCTCCCTGCTCGCCGCCCTGGAGGCCGGCTGCTCCGCACCCGTGGGTGCGCTGGCCGACCTGCTGGGCGACGGTCGGGAACTCACCGAAATGCGCCTGCGGGGCGTCGTCGGCACGACCGACGGCTCCACGCTGGTGCAGCTGTCCATCACCGGTCCCGTACCCACGTCGCACGGCGACGCCATCGCGCTCGGTCGCGAACTCGCGTCCGAGATGCTCGCCAAGGGTGCGGCCGGTCTTATGGGGGAGCGAGCACTTTGAGCCCCACCACCTCGAACCACCAGGCCCTTCCGGCACACGGGCACGTCACCTTCCTGGGGGCCGGCCCCGGCGACCCGGGTCTGCTGACCCTGCGCGCCGTGGAGGCCCTCGCCGACGCGGACGTGCTGATCGCCGAGCCCGCCGTGCTGGACGTCGTCCGCGGCCATGCACGGGCAGGCGTAAGCACGCCCGAGCTGACGGTTGTTGACGACGCGTCGGCAACCGCCTCGATCCCCGTACTGCGGGATGCGGCCAATCTTGTCATGGAGGCCGCGCGGGGCGGCAAGCGGGTCGTCCGTGCGGTGACGGGCGACCCGGGCCTGGACACGGACGCGGGCCGCGAGATGCTGGCCTGCGCCTCCGAGGGCATCCCCTTCGAGGTCGTCCCCGGCATCGCCGCGGCCGTCGGCGTGCCCGCCTACGCCGGTGTCCCGCTCCGGGACGCCGAGGGCGCGGACGTCCGCTTCGTCGACGCGGTGACCGCCAGCGACCGCTGCTGGACCGAGGTCGGCGCCAGCGACGCCACCGCCGTCGTCTCCGCCACCCTGGAGACCGTGGCGGCGGCCGCGGCCGAGCTGGTGTCCGCCGGGCGCAAGCCCGACACCCCGCTCACCGTGACCGTCGCCGGCACCACCACCCGGCAGCGCACCTGGACCGCCACGCTCGGCACCATCGCGGGGACCCTCAAGCAGGCGAAGGTCCTCCCCTCGCCCGAGGGCCACCAGCCGGTCATAGCCGTGGTCGGCGAGCGCAGCGCCGCGGCGCAGCGCGACCGGCTCGCCTGGTTCGAGTCCAAGCCGCTGTTCGGCTGGAAGGTCCTGGTGCCCCGCACCAAGGAGCAGGCGGCCTCCCTCTCCGACCAGCTCCGCTCCTACGGCGCGGTGCCCCACGAGGTGCCGACCATCGCCGTCGAGCCGCCGCGCACACCGCAGCAGATGGAGCGCGCGGTCAAGGGCCTGGTCACCGGCCGCTACGAGTGGATCGCCTTCACCTCGGTCAACGCGGTCAAGGCCGTCCGCGAGAAGTTCGAGGAGTACGGGCTCGACGCCCGCGCCTTCGCCGGGATCAAGGTCGCCGCCGTGGGGGAGCAGACGGCCCGCGCGCTGATCGACTTCGGCGTCAAGCCGGACCTGGTGCCGAGCGGCGAGCAGTCGGCCGCCGGCCTGCTGGAGGACTGGCCGCCCTACGACCCGGTCTTCGACCCGATCGACCGCGTCTTCCTGCCGCGGGCCGACATCGCCACCGAGACGCTGGTGGCCGGGCTGATCGAGCTCGGCTGGGAGGTCGACGACGTCACCGCCTACCGCACCGTGCGCGCCTCGCCTCCCCCCGCGGAGACCCGTGAGGCGATCAAGGGCGGCGGCTTCGACGCGGTGCTCTTCACCTCGTCCTCCACCGTGCGGAACCTGGTCGGTATCGCGGGCAAGCCGCACAACGTGACCGTGATCGCCTGTATCGGCCCCGCCACCGCCAAGACGGCGGAGGAGCACGGGCTGCGGGTGGACGTGCTGTCGCCGGAGCCGTCCGTGACCCGGCTGGCCGAGGCCCTGGCCGAGTTCGGCGCGGCGCGCCGGGCGGCCGCGCTGGAGGCCGGCGAGCATGTGACGCGGCCGTCCGAGCGGCGGCCGGGCGGGCGCAGACGGCGCACCACCACCTGAGCCCGGGAAGCGCGACGCACGGGGCCGGTGCCGACGGGGAGACCCGCGGGCACCGGCCCCGTCCGCGTCCCGGGGCCGCGTCCACGGAACCCGGACCGTCCGCCGCCCGGACCGGCCGCAGCCGGGCTGCCGTCCGCCGCCGGGACCCGGTCCCCGCCCGGACCGGCCGCAGCCCGCCGGCGGTGCTTGATCCCGGCCGGTCCGCGGCGTACACCGGAGAGGGAGGGCGCGCGTCCCGCGCGCCGCGACCGCCGCTCACATCCGCAGGTGGGTGACCGAGATGACCGGCAGGACCCTGCACGTCGACCCGTCCAACGCCGACCAGGCCCGCTCCTGGGACGGCCCCGAGGGCGCCTACTGGGCGGCGCACGCCGAGCAGTTCGACCGGAGCGTCCACGCCTACCAGGGCCCCTTCCTGGACGCCGCCGCCCTCCACCGGGGCGAACGGGTGCTCGACATCGGCTGCGGCACCGGCCTGGTCTCCCGGGCCGCCGCCCGGCTCACCGCCGGCGGCGAGATCCTCGGCGTCGACCTGTCCCGCGCGATGCTGGAGGCCGCCCGCGAGGAGGCGGCACGCGAGGGACTGGACACCGTCCGCCACGAGCAGGCCGACGCGCAGACCCACCCCTTCCCCGAGGGCGCCTTCGACGTGGCGCTGAGCCGCACCGGCTGCATGTTCTTCGCCGGCCCGGTGGCCGCCTTCCGCAACATCGCCCGGGCGCTGCGCCCCGGTGGGCGCCTGGTGCTCATGGTCTGGCAGGACATGTCCCGCAACGAGTGGTTCCGCTCCTTCGCCACCGCCCTCGCGGCGGGACGGGACCTGCCCGCACCGGAGCCCGGGGCACCGGGGCCGTTCTCGCTGGCCGACCCCCGGGTCGTGCGGGAGGTGCTGACGGCCGCGGGCTTCGCCGAGCCGGAGCTCACCGGGGTGGAGCTGCCGATGACCTTCGGGCGGACCGCAGACCAGGCGTACGCCTTCGTCAGCGGGCTGCTGGCCTGGATGGTCGAGGACCTCGACGAGCGGACCCGGGCGCGGGCGCTGGACGACCTGCGCACGGACATCTCCGCCCATGCCACCGGCGCCGGGGTGCTCTACGAGTCGGCGGTGTGGATCGTCCGCACCGTCCGGCCGTAGGCCGTGTCCGGCGAATCCCGCCCGGCGCCCTGCGGGCGGGCGGCGGCCATGTGCCGGACACGACCCGGCGCGCAGGCCGCGGCGGGCCCGGCCGTCCCCTCCGCGCCGACGGGGTGTCGGTAATCGCCGGCCCCCGGCGGGCGTAGCGTGGCGGTATGACTGCGTACGGATCCTTCCCCGGTGCCCGCCCCCGGCGGCTCCGGACCACCCCCGCCATGCGGCGTATGGTCGCCGAGACCCGGCTGCACCCCTCCGACCTGATCCTGCCCGCCTTCGTCCGCGAGGGGATCACCGAGCCGGTGCCGATCCAGGCCATGCCGGGCGTCGTCCAGCACACCCGCGACACCCTGCGCAAGGCCGCGGTCGAGGCCTGCGAGGCGGGCGTCGCGGGGATCATGCTCTTCGGTGTGCCGGAGGACGCGAAGAAGGACGCCCTGGGCACCGCGGGCACCGACCCGGAGGGCATCCTCCAGGTCGCGATCCGCGATGTGCGCGCCGAGGTGGGCGACGACCTGGTGGTCATGTCGGACCTCTGCCTGGACGAGTACACCGACCACGGCCACTGCGGCGTCCTGGCCGCCGACGGCCGTGTCGACAACGACGCCACCCTGGAGCGCTACGCGGAGATGGCCCAGGTCCAGGCCGACGCGGGCGTCCATGTCGTCGGCCCGAGCGGCATGATGGACGGGCAGATCGGCGTCGTCCGCGACGCGCTGGACACCATCGGCAAGGAGGACGTGTCCGTCCTCGCGTACACCGCGAAGTACTCCTCCGCCTTCTACGGTCCCTTCCGGGAGGCCGTGGGCTCCTCGCTGCGGGGCGACCGCAAGACCTACCAGCAGGACCCGGCCAACGCCCGTGAGTCCCTGCGGGAGCTCGCCCTCGACCTGGAGGAGGGCGCCGACATGGTCATGGTCAAGCCCGCGGGCCCCTACCTGGACATCCTGGCCGAGGTCGCCGCGTCGGTGGACGTGCCCGTGGCCGCCTACCAGATCAGCGGCGAGTACGCGATGGTCGAGGCGGCCGCCGAGAAGGGCTGGATCGACCGTGAGGCGGCCATCGCCGAGACCCTGCTCGGCATCCGGCGCGCGGGTGCGCGCATGATCCTCACCTACTGGGCGACGGAGGCCGCCCGGCGCCTGAACGCGGCCCGCTGAGGCCGCAGCCGCCGGTTCCGGCGCCCCGGCCTGCGCCCCGCCCCGCGTCCCGCGTCCGTGGGGGGCGCCCCGTCGGCTCCCGGGGCGGGGGACCCCGGCCCGGGCCGGGGAGCGCGCACCGCGGGGCGGCCCCGCCGCGGGAGGCCGCGTGGCCCCGGGCCCGACCGCGCCTGGGGCGTCCGACCAGGCAGGACTCGCTGACGGTCGCCGCCCGGCCCGGAGTCGGAGGGCATGGTCCGCTTTCCTACTTTCGGAGGGTGTCCTCTACACCTACTGATGGGAGGATCTGAAGGGTCATGCGAGTACGACGGGGGAGATGGCGATGGCAGGCCTGGCACATGACGGCTCCACCATGCCCGTGGAAGGCGCTCCGGCGGGAGCCGGACCACGGGTGATCGGCGAACTCGACCGCAGCGCCACGGCGAAGGTCCGGATCCGGTCCCTGAGGCCGGCGGACTCACCGAGGCTCGCGCGCAGGTCCGAGGAGCATGTGCGCCTCCTGGCCGCAGCGGACGCGGCGCTGCCGCCCATCCTGGTGCACCGGCAGACGATGCGGGTGATCGACGGTACCCACCGGCTCCACGCCGCGGAGTTGCGCGGTGAGGAGGAGATCGCGGTCCGCTTCTTCGACGGCGACGCCGAGGACGCGTTCGTGCTGGCCGTCCGGGCGAACATCGCCCACGGGCTGCCGCTGTCCGTCGCCGAGCGCGCCGCGGCCGCGAGGCGCATCATGGACACCCACCCGCAGTGGTCCGACCGGGCGGTGGCGGAGGCCGTCGGGCTCGCCGCCAAGACCGTGGCCGCCGAGCGCAGAAGTTCGACCGGGGAGAATCCGCAGTCGAAAGCCCGGCTGGGGAAGGACGGCCGCCTGCGGCCGCTGGACGGAGCCTCGGGCCGGTTACGCGCCCAGGAGCTTCTCAGCAACAGCCCTGACACCCCCCTGCGCGTGATCGCGCAGCGTGCCGGGATCTCCATCTCCACGGCCTGGGACGTGCGTTCGCGCATACAGCGCGGGGAGGACCCGGTCCCGCCGCGGCAGCGCAAGGCGATGGCCGCCGCCGGCGGCCGGCCGCCGGCCGGAGGCACCGGGACCGCCGCCCGGAACCGTCGCGGTGCCCCCGGGACTCCGTCCCCCTCTTCTGCGGGGAAGCCCGGCGCCGACGCTCTGGAGCGCTTGCGCAAGGATCCCTCGCTGCGGTTGAGCACCACCGGACGGGACTTCCTGCGGTGGTTCGAGTCCCGGCTCATCTCCCCCCAGGAATGGCGGGACTTCGTCGACAGGGTGCCCCTGCACCAGGTGGGCGCCGTGGCCGAGACCGCCCGGAAGAACGCCGAACTGTGGCGGCAGTTCGCCGACCAGGTCGGCGCGCGACGGCCACTCGACGAGGAGCGGGACCACGGCGGATGAGCCAGGCGGACTGCCGATGCGGAGGACAACGCTGTCAGACCCCGGTGCCCGAGCGCACGTCAGACGCGGGCGTCCGGGCGGGAGGAACCGGTCCCGAGAGCCGGGAAGCGGGGCAGTGAGGCATCGGCCCTGGTCCGGTAGAGGCGGGTCTGCTCCGCGGTGCACACCGCACCGCGGTCCTCCGCCTCAACCCTGACGGCCAGCACCAGTTCCAGGTAGTCGCGCGGTCGCATACGGGCGCCGAGCAGGGTCACCCCCGCGCGCACCCTGCCCCCGACGACGGCCGGGGCGCGGAAGCGCACCCGGTCAAGACGGTGGTTCAGCCCCGACTCGGACCAGTCGAGGTCCAGCAGGCTGTCGGTCAGATACGTGATCAGCGACAGGACCAGGAATCCATGGGCGACCGGGGCTCCGAAGGGACCGGCGGCGGCGCGGACGGGATCCACATGGATCCCCTGCCAGTCCCGTGTGAGGTCGGCGAAGGAATCCACGTCCCGCTGGGTGATCTCGAACCATTCGCTGTATCCGCAGTGGACGCCTGCCCGTTCCTGGAACCATGCGGCAATCTCCTGCTGTGTCGCCATGACCGGCCTCCTGTGAAATTCCTGGGAAAGACGCGCGCCGCCGGCGGAAGCGGGGCGGCGTGAAGGGGAAGGCATCGGGTTCTTCCGTGCCTGCCGGCATGGAAAGCGATCGCATTCCTTGGCCATCGGATTTTCACCGTCTCCCGCGGTGGAGGTCAAGTATGCGAATGCCCGCGGTCCGTGACAGAGTGTCCGCGGTCCCCGCGAAACAAGAGATATCGATCCGACACACGGGGTAGGAGGGTGTGAGATGAATTCTTCTTCCAAGGCACTGACCGGTGGAGGTATAACCTTCGTCATCGGCCTGGTCCTCTGGCAGTTCACCGGGGACATCGAGACGCCGGTGGTCACCTTGACCAAGCTCGGCGTCGTGCTGATGGCGCTGGGCGCGCTGGAGGTCGTGTACGGCCTCTACAAGGGTGTCGCCCGGAAATAGCGGCGAGCGAGGGCGGACCGCCCGCCCCGGCCGTCGGCGCCACGCGGCCGGGGCGGGCGCTTCACGAGCGGGCCGCCGAGCGGAGCTGCCTGATCAGGCGCCGCCCCAGGGCGTCGTTCTGCCGGAAGAACGGTGCGTTGGTACCCGGGACCGAGAAGGATCCGAGGCTGCCTCCCGTGGCGAACGCGCCGAGCGCGTAGCGGCGCGGATGCGGACGCCCGGACGGTTCGGTCACCCGGTAGTCGCCTTCCCCCGCCACCAGCCGCGAGGCGTTCTCCGCGCCCGGTGACCGGCGTACCGTCGCCCGGCCCTCGGCGATCATCGCCCGGAGCAGCCGGTCCCCGCCGTGCAGCACGTCCGGCGCGGCCAGCCGCGCCTCGACGAAGCAGGTGGCGCGACGCTCGGTCGGGAGCGAGTCGGAGGTGGCCGTGAAGGTGTGCGCCGAAGCGTCGGCGCGCACCCGTAGACCGGCCCCGAGGAACCGGACCAGGCCGGCCCGGGACAGCGCCATGAGCTGCTCCAGGCGGAACGGCGGCGGCCCGGACGAGAAGAAGCTGTTGAACTCGGATATCCGGCCGAGGGCCCGCTCCGCGCCCGGAGTGAGCCTGTCGCCGTCCGACACCAGCAGTTCGGCGAGCTGGTTGCCCGCCTCGAACAGTGAACGTGCCGCCCCCGCCCAGGGGCTGTGGCCGGGAAGCGTCGCCCTGTCGACCGTCGCGCGGACATGGCGGCGCATCCAGGCGTCGAGTTCGCCACCCGCCGGGAAGCTCCTGCCCGACAGCGGCGTCCGGAGCGTGTCGAGGGCCAGACGGTCCGCCGCCCGGACCGAGCCGTGGACCAGGGAGTGCAGCTCGGGGCTGTCCCAGTCGAGTTCCGCGTAGACCTGCGCGAACGCCGCCCATGACGTCCCGGTGCGCTCGGGGTGCCCGGTGAACAGTTCCCGGTAGTAGCCCCAGCCGACCTCCTTGGCGGTCAGTGCCCACAGGTCCGGGGCCGTCCCGGGTGCCGACGCGTCGGAGGCCGGGCCTTTGACGGTGTCGCGGGACAGCGCCGCCTTGAAGGCCTCCACGGTGGCGAACCGGACCGGACCGGGATCCGCGCCGCGCAGCCGGACACCGGTCTTGGGCAGATACGGCACGCCCCGGCGGGAGCCGACCCACAGGACCGGCTCGGCGCCCGACGGCTCGTAGCGCACGGTGCCCTCGCGGTCCCGGACGAACCTCCCCCCTCGGCCCTCGCTCATCAGCGACATGAGGTCGACGAACGCCAGTCCCAGGCCCGAGACGAGCACGTCGGCGCCGGGCGGGAGCGCGGAGAGGTCGACGTCCGCGGTGCAGCCCGGCGGCAGGTGGGCCCCGCCGCACCGGGCCGCGAACGCGGCGTGGCTCCGCTGTGCGGTGTCCATGCTGCCGTCCACGTTCCCCTGTGCGAGGACCACGATGTCGGCGAGGAGGGACCCTCCGTCCGAGAGGCTGATGCGCTGCCGTCCGTCGGGCTCGTCCGACAGGCGTACCGCCGCGGCGCGGTGGTCGTGGACCTCGACGTCCGCGGGAAGCGCCTCCCGCGCCCGGCGGAAGCACCAGGCGAGGTACGCGCCGGCGAGCCGCCGGCTGGGGAAGGAGTCCGGTGCGAGCGAGCGGGCCTCGGTCACCAGAGAAGGGGCGGCGGGCCTCTGCTCGGCGGCCGCCTCCACCGCGGCGCCCGCCTCCACCGCGGCGGCCGCCTCCCGTGCCGAGGCCGCCGCGCCGTGCCGGGCCGCCCATTCGAAGAGCGTCGGACCGGCGGTGATCGGCCCCGTGCACTCGACGCTTTCGTCGGTGAACATCGTCACGTCCCGCGCCCGGGAGTTCATCAGCATCCACACCGGCTGGTCCGGCCGCCAGATGCGTCCGCCCCCGGGCGGGAACGGGTCCACGACATCGATCCGCAGTGGCCCCCCGGGCCAGAGGGCGTCGAAGTTGGCGGCGATGCGTTCCAGAATGCCCGTCGTCCGCGGACCGGCACCGACGAATGCCAATGAGGGGGTCCCCGGGAACTGCCCTGTTTCCGTCATGGCCCCGCAGGCTACTGCTCTCAACGTCACCAGCGGCAATGCCGACTGTCAATGCCATTTCGAGTCGGGATACCGGCCGTGTTCGACTTCCGTGGTTCGCGGTTGACGGCGAAGAACGCGGCGATCTAGGTTCTTCATCGGCTCGCAGAGTGACTCAAGTGACTCAAGTGACTCGGGGCCGAGTCTCTGGCATTCGGGACGACGGGGGAGTGGGAACTAGTGCAGGGGCGATTCATCAGCTTACGTCCGCCGACCACGGACGACTTCGACCTGATCGCCGCATGGTTGGCGCCCGACTCGCCGGGAACCGCCCTCAGCGGCGACGCGCGGGAAATGGCCAGCCCCGAGGAAATCCGTGCCGCGCACTACTCCGGCAGCCTTTCCTTCCGCGTCATATACGACAACACCGGGGACGCCCTCGGTTTCGTCAACTGGCGCCGGCGCGGAAGCCACCAGTCCTTCGAGATCGCCGTCATCGTCGGTGAGCCCGACCGCTGGCGCAGCGCCTTCGGCGGCGAGGCGGTGATCCGGCTCGTCGACATCCTCTTCATGACGTACGACGCCCGCCGGGTCCAGCTGACCACCGGCGCCTTCAACGCCTACACGCTTCCCGCCCTCGTGCGCGGGGGCTTCGTCCTCGAAGGCGTCCTGCGCGACTTCTACTACGTCGACGGCCGGTACCACGACGCGACCGTGTGGTCGATGCTCCGTTCCGAGTACGAGGCCGAGCTGAAGAGGAGCGAGCACCTGGACGGCCTGAAGTACGTGCCCTCCGTGCCGGAGGCCGACAAGGAGCGGGCGCGCCGCATGCTGCACGCCTACCTGGCCGAGGGCGGTCCCACCTCGCTGGACGCCGACCGCTCCCGGACCGGTCGCGGCACCGCGGCCACCGCCGGGTCCGCCGCCGCGGCCGGGGGAGGGGACGGGGATGCGTGAGGCGGGCGAGCTGTTCTCCGTCGCCGATCCCGACTACTTCGAACCCCCGGAGCGGTGGCGCCCGGAAGGGGACCTGGACTTCGCGGCCCTGGTGCCCGAGCGGGAGGGCTGGACCAGGACGCTCAAGGGGCCGTGGTGCCACCTGCGGCGCACCGGAGCGCGGCTGCCGGACCAGGGCTGGAAGATCCATGTGTCCGCCCGGCCCGAGGACGCCGCCGACGTCCTGCGCGAGGTCGCCGCGTTCTGCCTGGACCGCGGGCTCGCCTTCAAGTTCCTCTCCCGCAGCGCGATCCTCCGGGCCTACGGCCTGAAGTTCGCCCCGCGTGCCGCGAGCGGCAAGTTCATCGCCCTCTACCCCCCGGAGAAGGACCTGGTCCCGGCGCTGGACGCACTGCATGGACTGCTGGCCGGCCGCCACGGCCCGTACGTCCTCAGCGACCGGCGCTGGCGCGAGGGCAGTCCCGTCTACCTGCGCTACGGCGCCTTCACCAGCCAGTACACCTACACACCGGCAGGCAGTCGCGTCCTCGCGATGCGCGGCCCGGAGGGTGAACTGGTCCATGATCCGCGGTCGGTTCCCTTCCGGCTGCCGGACTGGATCTCGCCCCCCGTCGAGATCCAGGACGCTCTGCGCACCCCCGAGCCGGACGAGCCCTTCCCGTTCGCCGTGGAGCGTGCGTTGCAGTTCTCCAACGGCGGAGGCGTGTACGCCGCCCGCCGGAAGGAGACGGGACGCGAGGTCGTCCTCAAGGAGGCCCGGTCGCACGCCGGTGTGGACCGGGACGGCCGCGACGCGGTCGACCGCGCACGGCACGAGGACGGAGTCCTCAGGCGACTGGCCGGGGTGGCGGCCGTACCGGACCTCCTCGATTCCTTCCGGTACTGGGAGCACCACTACCTCGCGCTGGAGAAGGCCGAGGGAGTGAACCTGCAGAACTGGGTGGCGGGCCGCCATCCGTTCATCCGCCACGCCCCCGCCGCCGGGGAGGTCGACGGCTACCGCGAGCAGGCCGAGCGGGTCCTGGCACGGGTCGCCGCCGCCGTCGCGGACGTGCACGCCCACGGGCTCGCCCATCGCGACCTGCACCCCGGGAACATCGTGGTGGACGACGACCTCACGGTGCGGCTGCTGGACTTCGAGATGTCGGCGGCCCTGGACGAGGAGGAGCCTCCGCCGCTGGCCTACCCGGGGTTCGCACCGAGAACGGGAACCGCCGAGGCGCGCGACCGCCACGCCCTCGCGGTGCTGAAGCTCTGGCTGTTCCTCCCGCTGGCGCCCCTGTACGCACTGGACCCGGGCAAGGCCGCGGTGCACGCGGCCACCGCGGTCGACTGGTTCGGCCTGCCCGAGGGCTACTTCGACGACACCCTGCGGACCATGGGGCCGGACTCCTCGGAGGGCGTCGGCCGCGGGCCCGCGCCGGGCACGGGTGCCGCGCCCGGCGCGGCGGACGGGACCGGCCCGCTCGACCTGATCGCCCCGCTCGCCGGCTCGCTCGCCGCCATGGCGGACCCCGCCCGCAGCGACCGGCTGTTCCCCGGCGACCCGGACCAGTACCTGAACACCGCGGGCCCGGCCGGTCTCGCCCACGGTGCCACCGGGGTCCTGTGGGCCCTCCACGCGACCGGGCACGAGCCGCCCGCCGCCTGCGAGCGCTGGCTGCTGGACTTCTCCCGCCGCGCGGACACGGCCCTCGCCTCACCGGGCCTGTGGGACGGGCTGACCGGACTCGCCTGGTACTGGGCGCTGCGCGGGCACCACGAGGCGGCCCGTGCCCAACTGGCACCGCTGGTCAGGGACATCGGAGTCACCACCGATCCCTCCCTGTTCTCCGGTATCGCCGGAATGGGCCTGGCCGCGCTGGCGCTCGGCCCCGTGCTCGGCGACGAGCGGCTCGACGGCCTGGCGCACCGGGCGGCCCACCGGATTCGGGAGGAACTCCTCCCGAGCCCGCACACGGAGAACCTGCCCGCGGGACTGATGCGCGGCTGGAGCGGTCCCGCCGTGTTCCTGACGAGGCTGTACGAGGCCACCGGCGAGTCCGCCTGGCTCGACCTGGCGGCGCGGGCGGTCCACCGCGACCTCGCCCGCTGCACCGGGGACACCTCGGGAACCCTGCAGGCGGTGGACGGGAAGCGGCGTCTGCCGTATCTCGCCACCGGCGGTCTGGGCGTCGCCCTCGCCGCGGACGCCGTGCTGCGGCACCGGGACGACGCGGCACTGCGTGCTGCGGTGCCGGGCCTGGTGGCCGGGGCCCGGGTGCGGTTCATGGCCGACGCGGGGGTCTTCTCCGGACGGTCCGGTGCCCTGCTGGCCATGGTCGCCCTGGAGCACCGCCTCGACGACGCGGGGGAGTCGGTCGCCCACCACGCCCGCGACCTGTCACTGCACCTGGTGGAGCGGGACGGCCTGCTGCGGGTTCCGGGAAGCGGAGGGGTGCGGTTCTCCGCGGACCTCGCGACCGGTGCCGCAGGGGTGCTCCTCGCCCTGGCCGCGGTCCGCGACCGCAGCCTCGAAAGCCTGCCGTTCCTGGGTACCGGGCCGCTCTGAGGCTCGCAGGGGACGGCGCAGAACGGACGGCCGCACACGACGGCCCGACACCCCGAGGGGAGGTACACACCA
>NZ_JBIDBN010000008.1:27467-390739 GCF_043203115.1 Streptomyces sp. NPDC048001
CATGTCGATCATCGAGCTGCAGGGCCTTGAGGTCCCGGCGGAGACCGCCGAGGCGCTGGGCAGCACCATCAGCAACAGCTGCTGAAGGCGCTGACCTGACGCGGCGGCAGAGGCCGCCGCCCCGACACACGGGTGGCGCGGACGTCGCCCCACGAGCCGCAACGGAAGGAGGTGCACACCATGTCGATCATCGAGCTGCAGGGCCTTGAGGTCCCGGCGGAGACCGCCGAGGCGCTGGGCAGCACCATCAGCAACAGCTGCTGAAGGCGCTGACGGTGTCACAGGGGCCTCGGTGAGGCTCCGGAAGGAGGGGCGCGGCGCGGGCCGTGCGTCGCGCCCCTCGCCCGATTCACCAATGTAGACCGCACGTCTGATGTACAACGGGGAGATCAGCATGCCCTCCGTTCCGGAGGAGAAACCGGCCGTGGTCGCCAGAAGGGCGTCCGTGAGCCGGCACGCCCTGGGCCACGGGGTCGAGACCATGAGGCGCGCGCTGTACGAGCGCGGGGTGCGCGCAGGGGACCGTGTCGTCCTGAGCGGCGACAACACCATCGAGTTCTACACGGCCCTGCTGAGCCTCATCGCCTCGGACGTGTCCATCGTCGTCCTCGACGAGGAGCAGCTGACGCGCATGCCGGACCCCCTGGCGGCGGTTCACGCGCAGCACGCGGTCCTGCAGGGGGACAGGGCGAGAAGGACCCCCGGCTCCGTCGCCCTGCGCGAGCTGTGGGACTACGGTGCGGGGGAGGTGCGCGCGGCGGACGTCGGCGGCGCGGCCGACCTGCCCGACCCCGGCACCGTCGCCTGGCGGCGCCGCGAGGACGGGCTGATCCTGCGGTCGTCCGGCACGACCGGCGAGCCGCACGCCGTCGTGAAGTCCGGCGGCTCCTTCCTCGACAACTGCCTGCGCACCGCGGAGAGGGTCCGGTACCGGCCGGACGACGTCCTGCTGCCGCTGCTGCCGATGACCCACCAGTACGGACTCTCGGTCGCCCTGCTCGGTTGGATGACCGGCACGCGGCTGGTCGTGGTGCCTCCCGCCCACCTGTCCGAGGCCCTGCGCCTGGGCAAGCGGCACCGTGCCACGGTCGTCGACGCGCCGCCGCGGACCTACCAGGCCGTGCTGAACCTCGCCGCGCGCAGCCCCGGGCTCCTGGAGGACCTGTCCTCGGTACGGCTGTGGTGCGTGGGCGGCGGTCCGCTCGAGGGGCGACTCGCCGAACGCTTCCACCACGCCACCGGCCACCACCTGCTCGACGGCTACGGCTCGACCGAGCTGGGCAACGTGGCGCACGCCCTGCCGGAGGCCCCCGGCCTGGTCAGGGCCCTGACGGGCGTGGACCTGAAGGTCGTGGACGCCGCCGGCGCCGAGGTGCCCGCCGGACGGGTCGGCGAGCTCCTCGTCCGGTCGCCCGACCAGTACCAGGGGCAGCTCGGCGAGGACGGCCGGACGGTTCCCGTGGAGCGCGGCTGGCAGAACACCGGCGACATCGCCTCGGTCGCCTCCGACGGACATCTGACCGTGCTGGGCCGGCGCTCGGCACTCTCCCGGAGCGGATTCACCGTGTACCCGGCCGAGGTGCAGCGCCGACTGGCCGAGGCGGGTGTCGTGACGGCCTGCGCGGTGGTCAAGGACACCGAGCGCGGCGAGCGGCTGGTCACCGTCGTCGCCGACCCCGGCCGGCGGTCGCACGCCCACTGGAGGCGGGAGATCAGCACGCATCTGGCGTCCTACGAGGCGCCCGACCACGTGTTCGTCGTGGACGAGCTGCCGCAGAACGCGTTCGGCAAGGTGGACCTCGCCCGTGTCGAGGCCTTCGCGGAGGCGGCCACCGCGCAGCGGCTCGGGACGGCCACGGTTCTGATGGAACGTTTCCGCGCCGATGCCCGGCTGGCGGACACCCTCGCCGCGCTCTCCCGTACCGCCGACCATGTGCAGAGCGAGCGGGACCGCTTCGTCGAGGTGCTCACGCAGATCACCGACCGCAAGGCCGCCGAGGTCGAGATCGACGGGTTCGTCGCCACGCTGCGCGGGGCGGCCGCGGAGTACGCGCTCCACCAGCCGCCGACGGTGCCCGCCTCCTGGGTCTTCATGCCGTCCAACATGGTGCTCTACTCGTACGCCCTCTACCTGCTCGTCCCGGCGTGCTTCACCACCCGGATCAGCTTCCGGCCCTCCTCGCGGATCCGGGAGGTCACCCTGCGGCTGCACGAACTGCTGGCGCCGGTGCACGGGCTGGACATCACGGCGTTCACCGGCACCCAGGGCGCCTACACCGACTCCATCCGCGGCAACCCGGGTACGGTCGTCTTCACCGGCCGCTACGAGAACGCCGAGGAACTCAGGGTCGCTCTGGGGAGCGAGCAGCTCCTCCTGTTCTTCGGCCAGGGCGTCAACCCGTTCATCATCACCGGACGGGCCGACATCCCACGGGCCGCCGCCGACGGCGTCCGGATCAGGATGCTCAACTCCGGTCAGGACTGCCTCGCCCCGGACATCTACTTCGTCCACCGCCCGGTGGCGGAGGAGTTCCGCGAGCAGCTGGCCCGGCACGTCGGGGCGCTGACCTTCGGACCGGCCGCCGACCCCACGCGGGACTACGGCAGCATCCAGGACCCGGCCGTGCTCCAGCAGGTCACGCGCTACCTGATCGCGAACCGGCACCGCATCCGCCACGGAGGAGCGGTCGACGTCGCCGAGTCCCATGTGCTGCCCACCGTCCTCGCCTGGGACGCCACCGAGCCCCTGGACGTGTCCGAGCAGTTCGCACCCGTCTTCAACCTGGTCGTCTACGACGACGAGAGCACGCTCCGGCGTGTGCTCGACACCCTTCCCTTCACGGAGCGCGCGTTCGGCGCCTCGGTCTACGGCGCCGACGACGCTCTCGTGGACTTCCTGCGCGAGCGGCACATGGTGAGCGTCGACGCGACGCTCATCGAGATCGAGAACGGCAACAAGCCCTTCGGGGGGCGCGGTGTGAGGGCGGGCTATGCGGCCCTGCGCGGACAGCGCCACCCGCAGCCCCTGCTCATCTCGAAGGCCGTGGCCGAGTACTGGAGCCGGCTCCGCTCCGGTGCCCGCGGCGGGGGGCAACTGGTCGCAGCGGCCGCGCAGTAGCACAGACGTTCATGGATCGGCGGCTCCGCCGCCGTCGGGTTGGGAGTGAGTAATGGGTTCGTACGTGACCGGGCTCGGGGCGCTGACCCCGCTGGGCAACTCGGTGTCCGGGACCTGGGACGCCATGGTGGCCGGCCGCAGCGGGATCAGCTCCATCACGAGCTTCGACACCGGCGACTGCCCCGTCACGATCGGCGGTGAGATACGGGGTTTCGAGCCCGCCGCGCACATGCCCCGGACCGAGGTGCGCAGGATGGACCCCTACGCCCGGTACGCGGTCGCCGCCGCCCACGAGGCCCTCCGGCAGGCGGGCGTCGCCCCGGGGGTCTGCCCGCCGGAGCGCATCTCCATCCTCGTGGGCTCGGGATACGGCACCACGAAGCTCGACGCCGACGCGGTCCGCGTCTTCGACGCCAAGGGCGCACGGGCGGTGAGGCCCTATCTGTCGGCCTACGCCGCGATCGACATCGTGACCGCCTACCTCTCGATGGAACTCGGCGCGATGGGCGAGTCCTTCGCGGTGTCGGCCGCCTGCGCGTCGGGGACGGTGGTCATCGGCGAGGCGCACCGCCTCATCGAGCGGGGTGACGCGGACATCGTCGTGGCGATCGGCGCCGAGGACTCGATGAGCGGCAAGGACCTGGCGCTCACCGCCGCCACCCGGGCACTCACCAGCACGCACAACGACGACCCCGCGGCGGCCAGCCGCCCCTTCGACCGGGCCCGGGACGGCTTCGTGCTCTCCTCGGGCGCGGGAGCGGTGGTGCTCGAGTCCGAGGACAGCGTCCGCCGGCGCGGGAGCACACCGCTGGCCCGCATCCTCGGCTACGGAGCGGCGAGCGACGCCCACCACATCACGGCACCGCATCCCGAGGGGCTGGGGGCCCGGTTCGCCATGCGGCGCGCACTGGCCGCGGCGCGGACGGACCCGAGCGGGATCGACTACGTCAACGCGCACGGCACCAGCACACAGCTCAACGACCGCACCGAGACGCTGGCGATCCAGGCCGAACTGGGCGGGCGGGCCCGGGAGATCCCCGTCAGCTCGACCAAGTCGACCACCGGCCACATGATCGGCGCCGCAGGGGCCGTCGAGCTGATCGCCTGCGTCAAGGCGCTGGAGACCGGCCTGGTGCCGCCGACCGTCAACTGCGACGACCCGGAGTTCCCGGAGATGAACTACGTCGCGCACACGGCACAGGAGCATCCGCTGCGGGTGGCCATGTCCAACTCCTTCGGCTTCGGAGGCCACAACGCCGTCCTGGTGGTGGCGGCATGCTGAGCCCCGGCGGCACCCGCGCGCCGGAAGCGGGCCCCGCACGGAAGGTGGTCGTCACCGGCGGGACACGGGGCATCGGACGCGAGGTGGTGGACCGGTTCGCCGCCGCGGGCGACTCGGTGGTCTCGCTGAGCAGGTCCGGCGCACCCGTCGAGGGGGCCCTCTCGCTGGCCTGCGACGTCGGTGAGCACGCGGCGGTGGAAGAGGCGATGGCGCGGGCCGTCGGGGAACTGGGCGGACTGGACGTCCTGGTGGTGAACGCCGGGATCGTCCGGGACAACCTGATGGCACGGATGACGGCCGAGGAGTTCACCACCGTCGTCCAGGCGAACCTCATGGGCGCCTTCTACCCGGTACGGGCGGGCATCCGCTCCCTGCTGCGCTCCACCCGCGGCCGGGTCGTCTTCTGCTCCAGCACCGCCGCGCTGCTGGGCGGGGTCGGCCAGGGCAACTACGCGGCGAGCAAGTCGGGACTGATCGGCCTGGCCCGGACGCTCGCGCGTGAACTGGCCCGCGGGAAGACGACGGTGAACGTCATCATGCCCGGGCTCATCGACACCGACATGGGGCGCGACTTCCCCGAGAAGGTGCGGCAGGAGTTCCTCGCGTCCGTGCCGCTGCGGCGCGCGGGGACGGTGGCGGAGGTCGCCTCCCTGATCACGTATCTGGCCAGTGACGAAGCCCGGTACATCACCGGGGCCGTCATTCCCGTCGACGGCGGGGTGAGCATGGGTGTCTGAGATATCCGAGGTGAACGACATGCCCGAGGTGTTCCCCGCGGTGGACGCGACCGCGAGCGGTCCGGGGCTCCTGGCCGGAAAGCGGCTGCTGGTCACGGGGATCCTCACCCCCAACTCGATCGCCTACCACGTCGCCGAGCAGGCGCAGCGCGCCGGCGCCCGGGTCGTCGCCACCGCCTTCGGGCGCCTCTCGCTGGTCCGGCGCGTCTGCGCCCGGCTGCCCGAGCCCGTACCGGTGATCGAGCTGGACGTCACCGACACGGCGCACCGGGACCGGCTCGCCGCCGCGGTGGGGGAGCACATGGACGGCCTGGACGGCATCGTGCACTCCGTCGCCCACGGCTCCCCCGCCTGCTTCGACGAGGACTTCGCGGCCGCGCCCTGGCCGGACGTGGCGCGTTCACTGGAGGTGTCGGCGTACTCGCTGGCGTCGCTGACCCACGCCTGCCGGGGCCTGCTCGCCGAGGGCGCCTCGATCGTCGGGCTCGACTTCGACGGCCAGCGCGCCTGGGAGGGCTACAACTGGATGGGCGTGTCCAAGGCGGCGCTGGAGTCGGTCGCGCGCTATCTCGCCCGGCAACTGGGGCCGGAGCGGATCCGGGTGAACCTGGTCGCCGCCGGGCCGCTGAGGACGGTCGCCGCCACCTCCATCCCCGGCTTCGACTCGGCCCACTGGGCCGAGCACGCGCCGCTGGGCTGGGACGACCGGGACGTGGCCGCGGTCGCCAGGACCTGCTGCGCCGTCCTGTCGGACTGGATGCCCGTGACGAGCGGCTCCGTCGTGTGGGCGGACGGCGGCTACCACATCGCCGGGCCCTGACACCGGCGCACGACACCGCCGGCGCCGACCGCCGGCACCCGGGCCCCGGCGCCCGCCCCCGGGCCCCACGGACACGCACGACACGAGGAGCACGCATGCTCAGCTCAGCCAGGAACAGCCAGGAGAGCCGGGAACGGCTGCGGGTCGAACGCGTCGACACACAGGGGCGGGCGACCGGCCTCACGGCGACGGTGCACGAGGCGCACACCCGGGACGGCGGGCTCCTGCACCGCGCGTTCTCCGTCATGCTCGTCAACGACCGCGGCGAGGCGCTGCTCCAGCGCCGGGCCGGCACCAAACGGCGGTTCCCCGGCCTGTGGTCCAACACCTGCTGCGGGCACCCCGCCCCGGGTGAGGCTCCGGCCGACGCCGCCCGGGCCCGGCTGGCCGAGGAACTCGGCATCAGGGCGGGTGCCCTGTCCCCGGCGGGCACCTTCGTCTACCGCGCCGAGGACCCGGGCAGCGGCTATGTCGAGCACGAGTACGACCATGTGCTGGTGGGCCGCTTCGAGGGCGATGCCCCGGCCGTCGACCCCGACGAGGCCTCGGAGGTCGCCTGGCGGTCTCCGGCCGAGATCCTGCGGGACCTCGACGGGTCGGGCTCGGCCTCGTACACGCCGTGGCTGCGGCAGGTCGTGGAGGCGACCTGCCGGCTGCGGAAGGGGAGCGCCTAGATGCCGCCCCGGCTGCTCGGCGGGCTGCCCGCACCCGCCCGGGTGCCCGCACTGGCCCATGTCGTGCACGGCACCTCCGAGGACGCCACCGGTCCCGCCTGGCTGACGCCGCGCACCTCACTGGCCGCCGACATCAAGGGCGCCAAGGTCTACCGCTCGCTCGCCCCGGTGTTCCGCGCGCTGGGCTACGACGACGCCGACCGGGCCCTGGTGTCACCGCTGTTCCACCACCTCTGGGCCGTGGTCTACGAAGCGGACTGGGCCTACGAGGCCCACCAGCTCGCCGGCGCCGAGCGGCCCGACCCCTGGTGGTCGGCGCACTTCCGGACGGTCCTCGGGACCCTGGGCCTGCTCGACGCGACCGTCGAGGGGCACCTGGTGCGCCTGGAGGAGTACTTCGCGCTCGAAACCCGCCTGCTCGCCACGGCCGACTCCTTCGACGAGGAGGACCTGGCCCGGGCGGTCCGGCTCCGCTGCTCCGACATCAGGGCCTTCGTCACCGTGGCGGCCGCGCTCACGGACAGGCCGTGGGCGCGTGAACTCGGCGCGCTCACCGGACCGCTGATGGCGTTCGTCGACCTGGAGGACGACCTCGGGAGCATCCGGGAGGACGCCGCCGCGGGCACCTTCAACACCTACGGCCTGGCCGTGCGGCGCTGGGGCGAGGCCGACGGGAGGCGCTGGCTCGACCGGACCGGCAGCGAGCTGCTGCACGAGACGGCGGCCGCGCTCTCCCGCGTGTCCCCGCGCACCCTCCGGGCCGCACGGGTGCTCCTCGGGCGGCCCGCCTCGGACGCCGAAGCACGCCGGCTGAAGCTGGCGGCGCACCTGCCCCGCCGCACTCTCCTGGGCGGCCTGCACAGCAGGCTGCTGCACGGGACCCCCACTCCGTTCGAGCCGTACTGGCGGCTCCTCGACACCCCTGGCGACACCACATGAACGAGCAGCGCCCGCCCGCCCGCCCCGCCTCCTCCGGCACGCCCGCCCACGCCTCCGCCGCCTTCGACGGGGCCTGGGACCTCGTGGCCGCCTTCCTCGCCCGCCGCGGTGTGGACACCGTGTTCGGGCTGCCCGGAGACGACGTGCTCGTCGTGGCCGCCTTCGAACGCGCGGGCATCCGTCTGGTGTGGTGCCGGGACCAGCGCATGGCCGTGCACATGGCCTCCGGGTACGCCCTGACCTCGGGCCGCATCGGCGTGTGCGTGGTGGGCAAGGGCCCCGCTGTCGCGAACGCGGTCGGGGGGCTGCTGGAGGCGGCGAGCGGCTGCAGTCCCGTGCTGCTGCTGGCGGGCGGCACCGCGATCGAGTCCGACGGCGCCCGGGCCTTCCAGGAGGCGCCCCAGCTCGCGCTCGCCGCCCCGGTGACCAAGTGGGCGGGACGGGTCACCCACACCGGCCGGCTGCTGCCCGCGCTGCGCAGAGCCGCCGCGCTCGTCGCGCAGGCGCCCCGGGGGCCGGTCTTCCTGGAGATACCCGACGGCTTCCTGGCGGAGCCGGTCTCCGTGCCGCAGGCCCTGCTGGACGGCGAGCCGCCGGTGCCCGGCCGGTACACGGCGCCGGACCTCCCGGCCGAGGTGGCGCGGGCCCGGCGGCCCGTGGTCGTCGCCGGCGGCGGGCTGGGTACGGCGGGCGCGGCCGAGCGGCTCGCCGAGGCGCTGGGTGCCGCCCTGCTGGTCACGGCGAGCGGCCGGGGCGGCGTGGCCGAGTCCCATCCGCTGTACTGCGGACTCGCCGGACTCTACGCCCTGCCGCCGGTACGGGAGCTCCTCGGCGACTGCGACGTCGTGGTGGCGCTGGGGTCCCGGCTGGAGGAGACCGCCGCCGAGGGCCTGCCCGACGGGGTGCCGGTCTGCCAGGTCAACATCGAGGCGGGGGAGTTCTCCTACGACCGGCCCGGACCACTCGTCCTCGGCGAGGCGTCGGCCACGGCGGAGCAGTGGGCGGCAGCCCTCGGACACCGGGAGGCCGACGCCGGGTGGCTGTCCCGGATCGCGGCCTCCCGCGAGCGCCTGAGGTCCTGGGCCGCGTCACCCGCCCACCCCGAACTGCCCGCGGACCGGGTCCGCGTGAAGTCCGTCGTGCGGGAACTCTCCCGGGTCCTCCAGCCCGGCAGCGTGGTCGTGCACGAGAACGGGCTCATGGACATCTGGTCGTACCTGTACCCGGTCCTGACCCTCCCCGAGGGCGCACGCAGCGTGGTCCCCTCCGAGCAGACCACCCTCGGCTACGGCGCCGCCGCGGCTGCCGGAGCCAAGCTGGCGGCTCCCGACGCACCCGTCGTGGCGATCGTCGGGGACGGCGCCTTCGACTTCCTGCGGGTCGAACTGCCGACCCTGGTCCGGGAGGGGATCGCCGTCACCTACGTGGTCCTGGACAACGGCGGCTACGGGTGGCTGCAGCGGATGGTGGACAACCTCGGCGGCCGGCCGCACCTCTTCGCGGCCACCGCTCCCGTGCGGCCCGACCCGGAGCACGGTGTGGCCACCTGGGTGGTCACCGAGCCCGCCGACACGGCCGGGTCGATCGCCGCCGCCCTGGCGGCGGCCCGGGAGGGCCGGGTGGCGGTGGTGCGCGTGCCGTGCGCGGCGGACGACTGGCCGCCGGTGGCCGGGGCGGCCTCGGAAGCGGAGATCCACGCCAGTCTGCGGCAGGCTCCCGCCGCGAATGCGAATGCGAACGCGAGCGGCAGCGGTACCGGCGCGGGGCCGGGGGAGCACACATGAGGCGCGAGCGGCCCGCCTCCGGGCTGCGCACCCTCCGGCGACTGGCCTGGGACCGCGACAACGGCCGCCGGCACCTGGTCCTCCTGGGCTGTGCGGCCTCCCTGCTCGCCCCGGTGGTCCCGCTGCTCCAGCCCCTGATCGTGCGGGACATCGTCTCCGGCGCCGAGCAGCAGCGGGCGCTGCTCGCGCCCGTGGTCCTGCTCGCCGCCGTCACCCTCGCCGAGGCCGTGCTCACCGGGGCGCAGGTGTACCTGCTCAAGCGGCTGGCCGAAGGCGTCGTCGTCGACACCCGGCTGGCCCTCGTGCGTCGGCTGCTGCGGCTGCCCATCGTCGAGTACGACCGACGCCGCCTCGGCGATCTGATCTCCCGGCTGAGCACCGACACCTCCCTGCTGCGCTCCGTGATCAGCAACGGCGTCTTCGACATCGTCTCCGCCGTGCTGCTGGGCATCGGGTCGATCACCGTGCTGGCGCTGATCGACCCGCTGCTCCTGGCCATCACCCTGTCCTCGGTACTGCTCGCGGCCGTCGCCCTGTGGACCCTGATGGCCTCGCTGCGGGGGATCAGCCGCACCGCCCAGGAGCACGTCGGGCGGATGACGGCCGAGTTCGAGCGGGCGCTCCAAGGAGTGCGCACCATCCGCGTGTTCGACGCCACCGAGCGGGAGTACGAGCGGGTCGCGCGCCGGGCCGGTGACGCCTACCGGGCCGGGCTCAGGCTGTCGCGCCGGGAGGCCGTCGTACAGCCCGCCGTCACCACCGCCATCCAGATAGCCGTGTTCATGGTGCTCCTCGTCGGCGGGTACCGGGTCTCCTCGGGCAGCATGCCCCTCGGGGACCTGGTCGCCTTCCTGCTCTACCTGTTCAGCATCGTGCTCCCCCTCAACCAGGCGACCCGGGCGCTCACCACGGTCCAGGTCGGGCTGGCGGCGGCCGATCGTGCGGGGGAGGTGCTGGAGATCCCGACGGAGCAGGAGCGCGCGGGCGCGGGCCGGGAGCGGGGCGGTCCCGCTCCGGCCGGTGGCGGGGGCGAGCCGGCGGTCACGCCGCACATGGTCGAGTTCCGTGACGTCGGCTTCCGCTACGACGGTGGTCCACCCGTGCTCAGCGGGGCCACGTTCACGGTGGCCCGCGGCTCCTGCACGGCCGTCGTGGGGCCCTCCGGAGGCGGCAAGTCGACGGTCCTGGCGCTCATCGCCCGCTTCTACGAGCACGGGTCCGGCACCATCCGGGTGGACGGCCGGGACGTCAGGGAGCTGTCGCACGAAGCGGTGCGCTCGCGTCTGTCGATGGTCGAGCAGGGCGCCCCGGTGTTCGCGGGGTCCCTCCGGGAGAACCTGCGGCTCGGGGCGCCCGGCGCCTCCGACGAGGAACTGCGCTCCGTACTCGGGGACGTCGAGCTGGGCGAACTGCTCGACCATCCGGACGGCCTGGACCGGGACCTGGGCGACGCGGGCATCGTGCTGTCCGGCGGGCAGCGGCAGCGTCTGGCGTGGGCCCGGGCCCTGCTCCACGACCACGAGCTGCTGCTGCTCGACGAACCCACGTCGAGCCTGGACTCGGAGACCGAGTCCAGGCTCCAGCGGCTCCTGCGGTCCCGCAGGGCCGCCGGACACACCACGGTCATGGTCGCGCACCGTCTCGCGCCCCTCGTGGACTGCGACCGGATCATCGTTCTGGCCGGTGGGACGGTGACGGCCGAAGGAACCCACGCGTCGCTGCTGCGCGACAGCCCGCTCTACCGCGTGCTCGCCGCCCATCAGGGACTCGTGGACGTCGAGGACCTGGCCACACCGGGCCTCACCGGATAGGAAGCCGCACCTCGCGGCACACGCACACGCACGCGACCGGGCTCGCTCCGCCACACGACGCGGGACGAGCCGTGTCGCATGGACATGGGGGAAGCAATGAAACGGACGACGTGGCGGCGCCGGCTCGGGCGAACGGCGGTCCTGGCGACCGTATGGGGGCTCGTGACGAGCGCACTGCCCGCCACGGCGCAGGTCCGGGCCGCGGAAGCGAGGGTCTCCGGGGGGCCGTCGGTGACGATCCGCTACACCGAGCACGGAGTCCCGCACATCAAGGCGGACGACTACACCGGGCTCGGCCACGGCATCGGATACGCGGCGGCACAGGACAATCTGTGCCTGCTGGCGGACATCTACCTCACGGTGGGCGCCCGGCGCTCGCTGTACCTCGGGCCCGACGGTCCCGCAGGCGCCTACGGCCCCGCGGGCTCGAACCTCGACAGCGATCTCTTCCACCAGCAGGTCATCGACTCCCAGGTGGTGGAGAACACCCTGGCCGAGCCCGCCCCGATCGGCCCGCGGTCCGAGGTGCGGGACATCGTGCGCGGATACGTCAGCGGCTACAACCGCTATCTGCGGCAGACCGGGGGAGACGGCGTCACCGACCCGGAGTGCCGGGGCGCGGACTGGCTGCGGCCCATCACCGAGATCGACGTCTACCGCCAGTTCCACGCGCTCGGCATCTCCGGCGGCAGCGGCAGGGTGATCGACGCGATCGTGTCCGCCCGGCCGCCCGCACCCGGACCGGCGAGCCGAGCGGAGCGGGCCACGCCGCGCAGTGACGCGAAGGCGGCCGCGGCATCGGTGAACGAGGTCCTCCACCGGACGGAGGGCATGGGCAGCAACGCGTTCGCGGTGGGGGCCGAGCAGTCGCAGAACGGGCGCGGGCTGCTGCTGAACAACCCGCACTTCCCGTGGACCGGCCCCATGCGGCTGTGGGAGGCCCAACTGACGGTACCGGGGCGGATGAACGTGTCCGGCGCGGCACCGCTGGGCATCCCCCTGATCCGCTCCGGCCACACCCGGAACGTGGCCTGGGGCCACACCGTCTCCGCCGCCGTCCCGCTGGGCCTCTACGAACTCGACCTCGCCTCCGGCGACCCGAGGACCTACCTCGTCGACGGCGTGCCGGAACGGATGACGCAGCGCACGGTGCGGGTCCCGGTGCGCGGCGCCGACGGAGCCGCCACCACCGTGGAGCGGACCCTGTACTCCAGCCGGTACGGCCCGGTACTGGGTGCCGCGTTCGGCCTTCCCACGGAGTGGACCGCGAGGACCGCGTACGCCCTGCGGGACGCCAACGAGGGCAATCTGCGCGGACTGAACACCTGGTTCGACCTGAACCGCGCGCAGAGCACCGAGGAGGTCCAGGACGCCCTCGTCCGTACCCAGGGCATGCCCTGGGTGAACACGGTGGCGGCCGACAAGGCAGGCCGGACGCTGTTCTCCGGCGTCCACGCCGTCCCGCACATCACCGACGAACTGGCGAAGCGCTGCAGCACCCCGCTCGGCGCGTCGATCTTCCCGGGCACCGGACTCGCGATCCTGGACGGTTCCAGGAAGGACTGCGCCTGGGGCAGCAGCGCCGACGCGGTGGTGCCCGGACTGCTCGGACCGGGTGAGCTGCCCGTGCTGCGCCGCGGGGACTACGTGGCGAACTCCAACGACAGCGCGTGGCTGACCCACCCCGACCGGCCGCTGACCGGCTACCCGCGGATCGTCGGCAGCACCGGCACGGAGCGCACCCCGCGTACCCGGATGAGCCTCACCGCGCTCCAGGAGCGGATGGCCGGGACGGACGGGCTGCCCGGGCGCGGCTTCAGCCGACAGACCATGCAGGACCTCCTCTTCGCCAACCGGAGCAAGATCGCGGAGCTTGCCGCGGACGACACCGCGCGGATGTGCGCCGCCCTGCCCGGCGGCCGGGCCCCCACGTCCGGCGGAGAACCGGTCGACGCCGGGCCCGCCTGCCGTGCGCTGTCGCACTGGGACGAGCGCTTCCTGACGACCAGCCGGGGAGCACTCCTGTTCACCCGGTTCTGGACGAAGCTGGCGGAGCGCGGCGGACCGTCCTGGCGCACCCCGTTCGACCCGGCCGACCCGGTGAACACGCCGAGGGACCTGGACACCGGCAACCCCGGCGTGCCCACGGCCTTCGGCGATGCCGTCGAGGAGCTGAACCGGCTCGGCATCGCCCCGGACGCGCCGCTGGGCGAGCACCAGTACGTGGTCCGGGGCGACAGGAAGCTGCCGACCCACGGCGGACCGTCGCTGCTCGGCCCGATCAACGTCCAGATCCACAGCTGGGACGCGGCCAAGGGCTATGGGAAGGTCGTGTACGGTCCCAGCTTCGTCCAGGTCGTCTCCTTCACCGACGGCGCATGCCCCGACGTCGCGCGGCTGCTCGCCTCTTCGCAGTCCGGCGACCGGACCTCGCCGTACTACGCGGACCAGACGGAGCTGTACGCCGAGGGCCGCATGGTCAAGGGCCGCTTCTGCGAGAGCGAGATCGAGGCCTCCCCGCAACTGCGCACCGTGGAGCTGCGGATGTCCTGACCCCGGCCGGTGGGGCCCGCCTCGGCGGGCCCCACCGAGGCGCCCGGGGGCGGCTCCCCCGGGCCGCCGGGTGCCCGGGGTCATGATCCCCGGCCCAGGCGCTGCGGCGCCAGGTAGGCCCAGTGCCATACGAGTTCGACCGGACCCCTGCTGAACTTCCGCAACCACAGCGGCGACAGCACCAGGAACGAGGAGACGATCGCCGCCCAGGCGAGCACCGGCCACCACGGCCGCGCCCAGTCGAACTCCGCGGCCAGCCCCAGCCCCCAGCCGTAGCAGAGCGCCGAGGCCGCCAGGTTCTGGAACACGTAGCAGGACAGGGCGCTGCGGCCGACCGCCGTCACCCCGCGCCTGAGCAGGCCGTGCTCGCCGGTCGCCCGGTGCGCCAGCGTGGTGACCAGCCCCAGCAGGCCGAAGGCGACCAGCGGCGGCAGCAGATAGCGGTCCACGAGGAACCAGCCCGGGCCGGCGAAGGCGGTCACCAGGTTCAGCGGGGCCCCGACACCCAGCCCGACGACCATCAGCCGGCCCCGGATCCGGGCCCCGCGCTCGCTCTTCTCGAAGACGCCGGCCCGCAGGAGGCGTGAGCCGAGGAGGAAGAGCACGACGCCCATCGGGATCACGAAGACCGCTTCGATGCGGTAGAGCAGGAAGCGGCTCAGCCGCAGTCCCACCTGGTCCGCGTAGGTGCCCACCGCGTAGACGTCCGGATGCCCGAGCGTGGCGTCGGACCCGGTCCCCGTGGCGACCAGGGCGGCCGTCAGGGCACCGACCAGGGCCAGGTGGAGCGCGCCCATGGCGATGATCCAGGCGCGCACGCAGCGGTCGCTGCGCCCGACCAGCCAGACGACGATCAGGGAGGTGAACGCGTAGCCGATGAGGGCGTCGAACTCGAAGACGAGCACGAAGTGGAGTGCCCCTTCGAGGAAGAGCAGCGCCGTCCGCCACAGGTACCAGCCGGGCCAGGGCCTTCCCCGGCGCCGGGCGGACCGGTACTGCAGCTCCAGCCCGACACCGAACAGGATGGTGAGCAGGGCCAGGAACTTGCCGTTGGCCAGCCAGCGCAGCACGACCTCCACGGCACCGCCCGCGCTGTCGGCCTCGGGTAACCGGAAGAAGATGCTCGGCGGGCCCAGCGGATGGGTGAACAGCCAGATGTTGGTACCGAGAGTCCCGATGATCGCGACGCCCCGGAGGATGTCCAGGACGTCGATACGCCGGCCCGCGGCCCCGGACTGCGGCGGGGGCGGGCCCTGCTCCTGCGCGGGCGGGGCGGGGGCATGCCTGCTGGTCGGGTTCATGGTCACAGCGTGGCCGGAGGCAGGTCGCGGTGTCGTCGTCGGTTGGAAGGGGCGCACGTCATCACTTCGGGGAAGCGCACGACCGCACCCTCCGACCTTCGGAGGAGATGCCTTCGGGGCAGTCGCATCCGTCCCGAATGTCCCCACCGCCTGTGCTTTCATGACCAGATGCTGGAACTCGGGGGTTTACGGAAGCGATCCTTTCGCTTCCACCGGAAGGACGTCCTGCCGGCCGTGGGGCTGTTCGTGCTGGGCTCGGTGCTCTACGGTGCCGGCTGGTACCCCTTCTTCCGCGAGGTGCACACGCTCGCGCCCTGGCAGGTCCCCCTCGCCTGGCGGCTGATCCCACTCACCGGTGCCTGCCTCGCCGTTCTGGTGCGCAGGACCCTGCCGATGTACGCCCTGGCCGCCGGTCTGTTCTTCGCCACGATCGACGTGCTGATGGGTTTCAGCATCTCCATGCTCCTGGTGGTGTCGGAGCTGCTCTACAGCGCCACCCTCCATGCCTCCCGGCGCGCCAGCCGCCTGCTGATCTACACCGTCATCGCACTGCTGGTCGCGATCACGACGGTGCTCTTCACGGTCACGGGCGACTGGCAGGTCACCGTTCTGCTGATCATGGTGATGATCACCATCCTGTTCGTGCCGGTGTGGTGGGCCATGACGGTGCGTCAGGAGCGGGACACGGCGGAGGCGGAGCGGTTGCGTGCCGAGCAGCAGGCCCGGATCGCCGAACTCGACCGCCGCACGGCCGTGGCCGAGGAACGGGCACGGATGGCCAGGGAACTGCACGACGTGATCGCCGGGCACCTGTCCGCCATAGCCATCCAGTCGGACGCGGCGGGTTCCCTCCGCGACGACCGGGCGGCCGTCGACGACGTCCTGCGCACCATCAGGCAGATCAGCGTCGACGCCCTCAGGGAGATGCGCGCCATGATCGAACTGCTCCGCGGCCAGAACGGGGACGGGGAGCAGGTCTCCTACACCGCCCCCGCCCGGCTGGCCGAACTCGACCTCCTGCTCGACTCGGCACGCGCCGCCGGACTGGACGTCGCCGTGACCGGGGGCGCCGCGGGAGCGGCCCGGACCGCGGGGCCGGACCGTCCGGAACCCGCCGACGGGCGGGAGGACGCCCCCCGCCCCGGCACCGGGGGCGGGGCCGGCGCCGCCGGGACCATCCGCCTGCCTGCCGGGCTGCCGGCCTCCGTCGACCTGGCGGCCTACCGGATCGTTCAGGAGGCGCTGACCAACGCCGTCAAGCACGCCACCGGAGCGCGCGCCTGGGTCACGGTGTGCCCCGAGGACGGCGACCTCCACGTCGAGGTCCTCAACGAGCTGACCGGAGGCGGGGCACCCGCCCTGCCCGGTGCCGGTATCGGTCTGCTCAACATGCGTGAGCGGGCGGCCGCCATCGGGGGGACGGTTTCGGCACGGCCGGTCGGCGACCGCTGGCGGGTCCACGCAGTACTCCCGCTGGGAGAGGAGAGGGAGCATGAGTATTAGGGTTCTCGTCGCCGACGACCACGCAGCGGTGCGGGCCGGGCTGGTGCTCGTACTGGACCGGGCGGCGGACATCGAGGTGGTCGGCGAGGCCACGGACGGCGGCAGCGCGGTGAGACTGGCGCGGCGGCTCCGGCCCGACGTGGTGCTGATGGACATCCGCATGCCCGGCGGCGGCATCGAGGCCACCCGGGTCCTCGTCGAGGAGAACGTCTGCCAGGTCCTCATCCTGACGACCTTCGACCTGGACGAGTACGTCTACGCCGCCCTGCGCGCCGGGGCCGCGGGCTTTTTGATCAAGTCCGTCGAGGCGCTGCAACTGGTGGAGGCGGTCCGGCTGGTGGCGCAGGGGGACGGCGTTCTCGCACCCCAGGTGACCCGTCGGGTGATCTCGCAGTTCGCCGGTACCGCGACCGCCGTGGAGCCCCGGCCGCAGGCCCCGCCCAAGGGGTTGGAGCAACTCACCGAGCGCGAGCGGGACGTCTTCGACTGCCTGGGCGAGGGCCTGTCCAACCAGCAGATCGCCAAACGGCTCTACATCAGCGAGACCACCGTGAAGTCCCATGTCTCGCACATCCTGGCCAAGCTGGGCCTGCGCTCCCGCGTCCAGGCCGCCATCCTCGTCCAGGAACGCGGCCACGGCGGCCGTCCCGCACCGTAGTGCCGCGGCCCGCCCCGCCCGGGCCCGGCACGGTGGTGCGGTGCGCGGCCGCCCGGCGGGGCGACGACCGCGCACCGCACCGCACCTCAGGAGGCGTCGCGGACCGTGCCCTCCAGCGGCGGGCCCAGCGGGCCGCCCTCCTCGTCCACCGGCTGGATCCGGACGTACTCGGCCGGCTCCTTCAGCAGGTCGCGGACGGTCGGGACGGTCAGGTCCGCGGAGCGCTCACCCGCAGGGACCCAGGTCCACAGCGTCCGGTAGTCCAGCCGTGAGAGCGGGACCGCCGGGTCGGGGAGCTCGTCCACGAAGTTCAGCAGCCACTCCTTGTCGACGTCCGCCGTGGACAGCTCGGGCCGCCCCTCCGGCACCGGGACCAGCTCGGCCAGGGCGGGGATCTCGATGTCCGCGGGCTCGGAGAGCGAGACGCGCCAGGTCAGCGGCTTGCCCTCGACCACGTCGGCGGCCACCGGCGCGATGCTCACCGTCGGCATCGGGTCGTCGTTCTCGGCCGTCACACCGCCGGAGTCGGCCCCGACGACCGTGCCCCGCACCGCCTTGACCAGGATGTCGTGCGTCGTGTCCCAGCCGTAGCGCCGGTTGCCGCGCACCCGCACCGAGACGTCGATCCCCGCCGTGCCCGGGCCCACCCGGACCAGGCGGCTCTTCGTCCTGCCGGTGTCCGGGTCGACGACGTACAGCCGGACCGTGCCGGCCGCCTTGCCGGTGGTGCGGACCGGCACCCGGTAGGTGCGGACTCCGGAGTCACCCTCCTTGACGGTGAGGCGGCCGAGGTCGACGCGGGTCAGCGGCGCGGGCCGCACCGCCGGGGTGCCCGGGCTCCAGGCCCAGGCGTCCATCAGCCAGGCCTTCCCGGAGCGGCTGCGCGGCACCAGCTCCAGGGAGGCGATGCGGCGCAGGTCCAGCCGGGCCTTCGCGGCCTTCGCGAGCGGGACCCGCAGCTCCTGCGCCCAGTAGGAGGCGGTGCGGTCGCTGCCGGGCAGCCCGTCGACGCGGATCCGCCCGAGGTCCGCCCGCTTGCCCGCCGCGTCCCGGAGGACCACGTCGAACCGCGTCCCGGTGGTGTTCGGCGGCACGAACAGGCGCAGGGCGAGGCTGCGCGCGCCGCGCAGGGAGACCGGTGCGCCGGGCGTCATCCGGGCCGGTGCCCCGGGCTTCGACCAGCTGAGCGCCACGGCCCGGCGTCCGGCCTCGTGCTCCGGCCGCCAAGAGGCGAAGTGCGGGGAGGAGCCCGCCGTGTTCCCGCCCAGGCAGGCGCCGCGCCCGGGGGAGACGGCGTCGCAGAGCCGGGCGCCGGTCACGTTCAGCCGCCCGTCGGGCAGCAGGGCCGCGCCGCGGTTCCCGCCGACGGCGTGGGTGAGCACCCGTGCCGGGTCGGCGGAGGGGGCGCGGCGGCCGGTGCCGTCGACCAGTTCGCGCACCCGGTCGTCACCGGCCACGAACAGCCGGGCCGCGGCGGCGATGTAGGTGGCGCCCGCGCGGTGCTGCTGGTCGGCGGTGAGACGGGTGGGCGCGCCCGGCGAGCAGACGGGGTCGCGCTGCTCGGGATCGTGCCAGAAGTCGTCCATGGCCGGGGCCTTGGCCTGGCCCGGGGTCCATTCGGTGTTGAAGAAGTTGTGGTTGGCGCCGGTGATGTGGACCGCGCTGTGCAGGGCCTTCCCGCCGCTCACACCGCGGGTGCCGTCCGCGTACACCTGGCCCTGGAGGTCGGCGACGTCCCCGTCGCAGCCCGGCAGGAGCGTCAGCGACGGCACGTCGGGCACCGGGTTCTGGCCGAAGAGGGTGGGCCCGATCAGAACGGTGCCGCGGACCGTCCAGCGGGCCCTGCCACGGGCGCCGTCCTCGGCCTTCGGCGGCGGGTAGAGGGTGTCCATGGCCGCCCGGTTGACTCCCTCGCCGCCGCGCGAGTGCCCGACGAGGAGGACCTTCGACAGATCGGCCCGCGGGCCCTTGCGCACGGCCGCGGGCGCGGTGGCGGGCGCGGCGGCCCAGGCGGCCCAGCGCGCGAGGTGGGAGCGGACCAGGGAGGAGCGCGCCTGGGCGCCGCCGTCCTCGGCGGCCCAGTCCTGGCTGTTGATGCCGTTCGCGGCGATGGAGACCGTGACGTAGCCCTGGGAGGCGAGCAGCTTCTGGTCGCGGAGGTAGCCGCGGTGGCTGGGGATCGGCTGGGCGCCCTTGGCGCAGGGCCAGTCGATGGTCACCTCCTCCTCGCCCTTGCCGGGCACGTAGCAGGTGGCGTGGCGGCCGTGCAGGAAGAGGGCGAGCGGCCGCCTGCCGGGCGCTCCCTTCGGTGCGACGACCACGCCGCGCATCTCCACCGGTGCGGCCAGGCCGGGCAGGCGGAGCGGGGCGAGGGCGTACTCGCCGGTGGTGGTGGCGTAGCGGCCCGGCCTGCCGGGGTCCACCGTGCCGGCCGGGAGCCGGGCGGGCAGGGCGGGGGCGGACGGGCCGGCGGACCGCCGGTCGCGGGCCTCCCGCTCCCCCGCGGCGTCCAGCCGCTGCCCCGCGGCCACCACCCGGAGGTCGGCGAGATCGGAGGGGGCGGTGGTCGCGGCCTCGTCCAGGGGCAGGCGGAAGGTCAGTCCGTCCTGCCCCGGCTCCGGTACGCCGACGAGTGTGCCGTTCGCGTGGAACTCGACACGGGCGTCCCCGGCCGGGACCGGTCGCGGGGAGCGCCACTCCAGGGCGCTGTCGCCGTTGTCGGCGGTGGTGATCCGCCAGCCGGGCGGAAGCTCCTCCGTGCCGGTACCGGTCTCCGCCGCGGTGGGAGCGGAGAGGGGGCCTGGCGGCTGCGGTGCGGCGTGCGCGGCCGGTACCACCCCCGCCGCCACGGCGAGCACCGCTACCGCGGTGGCCCATGTCCTTCGGGCGCGTATCAACGTTTCTCCTCAACCCCGTTTCACGGGCGCCCGGTTGGGCCCGGGTGCCCTCTCGATCACGGAGGACGGGGCGCGGGGCGCGCGGGTTGCCCGGCCGCCGAGGATCGGCCGGTGCGCGCCCTGCCGGCGTGGCGTGAAGGCGCTGTACCGGGAGGGCGCCGCGGTCGGTTGGGCGGCCGGCTGCGGGGTGGAAGGGACGCCGGGGAGGAGCCCGTGGGCCCGGGGCCCGAGCCGGGAGGGGGCTGGCGGGCCGCGGGTCCGGGGCGGGGCGCCCCGGACCCGCGGCCCGTGACGGCGGGCGTCCGCGAGGGGGCGCCCGGCGGGGTCAGCAGTAGAGGTTGCCGCCCGCGGGGACGCCGAGGACCTGCGCGAACTGCTGGTACGTGGTCACCCGGCTCTGGACCTGCGCCGGGTTCCCGCCGTCGCACTCCAGGGCGCCGTTGATGGAGCGGATCGTCTGGCCGAAGCCCGCCCCGGTCACCATGGCCGTGTGGCCGCTCATCGTGCCGGGCCCGGACTGGGTGTTCCAGTACCACAGGCCGGTCTTCCAGGCGACGGCCGACTCGTTCTGGACGCGCCAGGGGTTGTTCAGCAGGTCGATGCCGAGGGCGTCGCCGGCGGCCTTGTAGTTGAAGTTCCAGCTGAGCTGGATCGGCCCGCGGCCGTAGTAGGCGGCCTGGCCGGCCGGGCAGCCGTAGGGCCGGCCCCAGTCGCAGTAGTGCGGGTAGTTGGCCGTGTTCTGCTCCACGATGTGGACGAGCCCGCCCGTCTCGTGGCTGACGTTGGCGAGGAAGGCCGCGGCCTCCTGCTTCCTGACCGTGTCGCTGCCGGTGTTGGCGAAGCCCGGGTAGGCGGCGAGGGCGGCGGTCAGGCCGCTGTAGGTGTAGAAGGAGTTCCTGTTCGGGAACATCCGGTTGAACTGGGCCTCGCTGACCACGAAGCCGGACGGGTCCGGGTTCCCGCCGCCGCCACCGCAGTCGTACGGGTCCCAGTACCAGGTGCTGATCGTCGGCGAGTAGCCCGGGTTGTCGTGTTCGGCGATGTAGTAGGAGCCGTTGTACCTGACAACGTTGCCAGCGGTGTACCAGGTGCCCTGCCGCCATTCGGGGGCGGTGTCGCAGGGGGAGGCGGCGGACGCTGAGGGGGTCAGGGCCACGGCGAGACCTGCGGCCATCAGGACCGCCGTCAGCAGGGCCATGAGGCGTGTGCGCAGCACTCGATCACTCCTTCGAGGTGCAACAGCCTTGCCCAGCAGGGAAGTTGGGCCGGGGTCGGCTGGGTGGGGGGCAGTGCCCACACTCAAGCGTGATTGACGTGATCGAGTCAAGGTATAGACCAATATGACTTCGGAGCAAGCTCCGTTCGACGGCCGGTGACACCCTCTGCGTCCGGCGGCCCGGGCGCTTCGCGTCCCGGTGGGGCGGGTCCGCCGCGGAGCCCTCGGGACCGCCAGGGGCGGAGCGCCCTGGCCCCGGGACCGGCAGGGCCGGAGCGCCCGGGACCGCCAGGGCCGGAGCAGGGCAGCGCGGGTCGCGATCAGGGCCGGGCGGGAGCACCCTGGAAGGGTCGATTGCGGAGGTGGTCCCCATGCAGACACTCGTCGGATGGCACGTGGAGATGGAGTTCCGCGAGGACGGCGACCGGACCAGGGCCGCCGCCATGGTGCGCCTCGGGGACGGCTCGGAGATCCGCGGGCACGGCAACGCCAACCGCCACCACAGCGATCAGCCGCAGCTCATGGTGGGCGAGGAGATCGCCGGGGCACGGGCGCTGATGGACCTCGCGTCCCAGTTGCTGGAGCGGGCCCATATGCAGATCGACGAGGCGTCCGGCAGGACCTCGCGCCCGATCCGCTGAGCCGCTCCACGCCGAGCCAACGGCCCCCGGGCAGCGGGCGGACGTCCGGCCCCGGCGCAGCGCCGGTCGCCCGTGCCCGGACGTGAGGGCGGGCGCCGCCCCTGGTGGAGGGGCGGCGCCCGCCGTGCGCCGCGTGCGGGCCGCCCGGGTGCACGCGGACGCGCACCCCGGGCGGCGGGGCCTCAGAGGCGTTCGGGTGTCCGGATGCCCAGCAGCGCCATGCCCTGGTGGAGGGTGCGCCCGGTCAGGTCGACCAGGAACAGCCGGTTCTCCACGACCTCGGCCGGGTTGTCCTCGCTGAGCACATGGCACTGGTCGTAGAAGGTCGTCAGGTGCGAGGCCAGCTGGTACAGGTAGGCGGCGAGCTTGTGCGGCTCGTACCCGGCCGCGACCTCGGCCAGCACCTCGCCGAACTGGTCCAGGTGCAGCCCCAGCGCCCGCTCGGCCGGGGCGAGTTCGAGTTCGGGGTGGGCCACCGGGCTCCGCCCGCCCGCCTTGCGCTTGATCGACTGGATCCGGGCGTAGGCGTACTGGAGGTACACCGAGGTGTCGCCGTTGAGCGAGACCATCTGGTCGAGGTCGAACTTGTAGTCGCGCACGGCGGACGTCGACAGGTCGGCGTACTTCACCGCGCCGATACCCACATGGCGGCCGTTCCCGGTGATCTCCTCCTCGCTCAGCCCCACCTTCCCGGCCTTCTCGCGCACCACCGCCGTGGCCCGGTCGATCGCCTCGTCGAGCAGGTCGACCAGCCGGACGGTCTCGCCCTCACGGGTCTTGAAGGGCTTGCCGTCCTTGCCGAGGACCGTGCCGAAGGCGAGCTGGTGGGCCCTGACCTTGTCGTTGAGCCAGCCGGCCCGCCGGGCGGTCTCGAAGACCATCTTGAAGTGCAGCGACTGCCGGGCGTCCACCACGTAGAGCAGGCTCGTCGCGTCCAGGTTCTGCACCCGGTCGCGGATCGCCGACAGGTCGGTGGCCGCGTAGCCGTAGCCGCCGTTGGACTTGCGGACGATCAGCGGGACCGGGTTGCCGTCGGGGCCCTTGACGTCGTCGAAGAAGACGCAGAGCGCACCCTCGGAGCGCACCGCGACACCCGACTCCTCCAGGATCCGGCAGGTCTCGTCGAGCATGTCGTTGTAGCCGGACTCGCCGACGACGTCCGGGTCGCGGACCTCCATGTCGAGCTTCTCGAAGACCGAGTAGAAGTAGATCTTCGACTCGTCCACGAAGCGCTGCCACAGGGCGAGGGTCTCCTCGTCGCCCGCCTGGAGCGCCACCACCCGGTCCCGCGCCCGCGCCTTGAACTCCTCGTCGGAGTCGAAGAGCGCCCGGGACGCCTTGTAGAGCCGGCCCAGGTTGGACATCGCCTCGGCACCGGCCGCCTCGCCCGCGCCCGGGGACTCCTTGTGGTCCAGCTCGTGCGGGTGCTCGGTCAGGTACTGGATGAGCATGCCGAACTGGGTGCCCCAGTCGCCGATGTGGTGGCGCCGCACCACCTGCTCGCCGGTGAACTCCAGGATGCGCACCATGGCGTCGCCGATCACCGCGGACCGCAGATGGCCGACGTGCATCTCCTTCGCGACGTTCGGCTGGGCGTAGTCGATCACCGTCCGGCCGGGCTCGTCCGCGAGCGGCACGCCGAGCCGGTCGTCGGCGGCGCGCGCCGCCAGCGTCTCGGTGATCGCCCGGTCGGCGAGGGTGATGTTCAGGAAGCCGGGGCCGGACACCTCGATGTCCGCGAGCACGTCGTCGTCGCCCACGGCGTCCACGACCTGCGCCGCCAGCTCGCGGGGGTTGCCCTTCAGCCGCTTGGCCAGCGCCAGGATGCCGTTGGCCTGGAAGTCGGCCCGGTCGCTGCGTCGGAGCAGCGGGTCCGCGGAGGCGGCCTGCGGCAGGGCTGCCGACAGGGCGTCCGCGAGGCGCTGCTGCACGTTCGAAGCGAGAGAAGGGACCGAGGCCATGGGTGTCCGTTCCTGTTCGGTGGTCGGGTTCTCCGGGATGTTCCGGTTGTCAAGTGTCCCATGGTCCGGCAACGGCATTTCCGGTCGGCCGCACCGGGCCCGTCCGCTCCGTCGCAGGCGGGCGGGAGGGCGCCCGGCCCCGAGGTGCCAGGCGTGCGGCGGCGACGCGCCGTCTGGGAGAATGGGCGGCGGAAGATCTTGCCGACCCTAGGAACCGAGGACGTGCCGACCGTGGCTCAGAGCAGCACCGAGACCGACTGGGTCTCCCGTTTCGCGGACGAGGTCATCGCCGAGTCGGAGCGACGTGCGCCTGGCAAACCGGTCGTCGTCGCCTCCGGGCTGTCCCCCTCGGGGCCCATCCACCTGGGCAACCTCCGCGAGGTCATGACCCCGCACCTGGTCGCGGACGAGGTGCGGCGCCGCGGCTACGAGGTGCGCCACCTGATCTCGTGGGACGACTACGACCGCTACCGCAAGGTGCCGGGCGGCATCGAGGGGATCGACGAGTCCTGGGCCGAGCACATCGGCCGCCCGCTGACCTCGGTCCCGGCGCCGAAGGGGTCCCCGCACCCGAACTGGGCCGAGCACTTCAAGGCCGCCATGGCCGCCTCGCTGGCGGAGCTGGGCGTGGAGTACGACGCGGTCAGCCAGACCGAGCAGTACACCTCGGGCGCCTACCGCGACCAGATCCTGCACGCGATGCGCCACCGGGGCGACATCGACGCGATCCTGGCCCAGTACCGCACCAGGAAGGCCCCCGCCAAGAAGTCGCAGAAGCCGGTCGACGAGGCCGAGCTGGAGGCCGCCGAGGGCTCGGGCGCCGCCGCCGAGGACGACGGTGCCACCACGGCCGGGTACTTCCCGTACAAGCCCTACTGCGGCGGCTGCAACAAGGACCTGACCACGGTCACGGCCTACGACGACGACTCCACCGAGCTGGCCTACACCTGCTCGGCGTGCGGGTTCTCCGAGACCGTGCGGCTGTCCGAGTTCAACCGGGGCAAGCTGGTGTGGAAGGTCGACTGGCCGATGCGCTGGGCCTACGAGGGCGTGGTCTTCGAGCCCTCCGGCGTCGACCACTCCTCGCCGGGCTCCTCCTTCCAGGTGGGCGGCCAGATCGTCGGCATCTTCGGGGGCGAGCAGCCCATCGGCCCGATGTACGCCTTCGTCGGCATCTCGGGCATGGCGAAGATGTCCTCCTCGCGCGGTGGTGTGCCCACGCCCGCGGACGCGCTGAGGATCATGGAGCCGCAGCTGCTGCGCTGGCTCTACGCGCGCCGGAAGCCGAACCAGGCGTTCAAGGTCGCCTTCGACCAGGAGATCCAGCGGCTCTACGACGAGTGGGACAAGCTGGAGGGCCGGGTGGCGGACGGCTCCGTGCTGCCCGCCGACGCCGCCGCCCACTCCCGCGCCTCCCGCACCGCCGCGGGGGAGCTGCCGCGTACGCCCCGCCCGCTGCCGTACCGGACGCTGGCCTCGGTCGCGGACATCACCGGCGGCCACGAGGCGCAGACGCTGCGGATCCTCGCTGAGCTGGACCCGCAGAACCCGGTCGCCTCGCTGGACGAGGTCCGCCCGCGGCTGGACCGCGCGGAGAACTGGATCTCCACCCATGTCCCGGCGGACGCGCGCACCATCGTGCGCACCGAGCCGGACCACGAGCTGCTCGCCTCGCTGGACGAGGAGGGCCGCCGGTCGCTGCGGATGCTGCTGGAGGGCCTCGACACCCACTGGTCGCTCGACGGCCTGACCACGCTCGTGTACGGCGTGCCCAAGGTCATGGCGGGCCTGGAGCCGGACGCCAAGCCCACGCCGGAACTCAAGGTGGCCCAGCGGTCGTTCTTCGCGCTGCTCTACCGGCTGCTGGTCGGCCGGGAGACCGGCCCGCGCCTGCCGACGCTGCTGCTGGCGGTCGGCGCGGACCGGGTGCGCACACTGCTCGCGGCCTGAGGGCCGCCCCGGAACCGGGACGCCGCCGACAGGGCCCCACCCCCGCTTCTGCCGGGGGTGGGGCCCTGTGCCGTGCCCCGGGGCGGCCGCCGCGTCGTCGCGGGCGGGCCGTCAGGCGATGTGCTCGGCCTCCAGCTCCGCCTGGAGGCGCAGCCGGAACTCGGGCAGCAGCCGCTTCAGCAGCGCGGCGCTCCGCGGATGGCGCACCCCGTGGCGATCGGCGAGCAGGATGTCGAAGAGGTCCAGCTTGGGGTAGTCCTGGTGCTCGTCCACATAGGCGACGAACACGGGGTAGGCCGCCTCGGCGAACTCCTGCTCCGCCGCGTCGTCCGCGGGGCCGGCGGCCTCGCCCTGCTCCGGGGCGGGCCCGGGTTCCGGCCGGTCGGCCGCCGCCCGGGGCCCGGGCTGCTCCGGGAGGTGCTGCTGGGGGACCTGAGCAGCCTGCCGCGCCGACGCCTCCCCGGCGTAACGTTCCTGCTCCTCGTGCTGCCGGGCGTACCGCTGCTCTGCGTATCCCTGTGCCGCCGCCGGGTCCCCGGCGGCCTCGCCGTAGGGGCGCGCGGCGTACGGGGCCCGCGCGTAGGGGTCCTGGGGGTTCGGCTCCTGGGCGTACGGGGCCCGCCCGTACGGATCCCGGGCGTTCGGGTCCTGGGGGTTCGGCTCCTGGGCGTACGGGGCCCGCCCGTACGGATCCCGGGCGTTCGGGTCCTGGACGCCCGGGTCCTGCGGGTACGGGTCCTGCGCCTGCGGGTCCCGGGGGCCGTTGCCCAGCGGCCGGGTCCGGCCGCCCGGACCGGCGGGCACCGGGATCGTCCCCGGCCCCCCGCTGTGCCCGGGGCCTTCGTGCCCGGGGTCGTACCCGCCGCGGTAGGCCCCCTCGTACGCCTCCGGGGACGCGTGCTGCGCCGCGAACCACGGGCTCTCGTGCGAGCCGGGTCCCGGCTCCGCCTCGTCCTGCACCTCGCGCCGCGCCGCGGACCCGGACGCCGCGCCGCCGTCCCCGGCCTGCCGCGGGGTGTCCCGGCGCGTCCCGTCCGGCCCCTCACCGGAGGGCAGTTCCCGTGCGGTGCGCTGCCCGCCGGACGCCAGCTCCCCGGCCCCGCCGCCCTCGGTCTCCGGGGCGGGCGGCAGGAGCACCGGCTCGATCCCGGCCGCCGCCAGGCCCGCGGGGGCGGTCTCGGCCAGCGGCACGCCGTACCGGGCCAGCCGCAGCGGCATCAGCGACTCCACGGGTGCCTTGCGGCGCCACGCCCGGCCGAACCGGGCCTGCAGACGGGCCTGGTAGATCAGCCGGTCCTGCTCCAGCTTGATCACCTGCTCGTAGCTGCGCAGCTCCCACAGCTTCATCCGCCGCCACAGCTTGAAGGTCGGCACCGGGGACAGCAGCCAGCGGGTCAGCCGCACCCCCTCCATGTGCTTGTCCGCGGTGATGTCGGCGATCCGGCCCACCGCATGGCGCGCGGCCTCCACCGCGACCACGAAGAGCACCGGGATCACGGCGTGCATGCCCACGCCCAGCGGGTCCGGCCAGGCCGCGGCGCCGTTGAACGCGATCGTCGCCGCCGTCAGCAGCCACGCCGTCTGCCGCAGCAGCGGGAAGGGGATGCGCATCCAGGTCAGCAGCAGGTCCAGCGCCAGCAGCACGCAGATGCCCGCGTCGATGCCGATGGGGAAGACCAGGGAGAAGTCGCCGAAGCCCTTGCGCTCCGCCAGCTCGCGGACGGCGGCGTACGACCCGGCGAAGCCGATCGCGGCGATGACCAGCGCCCCCGCGACGACCACACCGATGAGTATTCGGTGTGTGCGTGTCAGCTGCATCGCGGCCACCGCGTTCTCCCTCCCCTGCTCCGTGTGCGGGCACAGCCTGGCACACCGGGACGGAGGACGCCCCTCCGCCCTCCGCCCGAAGGCGTCGGGGGGCGGGGCGGGCCGCTCAGCTGCGGGCCGCGAAGTTCCTCTGGATGCGCTCGTGCAGTGCGATACCGACCGAGACCGAGACGTTCAGCGACTCCGTGGTGTCGATCATGGGGATGGACACGGAGAGGGCCGACGCCTCCTTGAAGGCGTCGGAGGGGCCGCCCTTCTCGCTGCCGAACAGCAGGGCCAGGCGCTCCTCCCGGGAGCCGAGGTCCTTGACGGTCAGGTCGCCGTCGGCCTCCAGGGCCATCAGCCGCATCCCGCTCTCCCGGACGAAGGCCACCGCCTCCTGCCGGTCGGCCAGGACGACGGGGAGCGAGAAGACGTAGCCGCGGCTGGCGCGCAGCAGCCGCCGGTCGGCGATGCTCGTCAGGTCGCTGTCCACCAGGACGATCCCCGCGGCGCCCAGGGCGAGGGAGGTCCGCACGATCGCGCCGATGTTGCCGACGATCTTCACGCCGTCGAGGACGACCACGTCGCCGGCGCGTTCCGCGAGGTCGCCCAGGCGCGCGGGGCGCGGGACCCGGGCGAGGCCGAAGGTCTTCGCCTTCCGCTCGCCCCTGAAGAGCTGGTTGACGACCGAGGACTCGACGAGCCGCACCGGGACGCCGCGCTGCCCGCACAGCTCCAGCAGCCCGGGGGCGACCGGCGCGGCGTCGGAGGCGTACACCTCGATGAACTCCACCCCCGCGCGCAGGCACTGCTCCAGCGGCTCGGTGTCCTCGACCAGAGCCGTCCTGATGTTCGTCCTGGACGGCTTGGTGACATCGGCAATGCGCCGGATCGCCGGGTCGGACAGGGAGGTGATGGTCTCCAGCTCGGTCATGCGCCGATCATAGTGCGGCCTCGGGGAGGGGCTGCCCGGCCCGCGGTGCCGCCGGCGGCGGGCCGCACGGCACCGGACCGGCCACGACGCGCGCCCGCCGGCAAGGCGCCCCGGTCCGGCGCGCCGCCGGCCGGGACCGCCCCCGCGGGCCCGGCCGCGGCCGGGATCGAGCCGGAGCTCCCGCCGGGCGCCCGCATCCTCCCCGCCGGGCGCCGCTTCCTCCCCGCCCGGGGCCCGCGCGGCCCCGCCGCGGTGCGCGGCTACTCCCCGGCGGCCGCCTCGGCGCTCGCCTCCGGGGACTCCTTCGCGGCGGGCTCCTCGTTGGCCGCGGCGACGGCCGCCACCGCCTCCTTCGCGGCCCGCACGGCGCCCTTGGCCATGTCGGTGACGGAGGGGTTCTTCGCTCCCGCGTAGCCCGTGCCGTTGTAGGTGAGCGTGACCACGCCGTTCTCGGTGCGGGTCACGACCGTGGCGTACACGAAGTCCTCGTCGGTCTTGTTCAGCGTGTAGGTGACCGTGGTCGCCTCGTCGCCCACACCGGCCGCGGCCGCGGTCTTCACACCCTTGGCGCCCTCGGTCGCCTTCGCCTTGGCGACCTCCTTGGCGTAGCTGTCCTCCGCGCGCTGCTCCCCGCTGACCGCCAGTGTGGCGTCCGAGTCGTAGCGCAGCAGGGACACGTCGAGCCAGCGGTACTGCGAGCCGTCGACGCCCTTGTCCTCAAGGCCGTTCCAGGAGCAGCTGCCGCGGCTCGCGGTGTCCGTGGACTTGCCGGCCGTGCCGCTCTTCGACTTCACCTCGGGGACGAGGTCCCCGATCGTCTTGGCCGCCACCGCGTCGCACGGGTCCGGCAGCTCGGCGAACCGGGCCGGGGCCACCGTGGGCGTCTTCTTCGCCTCGGGGGACCCCGAGGAGCTGCTGCCCGCCTTGTCCGGCGCGCCGCCGGAGTCGCCGGAGCCGTCCGAGGAGCAGCCGGCGACGACGAGCATCACCGGGACGGCTGCGCAGGCGAGTATGCGGGTGAGTCGCGAGGCTGAACGGTGCATGGTTCCTTCACTCGGTCGGTCGGTCGGCCAGGCCACGGTACGCCGAGACCCGCCGGACGGGGCCCGGCGGACGGAACCCGCTTCCCGGGCCCCGGCGGCCTAGTCGTCGAACTGCTCCGCCAGGCGGCGGGCCATCGCCTGGGTCTTTTCCTGCAGTTCCTTGCTGTCCGGCACCGCCGCGGGCGCCGCCGGACGCTGCGCGTAGACCAGGGTCACGATCACGTTGGATGTGCGGAAGACCACGCTCACGGTCCGCCGCTGGGCCGCCGAACCGGCGGGGTCGAGCACGTCGTCCAGGAAGGCGGCGTCGCCGAGGCCCGTCAGCACCCGGGGCTGGAGCGCCGCGGCGGAGCCGCTGGGCGAGGGCTCCCCTGCCGGGCCGCCCGGCTGCCCGGAGGGGCCGGTGCCGGTGCCGGCGGGCGGACTGCCGCCGGGGCTGGTGACCGCCGCCGGGCCCGCCCGGGTGCCGAGCGCCGGGCCGGAGCCGGAGGGCGCGGGGGTGGCGGAGGGCCCGGCGTCGCCCGGGGCGTCCGTCCGCTCCCCGGGGCCGGCCGTGAGCGGCACCGAGGCCGCCGCCTGCCGGCGGGCGAACACCTCCTGGGCGCGGGCCTCGTCGCTGACCGCCGGGTCGTAGGAGACCACCCGCTCGAAGTCGACGCGCAGCTGGTGCGTCCCGCCCGGGGAGTTCCCCTTCCAACTGCACGCGGCGCGGCGGTCGGTGTCGTAGGTGACCTGGGCCGTCCCCCGGAGCGCCTGGCGCTGCTGCTCCTTGGGCAGGGTCACCACCCCGGGCAGCATGTCCCTCAGGACGCCGCGGTCGACGGCGCCGCAGGGCTCCAGCAGGGTCCGGTAGCGGCCCGGCTGGGCGGCGGGCAGCGCACCGCCGGCCGCCTTGGCGTCGGTGGCCGAGCCGTCCGGCCCCGCTTCCGACGTGCAGCCCGCGGTGCCGGCCGCGACGGCCGCGACGAGCAGCGCCGCCGCGCCGGGGAGGTACATCTTCCGAAGCACCTGCCGAGCTCCTTCCCTGGGGTTCGCCGCCCCGCGCCGGGGCGAAAACCTGTTGCCGCCCCCGGTGGGGCGACGGACACAATGTCTATCGCACGCGCCGCCCAGGATGCCGGTCCGCCAGGTCTTTCGCGGACAATGGCCGGGCATGTGCGCTTTATGGACTTTCGGGGGAATCGAGGAACGATGTCGTACGTGGAGATGCCGGGCGCCCGCGTCCCCATCCGGATGTGGGCGGACCCGGCAACGGTGGAGGACGTGGCCCTCCGCCAGCTGCACAACGTCGCCACCCTGCCGTGGATCAAGGGCCTGGCCGTGATGCCGGACGTGCACTTCGGCAAGGGGGCCACGGTGGGCTCGGTGATCGCCATGCACGGGGCCGTCTGCCCGGCCGCGGTCGGTGTGGACATCGGCTGCGGCATGTCGGCGGTGCGGACCTCCCTGACGGCGAACGACCTGCCGGGTGACCTCTCCCGGCTGCGCTCGAAGATCGAGCAGGCGATCCCGGTGGGCCGCGGCATGCACGACGAGGCGGTCGACCCGGGCCGCGTGTACGGCCTCCCCACCTCCGGCTGGGGGGACTTCTGGGACCGCTTCGACACGGTCGCCGACGCGGTGAAGTTCCGCCGCGACCGGGCCGCCCGCCAGATGGGCTCGCTCGGCTCGGGCAACCACTTCGTCGAGTTCTGCCTGGACGAGGCCGGAGCGGTCTGGCTGATGCTGCACTCCGGCTCCCGCAACATCGGCAAGGAGCTGGCGGAGTACCACATCGGCCAGGCGCAGAAGCTCCCGCACAACCAGGGGCTGGTCGACCGCGACCTCGCCGTGTTCACCGCCGACACGCCCCAGATGGCCGCCTACCGCAACGACCTCTTCTGGGCGCAGGAGTACGCCCGCCACAACCGGGCGATCATGATGGGGCTGTACAAGGAGGTCGTCCGCCGGGAGTTCCGGAAGGCGAAGGTGACCTTCGAGCAGGAGATCAGCTGCCATCACAACTACGTGGCCGAGGAGCGCTACGAGGGCATGGACCTGCTGGTGACCCGCAAGGGCGCCATCCGTGCGGGCTCCGGCGAGTACGGCATCATCCCCGGCTCCATGGGGACCGGCTCCTACATCGTGCGCGGGCTCGGGAACGAGGCCTCGTTCAACTCGGCCTCGCACGGGGCGGGCCGCCGGATGAGCCGCAACGCGGCCAAGCGGCGCTACAGCGCGCGGGACCTGGAGGAGCAGACCCGCGGGGTGGAGTGCCGCAAGGACTCCGGCGTGGTCGACGAGATCCCGGCCGCGTACAAGCCGATCGAGCAGGTCATCGAGCGGCAGCGGGACCTCGTCGAGGTGGTCGCCAAGCTGAAGCAGGTCGTCTGCGTCAAGGGCTGAGGCGCGCGGCGCCCGGGGACCCGGGCGCCGGGCCCGGGTCCTTGCGGCAGCCCAGGTCCTTGTGGAAGAAGGTCGTCGGCCGCAGCGCGCCGGAGGGGTCGGCCGCGTAGCCGGGGACGGTGCCCAGCGGCGTCCAGCCCGTGGAGCGGTAGAGCCGCTCGGCCGCGCTGCCCGTCTGCGTGTCGAGCAGCAGCAGGCGGCGCCCCGCAGCCCGGGCGTGCTCCTCGGCCGTGCCGAGCAGGCGGCGGGCGAGGCCCCGGCCGCGGGCGTCCCGGTGGACGATCAGCTTGGCGATCTCGCCCCGGTGGGAGCCGTTGGCGGCGGTCTCGCAGCGCAGCTGCACGGTGCCGACGATCCGCTCCCCCTCGCGGGCGCACCACAGGGCGAGGGCGCCCGAGGCGAGGTCCGGCCCGAGGCCGGACCACCAGGCGGCGGCCCGCGCCGCGTCCAGCGGGGCGAGGAAGCCGACCGAGGCGCCGTCCTCGACGGCGTCCGCGAGCACCGCCCCGAGGCCGGGCGCCGCCCCGGGCAGCTCCGCGGCGGTGAGCCGGCCGACGCGGACCGCGCCGTCCGCAGCGGTCACCGCGACTCCCGGTGGACCTTGGTGTTGGAGGCCTGGGCGCGCGGGCGGACCACCAGCAGGTCGATGTTGACGTGGGACGGCCGGGTGACGGCCCAGCAGATCGTGTCGGCGACGTCCTCGGCCGTGAGCGGTGCCGCCACGCCCGCGTAGACGGCCGCCGCCTTCTCGGTGTCGCCGCGGAACCGGGTCGTCGCGAACTCCTCGGTCCGCACCATCCCGGGGGCGATCTCGACGACCCGCACCGGGGAGCCGACGATCTCCAGCCGCAGGGTCTCGGCGAGGACGTGGGCGCCGTGCTTGGCCGCCACGTAGCCGCCCCCGCCCTCGTAGGTGGCGAGCCCCGCCGTGGAGGACAGGACGACCACCGTGCCGTCGCCGCTCGCGGTGAGCGCGGGCAGCAGCGCCTGGGTGAGGTGGAGCGTGCCGATCACGTTGACCTCGTACATCCGGCGCCAGTCCTCGGGGTCGGCCGAGGCCACGGGATCGGCCCCCAGCGCGCCGCCGGCGTTGTTGACGAGCACGTCGCAGCGGTCGAGCGAGGCGGCGAAGGCGTCCACCGCGGCCCGGTCGGTGACGTCCAGGGCCAGGGCGGTGGCCTGGTGCCCGGCCCCGGCGAGTTCGGCGGCGAGGGCCTCGATGCGGTCCTTGCGGCGGGCGGTGAGGACGACGTGGTGGCCCGCGGCGGCGAGCGCCCGGGCGGTGGCGGCCCCGATGCCGCTGCTCGCGCCGGTGACGACGGCGACGGGGGATCCGGCGGTGGTCATATGGCTCCTCGCGCGTGTGATCGAACAGTCGCCAGGATAGGTCGACCGTGTGTACGGGATGTTTCGCTGCGGCCGCCGACCCGCCGCCCCGGGTGCGGCGGCGGTCCGCCGCCGATGCGGGACGCGCCGAGAGTCCGCGGGCAATCCTGGCTATAGGCGGATGATCGGTATCTTTCGCCCATGACGCTGATGTATGCGACGAGGACGGTCCGCCGGGGACTCGCGGCAGCGGTCGCGGCGGTGGCGCTGGCGGCGGGCTCCGCCTCGGGGGCGGCGGCTCCGGCGGGGCCCTTCGACGACACGGTCGGGGCGCTGCCCGACACGGCCGGACCGTGGCTGCGGCCCGCGGCCGACCCGGAGCCCGGCGCGTCCCCCGGACCGGCCGACCCGGAGCCCGGTGCCCCGCCGGAGGACGCCGTCGCCCCGGAGGCCGACATCGCCCACCACGGCCGCATCACCCTGGACGACGGCCGGCTCGACCTCGTCGTGGTGAGCCGCAACCACGGCCCGTCCTCGCTCCGCGGCGTCACCCTGCGCGTGGAGCTCTCGGCGGCGCCGGCCGGGGAGCTGCGGATGCCCGAGCAGTGCCTGCGCGAGGCGGAGCGCGTCGTGCTCTGCGCCGTCGGCCCGCTGCACGCGGACGGCACCGGGCGCACCACGGTGCTCTCGGCCACCGCCCCCGCTGCCTCCTCCGAGATGACGGTGCGGGTCTCGACGGCATGGAGCGGCGGCGCGACGGACCGCAACCCCGGCAACGACGAGCACCGGGTGCTCGTGCTCGCCACGGGCGACCCGTACGTCTTCTGAGGGCCCGGCCGCACCCCGTCCGCGAGGCCGCGCGCCCTCACACGGCCTGCGGCGTGTCCCGGCCCGGGCCCCCGGCCGTGCGCAGCGCCGAGGCGACGATGGCCTCCAGCCGGGCGTGGTGCGCCCCGCGCCAGTAGACGCGCCCGCAGGAGGTGCACTCGGCGAAGACGTCGTAGCTGCGCTGGGTGCCCTGCTCCAGCCGCTCCTGCACGGCGTCCTTGTCCGCCTCCGCCAGCGGCGCGTTGCACGCCGTGCAGCGGGTCCAGGGGGCGAGCACGGGGGCGAAGCGCTGCAGCACGTCGGTCAGCTGGTCGTCCGGCCGGTCGCTGTACACATAGGCGCCCGCCCAGAGTTCACGGCGGCGCAGCAGCCCCCGGTCGCGGGAGAGCAGCACCCGCCGCTCCGCCGCGGACAGCGCCGCCAGGGCCGGGTCCCCGATGTCCTCGTTCTCGTACGCGGCGTCCACCCCCAGCAGCCGCAGGCGCCGGGCCAGCGTCCCGAGGTGCACGTCCAGCAGGAAGCGCAGCGGCGCCCCCGGCACCCGCTGGGGCCGCTCCACCCCCCGCACCTCGATGTGCTCCCCGGAGCGGGGCACGTGGGAGGCGTCCACCGGGAGCCCGTCGGCCAGCAGCACCCCCGCCTCGGTGAGCGGGACACCGAGCGACTCCACGACATGGCCGAGGGACGAGGAGCCGTCCGTGGTCACGGCCGCCCGCCCGCGCCGCCGGTCCGAGGAGACGAAGAGCCGCAGCTCGGGGGCGACGCTGAGGGTGATCTCCGGTCCGTTCACGGCGCCAGGATGCCACCGCCCGGCACACCGCTGCCAGCGCATTCCCGGGCGGGGCCCGCCGCGGGGCCCCTCCCCGCCAGGGGCGCGGGAGGAGCGGACCGGGGAAGTGACGCGCCCGCCGTACGGGGGACGTCCTTCGTACACCTGATGGACGGTCCCCGTTAAGCTCCCGGGTCAGGACCGGTTACCTGGTCGGTGATCGAGGGAGAGTGGACGTGACCCGAGCACGCATCGGCGTGGCTGTACTGACGATGGGCAGCCGCCCGGCCGAGCTGCGTGCGCTGCTCGACTCGGTGGACGCCCAGGACCACCCGGCCACCAGGATCGTGGTGGTCTCCAACGGCGCGCCGCTGCCCGGGCTCCCCGAGCATGTCACCGGCGTCGAACTGCCCGAGAACCTCGGGGTGTCGGGCGGCCGCAACGTCGCCATGGAGCGGCTGCGCGCCTTCGGCGACGTGGACGTGCTGGTCGACCTCGACGACGACGGGCTCCTCGTCGGTACCGACGTCTTCAGCCGGCTGGCCGCCCTGTACGGCGAGGACCCCGGCCTGGGCATCGTCAGCTTCCGCATCGCCGACGAGACGGGCTTCACCCAGCGGCGCCACGTGCCCCGCATCGGCAACACCGACCCCCTGCGCGGCGGCCCGGTGACGACCTTCCTCGGCGGCGGCCACGCCCTGTCGATGCGGATGCTGGAGCGGATCGGCGGCTGGCCGGACGACTTCTTCTTCACCCACGAGGAGACCGATCTCGCCTGGCGGGCCCTCGACGACGGCTGGCGCATCCTCTACGCCCCCGAACTGGTGCTCCAGCATCCCCGCACCGAGCCCACCCGGCACGGCGTCTACTACCGGATGACCGCCCGCAACCGGGTCTGGCTGGCCAAGCGGAACCTGCCCGCGCTGCTGGTCCCCCTCTACCTCGGGTCCTGGACGGCGCTCACGCTGGCCCGCACCCGCTCGGCGCCCGGCCTGCGCGCCTGGTTCGCGGGCTTCGCGGAGGGGGTGCGCACGCCCTGCGGCAGGCGCCGCCCGATGCGCTGGAGCACCGTCTGGCTGATGGCCCGCCTGGGGCGGCCGCCGGTCGTCTGACGGGCCCGGCGGCGGGCCTCAGCGGCGTGCCGTGTCCCGCCGCACGGCCAGCGCCCGCAGGACGAGGGCGTACGCCGCCATCAGCACCACCGACCACACCGGCTGGTAGGGGAGATAGGCGAACTGGGCGACCAGGCCCAGCGAGGCGAACAGCAGGCCGGGCAGCCGCGCCCAGGCCGCGTCCCCGAGGACGCCCCAGCCCGTCAGGGCGATCAGCGCCCCGAGGGCGATGTGCACCCAGCCCCAGGCGGCAGGCGAGAAGCCGTAGAGGTAGCCGTCGTCGACGCGGGTGTACACCTCGCCGCCGACGAGCGCCGCGACCCCCTGGAGCACGGCGAGCACGCCGGTGCCCAGCATCAGCACGCCCGCGAAGAGCAGTCCCCCCACCATCCGGGCGTAGCCCCCCGGTGCGCCGTGCGCGTCCGGTGCCGTGTGCCGTCCCATGCCCGCCGTCCCTTCGGGGCGCCTGCCGCCGGCCCCCAGGATTCGGGACCCGGCGCGGCGGACGCGAGCGGGGGCGTCCGACCGGGTGACCCCCGCCGGGCGGGGGACACCGGCCGGCCCCCGGGCAAGCGGCCCCGGCGCAGTCCGGAGCCGGCTCCCCCGCCGTGGCCGAAGCCGTGGAACGAGGGCCCGGCCCGAGGCGGCCGCCCCCGGGTCAGGGCCAGACGAGGCAGTACGGCTGGTGTCCCGCCTCGTGCAGACGATGGCTGAAATCCTGCCATTCGTGCAGCAGTTGGTAGACGTCGAAGGCGTCCCTCGGTCCGCCCCGGTCCGGGACGGTCGACCAGATGAACGCCGCCGCGCCCACGGACTCCTCGCCGATGTCCCGCAGCGGGTCCACCGCCGTCATCGGCAGCTTCACGACCGCGTAGTCCGGGTGCAGCACCACCAGTTCCAGAGGGGGGACCCGGTGCAGCGGCATCCCCTGGATCCCGGTGAGCACCATCGCGGCTATGGTCTCGGGCTTGATCTTGGTGAACATCCCGCCCATGCCGAGCTCGTCGCCGCCGAGCTCCTCCGGGCGCATCGAGATGGGCACGCGCGCGGCCGTGGCCCCGTCGGGCGCACCGAAGTACTTGTACGTCACCCCCAACCGGCCGCTCCTGCCTCCCACGGGCCCTTCCGCTTCACCTCGGCGGTGCTTACCACGCCGGGCGGGCTCGGGACCCAGGTCGTCGGTCCCCTCGCCCAGTCCGCCACCGCGATGCATATCTCCACCCGACCACTCGCAGCCCCCGCCGCGCAACCAGATCATCGTGACAGTGACCTCCCCCACGAACGTGCGGTGAAACACCTGTCCGCAAGATCGCCGAAGGCTCTGAGACCATGGTTTCCGTGAGCTTTCCCTATGACGCCCCAGTTTCGCAGACGCTTTTCGACCGCGCGGCCATCGTGACGCCGGGCGGCGTGAACTCTCCCGTCCGTGCCTTCCGCGCCGTGGGCGGTACCCCCCGGTTCATGGTCTCCGGCAGCGGCCCGTACCTGACCGACGCCGACGGCCGCGAGTACGTCGACCTGGTGTGCTCCTGGGGGCCGATGATCCTCGGGCACGCGCACCCCGAGGTGGTCGGGGCGGTGCAGGCGGCGGTGGCCCGCGGCACCTCCTTCGGCACGCCGGGCGAGGGCGAGGTGGCCCTCGCCGAGGAGATCGTGGCCCGGGTGGCCCCGGTGGAGCAGGTGCGCCTGGTCTCCAGCGGCACCGAGGCGACCATGTCCGCGATCCGCCTCGCCCGCGGCTTCACCGGCCGCGCCAAGGTGGTGAAGTTCGCCGGCTGCTACCACGGGCACGTCGACGCCCTGCTCGCCGCCGCCGGATCCGGGCTGGCGACCTTCGCGCTGCCCGACACGCCCGGTGTCACCGGAGCGCAGGCGGGCGACACGATCGTCCTCCCCTACAACGACCTCGACGCGGTGCGGGCCGCGTTCGCCGCCCACCCCGGGGAGATCGCCTGCGTGATCACCGAGGCGTCCCCCGGCAACATGGGCGTCGTGCCGCCGCTGCCCGGCTTCAACCAGGGGCTGAAGGACCTCTGCGCCGCAGACGGCGCCCTGTTCGTCTCGGACGAGGTGATGACCGGCTTCCGCACCTCGCGGGCGGGCTGGTTCGGCGTCGACGGGGTGGTCCCCGACCTGATGACCTTCGGCAAGGTGATGGGCGGCGGCTTCCCCGCCGCGGCCTTCGGCGGGCGGGCCGACGTGATGGCCCACCTGGCCCCGGCCGGGCCCGTCTACCAGGCCGGCACGCTCTCCGGGAACCCGGTGGCCACCGCCGCGGGCCTGGCGCAGCTCCGCCTGCTGGACGAGGCCGCCTACGCGGCCGTCGACGCGGTGTCGCGGGAGATCCGGGAGCTGGTGGCGGGCGCCCTCGCCAAGGAGGGGGTCGCCCACCGGGTCCAGACGGCGAGCAACATGTTCTCGGTCTTCTTCACCGCCGACGAGGTGCGGAACTACGAGGAGGCCCGGAAGCAGGAGGCGTTCCGCTTCAACGCCTTCTTCCACTCGATGCTCGCCGACGGCGTCTACCTGCCGCCCTCGGCCTTCGAGTCCTGGTTCGTCTCCACCGCGCACGACGAGCGGGCCGTGGAGCGGATCGCCGCGGCCCTGCCCGCCGCCGCCCGCGCCGCCGCGGAGGCCACGGCATGAGCGCGAAGGAGACCACCGTCGTCCACCTGATGCGGCACGGCGAGGTGCACAACCCCGACGGTGTGCTCTACGGCCGCCGCCCCGGGTACCACCTCTCCGACCTCGGCCGGCGGATGGCCGACCGGGTCGCCGAGCACCTCGCGGACCGGGACGTCACCCATGTCGTCTCCTCGCCGCTGGAGCGGGCCCAGGAGACGGCGCAGCCCATCGCGGAGGCCCACGGGCTGGCGCTGGGGACCGACGGCCGCCTGATCGAGGCGGGGAACGTCTTCGAGGGCAAGACCTTCGGCGTCGGTGACGGAGCGCTGCGCAGGCCGGGCAACTGGAAGCACCTGACCAACCCGTTCCGCCCGTCCTGGGGTGAGCCCTACGTCGACCAGGTGGTGCGCATGATGGGCGCGCTGGACGCGGCCCGCGACGCGGCGCGCGGGCACGAGGCGGTGTGCGTGAGCCACCAGCTCCCGATCTGGGTGGTGCGCAGCTTCGTGGAGAAGCGCAGGCTGTGGCACGACCCGCGGCGCCGCCAGTGCACGCTCGCCTCGCTGACCACCTTCACCTACGAGGACGACCGGATCGTCTCGGTCGGCTACACCGAGCCCGCCCGGGACCTGGTGCCCCCGCACCTGCTCGCCGGGGCGAAGCCGGTGAAGGGCAAGGCGAAGGCCTTCGGCGCCTGACGCGGCCGCCGCCCTCCCCGGACGCTCCGGGGCCTCCTCGGGGAGCGACCCGTGCCCCGGGGGCGCTCCCGGTGTGCGCCCCCGGCTCCCGGCGGTCGGAAGATCGCCGGGAAAAAACGGTCACTCCGGCAGGAACCTTACTGTTCCGGCGTGCATCTTCCCCTGTGCTGGTTCGGATCTGCCCCTCCTCGACCGGGAGGGGTGCGGTGAGGGGGCGTCATGCACGACATCACTCGAAGGGGACTGCTCGGAGCGGGGATCGGAGCCGCAGCCGCCGCCGCGCTGGCCGGCTGCGGTGCCGGCGGTGCGGCGGGCGGCAGCGGCGGGAAGGGCGGCCGGGGACCGGAGGGCGGCGGGGCCTCGCCCTCGAAGCCCGCGGTCCGGCTCATCGGCGACGGCTCCACCGCCGACACGGGCAGGCAGCCGCACCAGCCCGGGCGCCCGGTCCCCCTCGAACCGGGGCAGACGCCCCCGCAGTTCGTGGTCTTCTCCTGGGACGGTGCGGGCGAGGTCGGGAACGGGCTGTTCCCGCGCTTTCTCGAACTCGCCCGGAACCACGGTGCGGCCATGACGTTCTTCCTCTCGGGCATATACCTGCTGCCCGAATCCAGGAAATCGCTCTACCGGCCGCCGAACAACAGTGTCGGCGCCTCCGACATCGGTTATCTGACCGATGAGCACATCAGGGACACCCTGGCGAACATACGGCAGGCGTGGCTGGACGGCCACGAAATAGGCACCCACTTCAACGGGCATTTCTGCGCCGGCTCCGGTTCGGTGGGCAACTGGTCGTCCGCCGACTGGCGGAGCGAGATCGACCAGGCTGTGAAGTTCGTCACCGAATGGCGGACCAACTCCGGCTGGAAGGACCTCGAACCGCTGCCCTTCGACTACCGCAGGGAACTCGTCGGCGGGCGCACCCCCTGCCTGCTCGGCCAGGACGAGCTGCTGCCCACGGCGCGGCGGCTGGGCTGGCGCTACGACGCCTCCTCGCCCGGCGGCCGCCAGGTCTGGCCGGACAAGCGCCAGGGACTGTGGGACCTGCCGCTCCAGCAGGTCCCGTTCCCCGGCCACTCCTTCGAGGTCCTGTCGATGGACTACAACATGCTCGCCAACCAGTCGAAGAACTCCACCCAGGGGGTCCCCGCCAAGTACCCGGGCTGGCGCGAGCAGGCCACCGGCGCGTATCTCGCGGGGTTCCGGCGGGCCTACGAGTCGAATCGCGCCCCGCTGTTCATCGGAAACCACTTCGAGCAGTGGAACGGCGGTATATACATGGACGCGGTCGAGGAATCGCTGAAGCAGATGGCCGGGAAGAAGGACGTCCGGCTCGTTTCCTTCCGCCAGTTCTGCGACTGGCTCGACGTTCAGGACCCCCGGGTCCTGGCGAAACTCCGTTCCCTCGACGTCGGCCAGGCGCCCGCCGGGGGATGGGGCACTTTCCTTAAGGCGTCCTGACAACGGGCCTAACGGGCATGCAGGGGGGCGCGGAAGATCGCCGCCGGGCACATGCGAAACTTTTCACATGAGCTTCAGCCGAGCATCCCGCGCCGCCCTCTCGACCGCCCTGGTCGTCGCAGGTGCGCTCGCCCTGTCCTCCTGCGCGGACGGCGGGCGCTCCGGGGGCGGCGGCGACACCAACTTCGTCGCGGGCACCGGAGCCGTCTCCACGGTCCCCAAGGGCGAGCGCCGGCTGCCGAACGAGCTGAAGGGCGAGACCCTGGAGGGCGAGCAGCTCGACGTCGCCGATCTCAGGGGCAAGGTCGTCGTGCTCAACGTGTGGGGCTCCTGGTGCCCGCCGTGCCGCTCGGAGGCCCCCTACTTCGCCAAGGTCGCCGAGGAGACCGAGGAGCAGGGCGTCGCGTTCGTCGGGATCAACACCCGCGACGGCAGCAAGGGCCCGGCCCTCCGGTTCGAGGAGGACTACGGCGTCGGCTACCCGAGCCTCTACGACCCGCACGGGAAGCTCATCGTCAACGGGTTCCCCAAGGGCAGCCTCAACCCGCAGGCCATCCCCTCCACCATCGTGCTCGACCGCGAGGGGAAGATCGCCGCCCGCGCCCTGCGGGCACTCGACGACGAGGACCTGCGCAGGATGATCGACCCGCTGATCGCGGAGAAGTGATCCCGTGGAAGCCCTCGCCGCAGCCTCCGCGGCCGTCACCGCCGTGCCCGGGACCAACGAGACGGTCCTGGGCGGCGCGCTGCTGCTGGCCCTGCCCATCGCCGTCGCCGCGGGACTCGTCTCCTTCTTCTCCCCGTGCGTGCTCCCCCTCGTCCCCGGCTACCTGTCGTATGTGACCGGGGTCACCGGCACCGACCTGGCGGAGGCCCGCCGCGGCCGGATGGCCGTCGGGGCGACGCTGTTCGTGCTGGGCTTCACCGCCGTGTTCGTCTCCGGCGGTGCGCTCTTCGGCTACTTCGGCGCCACCCTCCAGGAGCACCGGGAGATCCTCTCCAAGGTCCTCGGCGGCCTGATGATCCTGCTCGGAGCGTTCTTCATGGGGCTGATGCCCTGGATGACCGGACGCGAGTTCCGCATCCACCGGCGGCCGGTCTCCGGGCTCGCGGGCGCCCCGCTGCTGGGCGCCCTGTTCGGCATCGGCTGGACGCCCTGCATCGGGCCCACCCTCTCGTCCGTCACCTTCCTCTCGGCGAACGAGGCCAGCGCGGGCCGCGGGGCGCTGCTGACGGTCGCCTACTGCCTCGGTCTGGGCCTGCCCTTCGTGATCGCCGCGATCGCCTTCCGCCGGGCGCTCGGTGCCTTCGACTGGGTCAAGCGGCACTACGCCTGGGTCATGCGGATCGGCGGCATCATGATGATCGGTACCGGCCTGCTGCTCCTCACCGGAGTGTGGGACGGCATGGTCCAGTCGATGCAGAGCTGGTCCAACGGTTTCACGGTGGGGATCTGAGCAGATGGGCAGCACCTCCATGAACGGCAGCGGCAAGGGCGGCACCGGCGAGGGCGGGGACGGCTCCGGCGGCCCCGTCGAGGGCACCGGCACCCCCGCGGGCGCGGTCCGCACGGCCGAGGAACGCGACCTCGGGGAGGCGGGCGCACAGCTGTCCACCGCCCCCGTCGAGGGCGCCGAGACCGCCGCCGGGGCCCCGGGCCTCGGCCCGGTGGGCTGGGCGCGCTGGTTCTGGCGCCAGCTCACCTCCATGAGGGTCGCGCTGATCCTGCTGTTCCTGCTCTCCCTCGGCGCCATCCCCGGCTCCCTGATCCCGCAGAACAGCATCGACGAGACCAAGGTGGCCGCCTTCCGGGAGCGGCACGAGACCCTGGCGCCGCTCTACGACAAGCTCCAGTTCTTCGACGTCTACAGCTCGGTCTGGTTCTCGGCGATCTACCTGCTGCTGTTCGTCTCGCTCATCGGCTGCATCGTGCCCCGGTCCTGGCAGTTCGTCGGCCAGCTGCGCAGCCGCCCGCCCGGCGCCCCGCGCCGGCTGGACCGGCTGCCCGCCTCCACCACCTGGCGCACCGCGGCGGAGCCGGAGCAGGTGCGCGAGGCGGCCCTGGCGCTGCTGGCCGGCCGCCGCTTCCGCGCCCACCGGGCCGGTGACGCGGTCGCCGCGGAGAAGGGCTACCTGCGCGAGGCGGGCAACCTCGTCTTCCACGTCTCCCTCATCGTGATGCTGGTGGCCTTCGCCTGGGGCCAGCTGTTCAAGTCGGAGGGCGGGAAGCTGGTCGTCGAGGGCGGCGGCTTCTCCAACACGCTCACCCAGTACGACGACTTCCGCTCCGGGTCCCTCTTCGGGACGGACGACCTGACCCCCTTCAGCTTCGTGCTGGACAGCTTCACCGGCACCTACGCGAAGAGCGGCCCCGAGCGCGGCACCCCGCGCACCTACGAGGCGGCCGTGACCTGGTCCACCCCCGGGGGGACCGATCGCAAGCAGGTCATCGAGGTGAACCGGCCGCTGGAGGTGGACGGCACCAAGGTCTACCTCAACGGCCACGGCTACGCGCCCGTGGTCACGGTCCGCGACGCCCGGGGCGAGGTCGTCTTCCAGGACCCGGTGCCGCTGCTGCCCATCGACAGCAACGTCACCTCCACCGGAGCCATCAAGGTCATGGACGGCTACCGGGGCCCGGACGGCGAGAAGGACCAGCTCGGCTTCCAGGCGTTCTTCGTCCCGACCTTCGCCGGAGCGGGCGAGGGCGACATGTTCTCCCAGTTCCCCGGACTGGAGTTCCCGGTGCTCGCCCTCACCGGCTACCACGGCAGCCTGGGCGTGGACTCCGGGCTGCCGCAGAACGTGTACCAGCTGGACACCAGCAAGATGGAGCAGTTCAAGGCCGCGAACGGCGAGGTCCTCAAGCAGCGGCTGCTGCCCGGCGAGACCATGCAGCTGCCCGACGGCGCCGGCTCCATCACCTTCGAGAAGGACGTCAGGGAGTGGGCGACCTTCCAGATCACCCGCCAGCCGGCCACCGGCTGGGCCCTCAGCGGCGCGATCGCGGCGATCGGCGGCCTCGCGGCCTCCCTGTTCGTCCAGCGCCGCCGCGTCTGGGTGCGCGCCGTGCGCGGTGAGGACGGGGTGACCGTCGTGGAGATGGCGGGCCTGGGCCGCAGCGAGTCGGCGAAGCTCCCGGAGGAGCTCGGCGACCTGGCCCTCGCCCTCAACGCACAGGCGCCGACGGCGCCTGAACCAGTGGATGCAACCGCCGAAGGGGCGACCACGTGAACCTCGCCGCAACCAACGAGAGCCTGGCGGAGATCAGCAACTACCTGATCTACTCGTCGATGGCCGTCTACACCCTGGCCTTCTTCGCGCACATGGCGGAATGGCTCTTCGGCAGCCGGAGCAAGGTGGCCCGCACCGCCGCCGCGCTGACCGCGGGCGAGGGACGCCAGGAGGGCCGGGGGGCCGCCGCACCGGCCGTCACCGCCGGCACCGCCGGGGGGACCGCCGTCCTGGACAGGCCGAAGGTGGTCACCCGGGCCACCGGCGGCGCCCGGGACGTCCCCGACGGCCCCGGCGCCCACGGCGGCACCGCCAAGGGCGACCTCTACGGCCGGATCGCGGTCTCCCTCACCGTCCTCGCCTTCCTGCTGGAGGCCGCCGGGGTCGCCTCCCGGGCCCTGTCGGTGCAGCGTGCGCCGTGGGGCAACATGTACGAGTTCTCGACGACCTTCTCGACCGTCGTCGTCGGCGTCTACCTGGTGCTGCTGTTCGCGGGGAAGAACGTCCGCTGGGCCGGGCTGCCGCTGGTCACCACGGTGCTGCTGGACCTCGGGCTCGCCGTCACCGTCCTCTACACCGAGAGCGACCAGCTGGTCCCGGCGCTGGACTCCTACTGGCTGTGGATCCACGTCTCCACCGCGATCTTCTGCGGCGCCGTCTTCTACCTGGGCGCGGTCGGCAGCATCCTCTACCTCTTCCGCGACTCCTACGAGGCCAAGCTCGCCGGGGGCGGCACCCCGGGCCGCTTCGCGACCTCGGTCCTGGAGCGCCTGCCCTCGGCCGCCACCCTGGACAAGTTCGCCTACCGGGTCAACGCGGCCGTCTTCCCGCTGTGGACCTTCACGATCATCGCGGGGGCCATCTGGGCGGGCGACGCCTGGGGCCGCTACTGGGGCTGGGACGCCAAGGAGGTCTGGTCGTTCATCACCTGGGTCGCCTACGCCGCCTATCTGCACGCCCGGGCGACCGCGGGCTGGAAGGGCCGCAAGGCCGCCTACATCGCCCTGATCGCCTTCCTGACGTTCCTGTGGAACTACTACGGCGTCAACATGTTCGTGAACAGCCTCCACTCCTACGCGGGGGTCTGACCCCGCGGACGGCGCCGGAGCCCCGCGCTCCCGCCGCCGCACGGGGCCCGAGGCGGCCCCCCGCCCGTACCGCGTGCGGGGGCGCCCCGGGCGTGGCGCCTTCGCCGCGGGGCGGCCGCCGGGAGACGCTGGGGCGATGAGCGAGACGATCACCCCGGGCACCACCGAGGACCAGAGCGACGGAACCCGCCTGGTGCGCTTCGTGCTCGACCTGCCCCACCCGGTGATCAGGGTGTGGGCCGCCGTCGCCACCCCCGAGGGACTGCCGACCTGGCTCTGCGCCGCCGAACTCCTCGAACCGAGGATCGGCGGCGCGGTGGTCCTGCGGCGGCTCACCGCCGAGGCCGAGGGCCGCCGCGCCGCGGCCGAGGGCCGCGTCACCGCCTGGGACATGGAGCGGGTCGCCGAGTACACGGTGGGCGTCCACGGCCGCATCCGCTTCCATCTGGAACCCCACGGCGACGGCACGGTCCTGCGCTTCACCAACGAAGTCCGCTGCGAGGACGAGGCCCTGCCCGACTGCCTGGCGTGCTGGCACGACCACATCGAGCGCCTGGCCGCCGCGCTCGACGGCCACCCCACGACCGACTGGTCCACCTGGACCGCCGACCACCGGCGCCGGCTGCGGGAGGACTACGCCCGCCGCTGAGCGTCCCCCGGGGCGTACCGGCCGGGGCGTGCCGGCCCGGCCGGAACCGGGCACGGGCCGTCGGCCGCGGCTCCCTCAGTCCTTCCGGTAGACGCAGTCCTCGGGGGGCGGCTTGCCGTCCGGCCAGGAGAACCCCTCGAATCCCAGCGAGCCGTCACCCGTCAGCCGCACGATGGGCACCGCCTTGTTCCGCGGGTTGCCCTCCGTGTCCAGGCATATCCAGCCACTGGCGCCCTCGACCCGCAGCGAGCCGGTGAAGTGGGGCCACTGCGCCGTCACGTCCCCCAGCGCGGGCACCGCCGCCGAGGCGCCGGTGGCGCGGCGGATGCCCTGGACCGCGGTCGCCATGGCGTCGTAGCCGATGATCGTCTGGCCGTCGTGGAGGGTGTTCTCCCCGATCTCGGGCCGCACCTCCGACAGCGCCGACTCCAGCCGCCGGAACGCGGCCTCCGAGCCCCCCGTCGCCGGAGGGGTGTGCCCGGACGAGGCGACCCAGGAGTCCGGGTGGGCGAGCGCGGCGTACTTCAGGACCACCCGCGGCCGCTTCTCCCCCGGCCGCTGCTCCAGCGCCGCCCGGTCGAGCAGCTCGTCCTGGCCGAGGTAGGACGCCTCGTCCCCGGTGAACACGGTGAACCCGCGCTCCGCGCACCCCGACCGGCCGAGTTCCGAGACGAAGACCCGCAGCGGGGTGTGGCGCCCGGCGAAGAAGACGGTGCGGGCCTCCGTGTCGCAGATGTAGTGGGCGATGGAGTTGAACACGTTCCCCAGGTTGCCCGGGTCGTCCGGCTCCCCGCTGGAGGTGAACGGGCGCGCGTCGTACACCTGGTCGGGCAGCTGCTGGTCGAAGGCCTCCCGCAGGGTCCGCGCGTAGTTGTCCATCGGCTGGGTGTCGTAGACGAGCAGCGCGTTGCGGTCCACGGACGTGGCGTGGGCCACCAGCGCCCGGGCCTCGTCGGTGTTGGTGGGGGAGACCCGGGCCAGGCCCGGGATGTCGGTGATGTCGTCGGCGGTGATGGTCGAGCCGACCATCGGGATCCCGTGCCGGGAGAGCAGCCCCACGGACTGCTTGGTGACGGTGTTGCTGGTCGCTATCCCGGTCACCGCCCGCAGCGGCACCGGATCGTCCGCCATGCCCACCAGCTGCTCGGTGACCGACTCCCAGTGGAGCCCGAGATTGCCCGTGTTGGCCAGCAGCACGCGGATCCTCGGCGGCCTGCCCTCCTCCCGGTTGGCGAGCAGCTGCCGGATGTACACGCCCTGGAGCTCGTGGCGCATCTTCGTCAGCTGCTCGGGGGCGGTGGCGCTGAACGGCATCATCACGGCCACGGAGACCGCGAGGCCGCCCTCCTTCGCCACCCGCGCGTTCTCGGCGCCGATGGCCCGTGCGACGTCCCGGATCTCACCGACGCCGAAGTCGAACCCGGTCGCCGAGACGCCGATGCACTCCTCGCTGCCCTCGGGCCGCTCCACCCCGGCGGCGCAGGACCGGTCGGGGTCCAGCACACCGGGGCCGAAGAGCACCCCGAGGACCAGAGCGGCGACCGCGGCCGCACCGATGGCGATCCTGGTCAGGTTGTTCACGCCGGACTCCCCCCGTTCGCCGGGCCCCTCCGGGTGCATCCGCACTCCCGGAGCGGCCGTCCCGATCTGATGCTCTCCGCCCACAGCCCGGCCGCGTCCGTCAGCACGGAGCCGTCGGCGACGTCGTCGCGCAGCGCGTGCAGGGCGCCGTGCGAGGCCGTCTCCAGCCGCGACTCCGGCAGCTCCAGCCGGTCCTGCGCCAGCCAGGCGACGTGCAGCAGCCGCTCCACCCTGCGGCCCAGGTCGCGGTGACCGCCGGTGAAGGCGGTCCCGCGGCGCTCCGGCAGGCCGGTGAACAGCGGGGCCGAGGCGATCCGCAGCAGATCCTCCAGCCAGGCGGCCGTGTCCGCGCGGTCCAGTGAACCGGTCAGGTAGGCCACCGCGTTGCGGGTCCGGCCGTTCGCCAGCTCGTGCTGGTACTGCTGCCAGGAGGCGGGGTGGTTGGAGGCGTAGTGGGTGGTCAGGCTCTCGTGCGCCCCGATCCAGGAGGCGTGGTCGGGCTCCCGGTGCCACAGCCGGTGCAGCAGCAGGGTGCGCAGGCAGTGGTCGGCGACGAAGTGCTCCTCGCACCGAGGCCAGCCGTCGGCGTCCAGGGCGGCGCGCAGCTCGGTGGTGGTCATCGCCGCGGCCGCGGGCAGCAGCAGGGCGGCGGCCCGCACGTCGGCCGCGGGGCTCAGCAGGGTGAGCAGTTCCCCGGCCTCACCCGGGGCCAGCTCCTCGCGCAGCGACTCCGCCACGGTCGGCGCCGGGGGGCCGGGCGCGGTGCCGCGGTGGTCGAGCAGGGCCCGCAGCGTCAGTCCGGCCAGCGGCGAGGGGGCCGGACTCCCGAGGGGCGGGCCCTGGGACCGCAACTCCTCGATGGCCGCGGTCATCCGGGTCATGGCCAGCGGACGCCCGCCGGTGAAGCGGTGCAGTGCGCGGGGCAGTCCGGGCGGGAGCATCGCATCGGGGTCGACATGGCTCAGCAGCCCGTCCGAGGTCTCCGGGCCCGCGGGCGGCAACGGCGGGTAGGGGATCACCACCAGCGGGTTCCGGCACAGGCCGTCGGACCGCTCCCGGGCCAGTCCCACCGCGGACGTCAGCGAGGGCAGCCGCCGTGCGCCGCGCAGCACCTGCGGGTCCTCGTGGCGGAAGGCGGCGTACACCACCACCCGGTCCTGGTGCCCGGTGCCGCGGTGGGTGAGGCAGTCCCGCACCAGCTGCTCGCCGAGTTCGTCGTGGGCGTTGTCCAGGAGCATCAGCGGACGCCCGGTGCGCAGCAGCCAGCCGCCGGTGGTGCGGTACGCCTCCTCCAGATCGGCCCGCAGCGCCTGGCCGAGGAAGTACTCGGCGCGGCGCCGCTGGTCGCCCCCGAGCAGGAAGTGGCGGCCCAGCAGGACGAGTCCCGAGCGGGCGCTGCCCTGCGCCCCCGGGTAGGCGCCGTACCAGTCGGCGGCCCGGCGGCCGGCCCGCGTGAGCAGCCTGCGCAGCAGCACCTCGACCGACAGCTCGACATGGGACCCGGTGGCGCGGGGGCGGCCGGGCGCCTCCGCGTAGGCGGCCGTCAGCGTCGCCACCCCGTCGCGGACCGCGCCGTCGCCGCGGGCCGGCGACACCGGCTCCAGGCGGCGCAGTTCGGCCGCGATGCGCTCGTCCTCGTCGGCGTTCCACGTGCCGGAGGCGATGGCGACCAGCCCGGCGAACAGGCGCGTGGTGTGCAGGGTCCCGGAGCGGGCCGGGCCGCTGGCGGTGAAGCCGGCACCCAGGATCCGCAGGGCCTCGGTCACCAGGGATCGGGACCGGGGGGACTCGGCGGCCCCGGTGCGCAGGGCCTCGTCGGCGCAGTCGAGGTAGGCGGTCGGGGTGACCGGGGCGCAGTCCTGGCGCAGTCGTGCGAAGGCATGGGTCTTGCCGGTGCCCCGTCCGCCGACGACGGCCACCACGGGTGGCGGCAGGGCCCGGCAGTAGGGACGCCGGCGGAGACCGGCCACCTCGGTGCCGGTCAGATGGGACGTGAGCTGCGCGAGCAGGTCGCTCCTCGCGGCGAGTTGATCCCTCAAGAACGACTCCCCGTCGGTCAACTGGCGCCGGAGGGCTGATGGATGGTCAGGACGTCCAGGGTAGGCGCCGGGGCAGGTCCGGGCGAATGTTCCGGCCGGATTCGTGTTCGTCCCGTTACCCGCCGTCGCCGTCTTCCGGCGGGGCCGCGGAACCGGGCGGCGGGTCGGCCGCCGAGGCGGGCGGGAGGGGCGGGTCCGGAGAGGGGCGCGCCCGGTCCCCGGTCCGGCGGAGGCCGTGGCGCGCGGGAGGGGGGGTGGGTCAGTCCCCGATGTCCTCGTGCCAGAGCCCGGGGTGTTCCGCGACGAAGGCGCCCATCATCGCGGCGCACTCCGCGTCGTCGAGGAGGACCACCTCCACGCCGTGCTCGGCGAGCCAGTCGTGGCCGCCGTGGAAGGTCCGCGCCTCGCCGATCACGACGCGGGAGATGCCGAACTGGCGGACCAGGCCGCTGCAGTACCAGCAGGGGGACAGGGTGGTCACCATCGTGGTGCCGCGGTAGGTGCGCTGCCGCCCCGCCGCGCGGAAGGCGGCGGTCTCCGCGTGCATCGAGGGGTCGCCGTCCTGGACGCGCCGGTTGCGGCCGCGGCCCAGCAGGGTGCCGTCGGCCGTGTAGAGCGCGGCGCCGATCGGCAGACCGCCTTCCGCCAGGCCGGTGCGGGCCTCGGCGAGCGCGGTGGCGAGCCACTGCCGGTAGGGGGTCACGGAGTTCCTCGCGGTCGGCGGTGGCGGGGCGTCGGGTGCGGCGGGCTCAGGGGCGGGGGCGGTTGTCCGGGTCGTCGCCCTCCACCGCGTCCTCCCTGTTCTTCGGGGGCTCCGGCTGCTCCTCGTCGCCAGTGCGCTTCTCGCCCAGGGACTTCAGGAACTCGGGGTTGTCGTCCGGGGCGACCCAGCCGCGGCGGCCCGCGGAGCGCTGGAGCGCCGCGCGGTCCTTGCCCACGATCAGCCAGGAGACGGACCCCACGAGCGGGAACAGCAGCACCAGAATGGCCCACAGGGGCTTGGGGATGTACCTGACGTCCTTCTCGTCCGTGGTGATGCAGTCGATGAAGGCGTAGATGCTGAGCGCCAGAGGCACCAGAAACATCAGGACCCGAAGCATGGCCGACCCCCTGCGCAACAGAGCTCGGGACCGGCCGGGCGGCCCCCGTGACAGCTCCAGGGTAGTGCGTGCCGGATACTGGACGGCATGGCTTACGACGATCTTCGCTCCCTGCTCCGCGCCCTGGAGCGCGAGGGGGACCTCAAGCGCATCAAGGCCGAGGTCGATCCGTACCTGGAGGTCGGGGAGATCGTCGACCGGGTGAACAAGGCGGGCGGACCGGCGCTGCTGTTCGAGAACGTCCGCGGTTCCTCGATGCCGCTGGCGATGAACGTCTTCGGTACCGACCGGCGCCTGCTGAAGGCCCTGGGCCTGTCCTCCTACGCCGAGATCGGGGAGAAGATCGGCGGGCTGCTCAAGCCCGAGCTGCCGCACGGCTTCGTCGGGGTGCGCGAGGCCTTCGGCAAGCTGGGCTCGATGGTGCACGTCCCGCCGAAGAAGGTGAAGGACGCGCCGGTCCAGGAGGTGGTCCTCACGGGCGAGGACGTCGACCTCGACGCCCTGCCCGCCCTGTTCACCTGGCCCCAGGACGGCGGCTCCTTCTTCAACCTGGGGCTCACCCACACCAAGGACCCCGGCACCGGCATCCGCAACCTGGGCCTCTACCGCCTCCAGCGGCACGACCGGCGCACCATCGGCATGCACTGGCAGATCCACAAGGACAGCCGGAACCACTACCAGGTCGCCGCCCGGCGGGGCGAGCGGCTGCCGGTCGCGATCGCCTTCGGCTGCCCGCCCGCCGTGACCTACGCCTCCACCGCTCCGCTGCCCGGGGACATCGACGAGTACCTGTTCGCCGGGTTCGTCGCGGGCCGGCGGATCGAGATGGTGGACTGCCGGACCGTGCCCCTCCAGGTCCCGGCCGACGCGGAGGTCGTGCTGGAGGGCTGGCTGGAGCCCGGGAAGATGCTGCCCGAGGGCCCCTTCGGCGACCACACCGGCTTCTACACGCCGCAGGAGCCGTTCCCCGCGCTGACCATCGACTGCGTCACCATGCGCAGGCGGCCGCTGCTCCAGTCCATCGTGGTGGGACGGCCGCCGACGGAGGACGGGCCGCTGGGCCGCGCCACCGAGCGCTTCTTCCTGCCGCTGCTCAAGATCATCGTTCCGGACATCGTGGACTACCACCTGCCGGAGTCGGGCGGCTTCCACAACTGCGCGATCGTCTCGATCGACAAGAAGTACCCGAAGCACGCGCAGAAGGTGATGCACGCCATCTGGGGCGCGCACATGATGTCGCTGACCAAGCTGATCGTCGTCGTGGACGCGGACTGCGACGTCCACGACCTCCACGAGGTCTCCTGGCGGGCCCTCGGGAACACCGACTACGCGCGCGACCTCACGGTCGTCGAGGGGCCGGTCGACCATCTGGACCACGCCTCCTACCAGCAGTTCTGGGGCGGCAAGGCCGGTATCGACGCGACCCGCAAGCTCCCCGAGGAGGGCTACACCCGCGATGGCGGGTGGCCCGAGATGGTGGTCTCCGACCCGGCGACGGCGGCGCTGGTGGACCGCCGCTGGAAGGAGTACGGACTCTCGTGACCTCTGCCGCAGCGGCCGTCCCGCAGCCCGGGCGCACCCGGGCGTTCCTCCGGCTGGTGATGATCGAGCACTCGGTCTTCGCGCTGCCCTTCGCCTACATCGCGGCGCTGACCGCGATGTTCCGGACGGACGGCACCGTGCACTGGGGGGAGCTGCTCCTCGTCACGGTGGCGATGGTCGGGCTGCGGACCTTCGCCATGGCCTGCAACCGGATCATCGACCGGGAGATCGACGCCCGCAATCCGCGCACCGCCTCCCGCGAGCTGGTCACCGGGGCGGTCTCGGTGCGCTCGGCGTGGACCGGTGCACTGATCGCGCTCGCGGTCTTCCTGGGCGCCGCCGCGCTGCTCAACCCGCTGTGCCTGGCGCTCGCCCCGGTCGCCGTGGTGCCGATGGTGGTCTACCCCTACGGCAAGCGGTTCACCGACTTCCCGCACGCGATCCTGGGGCTGGCGCAGGCCATGGGGCCGGTCGGCGCCTGGATCGCGGTCACCGGGGCGTGGTCCTGGGACGCGGTCGTGCTGGGCCTCGCGGTGGGCGTCTGGATCGGCGGCTTCGACCTGATCTTCGCCTGCCAGGACGTCCAGGCGGACCGCGCCCACGGCGTGCAGTCCGTGCCCGCCCGCTTCGGCATCCCGGCGGCGCTGTACGGCGCGCGCGGGTGCCACGCCGTCACCATGGGGCTGTTCGTCTGGTACGCGCTGGCCACCGGGGCGGGCGCCTTCCTGTGGCTGGGGCTGGCGATCGTGGCCGCGGCCTTCGTCTACGAGCACTCCATCGTGCGGCCCCACGACCTCTCCCGGCTGAACCGCGCCTTCTTCACCGTGAACGGCTTCATCGGTATCGCGCTCTTCGTGTGCGCCCTGCTGGACCTGGTGGTGCGCGGCCTGACGGTGTGAGCGGGCGCCACCCCCGGGCCCTGCCGCCACCTCCGGGGCGGCCCGCCACCCCCGGGCCTGGCGCCCCCGGGTCCGGCCCGGGCGACGGGCCCCGCACGCCGGGACGCCCCGGGCCCGGCGCGCTCAGCCCCGCGCGGGCGCCCGCCCCCGGTCGCGGAGGGCGAAGGCCGCCGCCACCCCCGCCAGCAGCCCGAAGAGGTGCGCCTGCCAGCTCACCTGGGTGTCGGTGGGGGATATCCCCGCCAGGACGGCGCCTCCCCACACGGCGCCCACCAGCACCGCCACGGCGATGTCCCTGGGCTTGCGCTCCACGACGCCGCGCCCGAGGAGGTAGCCGAAGAGGCCGAACACCAGGCCCGAGGCCCCCGCCGTGTTGGTGCCCGCCGGGGAGACCAGCCAGACCGCCAGGCCGTCCGCCACGATGATCAGCAGGGCGACGGCGAGGAAGCGGCGGATGCCCCCGAGCGCGGCGAGGAAGCCCATCACCAGCAGCGGGATGCTGTTGGCGGCGACATGGGCGAAGCCGAAGTGGAGGAAGGCCGCGGGCACCACGTCCGCCAGCTCCGAGCTCTGCCGGGGCGTGATGCCGTAGGGATCCAGGGCGTGGCCCGTGATCGCGTCCACCGCCTCCAGTGCCCACAACAGGGCGACCCAGGCGAGCATGAGCTTGGCCGCCGCTCCGGCGCGGTCGCTCCCGCCCCAGGCGGGCCGGTCGTTCGTCATCACGGCCCCCCGATCCTCTGTGCCGATATCCGGAAGAACGTTCGCAGGGGGGTCGCGGTTCCGCGTCTCGGTCATTCGAAGGGGTGAACCGGTTCACTTCTCCGCAGGGGTGAACCGGTCGAGCAGGGCGTCCAGCCCCGCGGCCAGGTCCCGGGGGCCCGCCCGCTCCGCGAGGGACGGCGCGGTGGCGCGCAGCAGCGGCAGCTCCCGGGCGGGGATCCGGTGCAGGCCGAGGCGGAACGCCGGATCGGGCTCGTCCGGGTCGTCGACCACCGCCCGCAACTCCACGAGGACGTAGCCGAGCACCCAGCCCGAGTAGGCGCGGAAGGCCGCGGCCGAGCCCGCCCCGTCGAGGCCCGCCTCCCGCAGCAGCGCCAGGACCCGCTCGTGCTGCTCCAGGACCGCCGCGGGCCGCCGCGCCAGGGGCACGGCGAGCATCCGGGTGGCCAGCAGCGGCACGACCTGGGGGTGGTCCAGGGCCAGGCGGTAGGTGCCCGCGGCCATCCGGTGCAGCTCGGCCCGCCAGTGCGGTCTCCCGCCGTCCCCGGGGCCGTCCGCCCGCGCCGTGCCCTGCTCCCCGCCGGCCCCCGGGACCCTCGCCGCGGCGGGCGCCGCCGCGTCCAGACGGGCGTGCAGCTCCGTGAAGAAGGCCTCCACCAGGCCGTCGAGCAGCCCTTCCTTCCCCTCCGCGTAGCGGTACAGCGCCATGGCCTCCACGCCCAGCTCCGCCCCCAGGCGCCGCATGCTCAGGGCCGACAGCCCCTCGCGGTCCACCAGCTCCAGGGCGGTGCCCAGCACCCGTTCGCGGTTGAGGCGGCCGTAGCGGCCCCGGTCGCTCCGTCTGCGCGCCGGGCGCGGGCCGTGCTCCGGCGCGCCGGAGGCCGGGTCCTGGTGCATGGGGGCCGCCTTCATCGGGTGTCCGATCCGTCACGGTACGAGCAGCTCTTGACCCTAGGGGCAATCGGGGCGAAAGTGTATGTATACAGCGTAAACGTACAGAGCCTCAGTGCCTGGACTCCAGCGGACGACCTCCGTGGCACGGCACCACACCCCGTGCACCGATGCGATCCCGGAGAGATCATGACCACCCGCCCGACCCGGCTCCCCGCCACCGCCGACGCGCCCCCGTCCCCCGACGGCCACCCGCTGCGCCGATCCACCGACCCCGCCCCCCACCCGCTGCGCCGTGCCGAGGACCGGACCCCGCCACCGTGCACGGTGAGCCTGGTCGTCCCGGCGCGGAACGAGGCGCGCAACATCCCCTGGGTCTTCGAGCAGATCCCCGACTGCGTTGACGAGGTCCTGCTGATCGACGGGGACTCCAGCGACGCGACCGTCCGCATGGCGGCCGAGTGCATGCCGGGCGTCCGCCTCCTCCCCCAGTCCGGCCCCGGCAAGGGCAACGCCCTGCGCACCGGCTTCCTCGCGGCACGCGGGGAGTACGTGGTGATGATGGACGCGGACGGCAGCATGTCGCCCGCCGAGATCCCCCACTTCCTGCACTTCCTCCAGCACGGCTACGACTTCGTCAAGGGCTCGCGCTTCGTCGCGGGCGGCGGGTCCCTGGACCTCACCCGGATCCGCAGGCTCGGCAACCGCGGCCTGCTGTCGGTCGTCAACCGGCTCTACGGCGCCTCGCTCACCGACCTCTGCTACGGCTTCTGCGCCTTCCGGCGCCCCTTCCTCGACCAACTCGACCTGCATGCCGTCGGCTTCGAGATCGAGGCGGAGATGATCGTGCACGCGCTGCGCAGCGGACTGCGGATCGCGGAGGTCCCCAGCCTCGAACTGCCCCGCCGCAGCGGCTCGTCCAACCTCCACGCCGTCTCCGACGGCACCCGCATCCTGCGCACCCTGCTCTCCGAGCGCCCCGGCGCCCACCCCCGCGTCCCCGCCCGGAGCGCCCCGTGACCTCGCCCGCCCCTGCCGGTCCCCCCTCCCGTGCCCGCCCCGCGCCGCCCGCCGGCCGGGCCGGGGACGCCTTCCGGGCCGTCACGGTCGTGGACATCGACCTCGCCCGGCCCGGCGAGTTCCGCGCCCCCGGCGGCCGCCCCCCGCGCCGCGACCCCACCGGCCCCGCCCTCGCCCTCGTCCGGCTCCACGGCAGGCCCCTGGGCACCGTGACCGCCACCGCCGAGGGCCCCCGGGACCTGTGGCGGGCGCTCGCCGACAGCGCCCGCCGCGAACTGCCCGGAGCCGCCCGCACCCCCGCCTCCGTCCTGGCGCCCGTCCCGCCCCGCGCGGGCGAGCCCCGCCCGCAGGTCGGCGTCGTCGTCGCCACCCGCGACCGCACCGGACTCCTGCGCTCCTGCCTGGACTCGCTCCTGGCCGCCGACCCGCCGCCCGCCGAGGTGATCGTGGTCGACAACGCGCCGTCCGACGACAGCACCGAGCGCCTGGTGCGCACCCGCTACGCCACCCGCGTCCGCTACCTCCGCGAACCCGTCCCCGGCCTCGCCCGTGCGCACAACCGCGGCCTGGCCGCGGTCCGCACGCCCCTGGCGGCCTTCACCGACGACGACACCCTGGTCGACCCCGGCTGGCCCGCCGCCCTGGCCGCCGCCTTCCGCGCCGACCCGGAGACCGGCTGCGTCACCGGCCTGATCGTCCCCGCCGAGCTGCGCACCGCGGCCCAGGCGGCCCTGGAGCGGCACGGGGCCTTCGGCAAGGGCTTCGCGCCCCGGATCTGGTCCCTGCGCGACCCGCCCGCCGACCCCCTGTTCCCGTTCACCGCCGGACGCTTCGGTTCCGGCACCAACATGGCCTTCCGCACCGAACTCCTCCGCGACATGGGCGGGTTCGACCCCGCCACCGGGACGGGCACACCCGCGCACGGCGGCGACGACCTCCTCGCCTTCTTCCGCGTCCTGGTCGGCGGACGCAGCCTCGCCTACACCCCCGACGCGATCGTCTGGCACCGCCACCGGCGCACCCCCGAGGCCCTCGCCGCCCAGGCCTTCGGCTACGGCTCCGGCCTCGGCGCCTACCTGGCGGCCGCGATGGCCCACGAGCCGCGGATGCTCCCGGCCCTGCTGCGCCGCGTCCCCGGCGGACTGCGCCACGCCCTCGCCCGGGCGGGCGGCCACCCCGGGCCGGACCGCGGGCCCTCCCGGCGGCTGGCCCTGCGGGAGCTGCGCGGCATGGCCTACGGACCCGTCGGCTACCTCCGCAGCCGCCGCCGCTCCCGCCGCGCCGCCCCCCGGCAGGCCCCCGCCGCCCACCGCACACCCCCCGCCGCGGCCGCCCCCGGCGCCGACGACCCCCGCCTGCGCCGCGGCCACCGCCGCCCCGGCACGGGCTGAGGAGGGCCGGGACCGTGTACGCCACCCCGGGAGCACCCCCGACCGGCCGGTCCGGGCCCCGGCGGTCCGCCCCCGCCGCGCGGCCGCTCGCCGCGGCGGTCCGCGCGGGCGCCCGCGGTCTCTTCTCCCGCGACCCGCTGCTCCGCAACGGCCATCTCCTCGCCGTCAGCTCCCTGGTCAACGCCGCGCTGGGCGCGCTGTTCTGGGTCCTCGCCACCCGCTGGTACGACGACGCCGCCGTCGGCCTCAGCTACTCCGCGCTCTCGGCCATGCTGCTGCTCGCCAGCATCGGGCAGCTCAACCTCTCCGACTTCCTGATCCGCTTCGCCCCCTCGGCCGGACGCCACACCCGGCGCATGGTGCTCACCTGCTACGGCGTCAGCGCCGTCGCCAGCACCGCGGCCGCGGGCGCCTTCCTGCTCCTCGTGCCCAGGGCCGCACCCGACCTCGGCTTCCTCCGGTCCCCGCTGCCCGCGCTGTGCTTCGTCCTCGCCACCGCCGCGTACGCCGTCTTCGTGATGCAGGACGGCGCGCTGACCGCACTGCGCCGACCGGGCTGGGTGGTCGCGGAGAACATCGTCTTCGCCGTCGTCAAGATCCTGCTGCTGGGACTGGGCGCGCTGCTCGCCCTGGCCACCGGCATCCTGCTCTCCTGGGCCGGAGCGCTGGTGGTCGCGCTGCTCGTCGCCAACGTCGTGCTGCTGCGCCACGCGGTGCCCCGCCACGAGCGCACCTCCCCGGACGCCAGGCCCCCCGCGCGGCCGGTGCGCTACGCCGCGGCCGACTACGCGGGCTCGCTGTTCCGGATGGCCGCCTACACCCTGGTCCCGCTGATCGTCCTCAACCACCTCGGACCCGAGCAGAGCGCCTACTACTCGCTCGCCTGGGTGGTGGCCTACGTGCTCTACCTGGTCACCCGGAACCTGGGCAGCTCGCTGGTGGTGGAGGCGGTGCGCAGCCCCGAGCGGCTGGTGGAGCACGGGCGGCGGGTGATGCGCCACTCCGCGCTGCTCCTCGGGGCGGGGGTCGCGGTCCTCGTCGCCGGGGCGCCGCTGATCCTCGACCTCTTCGGCGAGGGCTACTCCGACTCCGGCGCCGACCTGCTGCGCCTGCTGGCCCTCTCCGCCCTGCCCAACATCGTCGTCAGCCTCGCCATCGACGTCTCCCGGGCCCGCCGCCGGCTGCGGCTCGCGGTCGGACTCCAGGTCGCCCTGTGCGTGCTGGTGCTCGGCCTCACCACGGCCCTGCTGCCCGTCATGGGGATCACCGGTGCCGGGGTCGCCTGGCTGGCGGCGGAGTGCCTGCTGGCGCTGCCCCTGCTGCTCGGACGGGCGCGCTGGCTGGCCACCGGACCGGCCGACCCCCGGGAGGCGTCATGACGAGGACCCGCGAGATCGTCGGATCGAGCAGCCCCACCTTCTCCGTCGTGGTCTGCGCCTACACCCTCGACCGGTGGGACGACGTCCGGGCCGCCGTGGCCTCCCTGCGCCGCCAGAGCCGTCCCGTCGACGAGATCCTCCTCGTCGTCGACCACTGCCCCGAGCTCTACGAGCGGGCCGCCGCCGGGCTCCCGGGCGAGGTGCGCGTGCTCGCCAGCCACGAGCGGCGCGGACTGTCCGGGGCCCGCAACACCGGGGTGGCCGCCGCCCGCGGCGAGGTCGTCGCCTTCCTCGACGACGACGCCACGGCCGACCCCGACTGGCACGCCCGCCTGGCCGCGGGCTACGGCGACCCCGCGGTCGCCGGCGTCGGCGGACTGGTCCGGCCCTGGTGGACCACCGGGCGGCCCGCGTGGTTCCCGCCCGAGTTCGACTGGGTGGTCGGCTGCTCCTACCGGGGGCTGCCCGAACACCCCGCGCCGGTACGCAACTTCATCGGCGCCAACATGTCCTTCCGCCGCGCCGAGGTGCTCGCCGCGGGGGGCTTCCGCACCGACCTGGGACGCGTCGGCAGGACACCGCTCGGCGGCGAGGAGACCGAACTCTGCCTGCGCATCGCCGCCCGCAGCCCCGGGGCCGTGCTGCTCTACGAACCCGGCGCCGCCGTCCGCCACCGGGTGCCCGGCGCCCGCGCCCAGCACACCTACTTCCGGGCACGCTGCTACGCGGAGGGCCTCTCCAAGGCCCGCGTGGCAAGCCTGCGGGGCAGCCGCGCCGCCCTCGCCAGCGAACGCGCCTACCTGCGCTCGGCCGTGCCCCGGGCCTTCGCACGGACCCTGCGCCCGGGGACCGACGGCGGCCCGCGTGTCCTCGCCGCCCTGTGCACGGGCGTCGGCGCCACCGTCGCGGGCTATGTCGTGGGCCGCGCCGGGCTGCTGGCCGGGGCCGTCCGCAGGGCCCGCGGCGAGCCGGCCGGGGACGCCCCGTGAGCCCCTCGGGAGCCGGTCCGGCGGTCCGGTCCGCGGCGCCGGTCCCCGTGCTGCTCTACCACAGCGTCTGCGAGGAACCGCCCGCCTGGATCGCGCCGTTCACCGTGCGCCCCCGTGCGTTCGCCCGGCAGCTCGACCTCCTCGCCGACCGCGGTGTGGCCGTCGTCCCGCTGAGCCGGCTGGTGGCCGCCCAGCGCTCCCCGGCCGCCGCCGCGGCGCTGCCCGCCCGCTGCGCCGTGCTCACCTTCGACGACGGCTTCGCGGACTTCCACACCACAGTGGCCCCGCTGCTCGCCGCCCGCGGACTGACCGCGACCCTGTACCTCACCACCGGCGCCGTCCGGCGGCCCGGCCGGACGGCCGGGCCCGGCCCCCTGCCCCCGGCGGCCATGCTGGACTGGGACCGGGTCCGGGAACTCGACGCGGCGGGCTTCGAGATCGGCGGCCACACGGCCACCCACCCCCAGCTCGACACCCTCCCGCCCGCCGCCCTGGCACCGGAGATCGAGGGCTGCCGGCGCCGGATCGAGGACGAACTGGGGCACCGCGTCACCGCTTTCGCCTATCCGCACGGCTACTCCGGTCCCGCCGTGCGCCGCCGTACCGCCCGGGCGGGCTGGACCTCCGCCGCCGCCGTCCGGCAGGGCTTCAGCTCCGCCGCCGACGAGCCCCTGCGGATCGCCCGGCTGATGCTGCGGGCGGACACCGGCCCCGCGGAGTTCGCCCGCTGGGCGGCGGGCGAGGGCGCGCCCGTGGCGCCCTTCCCGGAGGGCGCCCGCACCCGCGGCTGGCGTGCCTGGCGCCGTCTGCGGGCGCGGCTGCGCGTCCCCTGCGAGGCGCTGCCCCCGCCGCATACGGCCGGGGGCGCGGCGGCCCGGGGGTGAGGCGGGGCGGGTCCGGGGCCGCCGGGTCCCCGTCCTGCCGGATCAGCGCTGCCAGACGCGCACCCAGTCCACCGTCATCCGCGCCGAGTCCACCTGGTCCGGGGGCGGGTCGGGCACCCCGACCGCGAGGTTGAGCAGCACCTCCATCGGCTCGTGCGGGATCTGCTCCGGTTCCGTGGCACGGAAGCGCTCCACGCCGTCCACGTACCAGACCAGCCGGTCCGGCTCCCACAGCAGGCCGAACACATGGGAGCGCGCGGCGAAGTCGACGGGGCCGTGACTGCCGTTCGCCCGCTGCTCGGCGCCCTGCGCGTCCCGCCAGTGCACGTACATGTCCAGCTGCCGGCTGGTGCCCAGGAACTCCATGATGTCGACCTCCGGCGGTGTGAACCTCGACGCGGGCATCAGCCAGAAGGCGGGGAACATGCCGGGCTCGGCCGGGATGCGGACGGCCGCCTCGAAGTAGCCGTAGGTGAAGGTCTGCCGGGGCCGGGAGTACCAGTCGTCCCGGCCGGTGGAGATCATGCCGGACCGCCAGGGGTAGACCTCGCCGTCGCTGCCCCGGGTGTCGCGGCGCTCGGCGGTCAGCGTCAGCCGCCCGTCCGAGACGGACACCTGCCCGGGGAGGTACCACTGGAGCTCGTCGTTGCCCTCGTTGGTGCAGCCGTCGACGTTCCAGTCGTAGCAGGTCGCCCACCGGCCGGTGTCCAGCCGGTCGCCCTCGAAGTCCTCGGCCAGCACCGTGCGCCAGTCGTCCCCGGCGGGCGGGCCGCCCCGGGGCGCCGGAGCCGACCGGTCGCCGGCGCAGGCGGCGAGCAGCACCAGCAGCAGCGCGAGCGCGGCCCGGCGCAGCGGGCCGCCCCCGGTCACGGCCGCCCCCCGGTGCGCCGGGGCAGCGGCGGGCGGGGCAGCAGCGCGAGGGCGGAGGTCAGACAGGCCAGCACCACCAGCGCCCGCACGGCGGTGAACACCCCGGCGAGGAACAGCCCGAGGGCCACCAGCGCCGACAGCGCCAGACTGAGCACCACGGCCAGCACGGCCTGCTCCAGCAGGGCCGTGCGGTCCGAGCCGTGACGCAGGGCCGCGGCCCTGCCCGGGCGCACCGCGGCGAGCCCGGGGCACACCAGCAGGAACGCGGCGACCAGGGCGGTACGGGGCACCGAGGCGGGCGGCAGCGCGGTCGCGGCGAGGGCGGCCCAGCCGGACAGGGCGAGGAGCAGGCGCACGGGGTTCACCTCCCATCTCCTCCCGGGGAGTCCGGCGGCGGCGTCACATAGCGGAAGACCGTGGCGTCGGCGGTGTCCCACACCCGGGTGAACCCCTCCGCCCCCGCCATCGCCGCCTCCAGCCGCGGGGTGAGGGAGGCGGGCAGTGTCCCGGTCAGATAGCAGTTCATGGTCTGCGCGCGGCTGAGGACGATATAGGCGGGACGTGTCGGGGTCGCCCCGTAGACGTACCCCTCGACGCCGTCGAGCGGGTCGCGCACCAGGCGCTGCTTGTCCTCCGGGTCCTGGGCGGCCAGCTGGACGCGCTCGTGCCGGTCGTAGAGGCGGTCCAGCCCGGGGACGTCGGAGGTGAGGGAGACGATCCTGGAGCCGGGGGGCGCGTTGTCGGTGACGAAGCGGGCCGCGGCGACCTCGTCCGGGGTGAAGCGGTTGACCGCCTCCTTGCCGTAGTAGCCGAAGACCAGTCCGCCGAGCATGGCGAGGAGCACCGGCAGGACGGCGAGGGTGCGCAGCGCCGGGGCGTCGGGGGCCCGGGGGCCGCCGTCGGCCGCGGCCGACGGCCCCGCCCCGGTGCCCGGGGTGGGGGGCAGCAGCGCGGCGGAGACCAGGAGGGCGGCGGCGGGCAGGGCGAAGAGGTACGCCCGGAAGATCATCTCCCCGCCGTAGGCGTTGACGGCCAGCAGCAGCAGGGGAGCGAGCACCAGCAGCGGCAGGCCGGTGCGGCGGGTCCAGGGCCGGGTCAGGAAGCCCACCGCGGCGAGCACGAAGACGGCCGCCGACAGGATCCGGTCGACCCAGGACAGCAGGGTCTGCCCGGGGGCCGCGGTGCCCAGGGTCGCCAGGCCGGAGGCGATGTTCGCGTCCGGTTCGAGCACCGCGCCGACGAGGTCGCCGAGTTGGGTGGAGATGTACGACCAGGCCACGGTGGTGTCCCAGGCGACGGTCGCCACCACGGCGCCGGCCAGCACCGGCAGCACCACCCGGCGGTTGCGCCGCGGCAGCGCCAGCAGGGCGAGGGCACTCACCAGCATCAGCGGCGTCAGCGGATGCGAGGCGGCGATGGCGGCCACCACGACCAGCACCGCGGCCAGCAGCCCCGGAGGCCAGGCCGGGGACCGCTTCGGCGCCGAGCCGGGCGGCGCCAGGCCGCCCTCCGGCGGCCCGGGCCCCGGTCCCGGTGCCGCTCCCGGTCCCGGTGCCGCTCCCGGTGCCGGTGCCGCTCCCGGTGCCGGTGCCGCGGAGGTGGGCAGGCGGCGCACCACCAGGGCGATCACGGTCACGAACATCAGGAAGGCGAAGGCCTGCGGGGCGAAGTAGTCCTGGCCCACCCAGGAGCAGGAGTAGAAGATCCACACCGCCCCCCAGACCAGCCGCGGGTCGCGGGTGACGGAGCGGTAGAGCAGCAGCAGCGGGCCGAGCAGCAGCGCGTTGGTGAAGGCGGGGAACCAGGCCGCGTAGCCGACGCCCGAGTCGAGTCCGGTGGCCCTCAGGAACAGCCCGTTCAGGTCGAAGAACCCGGGCCACTCGTCGTAGACCGACAGCTTCCCCGCGTCCGGCACCTCGCCGCCGTTGCGCAGCCGGGCGTCGGTCACCGACAGGTGCTTCCACGCCCAGGAGTAGCGCAGCGTGGGGTAGAGGAGGGTCGGGGTGGCGTGCAGGACCGCGATCAGGCCGAGGGTGTGGGCGGCGAGCAGGCCGCGGTGCGTCCGCCGGTCGCTGAGCGCCAGGCAGAAGCCGAGGGTGAGCAGCCCCAGCGCGGCCCAGAAGATCCCCGGCAGCACCTGGAGCAGGCCCAGGTCGCGCATGGCGTCCAGGTCGACGTCGCGCAGCGCCGCCAGCCAGAAGGCCAGGGAGACGGGCAGCAGCACCGCGGAGGCCGTGCCGCGGGCCGAACGGGGGCGGGGCGCCCGGCCCCCGCCGGGGCGCGGGGGCCCCGGCCCGGGGTGCGCCGACGCGTGTCCCGGGGCCGGTCCGTCGCCGGGCGTCAGGAGCCCCTCGCCCATCGTGCCGCCTCCCGCAGCACGGGGGCCACCGTCCCGGCCGTCCACCAGGTGCTGCGTCCGTAGCCGGGGGCCTTGCGGACGTTGCCGGCGACATGCCACAGCCAGGCGAGCAACGGCAGCAGGGCCGGGTCGCCGCCGCCGCCGTCGGGCGCTGCGCCCTTGCGGACCAGCAGCGCCCGGTCCGCGGCGGGCAGCCCCGGCGGCCGCAGCGCGTCCGCGACCAGCCGCCCCAGCGGCCGCCCGTCCCGGGCGCTGCGCACGGTGAGCACGGCCGTGCAGGCGTCGAGTTCGGCCGGGCCGGCGGGCAGCGCGCCGCCCCAGTCGACGAGGCCGGTCACCGCGCGGCGCCCGTCGAGCAGCACGTTGCCCGGGTGGAGGTCGGTGTGCGTCCAGCCCTCGGTGAGCACGGCGCCGCGCAGGGCGCGGTGCAGCCGCAGCCGCAGCGCGGCGAGCCCTTCGGCCCCCGCTCCGGACCGGCACCAGCGGACCTCCGAGGCGAGCAGGCCCAGCGGTTCGGCGGTCCACGAGGCACCCCGGTCGGCGGCCGGGACGGGCCGCCCGGTCGCCCGCCGCACCGCCGCCAGCAGGTCGAGCACGGCGTCGAGCACCGGGTCGGCACCCGGCGGGGGACCGCCCCGGCCCGGCCCCGCCCAGGGCGAGCCGGGCAGCCGTTCCTGGGCGAGCACGGGCACGGGGGCCCGGGGCCGCGGGCCGAGGGCCCGCGGCAGCAGGGCCCGCCACGGGGCGAGCCGCGGATCGGCCAGCAGCGCCCCGAGGACCTCCCACTCGCGGACCAGGACCGCGGCGGCGCGGGCGTCGCGGGCGCGCTTGACCACGGCGGAGGCCCCCGGTGTGCGGAGGGTGAAGACCAGCAGGCCGGACTCGAAGCGCCGCCGCGGTACGACGCCGACCCTGCACGGCCCCAGCCCGCGGGTCAGCCGCCGGGCGGCGAGGCGGTCGGTCGGTCCGCCGAGCAGCCGCGGCGAGCGCAGCGGCAGGAGGCCGAGCAGGGGGTCCCACGGCGCGTGGGCGAAGCGGTGGCCCGTCGGGTCCACGGGGCCCACGACCTCGGTGGCGAGCGTGCGCCCGTGGCCGATCCGTGCGGAGGACATTTGCTGGCAATTCTAGAACTGCTCACCGGATCGGGCCTGTTGTGGACGGGCGCCCGCCCCCCCGGCCCCGGAGCACGCGCGCCCGGGGGGCCGCGCCCATACTGGGAGGAGGACGCCGGCCTCCCGCAGGGCGCCTGCCGCTCCGGCGGGCGGCGCACGGGGCCGGTGACCGTGCCGAGGAGGCGGCATGGACGTCGTGGAACTCCCGGCGGCCGCGGGCGCGGGCCCCGTCAGCGTGACGAGCCCGGTGCCGCGGGACGTGTGGTGGCGGGCCGCCCGCGCGGACGGCTGCGCCCTGGTGACCCAGACCCCCGCCTGGCTCGACGCCATCTGCGCGACCGGCCCCTGGACGGACGCCGGGCGGCTGTACGAGTTCCCCGACGGGGCCTGCGCGGTGCTGCCCCTGGTGCGCCGCCGCGGTCTGCCGGGCCCGCTGACCGTCGAGGACTCCTGGCCGTCCGGCTGGGGCATCGGCGGCCCGCTGCTCCCGGACGGCGACCTCCGCCCGGCCCAGGCCGCCGCGGTGCTCGGGGACCTGGTGACGCGCCCCGCGCTGCGGGTGGGGGTGCGCTTCGGGCCCGACGAGGCCCCGGTGTGGGGGCAGGCGCTGCCGGCCGCCTTCCGGGCCGAGGCCCACTACATGCAGGTCGTCGACCTCCGGGGCGGCTTCGCGGCGGCCTGGGAGCACTTCCGGCCGCGGGTGAAGCGGGACGTCCACCGCGCGGAGCGCTCGCCGGTGGAGGTGGTGGCCGACCGCACCGGGCGGCTGGTGCCCGCCTTCTACGCGCTCTGGGAGAAGTCGGTGCTGCGCTGGGCGGAGCAGCAGCACGAGCCGGAGGCGCTGGCCCGCTTCCGCCAGGGCCGGGCCTTCCCGCTGCGGCGGCTGGAGGCGGTCGCGGAGCGGCTCGGTGAGGCGTGCACCGTCTACCTGGCCACCTGCGGCGGCGAACCGGCGGCGGGGGCGGTGGTGCTGCGCCACGGGCCGCACGCCAAGTACTGGCGGGGGGCCATGGACCGGGAGCTGGCCAATCCGGTCCGGGCCAACCACCTGCTCCAGCGGCTGGCGATCGAGGACGCCTGTGCGGCGGGCTGCCGCTACTACCACATGGGGGACTCCCGCCCGGGGTCCTCGCTCGCCGCGTTCAAGGCGTCCTTCGGGGCGCGGGGGCGGCAGTCGATGCGGTACACCCGGGAGCGGCTGCCGGTGTCCGCGGCCGACCGCGCGCTGCGGGGCGCGGCGAAGCGACTCCTCCGCTTCCATGACGCCTGAGGGTGCCCGCCCGGGCCCGCCCCGGGGGGTGCGGGGATGCGCCGGGGCGCGTCGGCGCACCGAGGGTGCGTCCCCGCCCCGCACGGCGCCCGGCGGGGGCCGTGCCCCGGGGGCGTGCTCCCGGGCGCGTTCGGCGCGCCGGATAGGCTCGTCGCTGTGGAGCCGCAGGAAGTGAACAGTCGCCGCCCGTGGATCGTGGGGGTGTCGGGCGCCTCCGGAACCCCGTATGCCGCCGCCGTGCTGAGGGCGCTCCTCGCCGCGGGCGAGAGCGTGGACCTCGTCGTCAGCCGGGCCTCCCGGCTGACGCTGCTGGACGAGACGGGCATCGCCTACCGGGACGCGCACTGGCGCGAGGACCTGGGCCGCTGGCTGGCCCGGGGGGCGGACGGCAAGCCGGGCGCCTTCGAGGTGGACACCGGGGCGGCGGACGTCCGCCACTGGGCGGCCGGGGACCTGGCGGCCGGGCCGTCGTCCGGCTCGTACGCCGTGAAGGGGATGCTGATCGTGCCGGCGTCCACGGCCTGTGTGGCGGGTGTGGCGCTCGGCCTGTCGAAGGACCTGCTCCAGCGCGCGGCCAGCGTGACGCTCAAGGAGCGCCGTCCGCTGGTGGTGGCGGTGCGGGAGACCCCGCTGAACGGGCAGACGCTCAGGCACCTGGTGGCACTGGACGAGGCGGGCGCCGTGGTGCTGCCCGCCTCTCCGGCGTTCTACGCGGGGGCGACGCACATCCAGGATCTGGTGGACTTCGTCGCGGGGCGGGTGCTCGACGCGGCAGGGGTGCCGCATCGGCTGTACCGCCGCTGGGAGGGGGAGCTCGGTGGCGGCTCCGCCCGGGGTTAGCGCTTCCCGCCGGTGCGCGGGGTGCGGAGCCTGCCTCCCCGGCGCGCGCCGGTGGGCCGGTGGGCACGCGAGCGGTCGGCCAGCTCCTGGAGCTCTCGCATGCGGGCGTGGGCCATCTCGATCGTGTACACGGTGAGTGTCATCTCCTGTATGGATCGTGATCCTGTGGGATCAACTGTGATCGTTTGAGTTAATCGCAGGGTGTCGGCCCTGCATGCCTTAGATTCTACACGTAAACTCGCGGAATCACTGAACAATGGAAGGCTCAGGCTTATGGATGCCGTGGATAGGCAGCTCATCCAGGCTCTGCGTGAGAACGGCAGAGCGTCGTATGCCGAGCTCGGGCGCCTGGTGGGGCTCTCCGGCCCCTCCGTGACCGACCGCATCAACCGGCTGGAGGCCGCCGGGGTCATCACCGGCTACCGCGCCACCGTCGACGCCGCCTCGCTCGGGCTCGGGGTCACGGCCCTGATCGGCATCTCCCTCACCGACGCCACCGACCACGAGGACGTGGCCCGCCGGCTGCGGGACCTGGCGGAGATCGAGGACTGCTGGTTCATCGCGGGCGACGACTCCTACATGCTCAAGGTGCGGGCCAGCGACGTGGACGGACTGGAGAAGACCATCCGGCGGCTCTCCGGCACCCGGGGCGTCTCGCGGACCCGGACCACGATCGTGCTCTCCACCAAGTGGGAGAACCGCGTCGGGGAGCTTCCCGAGGAGGACTGAGGCGCCCGCCGCCCCGGGCGCACCCGGTGCACCCCGGGCGCACCGGCGTGCACGCCCCCGCGCCGCGCTCCCCGTACCGCCCGCCGCCCGGCCGTCCGGTCCCGCACCGCCGCGGCCGCCGTACCGCCCCGCCCGTGAAGCGCCCGCCGGGCGGGGGAGTACGGTGGTCGGAGCCTGTTTACGTGGAGATCTGGGAGGCGGCCGCATGGACGCGGGGCTCAAGCGCGAGCTGGAGGAGAAGGTCCGGGCCGGTGAGCGGCTGACCCGCGAGGACGGCATCGCGCTCTACGCGTCGGACGATTTGGCGTGGCTCGGCGGGCTCGCCCACGAGGTCCGCACCCGCAAGAACGGCGACGTCGTCCACTTCAACGTCAACCGCCACCTGAACATGACGAACGTGTGCACCGCCTCGTGCGCCTACTGCTCGTTCCAGCGCAAGCCGGGCGAGAAGGACGCGTACACCATGCGCATCGAGGAGGCCGTCCGCCTCGCCAAGGCGATGGAGAACGAGAACCTCACCGAGCTGCACATCGTCAACGGGCTCCACCCCAACCTGCCCTGGCGCTACTACCCGCGCTCGCTCTCCGAGCTGAAGAAGGCCCTGCCGGACGTCTCCCTCAAGGCGTTCACGGCCACCGAGATCCACCACTTCGAGACCATCTCCGGCATGTCGGCCTCCGACATCCTCGACGAGCTGATCGAGGCCGGTCTCGAATCCCTGACCGGCGGCGGCGCGGAGATCTTCGACTGGGAGGTCCGGCAGCACATCGTCGACCACCGCACCCACTGGGAGGACTGGTCGCGCATCCACCGCCTGGCGCACGAGAAGGGCCTCAAGACCCCCAGCACGATGCTGTACGGGCACATCGAGGAGCCCCGCCACCGCGTCGACCACGTGCTGCGCCTGCGTGAGCTCCAGGACGAGACCGGCGGCTTCCAGGTCTTCATCCCGCTGCGCTACCAGCACGACTTCGTGGACATGCAGGACGGCAAGGTCCGCAACAGGCTCCAGGCCCGCACCACCATGGCCACCGGAGCCGAGGCGCTGAAGACCTTCGCCGTCTCCCGGCTGCTCTTCGACAACGTCCCCCACGTCAAGGTCTTCTGGGTCATGCACGGCGTGCAGACCGCCCAGCTCGCCCTCCAGCACGGGGCGGACGACATGGACGGCTCGGTCGTCGAGTACAAGATCACCCACGATGCCGACAACTACGGCACCCCCAGCAAGCTCACCCGCGACGACCTGCTGGAGCTCATCCGCGACGCCGGCTTCCGGCCCGTGGAGCGCAACACCCGCTACGAGGTCATCCGCGAGTACCCGGGCCCGGACCCGGACCGCCGCGAGACGCCGCAGCCGATGCGCCTCTGACCCCTCCCGCCGGACCCGGAGGCAGCCGCCCCGGGCGCACCCGTACGCTGCCCGCATGGCGCTGACCTACGAACTCGACCCGTCCACCGGCCCCGACCTGGCCGCCGGTGTGGTCTCCCTGTGGGCCGACGTCACCAACGCCGGAGGCGCGGTGGGCTTCGTCCCGCCCGTGACCGCGGAGGACGTGCGCCCGCGCTGGATCGGCCACCTGGCCGCCATGGCGGACGGCGGGATGCGGCTGCTGGTGGGCCGGGACGAGGAGGGAGCCGTCGCGGCCACCGCCTTCCTCGCCCGCAACACCCATCCGCTGATGACCCACTGGATCTGGGCGTACACGGTCATGGTCCACCCCCGCCACCAGGGCCGGGGCCACGGGCGGGAGCTGATGGCCCGCGTCGAGGAGGCCGCCCGCGGGATGGACGGCGTCGAGGCGGTGCGCCTCACCTGCCGGGGCGGCACGGGCGCGGACCGCTTCTACGCCGCCTGCGGCTACAAGGAGGTCGGCCGGGTGCCGGGCGCCATCCGCGTCGCCGAGGGCGACGACCGCGACGACGTGATCATGCTGCTGCCGCTGCTCTGAGCGCCTTCCTCCGCATGCCGGGGCCGCTGCTCCGGGCGCCTTTCTCCTGGACGGCGCCCGCGAAGTCGCCACATGCCGGGGCCCGCTGCTCCGGGCCCTTCCTGCGCGCCCCGGGGCCGCTCTCCCGCCGTCCGCGGTGTCCCGCCGGCGGCTCCGCCCGCGGCCCCGGGCCCGCCGCCGTCGCGGCCCGTGCTTCACTGGACGGGCACCGCCCGTCGCGCAGACGGGCCCCCGTCGTACAGAGGAAGAAGGCCCGCAGTGTCCGCAGGGAAGTCGAGCGCCGCCATCCGGTACACCGCGCTGCGGCTGGCGATCTTCGTCGGCTGCCTCGTCGCCGTCGCCGGCCTCGTGCAGGTCGGCGCCGTGCCCAAGGGGCTCGGGGACGCCAACTTCGCCTGGGTGATCCTGCTCGCACTGGTCATCTCCGCGCCGCTCAGCTTCGTCCTGCTGCGCAAGCAGCGCGAGGCGATGTCGCAGCAGATCTCCACCAAGGTCGACAAGGCCAAGTCCCGCCTGGAGGCGAACCGTTCGCAGGAGGACGGCGCCGCGTAGCGGCCCCGCCGGGGCAGCCCCGGCGGAGGGGACCACCGGGAGTCGCGCATGGCCGGAACGACGGCCTTGACTCCAAGGGGAGCTTTGAGGTTCTCAAAGTTCAAGTGTTAATGTATCGGCGTGAAGACATCAGTGCGCCCCCGTGACCCCGCGAGCACCCCGCTCGTGGCGCGCCTGCATGTCGACCTCTGCCGCTGTACGTCCGCGGTCTGTTGTTGCTGAGAGGCCGCCTTCGAGAGGCCCGGCCTCCCAGGTTCGACCCGGCACCACGCCTTGCGGCGGCGCCGCGCTCCCACGCGCCGCACCCCGTTCCCCGAAGTCCCCCAACGCCCCTCCCTGGAGTGCGTCCGTGTCCGCGAACACCGCGTCCACCCCTGCCGGCGAGCAGTCCGGCACGGGTCCCCGCATACCCCTCCCGAAGATCCCCTTCTGGGCCCAGATCGCCGCCGGCCTCGTGCTCGGCGTCCTCCTCGGCTGGCTCGCCCGCAGCCAGGACGTGTCCTGGCTCAAGGACACCCTCGACCAGATCGGCTCGATCTTCGTCCAGCTGCTGAAGCTGGCCGTCGCCCCGCTCGTCTTCTTCGCCATCGTGGTGTCGATCACCAACCTGCGGAAGGTGAACAACGCCGCGCGGCTGGCCACCCGCACACTGCTGTGGTTCATGATCACCTCGCTGATCGCGGTGGCCATCGGCCTCACCATCGGCCTGCTCACCGACCCCGGCGCGGGCACCGGCCTGACCCCCGCCGACGGCCAGGAGCCCAAGAACTCCGGCTCCTGGATCGACTTCCTCACCGGCGTCATCCCCACCGACGTGATCACGCCGTTCACCGAGCTGAACGTGCTCCAGATCGTCTTCATGGCCGCCGTCGCCGGTGTCGCGGCGCTGAAGCTCGGCGAGCGCGCCAAGCCCGTGCTGGACCTCAGCGAGTCCGTGCTGGAACTGCTCCAGAAGGCCCTGTGGTGGGTCATCCGCCTCGCCCCGATCGGCACCGTCGGACTGATCGGCTACGCCATCGCCGACTACGGCTGGGACCTGATCGGCAAGTACGCCACCTTCACCGCCGACGTCTACATCGGCTGCGCCCTGGTGCTCTTCGGCGTCTACCCGCTGCTGCTGGCCTTCGCCGCCAAGCTGAACCCGGTCCAGTTCTTCCGGGGCGCCTGGCCCGCGATCCAGCTCGCCTTCGTCTCCCGCTCCTCCGTCGGGACCATGCCCGTCACCCAGAAGGTCACCGAGCGCCTCGGCGTCCCGCGGAACTACACCAGCTTCGCGGTCCCCTTCGGCGCCACCACCAAGATGGACGGCTGCGCCGCCATCTACCCGGCGCTCGCCGCGATCTTCATCGCGCAGATCTTCGACGTGCAGCTCGGCATCCAGGACTATGTGCTGATCGCCTTCGTCTCCGTCGTGGGCTCGGCCGCCACCGCCGGTCTGACCGGCGCCACCGTGATGCTGACCCTCACCCTGTCGACGCTCGGCCTCCCGCTGGAGGGCGTGGGCCTGCTCCTGGCCATCGACCCCGTCCTCGACATGATCCGCACCGCCACCAACGTGGCCGGCCAGGCGCTGGTCCCGGTGGTCGTCGCCGCCCGGGAGGGCATCCTCGACCGGGACGCCTACGACAGCGCGACCTCCTCGCCGCTCGACGAGATCGCCTCCGGCCGCGAGGACGCCGGGCAGACGGCACCCGTCCCCGCCGCCGCCGTGTAGCACCGCACCCCGGCACCGCGCCGGCGCCCCGGACCGCCCCCGGTCCGGGGCGCCGGCGCGTCCCGGACCGTCAGCGGCGGCGGGCGTGGTGCAGCAGGACCACTCCGCCGCCGTAGGTGCGGGTGGCGACCAGCTCGAGGTCCCGCCGCTCCTCGCGCGGCGACCGGAACAGCGGCCGCCCCCGCCCGAGCAGTACGGGGTGGACCAGGATGCGGAACTCGTCGACCAGGTCGTGGCGGAGGAAGGTGTCCGCGAGGTCCGCCCCGCCGAGGGCGAGGTCGCCCGGCGCGGCGTCCCGCAGCGCCGCCACCTCCTCGGGCACCACCTCGTGCACCACGGTGGTGTTCCACTCCGCCGAGCGCAGGGTCCGCGAGTAGACCGTCTTGGGCAGCGACCGCCAGATGCCCGCGAACTCGGCGACCGCCGGGGAGGCGCCGGGATCGGCGTCCGCGGTCGGCCAGTACCGGGCCATCAGCTCATGGGTGACGCGCCCGCTGAGGAGGCCGCGCATGCCCCGCACCACCTCGTTCAGGTCGGAGTGCAGCTCCTCGTCGACCCGGCCCCAGCCGATGTCGCGGTCCTCGGTCTCCATGAACCCGTCGAGGGAGACGGACATCATCAGGACGATCTTTCCCATGCGGACTCCGCCGTTCCCGTGGAGGTCCCGCCGCGCCGTAGTCTTACCGCGGAGTAAGCGCCGGGGCGGGAGGATTGGTCGACGATGGGTGCTGTGAAGGGCGTGCGGGCCAAGCGTATGCCGCGGGAAGTGCGCGAGCAGCAGATGATGGACGCCGCCGTGCAGACCTTCGGCCGACGGGGTTACCGGGCCGCCTCGATGGACGAGATCGCCGAGCTGGCCGGGGTGTCCAAGCCGCTGGTCTACCTCTATCTGAACTCCAAGGAGGAGCTGTTCGTCGCCTGCATCCGGCGCGAGGCGGCCCGGCTGACCGAGGCGGTGCAGGCGGCCGCCGAGCCGGGACTGGCCCCCGACCGCCAGCTGTGGGCGGGGCTTGAGGCGTTCTTCCGGCACACCGCGGAGAACCCGGACGGCTGGTCGGTCCTGCACCGCCAGGCGCGGACGCACGGCGAGCCCTTCGCCGCCGAGGTGGCCGCCATGCGTGAGGAGATCGTCGCCTTCGTGACCGCGCTGATCGCCGCGGCCCGCGAGGGCACCCCGGCCGCCGCCGGGCGCGGCGGGGAACTCGCCGGGCGGGACGTCGAGGGCCTGGCCCAGTCGCTGGTGGGGGCGGCCGAGTCGCTCGCGGGCTGGGCCAACGACTCCGGCGGCCTCACCGCCAAGGAGGCGGCCGCGACGCTGATGAACTTCGCCTGGACGGGCCTGGGCGGCCTGATGCGCGGGGAGCGCTGGACCCCCCGGTAGGGCGCGTCCGGCGGATCACGGCCGGGGCGGGACCCCCGGTAGGGCGCGTCCGGCGGATCACGGCCGGGGCCGGCCCTCCTGGCAGGCCGTCCGGCGAATCACGGCCGGGCCGCCTCGCCAGGACGGCGGCCCGGCACTTTCACGCACCCCGGCACTTTCACGCACCCCGGGGCGCACGACACCCTCACGCGCCCCGGCTCCCCGGCCGCGGTGCGGCGTCTTCACCCGCCCCCGGGAGCACGGCGCCCTCAGACGCCCCCGGGCCTCCCGGCCGCGGCGCGGCGGGTGCTGCCCTCGACACGGGTCCGGCCGTCGCCGCGGAGCCGGAAGGCCGTGCCGTCCGCGGCCGGGGAGGCGGCCGGGGTGATCGTCCGGGTCGCGGTCATGCCCCCGGCCCGCTCCGGCCGGGGGCCGGGAGGCGGCCGGGGGCCCTGCCGGTGGACGGGGGACGGCGGTCGGCCATTGTCCTGCTCCCTGCCCGGCCGTAGATTTACTGGGCAGTAAGTTTACTCAGGAGTCAGCAACTGGTCGAGGGGGTCCCGGCGCCTCCCCGCGGGCGCCTCGGCGGTCGCGGGCGCTCGTGCCCCCTCTCCCGCCGGTCCGCGGGCCGCTTCGGCCCCGGCGACCGGCCTCCGTTCCGTCCCCCCGCAGCCCCGCCCCGATCGATCGACCCGGCACCACCCGTCGCACGCACCCGCCTTCTACCGAGGAGCCGCACGTGTCCGTCGAAACGGTCCGCCCCGCCGGTGCACCCGCCCCCGTCGAGCCGCGAAGGACGCTGGTGAACGGAGTCGTCCGGGAGGTGAGCGTCCCCCCGCTGGTGCCGCCCCCCGCCCGCGGCTCGCTCGCCGACATCCCCTTCGACAACGAGCGCGAGGCCCCCCGGGAGGCCGTGCTCGCCCGCAAGGACGCGCACGGCACCTGGCAGGACGTGAGCGCCGCCGCGTTCGCCGCCGAGGTCCGCGCCGTCGCCAAGGGCCTGATCGCCATGGGCCTCAAGCCCGGCGACCGCCTCGCGATCATGGCCCGCACCACCTACGAGTGGACCCTGCTCGACTTCGCCGGCTGGGCCGCCGGGCTCGTCACCGTCCCGATCTACCCGACCTCCTCCGCCTTCCAGACCCGCTGGATCCTCCAGGACTCCGGCGCGGCCGCCTGTGTCGTCGAGACCGTCGACCAGGCCCGGACCGTCAGCCAGGAGCGCCGCGGGCTTCCCGGGCTGGAGCACCTGTGGGTGGTCGACACCGGCGGTGTCGACCAGCTCCGCACGGCCGGCGCCAAGGCCCGCATCCCCGACGCGCTGGTCACCGGCCGTCGGGAGGGCCTCGGCCCGCAGTCCGCGGCCACGCTGATCTACACCTCGGGCACCACCGGCCGCCCCAAGGGCTGCGTCCTCACCCACGGCAACTTCTTCGCCGAGGTCGACAACGCCGTCGAACTGCTCCACCCCGTTTTCAAGGCGGTCAGCAGCGACCCCGCCTCCACCCTGCTGTTCCTGCCGCTCTCCCATGTCTTCGGCCGGATGGTCGCCGTCGGCTGCCTGCGCGCCCGGGTGCGGCTCGGCCACGCCCCGTCCCTCGCGACGGAGGACCTGCTCGCCGATCTGGCGGGCTTCCGGCCGACCTTCCTGCTCGCGATCCCCTATGTACTGGAGAAGGTGTTCAACACCGGCCGGGCCACCGCGGAGAAGATGGGCCGTGCGGCCTCCTTCGACCGCGCCGCCGGGGTCGCCCGGCGCTACGGGCAGGCCCGCGAGGCCGCCGAGCACGGCACCGGACCCGGCCCCTCGCTGCGTCTGCGCGCCGCCCGCGCGCTCTACGACCCGCTCGTCTACCGGCGGATCCGCGCCGCACTCGGCGGCCGGGTGCGGTACGCCGTCTGCGGGGGCTCCCCCCTGGGACGGCGGCTCGCCTCGTTCTACGAGGGTGCCGGCGTCCAGGTCTTCGAGGGGTACGGCCTCACCGAGACCACCGCGGCCGCCACCCTCACGCCCCCGCTGCGGCCCCGGCTCGGCACGGTCGGCTGGCCGCTGCCCGGCACCGCCGTGCGGATCGCGGACGACGGCGAGGTGCTGCTGCGCGGCGGGCACGTCTTCGCCGGCTACTGGGACCCGGAGCGCGGGGAGCCGGTCCCGGTGGCGGAGGACGGCTGGCTGGCCACCGGTGACCTGGGCAGCCTCGACGCCGACGGCTATCTGACCATCACCGGGCGCAAGAAGGACATCCTCATCACCTCGGGCGGCAAGAACATCGCCCCGGCGCCGCTGGAGGACCGGCTGCGCGCGCATCCGCTGGTGGGGCAGTGCATGGTGGTCGGCGACGGCCGCCCCTACGTCACCGCCCTGATCACCCTGGAGCAGGACGGGCTGGACCACTGGCTGCGGATGAGGAGGAAGACCGGGCTGCCGATGGCCGCGCTGGTGGAGGACGGGGAACTGCTGGAGGTGCTCCAGCGGGCCGTGGACGAGGCGAACCGCCTCGTCTCGCGCGCCGAGTCCATCCGCCGCTTCCGGGTGCTGACCGGCGACTTCACGGAGGGGAGCGGCCACCTCACCCCGTCGCTCAAGCTGCGCCGCACCGAGATCGCCCGGGACTACGCGGCGGAGATCGAGTCCCTGTACCGCTGACCGGGTCCGCACCACCGGTCCGGCGCCCGTCCGGGTCCGCACCACCGGACGGGCGCCGGACCCCCCTCCGTGCGCGTCCCCCCGCCCGCTCCGGCCCGCCCGCCGCCGGACAGGCAGGAGCCCTGCCCCGTACGGCGTACGGGGCAGGGCTCCTTGGGTACTGCTACGTCGTGCGCGATCGCCGACCGTTGGCCCTTAGGCCGGGGTGACGTTCTCCGCCTGCGGGCCCTTGGGGCCCTGGGTGACGTCGAAGTTCACGACCTGGTTCTCCTCGAGGGAGCGGAAGCCAGACGCGTTGATCGCGGAGTAGTGGACGAAGACATCCGGGCCGCCGCCGTCCTGGGCGATGAAGCCGAAGCCCTTTTCAGCGTTGAACCACTTGACGGTTCCGGTAGCCATAAGCCCTCCTTGGGCCAAAGGGTTGCCCTGCTCCAGAACCTGCAAGAAGTCTGAAAACGACAAAAGCCTGCGGGTTACATGCTCCGCAGGCTCTGTACTGCAAGGGAAACCAAACTGCAACTTGCGTCGAGCCTAGCACGCAGCGTGCGCGAAGCGGTAGAGGGAAAGATCACGTCACCCGTACGTCTGATGCGGCGGCCCCCCGGCTGACGTGCACCTGCTGGGAGGAGGGCCGACATGCGGGGCCCGCCCCCGCTGCGGAAGCAGCCGCTCCGCGGGGCTAGCCTCACGCTGTGGACAGTCTTGGTGAAAGCACAGCGGACGGCATCCCGCGCAGTCGGCCGCGGGTCGGTCACATCCAGTTCCTGAACTGTCTCCCGCTTTACTGGGGGCTGGCCAGAACGGGAACTCTTCTCGACCTGGAGCTGACGAAGGACACCCCGGAGAAGCTCAGCGAGCGCCTGGTCCGCGGCGAACTCGACATCGCTCCGGTCACCCTCGTCGAATTCCTCCGCAATGCCGACGACCTCGTCGCATTTCCCGATCTTGCGGTCGGCTGCGACGGCCCGGTGATGTCCTGCGTGATCGTCTCGCAGGCCCCGCTGGAGCAGCTGGACGGGCGGCGCGTCGCGCTCGGCTCCACCTCCCGCACCTCGGTGCGGCTCGCGCAGCTGCTGCTGGCCGAGCGGTACGGCGTGGCCCCCGACTACTTCAGCTGCCCGCCCGACCTCGGGGTGATGATGCAGGAGGCCGAGGCCGCCGTCCTGATCGGGGACGCCGCCCTGCGCGCCTCCCTGCACGACGCCCCCCGCCTCGGCCTCCAGGTGCACGACCTCGGTGCGATGTGGAAGCAGTGGACCGGGCTCCCGTTCGTCTTCGCCGTGTGGGCCGCGCGGCGCGACTACCTCGCCCGCGAGCCCGTCGTGGTGCGCAAGGTGCACGAGGCGTTCCTCGCCTCGCGGGACCTGTCGCTGGAGGAGGTCGCCAAGGTCGCCGAGCAGGCCGCCCGCTGGGAGAGCTTCGACGCGGCGCTGCTGGAGCGGTACTTCACCACCCTGGACTTCCGCTTCGGCCCCGACCAGCTCGCCGGGGTGCGGGAGTTCGCCCGGCGCACCGGGCCGACCACCGGCTTCCCCGCCGACGTCCGGGTCGAACTGCTCGCTCCCTGAGGGCCGCCCGCCCCGCCGCCCGGCCCCCGGGGCGGCCCGGCCGCCCGCGGGGGGCGCGGTGCCGTGGCGTAGCCTGGACCGGTCCGTTCCACCGCAGAAGACCGCCGAAGGGTGACGCCCGGTGACCGAGAAGGCCGACCTCCAGTCCGTCCTGGACCGCGCCGCGGGCGGCGGCCGGATCACCCCCGGGGAAGCCCTCGACCTGTACCGCTCCGCGCCCCTGCACGCCCTGGGCGCGGCCGCCGACGCCGTGCGCCGCCGCCGCTACGCGGGCACCGGGCACATCGCCACGTACATCATCGAGCGCAACATCAACTACACCAACGTGTGCGTCACGGCCTGCCGGTTCTGCGCCTTCTACGCCGCGCCGAAGGACACCGCCAAGGGCTGGACCCGCGACCTCGACGACATCCTGCGCCGCTGCGCGGAGACCGTCGAGCTGGGCGGCACCCAGATCATGTTCCAGGGCGGCCACCACCCCGACTTCGGCGTCGAGTACTACGAGGAGCACTTCTCCGCGATCAAGAAGGAGTTCCCCCAGCTGGTGATCCACTCCCTCGGCGCGTCCGAGGTGGAGCACATGGCCCGGATCTCCGGCGTCTCCGTCGAGGAGGCCGTCAGCCGGATCCACGCCGCCGGGCTCGACTCCTTCGCCGGGGCCGGCGCCGAACTCCTGCCCGCGCGCCCGCGCAAGGCGATCGCCCCGCTGAAGGAGTCGGGCGAACGGTGGCTGGAGATCATGGAGATCGCCCACGGCCTCGGCGTGGAGTCCACCTCCACCATGCTGATGGGAACCGGCGAGACCAACGCCGAGCGCATCGAGCACCTGAGCATGATCCGCGAGGTGCAGGACCGCACCGGCGGCTTCCGCGCCTTCATCCCGTACACCTACCAGCCCGAGAACAACCACCTGAAGGGCCGCACCCAGGCGACGCTCTTCGAGTACCTGCGCATGATCGCCATCGCGCGGATCTTCCTGGACAACATCGCCCACATCCAGGGCTCCTGGCTGACCACGGGCAAGGAGGTCGGCCAGCTCTCCCTGCACTACGGCGCCGACGACCTGGGCTCGATCATGCTGGAGGAGAACGTGGTCTCCTCCGCGGGCGCCAGGCACCGCTCCAACCGCCTGGAGATCATCGACCTGATCCGCAAGGCGGGGCGCGTCCCGGCCCAGCGGAGCACCACCTACGAGCACCTCGCGGTGCACGAGGACCCGGCGGACGACCCCGTCGACGAGCGGGTGGTCTCGCACATCTCCTCCACCGCGATCCAGGGCGGCACCGCCCACCCCGAGCTCAAGCTGCTCGCCGCCGACTGAGGCGCCGGGCCGCCGTGCTGACCCTCCACACCGCGGAGCTGCTGCTGCCGGGCCACGGGCTGATGCCGCTGCCCGGCGGCGCGGTCGCCGTCCGCGGACGCGAGATCGCCGCCCTGGGCACGCCCGCGGATCTGGCCGGGCGCTTCCCCGGCGCCCGGGTGCGGCGCTGGCCCGGCCTGCTCACCCCCGGCCTGGTCAACCCCTGGGGCCCCGAACTGCTCGAAGGGGCCTACCACCCCGACCCGCGCGAGGCCGCCGAACTCGGCACCGAGCCGCTCACCGGCGCCGCGCTCGACGTGCTCGCGCTGACCGACACCCGGTGGGGCGGCAGCGCCCGCCGGGGCGTCCAGCGGATGCTGGCGCACGGCACCGTCGCCGTCGCCGGGACCCTTGAGCGGCCCTTCGCCCGGGACGCGGCGGACCGCTCCGGCCTCGCCCGGAGGCAGCGCTCCGCCGCACCGCCCGGACCGGTCTCCCTCGACCCCCTCGCGGGCCGCACGGCCCCCGGGCCGGAGGTCTTCGCCGCGGCCCGGCTGTCGGAGGGCGCCCCCGCCGCGTTCGCCGTCTTCGACGTCCTCGGCCCCGGCGGGGCCGCACCCGGCGCCGACCCCTGCGCGGCCCTCGCCGCCCGGGGCGCGGGGCGCTGCGTCGCCACCGTGCTCGGCGGCCGGCTGGTGCACCGGCGCCGCTGAGCGCCCGCCGCCCGCGCGCCCCCGCCGCCCCTCCCCGCGCCCGGGCGCCGCCCCCGGGCTGCTTCAATGGGCTGCGTGACGCGAGCAACCCTGGACAAGCAGCCGCACGAAGTCGCCTCGATGTTCGACGACGTGGCGGCGAACTACGACCTCACCAACGACGTGCTCTCGCTCGGCCAGGACCGCCGCTGGCGCAGGGAGGTCGCACGGGCCGTCGACGCGCGCCCGGCGCAGCGGGTCCTCGACCTCGCCGCGGGCACCGGCACCTCCTCGCTGCCCTTCACCCGTGCCGGCGCCTACGTCGTGCCCTGCGACTTCTCCCTCGGCATGCTCCGCGAGGGCAAGCGCCGCCACCCGTGGCTGCCGCTCACCGCGGGCGACGCCACCCGGCTGCCCTTCGCCGACGGCGTCTTCGACGCCGTCACCGTCTCCTTCGGGCTGCGCAACGTCCAGGACACCGACCGGGCCCTGCGCGAGCTGTACCGGGTCACCAAGCCCGGCGGCCGGGTGGTCATCTGCGAGTTCTCCCACCCGACCTGGGCCCCCTTCCGCACCGTGTACGAGGAGTACCTGATGCGGGCGCTGCCGCCCGTGGCCCGCGCGGTCTCCTCCAACCCCGACGCCTACGTCTACCTCGCCGAGTCGATCCAGAGCTGGCCCGACCAGCCCGGACTCGCCGCCCGTCTGCAGGGGGCCGGCTGGGCGAGGGTCGCCTGGCGCAACCTCTCCGGCGGCATCGTCGCGCTCCACCGCGGCACCAAGCCCCGCTAGGAACCGCACCATGGAACAGCAGGCGGTCGCCGTCGACTACCAGGCCGTCCTGGAGCAGATCGCCCACGACGTGTCCCCGCTGCTCGGCTCCGGCCGCCCGGCCGAGTACATCCCCGCCCTCGCCGGGGTGGACCCGGCGCGCTTCGGCATGGCCGTCGCGGACCTCCAGGGGAACGTGTACGGGGTCGGGGACTGGCGCCACCCCTTCTCCGCCCAGTCCATCACCAAGGTCTTCACCCTCGCCCTGGTGCTCGCCGCCGACGGCGACGCCCTCTGGCGGCGGGTGGGCCGGGAGCCGTCCGGCAACCCGTTCAACTCCCTGGTGCAGCTGGAGTACGAGAACGGCATCCCGCGCAACCCGTTCATCAACGCCGGGGCCCTGGTGGTCACCGACGCACTCCAGACCCTCACCGGCGACGCCAGCAGCGAACTGCTGGAGTTCCTGCGCGAGGAGAGCGGCAACAAGGAGCTGGCCTTCGACCCGGAGGTGGCCGCGTCGGAGGCGGGCCACGGCGACCGCAACGCGGCCCTGGCCCACTTCATGGCCTCCTACGGCAACATCGCCGGGCCCGTGCCCGCCCTCCTCGACCACTACTTCTGGCAGTGCTCGATCACCACCAGCTGCGCAGACCTCACCCTGGCCGCACGCTTCCTGGCCCGGCACGGGCTCCGCGCCGACGGCAGCAGGCTGCTGTCGCGCAGCCAGGCCAAGCAGATCAACGCCGTGATGCTGACCTGCGGCACCTACGACGCGGCGGGCGAGTTCGCCCACCGCGTCGGACTGCCCGGCAAGAGCGGCGTCGGCGGCGGGATCGTGGCCGTCGTCCCCGGGCGCTGCACGCTGTGCGTCTGGAGCCCGGGACTGGACGCGCACGGCAACTCGGTGGCGGGCGTCGCCGCGCTGGACCGCTTCACCACCCTCACGGGGCTGTCGGTCTTCTGACGCACCCGGCGACGGCAGGGGAGCGCGGCGGTGCGTCCCCGTGCCCGGCCCCGGCTTTCCGTGCCCGGCCCCGGCTCCCCGCCCCCCCCGGGCTCCCCGTGCTCAGCCCTCGCCGAGCCTCAGCCGGAAGCAGTACCCCTCCCGCCCCGCCACCGGGGTGCGGAAGGTCTCGGCCAGCTCCATGCCCAGCCGCCGGGTCACCGCGATCGACCGCTCGTTGCGCGCGTCCACCATCGCCACCACCTCGGGCACCCCCGCCGCCCGGACCCGCTCCACCGCGGTGCGCGCGGCGGCCGTCGCATAGCCCCGCCCCCACGCCCGGCGCGCCAGCCGCCACCCGATCTCGATCTCCCCGACCGGCCCGAACCCCTCGTGCGGCCACGGCTGGGCGCCGGTGAAGCCCACGACCTCGCCGTCCGCGTCGAGGACCGTCCACAGGCAGAAGCCCCGCTCGGCGTCGTGGCGGCGCTGGCGCGCGGTCAGCTCCTCGTACACCGACAGCTCCGCCGGCCGCCCCCCGTGGAACTCCATGACCTCGGGGTCGGCGAACACCCGGTGCCACGCCAGCGCGTCCTCGTCGGTGGGCACACGCAGCGCTATCACGGGCAGGGGCCTGTCGGTCATGGAGGAGCCCTTCGGTCGACGACGGCGTACGCCCCCATAGACTGCCCCTGTCCTGTGCCGTTCGGTACGCAATATCGCAACGAATCTTCGGGAGATCCCGCCGTGACCGAAGTCCTCACCGAGCACACCGCCGATGTGATCGTCGTCGGCGCGGGCCCGGCCGGCTCCGCGACCGCCTACCACCTGGCCAAGGCGGGCCTGGACGTCCTGCTGCTGGAGAAGACCGCCTTCCCGCGGGAGAAGGTCTGCGGCGACGGGCTCACCCCGCGCGCCACCAAGCAGCTGGTCGCCATGGGCGTCGACATCTCCGAAGAGGCCGGCTGGCTGCGGAACAAGGGACTGCGCATCATCGGCGGCGGCGTACGCCTCCAGCTCGACTGGCCCGAGCTGGCCTCCTACCCGGACTACGGCCTCGTCCGCAAGCGCGACGACTTCGACGAGCAGCTGGCCCGGCAGGCCCAGAAGGCCGGCGCCCGCCTGTACGAGCGCTGCAACGTCGGCGAGCCCGTCGTCGACGACCGCACCGGCCGCATCACGGGCGTGCACGCCAAGCTGGGCGAGGAGAAGACCCCGGTCACCTTCCACGCGCCGCTGGTCGTCGCGGCCGACGGCAACTCCTCCCGGATCTCCCTGGCGATGGGCCTGCACCGGCGCGAGGACCGCCCCATGGGCGTCGCGGTGCGCACCTACTTCACCTCCCCGCGCCACGACGACGACTACCTGGAGTCCTGGCTGGAGCTGTGGGACCGGCGCGGGCCCGGCCCGGACCGCCTGCTGCCCGGCTACGGCTGGATCTTCGGCATGGGCGACGGCACCTCCAACGTGGGCCTCGGCGTCCTCAACACCTCCGCCTCCTTCAAGGAGCTGGACTGGCGCGAGGTGCTCAAGGCGTGGTGCGCCTCCATGCCGGAGGACTGGGGCTACACCCCCGAGAACATGACCGGCCCGATCCGCGGCGCCGCGCTGCCGATGGCCTTCAACCGCCAGCCCCACTACACCCGGGGCCTGCTGCTCGTCGGCGACGCGGGCGGCCTCGTCAACCCCTTCAACGGCGAGGGCATCGCCTATGCGATGGAGTCGGGGCAGATCGCGGCCGAGGTGATCGTCCAGGCCCACGCCCGCAGCACCCCCGCCCAGCGGGAACTGGCCCTCCAGCGCTACCCGAAGGTCCTCAAGGACACCTACGGCGGCTACTACACCCTGGGCCGCGCCTTCGTGAAGCTGATCGGCAACCCGAAGGTCATGAAGATCGCCACCGAGCGGGGCCTGACCCACCCGCTGCTGATGCGCTTCACCCTGAAGATGCTCGCCAACCTGACGGACCCGTCGGGCGGCGACGCCATGGACCGCATCATCAACGGCCTCTCCAAGGTGGCGCCGCGGGCTTGACGCCGCAACCCCGGTGACCCGGGGCCCGACGCCCCCGCCCGGTCCCCGGCGGAACGCCGCTGCCCCGCCCGGTCGGTGGACCGGGCGGGGCAGCGTTGTCCGAGGGGCCCTGCGGCCGCGGGTGGTCCGCCGGGTTCCGGGAGCACCCGGGGCCCGGCGGCGCGGGCCGTCAGCCGAGGGCCTTCAGCGTGGTCCAGCTCTGCTCGCCCACCACGGTGCCCGAGCCGAGCGAGGTCCTGCCCCCGGCGTAGAGCCGGAGGGTGCCGTCGCTCCGGACGGCCCACAGGTCCGGGATGCCGTCGGCGTCACCGGTGACGTCGGGCGTCCCCAGGATCATCGGGACGTCGTCGCGCCCCCAGCCGGTCGTCCCGTAGATCACCTGGGCACCGCCGGCACCGGAGCTCGGGCTGGAGAAGGAGCGGAAGTCCACGCCTCCGTCCGGATCCGGCTTGCCCTTCCTCAGCAGCAGTCCGGCGCTCGCGTTGGGCCCCCGCATCAGCAGGTCGGCGAGGCCGTCGCCGCTGATGTCGCGGAGCCCGACCAGGTCGTAGGCGGACCAGCTCACCGACCCGACCATCTCGGTCTCGGCGAAGCTCGCCCCCGAGTACCCGGTGAACGCCCAGAGCTGGTCGGCGGCCACCACCAGGGCGTCCGGGCGCCCGTCGCCGGTCACGTCGCCGGTGGCGAGGACCTGCGTGAACGAGGCGGGGTCGGGCGCGTTCTCCGGGAGCAGGACCTCCAGCCGCTCGGAGACGTCCACGGCGCCGTACCCGTCGCCGGGGTAGACGTAGAGCCTCCCGTCGGGCATCCGCGCCAGGACGTCCGTGATGCCGTCGCCCGGGTGCCAGTCGGTGCTGTGGCTGATGAGCGCCGGGTTGCCCTCGGCGTCGCTCCAGTAGCCGGCCGCGAGGTCCTTGCCGTCGAGATGGGCGCCCGGCATGTGGATGTTGACGTCCCCGGTGGCGTCCGCCGGGTAGGTCCGGAGGTTCCCCAGGCCGTCGACGGCGAGGAGGTCGGGGTAGCCGTCGCCCGTGACGTCCCCCGGCGCGTCGAGGGTGCCGCGCGGCCTCACGTAGAAGGTGTGGACCCGTACGGAGGACATGTTGCCGCCGGCGTCCACGGCCCTGACGTAGAGGGTGTTGGGCCCGGCGAAGTGGGGCTGTACGCCGGAGATCACCGCCGTGCCGTCGGCCTGCGCGGTCACCTGCTGGTCGTAGTCGTTCGAGTCGAAGCTGTAGACGTAGCGGACGACACCGTCCGAGGCGGCGTCCTGCGGGCTGAGGGTGAAGTCGCCCGGTGTGCCGAAGGGTTCGGCGGACCAGACGTCTCCCTCGTCGCTCTGCTGAGGGAAGTCGGCCGAGGAGACGTCGGGCCGGCCCGGGACGGACGAGTCGACGACGAACCCGCAGTAGGAGTAAGTCCCGGCCGGACCCCAGGGCGATACGGACCCCTCGGAGTCGATCGCCAGCACCGTCCAGGTGTAGGTCTTCTTGTCGGTGAACTGGCTCCGCGCGACGGTCGCGAAGGCCGCGCCGCTGCTGTTCGTCGCGACCTGCTTGTCCAGGACGATCCCGGAGCCGTCGGCGGCCCACACCTTGAACCGGAGCTTCGCCAGGTTGCCGTCGGTGTCGGAGCTCTTGGCGGTGAAGGTGACGTCCTTGCTGCCGATGGTGGGCGGCGGAGAGCCGCTGTCGCAGGTGCCCCCGGGGTCCATCACCATGCTCGACCGGACGGGTTCGTTCGGCGCGTGGTTGTAGACGATCGTGATGTACGGGGAACTCTCGCCGTTCGCCTGGAACTTCTTCCAGGAGTTGGTGTCCGCCTCGTTGGCGGCCCGCAGCCCGAAGTTCAGGTACGCCCAGTTGTTGTTCGCCGCGTCCTGGGCCGCCGACGTGATGTCCAGCCCCACCCACTTGTCGGGGCAGGAGCCCGAGTTGTAGCCCCAGCCGTTGGTGGCGTGGGCCAGGACCGGGGCCCAGCCCGGCTGGTTGTTCCAGGTGCTGGTGGCGGAGATGGTTCCGGTCCGGTGGAGGTTGTACCGGCGGTCGGAGCAGCCCCAGGAGTAGGTCTGCAGCGCGGTGAAGGTCGCATCCCTGACCGTCGCGTCGTGCAGCTTGGTCTCCAGCTTGAACTGGAACACCGACCGGGACAGGCCGCCGGTGGTCGACTCGTAGCCCACCCGGGCCTCGTTGGTGCCGTCGTTGAAGTTCTGCCCGTTCCAGAAGCTGGAGGACTTGTAGCGGTCGTACAGCAGGGTCCAGTGGGACTTGTGGACCCGGAACGACGGGTCGACGAAGACGGGGTACACCGTGTCCTCGTCGTCCAGGAAGCGGCGCGGCACCTCGACGCGGTGGAGGCCGTCCTCCAGACCGGCCTTCAGCACCGCGTCATGGGTGCCGGGCTGCGGTCCGGCCAGCCCCGGGAGCCCCAGGGCGGGGTCGGCGGGCCGTCCGGACGGCGAGGGCTCGCCGAGCGTCACCCGGCGCTCCCCGGCGGAGTCCCACAGGTAGGGCGTCGGCGCCGCGGCGACCTCCCCGCCCTCGGCGTCGTGGGCCGTCACCACGTTCGACGCCTTGTCCAGGCGGAAGCTCAGGTCCGGCGACTCCAGCCGGTAGGCCAGCTCGGCCAGCAGCGGGTCCCGGGAGGCCTCGCGCGTGTGCAGGATCAGCACATGCGAGTAGCCGCCGTCGCGCGCCGTGAGCAGCAGGTCGATGCCGGGGCGCACCTCGCGGTACAGCGCCCGGCCGCCGTCGACCACCGGCTCGGGCAGCGGACCCGGCCAGCGGACCACGAGCTCGTGGCCCTCGGCGGTCAGCCGGACGAGATCCGACCACGGTCCCGACCGGGCGCCGGGTGCCGCGGGCGCGAGCACGGCGCGGCCCAGGGCCCGGGAGGCCCGGTCGGCCGTGCCCGCGCTGAACAGCAGCGGTTGGTTGACGGCCTTGGGCGCGTAGCCGCCCTCGACGCGCTCCAGCGTGGTGTCGATCGGCTTCCAGACGCCGTCGACCTTCGCCCGGAAGGTGTCGCTGTGCTGGACGAGGCGGAACATCCCGTCGGGCTGGGCCCAGGTGATGGAGTCGCTGTCGCGCTCGGCCTCCACCTCGACCTCCTTGCCCGTGGCCTTCGCCCGCTTCATCGCCTCGGCGGCGGTGAGCGGCGCCTTCGGCGCCGAGGGCTTGGCGTCCGCCGGACGCGCCTCCTCGGTGCCGGTCAGATGGACGGCCACCGGGACGGCGACGGCCACGGCGAGCAGCGCGGACAGGGCCGCGACCAGGCGCCGCCTGGGCCGGCCCGGTGCGGGTGCCCTGCGGTGCCCTGGGTCCTCAGCGGCCGCCTCCGCGGGAGGCGGCTGCTCCGCGGACTTCGAGGCTCCCAATGTCGTCCCTTCCCCTCCGGCGTGTCCGCGCGGGAACAGGGTGGAGACGGATCTCTGGCCGCGCGGGAGTGTGCGGGAGGAGCATGACTCATCTTCACGCTTTCGTCACCGTGCGTCCGCGGGCCCTGAGGCCCTGTCAGGTCCTGCGCCCTCGGGGCGGACCGGAGCCCCCGGCGGCCACCGGGAGGGGCCCGCGGCACGCCTCCGCCCGCAAAGCCCTGCCAAAAGGCCATATAGGGACCCGAACGTGTGTCCGTTCCCTGGCGGTTGATGATCGCTCATCCGTGATCGGACTCCTGTCTCCAAGATCCTTCGAGGCCCCCTTCCTCGGCCAATGCCCCGGTTCATGACCCTCTGGATCGGCGGTTCCCGGATGCCTGTGTGATTGATGGCACACGAATCCGCCAGATGTGGATATTGCATGGCGGGGACCTGCACAATCACCGGGCTATTCGTCGATCTCCCTGCCCTCTCCGCACCCCTGGCCGCGGATCGGGCGGCAGGGAAGTGGGGGGCCCACGCATGTCCTCGCCCTTTTCGGGGAGTCCGTTTCGTCTGCCCGGAACCGGTCGCGCGGGACTGAGGGCCCGCGGCGCACGCCGTGCCCGCGTGGTCGGCGTCCTGGTGTCCGGGGCGCTCGTCACCACGCTGCTGCCCGGGGCGGCCTGGGCCGTCCCGCCCGGCGGCGGCACGCGCGACGGCGTCGAGCTGCCCGGCCTCCAGCAGGACCGGCCGCTGCCCGCCGACGAGGCGGGCATCGAGGCCCTGCGCACCTGGTCCGGCGCCCCCGTCGAGCCGCTGCCCGAGTACAACCCCTCCGCGGTCAGCCCGCCCGCGGGCGGCACCGCCAGCGTCAGCCTGGAGTCCGCCGGGGCGGACCTCGTCCAGGCGGGCACCCTGCCGGTGCGCATCGGCCAGGCATCGGCCACCCCCGAGGACCCGGCCCCGCCCGCACCCGACGGCGACTGGTCCGTCAGCGTCGAGCCGCGCCAGTCCACCGAGGAGGCGTCCGTCGACGGCGCGATCATCACGGTCACGCCCCCCGCAGGCGGCTCCACCCCGGTCGACGTCGAACTCGACTACTCCGCCTTCGAGGACCTCTACGGCACCGAGTGGTCCACCCGGCTGAAGCTCACCCAGCTCCCCGAGTGCTTCCTCACCACCCCCGAACTCCCCGAGTGCACCACCGCCGTCGAGGTCCCCAGCGAGAACGACCCCGCCACCGGAACGGTGCGCGCCACGGTCGACCCGGCCGACGCCCCCACCACCGGACTCTCCCCCCAGTCCGGCGGCGGCCCCGCCGTCCTCGCCGCCTCCGACTCCGCCTCCGGAGCCGGCGGCACCTACAAGGCCACCCCGCTGTCGCCGTCGGGCACCTGGTCCGCGGGCGGCAGCAGCGGCGGCTTCTCCTGGAGCTACCCGCTGACCGTCCCGGCCCCGCCCGCCGGGCCCGCCCCGCGGATCGCCTTCGCCTACTCCTCCCAGTCCGTCGACGGCCGCACCTCCGTCACCAACGGCCAGGCCTCCTGGATCGGCGACGGCTGGGACTACAACCCCGGCTTCGTCGAGCGCCGCTACCGCAGCTGCTCCGAGGACCGCCAGAACAGCCCCAACAACACCGGCAGCAAGGACAAGAAGAAGTCCGACCTCTGCTGGGCCAGCGACAACCTGTCCCTGTCGCTGAACGGCTCCACCACCGAGATGGTGCGCGACGACGACAGCGGCACCTGGTACAGCGCCGACGGCGACAACACCCGCATCGAGTACAAGAGCAAGACCGGCTCCGCCAAGTCCGCCCAGACCGGCGCCTACGACGGCGAGTACTGGGTCGTCACCACCGCCGACGGCACGCGCTACTGGTTCGGCCGGAACACCCTCACCGGGCACGGCACCACCAACTCGGTCTTCACCGTCCCCGTCTTCGGCAACCACAGCGGCGAGCCCTGCCACGCCACCGCCTACGCCGACTCCTCCTGCACCCAGGCCTGGCGCTGGAACCTCGACTACGTCGAGGACACCCTCGGCAACGCCATGGTCATCGACTGGGCGCAGGAGAAGAACGACTACGCCCGCAACGGCGACTTCACCAAGCACGTCACCTATGTGCGCGGCGGCCACCCGACCCAGATCCTCTACGGCCTGCGGGCCGGCGCCCTCGACGGCCCGCCCGCCGGCAAGGTCACCTTCTCGGTCGCCCAGCGCTGCATCAAGGAAGGCGCCGTCAGCTGCTCCGACACGGAGTTCACCTCCAAGAACTACGCCGACAAGCAGCCCTGGTGGGACACCCCCTCGACGCTCCACTGCGAGGCCGAGGCGTCCAAGAAGTGCTACATCTCCTCACCGACCTTCTGGAGCCGGGTGCGGCTCAGCGCGGTGACCACCTACGGCCAGCGCACCCCGGGCTCCACCGCCCTCAGCCTCGTCGACCGCTGGACGCTCGCCCAGTCCTTCCCCAAGCAGCGCACCGACACCCACCCGCCGCTCTGGCTGGACTCCGTCACCCGCACCGCCTACGGCACCGCCCGCGACGCGGACGGCAAGCAGCTCAGCACCGCCGTCCCGCCGGTCTCCTTCCTGCCCAACGTCGTCGACATGCCCAACCGCGTCGCCACCGGGCCGGACGACCAGACCCCCGGCTTCGACCGGCTCCGCGTCGAGACCATCCGGACGGAGACCGGCGGCGAGATCCACGTCGACTACTCCGCCCCCTGCGCCCCCGGCACCTCCCACCCCGCCCCGGACGCGAACACCGGCCGCTGCTTCCCGGCCCACTGGTCACCCGACCCGGACCTGGAGACACCGCCGCTGGAGTGGTTCAACAAGTACGTCGTCGACGGCATCACCGAGAAGGACCGCGTCGCACGGCAGCCCGACGTCACCACCACCTACCAGTACGTCGGCGGAGGCGCCTGGGCCAAGGGCACCGACGAGTTCTCCAAGCCGGAACTGCGCACCTACAACCAGTGGCGCGGCTACGCCGAGGTCGTCGTCCGCAGGGGCACCACCACCCCCGCCGGGAACACCGACGCCACCGAGCGCTCCAAGACCGTCACCCGCTACTTCCGCGGCATGTCGGGCGACGCGGGCCGGGCCCAGATCACCGTCAAGGACTCCTCCGGCACCGTCGAACTCGGCAAGGACCTGCGCGCCTTCCAGGGCCGGGCCGCCGAGAGCATCGTCTACACCAAGGACGGCGGCACCGTCGCCTCCCGCGAGTTCAGCGTCCCGAAGGCCACCGTGCTGGCCTCCCGCGCCCGCACCGGACTGCCCGACCTGGAGGCGGTGCGCACCACCGTCGAGCGCACCGACCGGATCGAGACCGTCAGCGGCGGCCGGACCCGCACCGTGCGGACGCAGACCTCCCACGACGCCACCTACGGCCTGCCGGTCACCGTCCATCGCTACAGCCTCACCCCCTCGGACTCCACGACCCGCGCGGACGAGACCTGCTCGACCGTCACCTACGTCCACAACACGGGCAAGCACCTGATCGGCCTGCCGCAGCGGAAGCGCACGACCGTCGGCGACTGCGCCCAGGCCGCCTCGGCCACCGGGAACCAGGTGGTCTCGGACGTCCGCACCTCCTACGACGCGCTCGACGCCTTCGGCACCGCGCCCGTGAAGGGCCTGCCCCACCAGGTCGACACGATCGACGGCACCGGCACGGGCTGGATCACCTCCGCCCGCACCTCCTACGACGCGCTCGGCCGCCCCACCCAGGTCAAGGACGCCGCGGGCACCACCACGACCACCTCCTACAGCCCCGCCACCGGGCCGGTGTTCACCCTGAGCGTCACCAACGCGCTCGGCCACACCACCACCTCCGAGGCGGACCCCGGGCGCGGCTCGGTCCTCGCCACCACCGACGCCAACGGCCGCCGGACCACCAGCACCTACGACAACCTCGGCCGGGTGACCCGGATGTGGTCGCCCTCCCACCAGGGCGAGGCCAAGGCCACCGCCGTCTTCTCCTACCAGCTGGAGGACAACGAGCCCCCGGCCGTCACCACCAGCCTCCTGCGCGACAACGGCACCTACGCGGACAGCGTCACCCTCTACGACGGCCTGCTGCGGGTGCGCCAGACCCAGACGGAGGCCCTCGGCGGCGGCCGCATCGTCACCGACACCTTCCACAACGACGGCGGCGGCGTCCGCCTGACCAACAACGGCTACCTGACCGAGGGCGAGCCGACGGCGGAGATCTTCCTCCCGGAGACCGTCAGCGAGGTCCCCAGCTCCACCGAGACCGCCTACGACGGCCTCGGGCGCGCCGTGCGCGTCACCACCCTCCACGAGGACGTGCCGCAGCACACGTCGACCGTCCGCTACGAGGGCGACTGGGGCCTCGCCCGCACCGGCATGTCGGTGGACGGCACCACCCCGCTGCCCGGCAGCCGCGCCGTGAAGACCTGGACGGACGCCCTGGGGCGCACCTCCCGGATCCAGCACTACACCACCACCGACCTGGGCGGGCCCGCGCCCGCCACCATCGACACGACCTACGGCTACGACGCCCGCGGCACGCTCACCTCCGTCAGCGACGCCGAGGGCAACGCCTGGACGTACAGCTACGACGTGCGCGGCCGGAAGACCGCCTCCACCGACCCGGACACGGGCGCCGCCCACTTCGGCTACGACGACCTGGACCGGCAGATCTGGTCCCAGGACGGGCAGGGGCGCAAGCAGTACACGACCTACGACGTGCTCGGCCGCCAGACGGAGCTGCGCGAGGACTCCGCCACCGGCCCGCTCGTCGCCGCGTGGACCTTCGACAGCCTCCCGGGCGCCAAGGGCCTGCCCGTCGCCTCCACCCGCTACCACTCCGGCGCGGCCTTCACCAGCGAGGTCACGGGCTACGACACCGAGTACCGCCCCACGGGCTCGAAGACGGTCATCCCGAGCATCCCCGCCACCACCGGCCTGGCCGGCACCTACAGCTACGCGACCGCCTACACCCACACCGGCAAGGTGCAGTCGACCAGCCTCCCGGCCACCCCGGGCGGACTGGCCGCCGAGAAGGTGGTCACCCGCTACAACGGCGAGGGCATGCCGGTCACCACCTCGGGCCTGAGCTACTACACCGCCGACACGGTCTACAGCCCCTACGGCGAGGTCCTGCGCACCGCCTCGGGCGAGGCCCCGCAGCGGGTGTGGAGCACCCAGCTCTACGACGAGCACACCGGCCGCCTGGAGACGGCCTACACGGACCGGGAGACCGGGCCGAACCGGATCTCCGCGCTGAGCTACGGCTACGACACCGTCGGCAACATCACCTCGATCACGGACACCCAGTCGCCGACCCGCGTCGACCGGCAGTGCTTCTCCTACGACCCGATGGGCCGCCTGGTCCACGCCTGGACGGGCACCGCGGGCTGCCCGACGGAGTCCGCCGCACCGGGCGCCGGCCCGGACCGCTCCGGCCTCTCGGCGGGCCCGGACGGTGACGGCTACTGGCAGTCGTACGCCTTCGACGCCATCGGCAACCGCACCCGGATGACCGTCCACGACCTGACCGACCCGGCCCTGGACGACGTCCACACCTACACCTACGGTGTCGCCGTGCCGGGGGCGCAGCCGCCGGTCACGACCCAGCCGCACACGCTGGCCGCGGTGGACTCGACCGAGCGCACCCCCGGGTCCACGGTCACCTCGCGGAACACCTACGCCTACGACACCTCGGGCAACACCACCGAGCGCGTCCTGAACGGCGACACCCAGGCCCTCACCTGGGACCGCCGCAACAAGCTCACCTCGGTCGACACCGACGACAACGGCACCGCGAACGTCACCTACCTCTACGACGCCGCGGGCAACCGGCTGATCGAGGACAACGGCACCACCCGCACGCTGTACCTCGGCGAGTCCGAGATCACGGTCAACAGCTCGGGCACCGCCGTCGAGGCGCAGCGCTACTACGCCCAGCCCGGGGGACCGACCACGGTCCGCTCCACGGGCGGCAAGAGCACCGGGCACAAGCTCACCGTGCTGCTCGCCGACCACCACAACACGGCGACGACCGCGGTGGAGCAGTCCGAGGGCCAGACGGTCACCCGACGCAAGTTCGACCCCTACGGCAACCCGCGCGGCGCGGAACCCTCCAGCTGGCCCGGCCGCCACACCTTCCTCGGCACCGGCATCGACGACCCGACCACGGGCCTGACCCACATCGGCGCCCGCGAGTACGACGCCTCCACGGGCCGCTTCATCTCGGCCGACCCGCTCATCGACCTGACCGACCCGCTCCAGATGAACGGGTACACGTACGCCAACGGCAACCCGGTCATGATGTCCGACCCGACGGGGTTGAAGCCGCTCATCACGGCAAGCGGTGACGACAGCAAGTACCTGAAGGACAACGACGCTTGGTGGAGCGGGGGGCCGGGGAACTGGACCTTCAACGACCGCGATACGAAGTACACCTACACATCCGACGACACTCGCCTCGTCACCACGTCGGTTGTCGCAATCGGCCGTCAGATCACGACGTCTGTATCTGTTCATCGCGAGAAGGGAAAGGGCAGCCAGAAGTACGGCGTCTACGATAAATGGGTTCGTGAGGAGAAGAAGCTCAGCTCTTCCGACGTTCACTTGGCCTTGGACGTGGCCGGATTCACTCCGGCAGGCCCTCTTGCAGACCTTGCCAACGCCGGGCTTTACGTTCTTGAAGGGAACTGGAGCGAAGCGGGCTGGAGTGTCGTCGCCATGGTTCCTATCGCCGGCGATGCTGTGGCGGCAACGCGTAAGGGTGAAAAATTCTTCGATGGCTTGATGTCCATCGTAAAATGCCTGACGGGCAGGCATAGTTTTGTGGCTGGCACCAAAGTCGCACTTGCAGACGGCACGGCTGTACCAATCGAAGATATCGTCGTTGGCGATGAGGTTCTGGCCACTGATCCAGCGACTGGCGAAACGGCGCCGAGGGCTGTCACCGCGACGATCTTCACAGAGGGTGACAAGGCATACGTCGACCTCACCGTCGAAGCGGACGGAGAGTCTTCCGCCCTCACCACTACGAACCACCACCCCTTCTGGTCGGAGTCCGAAGGGGAATGGCTTGACGCTGGCGATCTCAAGCCCGGCATGACACTGCGCAAGGCAGACGGCACATCAGTATCCGTAGTGACGGTCCGCACGTACGACGCAACGCAGGACACCTACAACCTCACTGTTGCCGACCTGCACACGTACTATGTGCTGGCGGGGGCTACTCCGGTCTTGGTCCACAATTCCGGTCCGAATTGTGGAGTTCCAACTGGTGGCCGGAATGGAGACCGTCTCGGTGGCGAGGACTTCCATGGGAGCGAGTACAGCCTCGACGAGATGGTTGAGTTCGTGAAGGGGCATACGGGTGACGGGAACCCGGCGATGGGGCGTCCGTCCGCTGCCGAAATCGAGACGACACTTCGGCAGGCCGGCCCGCGCCAATTGGACGGGCAGAACTCGTCAAGGTTTGACCACAATGGCGTCCGCGTAATTATCAACTGGGATATGCCGTGGAAGTCCACGTCGTATTACCCTGGCAGGTGAATGGATGAATACAAGCGAACGAGGCGAATGGCTCGGATGCTTCCTGGCGGATATGGATATCCGTCGACTAGAGGGCGTCTCAGTTCCAGTCGCCCCGGAGCGGTCCCTAGGGCTGGTTGAGCTGCTGGAGGGCTGGCGCAATCACGTTCTCAGGATTGAGGCGGAGATTGGGCTACCCGATTCCGACAGGACGGTGTGGGGCGTCTATGATTTGATTGCCGCCCTCGCACTCAGGAGCTTCGTCTCTCGTGGCATGAAAAACATCGACTCGGATTTCCTTGGGGGATTCAGGCGGGCGCTCGATGATGTCGACTCCAGGTTCATGCAGTTCACTGAAATTGATGAATCTGGAACTGTTCGTCGTCTCGATGGTGGTGAGCGATCGAATGGCGAATGGTGGTGGGATCGAGTTCCCCGGATTGGTCCGATTCGTCGAGAGGTCGAGCGAATCAAATCGTCATCGTGACCCGATTGCGCCTATCGAAATGAAGAGAATTCGATGGCAGCCCTAGGGTTTCATCAGTGTCTGACGCCCCACCGGATTACTTTCCGGTGGGGCGTCAGGAGTGTTTGACGCTGAGGTTGAAAGGGTGGTGTGACAGGCTACGGGGGCTCCAGTGTCAGTCCTGTCTCGGCGATGAAGCCGTCGAGAACGTCGGGTCGGCGTTGGATGCCTCGAAGCCGGTTCTTCACGAGTGGGGTGAGGTCTTCGATCGTGTGGGGTGCGAGGTTGGCCAGGGACTTCTTCAGGTGGGCCCAGGCGCCTTCGACGGGGTTGAGGTCGGGCGCGTAGGGCGGGAGCTTGACGATGGTCAGCCAGTCGCTGTTGCGTTCGCAGAACTCCCGCAAGGGCTTGGCGTGATGGGTGCTGGCGTTGTCCCACACCACGATCAGCGGGGCACCGCCGAGCTGCCGACGGGCGGAGGTCAGCAGGCCGGAGAACTCGCGGGCCCGGAAGCCCTTCTTCTCGCCGGTTCGGCCCCGGTACGTCTGTGTCCGGTAGATCAGACGGGTCTCGCGGCCCGGTCTGACGCAGATCACCCCGGCCATCAGAACCCGGCCCGAACCCTTGCCGGTCACCTTGACCAGCGGCGTCCTGCCCCGCCGCGACCAGGTCCGGCCCTTGCCGGGCTTCAGGTCCTGTCCGGCCTCGTCCTCGAAGACCAACCACCCGCCCAGGAGCTGGGCCGTCCTCTTACCCGCGACCACTGCTCCGTCCGCCACCGCTCTCTACGGCCTGCTCGTCGCGCTCGACGGCCCGGTGCGCGGGGACCTGCGGCGACCAGCCCAGCCGGTGCAGCAGATACGACACCCCACGCTGGGTGTACCGGTGCCCGAACAGCCGGTGGATCAGCTCCGCGACCCTAGCAAGGGTCCACCGCTGGTCCTCCACCCAGCCGTGCACCGCAGGGCCGGCCTCCAACTCGACCTGCAGGCGTTCTGCCTGGGCATCGCTGAGCTGACACGGAAAGCCACCAGGCCCCTTGGACGCCAGGGCCGGCCTGCCGCCGTCCCGCCAGGCCGCGTGCCAGGCGTACGCCGACTTCCGCGACAGTCCTAACCTGCGGGCCACTTCCGGCGGCCGCAGCCCCTGCCCGAACCGAGCCTCGATCGGCTGCGCCCGGCAGGGACGGGGAGTCGGGTGGGTCAGCGCGGAGCGGTGCGTGGGTCAGCGGGGCGGGTCACGTCTGCCGCCAGGTCCTCCAGGGCCGGGTGATGATCTCCCGGTAGGTGTGGTGGGACGGGTTCTGCCCGCAGTGTGCCAGCACCCAGTTCTGCGGTTCGGCGAAGTCCTCGCTTGTCGGCGAGGTCTCTCCGTCCACGGCGCACTGCATCGCGTACAGGACCGGCTCCGCGTCCGGCTCGCGGTCGGGCTGGAGCGTCCAGGTCTCGTAGCGCAGGACCGAGCGAGGGGTCACCGGCCCCACCTCCGGTTGGCCACGGCCACCTTCGCGCTCAACTCCTCCGTCGGAGTCGGCGCACGTACGTCCTGGGGCGGCACGTCCCACTCCCGGCCACCGCGTGGCGGTCGAAGTTGCACGTACATTCCCACATGCCCCATCACCACGCCCACCTTGCCGCTCCGCCGGTCGACCACCAGGGCGCCGGCATCGGGTGAGACGGTGTGCCCGTCGGCATCAGGGGTGGGGGCCGTCATCGTGACCACCCCGGCGAGGCGGCGCGTGACCGGGCGTCCAGTCGCAGGGCGGGAACATGTGGGGTGGTGCTCATTCGCACGGTGACGCTCCTCGGCGGCGTTGATGCGTGCCCCTGGGCCTGTTGGTGCCGCAGGGTCGGCACCGATCCTCACGCCGGTCACCGGGACGAAGGAACCTCCGCCAAACCCCACTTTGGGACGTCCCGCACCCTGTAGAACGTCCCTGGTGCCGTCCTGAGAGGAAAAGGGGAGACGCGTGCCGAACGAGAGACTACGAGCCGTCATGGTGGACGGAGGCTGGACATACGCCGCACTCGCTCAGCAGGTCGAGGTCGACCCCAAGTCGGTCGAGCGCTGGGTGAACCTCGGGCGCACCCCACGCCGTGCAACAGCCCTCCAGGCAGCCAAAGCACTGGGAGAAGACGTGCACGCACTCTGGCCGGCGCTCCGCCAAGCCCGCCCCGCCCGCGCCATCAGCCCCGAACTGGTCGCGCTCTACGAGCAGCGCGCCGACATCCCCGTCTCGACGTTCACCGACCTGATGGCCCAGGCCCGGGAACGGATCGACATCCTCGTCTACGCAGCCGTCTTCCTCCACGAGGCGTACCCGCGGCTGAACGAACTCCTCACCGAACGCGCCGCCGCAGGCTGCACCGTCCGCATCGCGATCGGGGACCCCGACAGCGACACCGTCCAAGCCCGCGGCAAGGAGGAGCGGTTCGGCCACGGCATCGAATCCCGCTGCCGCCTCGCACTCATGCACTACAGACCCCTCGCCGCAACCCCGGGCATCGAAGTCCGCACCCACAGCACCACGCTCTACAACTCCCTCTACCGCGCCGACGACCAGCAACTCGTCAACGCCCACGTCTGGGGCATCAACGCCTACGCCGCCCCCGTATGGCATCTCCGCCGTCACGAGACAGGCGGCATGTTCGACACCTACGCCGAGAGCTTCAACGCCGTGTGGGCGACCGCGACGCACGTACGAGAGGAAGGCTGACCGTGGCCCGCACCGAGTACTACGACGACCCGAACGCGCCCAAGCCGAACAGCATGGTCGTCGCCGCATCCGCCGTCGTCACCGACGACCACGGCCGCATCCTCCTCCAGCGCCGCCGCGACAACGACCTGTGGGCACTGCCCGGCGGAGGCATGGACCTCACCGACTCCCTGCCCGGCACCGCCGTCCGAGAGGTCAAGGAAGAGACCGGCCTCGACGTCGAGATCACCGGCCTGGTCGGCACCTACACCGACCCGAAGCACATCATCGCCTACACCGACGGCGAGGTCCGCCGACAGTTCAACGTCTGCTTCACTGCCCGCATCATCGGCGGCCAGCTGGAGATCTCCGACGAGTCCACCGAGCTCCGGTTCGTGCCGCCGGAAGAGATCGAGCGGTTGCCGATGCACCACACCCAAGGACTCAGGCTCCAGCACTTCCTGGAACACCGCGAGAAGCCGTACCTGGGCTGAACCGGCTGACGGCAGTAGCGACGGCAACAACCCCGGACACTCATGCACCTCACCGGACCAGCAAACTGCGCTTGACCTGCGAAAAGAAGATCGAAGGCTTCGCGTAGCGCGCGTATTATGTGATGGCCGGGTCGACTGCGATCCTTGTGTGAAATTGCCCGACGGTGCGCGGCTCGGCTGCCCTAAGAGGAGTGAATGGCAGAGACGTTCGCGTTCAGGTTCCGCGCGGTGGTGGCGTTATGTCGTCGATCTATCCTTATGGGTAGTTCAGTTGCATGAATGTGTCGTTAGGTTCTCAAGGGGGAGGGTGGGGGAGTGGTGTTCGATATCAGGCTAAACGTCGATTCCCTTGGGATTGACTCGTCGGACCCTACCTTTGTTACGGGGGAAGTGTGGATCACGTTGAACGGCGAGAGCTTTCCCGGTGGGCGATGGGCGGACTCGCCAATCTCAGTCCTTGGGTCGCTCGGGTCTGCTATTGAGATGGCTCGAGCTGGCGAGGCTGCAGATGCGTACTTCTTCGAGGGGCCGTATTTCGTTAAATTCTCACCTGCTGTCAGTTCGGGAGAGGCGATGCAGGTGCGGGCTACTGCTCTTAGGGACTACTGGGATGAGTCTGCTGGAGAGTGCCTGGGGCAGATCATCTTGGATGAAGTCGTTTCACTTGGAGATATTGAAGCAGCCTATCGGAGTGCACTCGAGCGCCTGATCTCGTGGGGTGAACGAGGGGGAGAGGCGAAGCTGCTTTCAATCCTTCAGAGGTTGAAGTGTCAAAGTGGGTGATTCGAGGTCAGCGTTGGTGCTCCTATCAGTGGGCATTTCGCATGGGGAACGGGCGGTGCCCGCAAGGAAAACGGGTCGCTGGTAGGAGAATTGGAGATCGGAGTTGGCAGCGACGTTCTCGTTGCCGATTTTTCAGGGGGCCTGCCTATACGTGGGTTGGTGAATGGTGAAAGCATCTTTTAAAGGAGGAAGCGTGAACGATCTTGCTAAAGAGCCGCTCTCGGTAGGGGGGCAAATGCTCCTGTTGTTCACTGCTGGGCTGTTCTTCGCGTCCGTGGGAATCTGGTTCCTGGTTAGCGCGACAAATCCGGGAGTAATAAACAAGATCCGTTCAGTTACAGGATTCTCTCCGCGCGGAGAGAGGGAAACCCGGATTGTGGCACGTATTCTGGGAACAGCCTTCACGATCGCTGGTGCGGCGGCGGTCACAGGGGGAATTTTTATCGCACTCCGCTGACCTTGAATTTTCGTGACGGTCCGCCGACGGAGTCGGTGGACCGTTTTCGTGCTTTTGGGCTGGTTGGACTGGGTGGCCCAAGAGCCGAGTGTCGCCTTGAGGGGCCAGCCTGGTTCAGCTGTTCTGGGTGTTGAGTTGCCGTTGAATGGATGGAACGCCCTCGGTCAGCCGGAGCTCGGTAGCGAGGGGTATGCAAAGAATGACAGGTCAGTTCCGACTCAAGGTGAAGAGTCAGCTCATCGAGGCGCTACCCGGTGGGGCGTGGCTAGTGTTCCGCATGCTGCTCAGGAACTCATGGGGTTCTCGCCCAAGACGTAGCGGACGTGCGGGCAGTCGAAGTACTGAGATTGAACTTGTGGTGTCGTAGGGGCTGACGACTGGTCGTCCGCTGAGGTATCAGCGAGGCATGCGGTACCCACAAGGGGGCGGGCTCACCGCCGAACGCCAGCAGTTCCGCGAGGAGTTACGGCTCCAGGCGGCGGAGCGGTTCGCCCGGTGCGAGGCGAACTCGGCGATCGCCAAGGGCCTGCGGGTCAGTGTCCGATCGGTGCAGCGGTGGCGGCGGACGTGGGACGAGGGCGGCCGCGTGCCCTGCGGTCGCAGGGACCGGCGTCGCTGCCGAGGCTGAGCCAGGGCCCGGCGGGCGGGTGATGTATGGCTGGTTTCGGGATATCCCGGGCCACCGCCTGGCGGTACGTCGGCAAGACCTTGGACCTCCTGGCCGACTGGGCACCCGGCCTCCACGAGCCCTCACGGGCCTCGGCGAAGGCGACCACGTCATCGTTGACGGCACGCTGATCCCCACCGACCGGATCCGCGCGGACGAACCGTACTACTCGATGAAGCATCGTAGGCATGGCCTGATCGTGCAGGTCATCGTCCGTCCCGACGGCACACCGCTCCGGTTCTCCCGCGCGATCCCGGCAGGAACCACGACCTGACCGCGGCCCGGGCTCACGTCATCGTCCAGGCCTGCCGCACCCGGCAGACCCTCGTCCTGGCGGACCGCGACTATCAGGGCGCCAGCGCCACCTTCCGTACCCCGTACGACCACCACCGCGAACAGCCCGAGCACGACAAGTAGTTCAACCGGAACCATGCCTGGTTGAGAACTCCGGGTGAGCGGGCCTTCGCACAGCTGAAGTCCTGGCGACTACTACGGCGAGCTCAATGTTCAACACAGCGTATCGGCACCATCGTCCGAGCCATCCACACACCCATGACCTGCGACTATTCAGGATGAAAGAGCCTCAACGAGGCGTTTTCTTTCCGAAAAGCCCACAGGGCCGCCGCCCCCCTCCGGGGCGGCGGCCCTGTGGCAGCAGGGAGGGCGGTGGGTCAGAGGACCCGGACCGCGCCCGTGGCCGGGTAGCCGGACAGGTCCTGGATGACGACGCCCTTGCTCGGGTTGGCCGCGTCCAGGTACTTGCCGTCCCCGATGTAGACGCCGACGTGGTACGCCGAGCCCGCGGCGCCCCAGTAGAGGATGTCGCCGACCTGGAGGTTGGAGGTGCCGACCTGGGTGCCGGCGACCGACTGGTCCTGGGAGACGCGGGGCAGGTCGATGCCGACCTGGCGGAAGGCGGCCTGGACCAGGCTGGAGCAGTCCCAGGCGTTGGGGCCCGAGGCGCCCATGACGTAGGCGTCGCCGAGCTGGGCCTTGAGGAAGGCCACGACGGTGCCGGCGGAGCCGCTCGCCGGGGCGGAGGCGGTCTGGGAGGACGGCGCGGAGGCGGTGCTCGCGGTCGTGGAGAGCGTGGTGCGCTCGGTGCTGCGGCTGGCGCGCTCCTGGGCGGCCGCGGCCTCGGCGGCCTCGGCGTCGGCGCGGGCCTTCTCCTCGGCCTTCTTCTTCGCCTCGGCCTCGCGGTCGGCCTCGGCCTTGGCCTTCTTGGCCTCCTTGGACGCCTTGAGGGCGGCGGCGTCCTCCTGGGCCTGGAGCTCGGCGTCGAGCGCGATCTCCTGGGTGGCGGCGGCCGCCTGGGCGACGTGGGCCGAGAGGTCCGCCGAGGTGAGGACCGGCATCTCGATGGTCTCGGTCACCGGCTCGGCGTGGGCCGGACCGGAGGCGCCGGCCACGGCGATGGTGCTGAGGAAGCCACCGGCAACTCCGGCGCGGAGCGCGCTGCGCGAGCCGCCGCGGCGGGGCTTCCGGTGGCTGGGTATGTGAGCGGTGTGGGACATGGACACCACCGCTATCAGGGCCCGATGGTTCCCTTCAAGAAACGTGGGCTGCACCACAGTTGCCACCGGAACCGGTGAATCCGTCCCCGGCGGCCCTTTATTGACGCCGTATCGGGCAAATCGGGCAAGCATGATCAAGCCTGTGATCATGGGCTTTGAATAAAAGGTCCGAATTGCCGGACGCTTACCACCGCTTCAGGCCGATGGCCAAGCCCTCTTTTCCGCCCGCTCCCGATACGTGGTGCAGGTCACAGGGCGGTCACCATCGGGAGACGGTCCGGGGGCTCGTGAACCGGTGCACGTGTCCACTGCGGTCCGCCGCGTCCCACGACCGGGTGAGGCGCAGTCCTTTACCACCGCTGTGCCACCCCTCGCCAATTTGCTTGTACAGGCCATGGCTTGATAGAGGCGACACCGCCCCGACCAGCGGTAACGAGGTCGCTTGTCACGTCTGGTGATCATCCGTGAGCTTCGCGTACGAAGATCATGGGTCCGGTGGCTTCATGATCCTTCGTCGGGTGGTGGAGATCACAAACTCGATGCCGGACCCCGTGTCGCAGATCACAGACCGACGGGCATAGGATGCGGGGCAGTCGGGCTTGTGAACTGCCTCACATGTGCACGATCTTCGAGGCGGCGCAGCGCTTGCCCGGTGCGGTCCAACGGTCAAGGACGACTGGAAGGAGCGGGGAGGGTGAATGCCTACACGCCCATCCTTGTGCTCGGCGCCCTCGGGGCAGGGTTTGCGATCTTCTCCGTGGTCATGGCCACGCTTATCGGCCCAAAAAGGTATAACCGGGCGAAACTTGAAGCGTACGAGTGCGGCATCGAGCCGACGCCCGTACCGGCCGGAGGCGGCCGCTTCCCGATCAAGTACTACCTGACGGCGATGCTCTTCATCATTTTCGATATCGAGATCGTCTTCCTCTACCCCTGGGCCGTCAGCTTCGACGCCCTGGGGATCTTCGGGCTCGTGGAGATGCTGCTCTTCGTGCTCACCGTCTTCGTCGCCTACGCCTACGTGTGGCGGCGCGGCGGCCTGGAATGGGACTGAGGGACGAAGGGGCACTCTCATGGGACTCGAGGAGAAGCTGCCGAGCGGCTTCCTGCTGACCACCGTCGAACAGGCCGCGGGCTGGGTGCGCAAGTCGTCCGTCTTCCCCGCGACCTTCGGCCTCGCCTGCTGCGCCATCGAGATGATGACCACGGGCGCCGGCCGCTACGACCTGGCCCGCTTCGGCATGGAGGTCTTCCGCGGCTCGCCGCGCCAGGCCGACCTGATGATCGTCGCCGGGCGGGTGAGCCAGAAGATGGCGCCCGTCCTGCGGCAGGTCTACGACCAGATGCCCAACCCCAAGTGGGTGATCTCCATGGGCGTCTGCGCCTCATCGGGCGGAATGTTCAACAATTACGCGATTGTGCAGGGTGTTGATCACATTGTCCCCGTCGACATCTATCTGCCCGGCTGCCCGCCGCGCCCCGAGATGCTGATGGACGCGATCCTCAAGCTCCACCAGAAGATCCAGTCCTCCAAGCTCGGCGTGAACGCGGAGGAAGCGGCCCGCGAGGCGGAGGAAGCCGCGCTGAAGGCCCTTCCGACCATCGAGATGAAGGGGCTGCTGCGGTGAGCGACGAACCGAACCCGGAGAAGGAGCTCTCCGAGCAGAACCTCCCCGGGCAGCGGGGCGAAGGCGGCGAGGAGATCCGCGTCCAGCGCGGCATGTTCGGCGCCGGCGACGGAGGGGACACCTCCGGCTACGGCGGGCTGGTGCGCTCCGTGCGCCTGCCCGGCGCGTCCAGCCGCCCCTACGGGGGCTGGTTCGACGAGGTCGCCGACGAACTCGAAGGGGCGCTGGAGGAGCAGGACCTCCTCCCGGAGAACGCCATCGAGCGGACGGTCGTCGACCGCGGCGAGCTGACCTTCCACATCGCCCGCGAACACCTGGTGCGCGTGGCCCGCACACTGCGCGACGACCCCGCGCTCCGCTTCGAGCTGTGCACGGGCGTCAGCGGGGTGCACTACCCGCACGACACCGGCCGCGAGCTCCACGCGGTCTACCACCTGCGCTCGCTCACCCACGGCCGGCTGATCCGGCTAGAGGTCTCCGCCCCCGACGGCGACCCGCACATCCCGTCGCTGGTGCCGGTCTACCCGACCAACGACTGGCACGAGCGGGAGGCGTACGACTTCTTCGGCCTGGTCTTCGACGGGCACCCCGCCCTCACCCGGATCATGATGCCGGACGACTGGCAGGGCTTCCCGCAGCGCAAGGACTACCCCCTCGGCGGCATCGCCGTCGAGTACAAGGGCGCCCAGATCCCGGCTCCGGACCAGCGGAGGTCGTACTCGTGACCACACCACCCGCCAGCCCCCGCGAGACCACCGAGGGCACCGTCTACACCGTCACCGGCGGCGACTGGGACGAGGTCGCCCGCTCCGCGGCCAGGGCCGACGACGAGCGGATCGTCGTCAACATGGGCCCCCAGCACCCGTCCACCCACGGCGTGCTCCGGCTGATCCTGGAGATCGACGGCGAGACGGTGACCGAGGCCCGCTGCGGAATCGGCTACCTCCACACCGGCATCGAGAAGAACCTCGAGTACCGGACGTGGACCCAGGGCACCACCTTCGTGACGCGCATGGACTACCTGACGCCGTTCTTCAACGAGACGGCGTACTGCCTCGGCGTGGAGCGGCTCCTCGGCATCGAGGACCAGATCCCGGACCGCGCCAGCGTCATCCGCGTCCTGCTGATGGAGCTCAACCGCCTCTCCTCCCACCTGGTGTGCATCGCCACCGGCGGCATGGAGCTCGGCGCCACCACCATCATGATCTACGGGTTCCGCGACCGCGAGCTGATCCTCGACCTCTACGAGCTGATCACCGGCCTGCGCATGAACCACGCCTACATCCGGCCCGGCGGCCTCGCCCAGGACCTGCCCCCGGGCGCGGTCGACCAGCTGCGCGAGTTCGTGAAGACCATGAAGAAGAACCTGCCGGAGTACGACAAGCTCGCCACCGGCAACCCGATCTTCAAGGCCCGCATGCAGGACATCGGGTACCTCGACCTCACCGGCTGCATGGCGCTCGGCGCCACCGGGCCGATCCTGCGCTCCGCGGGCCTCCCGCACGACCTGCGCAAGACCGACCCCTACTGCGGCTACGAGACCTACGACTTCGAGGTCCCGACCGCCGACACCTGCGACTCCTACGGCCGCTTCCTGATCCGGCTGGAGGAGATGCGCCAGTCGCTGCGGATCGTCGAGCAGTGCCTCGACCGGCTGGAGCCCGGCCCGGTCATGGTCGGCGACAAGAAGATCGCCTGGCCCGCCCAGCTCGCGCTCGGCCCCGACGGCCTGGGCAACAGCCTCGACCACATCAAGAAGATCATGGGCACCTCCATGGAGGCCCTGATCCACCACTTCAAGCTGGTGACCGAGGGCTTCCGGGTCCCGGCCGGGCAGACGTACGCGGCCGTCGAGTCCCCCAAGGGCGAACTCGGCGTGCACGTCGTCTCCGACGGCGGCACCCGGCCCTTCCGGGTCCACTTCCGCGACCCCTCCTTCACCAACCTCCAGGCCATGGCGGCCATGTGCGAAGGCGGCCAGGTCGCCGACGTGATCGTCGCCGTCGCGTCCATCGACCCCGTGATGGGAGGCGTCGACCGATGACGGACGTATCGCTGGGCATGCCGCAGCTGCCCGCACCCGACTACCCCGCGGACGTGCGCGCCCGGCTGGAGGCGGACGCGCGCGAGGTCATCGCCCGCTACCCCGACTCGCGCTCCGCGCTGCTGCCGCTGCTGCACCTGGTGCAGTCCGAGGAGGGCTACGTCTCCCGCACCGGGATGCGCTTCTGCGCCGAGCTGCTCGACCTCACCACCGCCGAGGTCACCGCGGTCGCCACCTTCTACTCCATGTACCGCCGCAAGGAGTCCGGCGACTACCAGGTCGGCGTCTGCACCAACACCCTGTGCGCGGTGATGGGCGGCGACGCGATCTTCGAGGAGCTCAAGGAGCACCTCGGGGTCGGCAACGGCGGGACCACCGAGGACGGCGCCGTCACGCTGGAGCACATCGAGTGCAACGCAGCCTGCGACTTCGCCCCCGTGGTGATGGTCAACTGGGAGTTCTTCGACAACCAGACCCCCGACTCGGCCAGGCGGCTCGTCGACGACCTGCGCGCCGGGCGCCCCGTCACCCCCACCCGCGGGGCGACCCTGTGCAGCTTCAAGGAGACCTCCCGCATCCTGGCGGGCTTCCCCGACGAGCGCCCCGGCGCCGTCGAGGCCGGCGGCGGCGCGGGCCCCGCCTCCCTCGTCGGCCTGCGCCTGGCCCGGGGCGAGAGCGCCCCCGCCCGCGTGGTCCACCCGCGCGGCGAGGCGCCCGCCGACAGCCCGCAGCCCGGGTCCGAGCACCTCGGCTCGCACGACGCGCCGCAGCAGACGTCCGCATCCGACCCGGAGCACCCGGCCGGACCCGCCGGCGAGGAGGGGGAGTGATGACCGTGTCCACCCAGCACGGGGGACGGCCCGGCACCGGCGGCGAGCACAACGCGGAGAAGCTGCTCGCCCCCGTGCTCTCGGCCTTCTGGGACGAGCCCGGGTCCTGGACCCTGGAGACCTACCTCCGGCACGACGGCTACCAGGGCCTGCGCAAGGCGCTCGCCATGAACCCCGACGACCTGATCGCCTACGTCAAGGACTCCGGCCTGCGCGGCCGCGGCGGCGCGGGCTTCCCCACCGGGATGAAGTGGCAGTTCATCCCGCAGGGCGACGGCAAACCCCACTACCTGGTGGTCAACGCCGACGAGTCGGAGCCCGGGACCTGCAAGGACATCCCGCTGCTCTACGCCAACCCGCACTCCCTCATCGAGGGCATCGTGATCGCCTGCTACGCGATCCGCTCCCGCCACGCCTTCGTCTACCTGCGCGGCGAGGTCGTGCCCGTGCTGCGCAGGCTGCACGAGGCCGTCCGCGAGGCGTACGAGGCGGGCTACCTCGGCACCGACATCCTCGGCAGCGGCCTCGACCTCGAACTGACCGTGCACGCGGGCGCGGGCGCCTACATCTGCGGCGAGGAGACGGCCCTGCTGGACTCCCTCGAAGGACGCCGCGGCCAGCCCCGGCTGCGGCCCCCCTTCCCCGCGGTCGCCGGTCTGTACGCCTGCCCCACCGTGGTGAACAACGTCGAGTCGATCGCCTCGGTTCCCGCGATCCTGCACCGGGGCAAGGACTGGTTCCGGTCCATGGGCAGCGAGAAGTCCCCCGGCTTCACGCTCTACTCGCTCAGCGGCCATGTCGCCTCGCCCGGCCAGTACGAGGCCCCCCTCGGCATCACCCTGCGCCAGCTCCTCGACATGAGCGGCGGGATGCGGCCCGGGCACCGGCTCAAGTTCTGGACCCCGGGCGGCTCCTCCACGCCGATGTTCACCGACGAGCACCTCGACGTCCCCCTCGACTACGAGGGCGTCGGCGCCGCCGGGTCGATGCTCGGCACCAAGGCCCTCCAGTGCTTCGACGAGACCACCTGCGTGGTCCGCGCCGTCACCCGGTGGACCGAGTTCTACGCGCACGAGTCCTGCGGCAAGTGCACCCCCTGCCGGGAGGGCACCTACTGGCTGGTCCAGCTGCTGCGCGACATCGAGGCCGGCAAGGGCGCCATGGACGACCTCGACAAGCTCAACGACATCGCCGACAACATCAACGGCAAGTCGTTCTGCGCCCTCGGCGACGGCGCCGCCTCGCCGATCTTCTCCTCGCTGAAGTACTTCCGCGAGGAGTACGAGCAGCACATCACGGGCAAGGGCTGCCCCTTCGACCCGGCGAAGTCCACGGCCTGGGCGGGCCGGAACGGCATGGATGCTGAGGTGAACGCATGACCGTCACGACCAGTGCGCCCTCCGGCGGCGGCCAGGGCGCCGTCCCGCCGGAGGACCTCGTCACCCTGACGATCGACGGCGTCGAGATCTCCGTCCCCAAGGGGACGCTGGTCATCCGCGCCGCCGAGCAGCTCGGCATCGAGATCCCCCGGTTCTGCGACCACCCGCTGCTCGACCCGGCCGGCGCCTGCCGCCAGTGCATCGTCGAGGTGGAGGGCCAGCGCAAGCCGATGGCCTCCTGCACCATCACCTGCACCGACGGCATGGTGGTCCGCTCGCAGCTCACCTCGCCCGTCGCCGAGAAGGCGCAGCAGGGCGTGATGGAGCTGCTGCTGATCAACCACCCGCTGGACTGCCCGGTCTGCGACAAGGGCGGCGAGTGCCCGCTGCAGAACCAGGCCGTCTCGCACGGCCAGGCCGAGTCCCGCTTCGAGGGGCGCAAGCGCACCTACGAGAAGCCGGTCCCCCTCTCCACCCAGGTGCTGCTGGACCGCGAGCGCTGCGTGCTGTGCGCGCGCTGCACCCGCTTCTCCCAGCAGATCGCCGGGGACCCGATGATCGAGCTGGTCGAGCGCGGGGCCCTCCAGCAGGTCGGCACCGGCGAGGGCGACCCCTTCCAGTCGTACTTCTCCGGCAACACCATCCAGATCTGCCCGGTGGGCGCGCTGACCTCGGCCGCCTACCGGTTCCGCTCCCGCCCCTTCGACCTGGTCTCCTCGCCGAGCGTCTGCGAGCACTGCGCCGGCGGCTGCGCCACCCGCACCGACCACCGGCGCGGCAAGGTGATGCGGCGGCTGGCCGCCGAGGACCCCGAGGTCAACGAGGAGTGGGTCTGCGACAAGGGCCGCTTCGGCTTCCGCTACGCCCAGCAGCGCGACCGGCTCACCACCCCGCTGGTGCGCGGGGAGTCCGGCGAACTGGAGCCCGCGAGCTGGCCGGAGGCGCTGCGGGCCGCCGCCGAGGGGCTGGGCGCGGCCCGCGGCCGGGCCGCCGTGCTGACCGGCGGCCGGCTCACCGTCGAGGACGCCTACGCCTACGCCAAGTTCGCGCGGGTCGCCCTCGACACCAACGACATCGACTTCCGTGCGCGGGCGCACTCCGCTGAGGAGGCCGACTTCCTCGCCGCGCACGTCGCCGGGCGGGGACGGGACCTCTCCGGCGACGCGGTCACGTACAGCGCCCTGGAGCAGGCCCCCGCGGTGCTGCTCGCCGGGCTGGAGGCGGAGGAGGAGGCCCCCGGCGTCTTCCTCCGGCTGCGCAAGGCCCGCCGCAAGCACGGGCAGCGGACCTTCGCCCTCGCCACCCACGCCACCCGGGGCCTGACCAAGGCGGGCGGCACCCTGCTGCCCGCCGCCCCGGGCACCGAGACCGAGTGGCTGGACGCGCTCGCCTCCGGCGTGGGCCTGGACGAGCGGGGCGCCGAGGCCGCCGAGGCACTGCGCGCCGAGGGTTCCGTGCTCCTCGTCGGGGAGCGCCTCGCCGGGGTGCCCGGCGCGCTGACCGCCGCCCTGCGCACCGCCGCCGCGACCGGGGCCCGCCTGGTGTGGATCCCGCGCCGCGCCGGTGAGCGCGGGGCCGTCGAGGCGGGGGCGCTGCCCTCGCTGCTGCCGGGCGGTCGCCCGGCCACCGACCCCCGGGCGCGGGAGGAGACGGCCGAGGCGTGGCGGGTGCGCGAACTGCCCCACCGCTACGGCCGGGACACCGGGCAGATCCTCACCGCCGCGGCCACCGGCGAACTCGCCGCCCTGCTGGTCGCCGGCGTCGAGGTCGCCGACCTGCCGGACCCGGCGCGGGCCCGCGAGGCGCTGGACGCGGTGGGCTTCCTGGTCAGCCTGGAGCTGCGGCCCAGCGAGGTCACCGAGCGGGCCGACGTGGTCCTGCCGGTGGCGGCGGTCGCCGAGAAGGCGGGCTCCTTCCTCAACTGGGAGGGGCGGGTGCGGATGTTCGAGGCCGCGCTCAAGCCCGAGCAGATGACCCGCCGCCTGGCGCCCTCCGACACCCGGGTGCTCCATATGCTCGCCGACGCCCTCGACGTCCACTTCGCGCTCCCCGACCTCAGGGCCGTCCGCGCGGAGATGGACCGGCTCGGCCGCTGGGACGGGCCCCGGGCCGCCGAGCCCGCCGAGTCCGGGCGGCCGCTGCCGCGGCCCGCCGAGGGCGAGGCCGTCCTCGCCGGGCACCGGCTGCTGCTCGACCACGGCCTGCTCCAGCAGGGCGACGAGGCGCTGGCCGGCACCCGGCACCCGGCCCTCGCCCGGCTGTCGCCCGCCACCGCCGCCGAGGCGGGCGTGCGGGACGGGGACGAGCTGGAGGTGTCCGGGCCCGCCGGGTCCGTCCGCCTGCCGCTCGCCGTCACCGAGGAACTGCCCGACCGGGTGGTGTGGCTGCCGATGAACTCCGTCGGCGGCGGCGTCACCGACGGCACCGGAGCCCGCCCGGGCGAACTGGTCCGCGTGGCACCCGCCGCCGGGGCCGCGCCGGAGCCCGGCGAGGTGCGGTCATGACCGCCCGCGGCCCCCGCCGTCCGGCCGCCGTGCCCCCGCGCGGCACCGCACGGCCGACCGGGCCCTCGACCCCCGCCGTCCCGCCGGGCGCCGTACCGCCCGCCCCCGCACCGGAGGTGCGCGCATGATCGACCTGGCTCATGCGGCCGAAGCACACCACGGCGTCCTCGCGTTGGAGGACCTGTCGATGTTCGGCCGCGACCCGTGGTGGCTCGTCCTGATCAAGGCGGTGTTCTGCTTCGCCTTCCTGATGCTGACCGTGCTGTTCTCCATCGTGTGGGAGCGCAAGGTCGTCGCCTGGATGCAGCTGCGCATCGGCCCCAACCGGCACGGCCCCTGGGGGCTGCTCCAGTCGCTCGCCGACGGCATGAAGCTGATGCTCAAGGAGGACGTGGTCGTCAAGCGCGCGGACAAGGTGGTCTACGTCCTCGCGCCGATCGTCGCGGCCATCCCGGCGTTCATGGCCATCGCCGTCATCCCCTTCGGGCCGGCGGGCAACGAGGTCTCGATCTTCGGCCAGCGCACCACGATGCAGCTCACCGACCTGCCGATCGCGGTGCTGTACCTCTTGGCGGTCGCCTCCGTCGGGATCTACGGCCTCGTCCTCGCGGGCTGGTCCTCCGGCTCGACCTACCCGCTGCTGGGCGGCCTGCGCTCCTGCGCGCAGATGATCTCCTACGAGATCGCGATGGGGGCGGCCTTCGCCTCCGTCTTCCTGTACTCCGGGTCGATGTCCACCTCGGCGATCGTGGACGCGCAGGAGGACCGCTGGTTCGTGCTGCTGCTGCCGGTGTCCTTCCTCATCTACATCGTCACCATGGTCGGCGAGGTCAACCGGGCGCCGTTCGACATGCCGGAGTCCGAGGGCGACCTCGTCGGCGGCTTCAACACCGAGTACAGCTCCATCAAGTTCGCGATGTTCATGCTGGCCGAGTACGTCAACATGGTCACCGTCTCCGCCGTCGCCGTGACCCTGTTCCTGGGCGGCTGGCGGGCCCCCTACCCGGTCTCCGCCTTCTGGGAGGGCGCGAACCACGGCTGGTGGCCGATGCTCTGGTTCGTCCTCAAGGTGCAGCTGCTGCTCTTCTTCTTCATCTGGCTGCGCGGCACCCTGCCACGCGTCCGCTACGACCAGCTGATGCGGCTCGGCTGGAAGGTCCTCATCCCGGTCTCCGTGGTGTGGCTGATGCTGGTCGCCACCGTGCGGGCCCTGCGGAACGAGAACTACGAGTTCCAGCAGATCGTGCTCTATGTGGCGGGCGCCGTGATCGCGGTGCTGCTGCTCTCCCTCGTCGCGGACGTCTTCCGCGGCCGCAGGGAGAAGGAGGCCGAGGCGGCGCGCGCCGCGGAGGCAGGGCCCTTCGACCCGATGGCCGGCGGCTTCCCCGTGCCGCCGCTGCCCGGGCAGGAACTGCCACCGGTGCCGCGCAGGCGCCCGCGCGGCGACCGCGAGCTGATCGCCAGCGGCGCACCGCGACCCGACAGTGATGGTCCCCAGGACGGAAAGGAGGCTGACGGTGTCTGAGGAATCCCGGAGCTCGTTCCAGAACCCCGTCGCCGGCTTCGGCGTGACCTTCAAGGCCATGTTCAAGAAGCGGCTGACCGAGCAGTACCCGGAGCAGCAGAAGGTCACGGCGCCGCGCTTCCACGGCCGCCACCAGCTCAATCGGCACCCGGACGGACTGGAGAAGTGCGTCGGCTGCGAGCTGTGCGCGTGGGCCTGCCCGGCCGACGCCATCTACGTGGAGGGCGCGGACAACACCGAGGAGGAGCGCTACTCCCCGGGCGAGCGCTACGGCCGCGTCTACCAGATCAACTACGCCCGCTGCATCCTGTGCGGCCTCTGCATCGAGGCGTGCCCCACCCGCGCGCTGACGATGACCAACGAGTTCGAACTCGCCGACAGCAGCCGCGAGAACCTCATCTACACCAAGGAGCAGCTGCTCGCCGGGCTGGAGGACGGCATGGTCGACACGCCGCACGCCATCCACCCCGGCACCGACGAGCAGGACTACTACCGGGGACTGGTCACCGAGGCCGCCCCCGGAACCGTCCGCCAGCGGGCCGTCTCCGCCGAGGAGCGGCCGAAGGACGAGGAGGTGGACGCGTGAGCACCCTCGCCGCCTACGCCACCTCCACCGGCGAGGCCGTGCAGTTCTGGATCCTGGGCACGGTCGCCGTGGTCGGCGCGCTGTGCACCGTCCTGATGCGGCGGGCCGTGCACAGCGCCCTCTGCCTCGCCGCCACGATGATCGTCCTCGCCGTGTTCTACCTGGCGAACGGCGCCTACTTCCTGGGCGTCGTCCAGATCGTCGTCTACACCGGCGCGATCATGATGCTGTTCCTCTTCGTGGTCATGCTGGTCGGCGTCACCGCCGCCGACTCGCTGAAGGAGACCATCAAGGGCCAGCGCTGGCTCGCCGCCCTGTGCGGGCTCGGCTTCGGCGTGCTGCTGGTCGCCGGGATCGGCAACGCGGCGCTGCGGAACTTCAACGGCCTCGGCGCCGCCAACACCGCCCGCGGCGGGAACGTGGAGGGCCTGGCGGCCCTCATCTTCACCCGCTACGTCTTCGCCTTCGAGATCACCGGCGTGCTGCTGATCACCGCGGCCGTCGGCGCCATGGTGCTCACCCACCGCGAGCGCACCGAGCGGGCCCGCACCCAGCGGGAGCTGGCCGAGCAGCGCGTCCGCGAGGGCAAGCACCTGCCGCCGCTGCCGGCACCGGGCGTCTACGCCCGGCACAACGCGGTGGACATCGCGGGCCTGCTGCCCGACGGCACCCCCTCCGAGCTCAGCGTCAGCAGGACGCTGCGGGAGCGCGGCCAGGTCAGGGACGTGTCCCGGGAGGCGATGGAGGACCTCAAGGCCCTGGAGCAGCGCTCCGAGCAGCGGCTCGGCCGCGACCGGGCCGAGCACGACCGGGACGGACAGGAGGCCACGCGGTGAATCCGGTCAACTACCTGTATCTGGCGGCGGTGCTGTTCACCATCGGCGCCACCGGCGTGCTGATCCGGCGGAACGCGATCGTGGTGTTCATGTGCATCGAGCTGATGCTCAACGCCTGCAACCTCGCCCTGGTCGCCTTCTCCCGGATGCACGGCAACCTCGACGGCCAGATCATCGCGTTCTTCACGATGGTCGTCGCCGCGGCGGAGGTCGTGGTCGGGCTCGCGATCATCGTGTCGCTCTTCCGTTCCCGCCACTCGGCCTCGGTCGACGACGCCAGCCTGATGAAGCTGTAAGGGGACGGACGAATCGTGGAGAACCTGATCGCGCTGCTCGTCGCGGCGCCCCTGCTCGGAGCCGTGGTGCTCCTGCTGGGCGGCCGGCGCCTGGACGGGACCGGGCACCTGCTCGGCACCGTGCTCGCCGCCGCCTCCTTCGTGGTCGGCGCGGTGCTCTTCGCCGACATGCTGGGCAAGGGCGCCGAGGAGCGCACCCTGACCAGCACGCTCTACAGCTGGATCCCGGTCGAGGGCTTCCAGGCGGACGTGGCCTTCCGCCTGGACCAACTGTCGATGACCTTCGTCCTGCTGATCACCGGCGTGGGCACCCTGATCCACCTCTACTCCATCGGGTACATGGAGCACGACGAGCGGCGCCGCCGCTTCTTCGGCTACCTGAACCTGTTCCTCGCGGCGATGCTGCTGCTGGTGCTCGCCGACAACTACCTGCTGCTGTACGTCGGCTGGGAGGGCGTCGGCCTGGCGTCCTACCTGCTGATCGGGTTCTGGCAGCACAAGCCGAGCGCGGCCACGGCCGCCAAGAAGGCCTTCCTGGTCAACCGCGTCGGCGACGTCGGACTGTCGATCGCGATCATGCTGATGTTCACCACCTTCGGCACCTTCGCCTTCGGCCCGGTGCTGTCCTCGGTGGACGGCGCCTCCGAGGGGACGCTGACCGCGATCGGCCTGATGCTGCTGCTCGCCGCGTGCGGCAAGTCGGCCCAGGTGCCGCTGCAGTCCTGGCTGGGCGACGCGATGGAGGGCCCGACCCCGGTCTCCGCCCTGATCCACGCGGCCACCATGGTGACGGCGGGCGTGTACCTGATCGTCCGCTCCGGGGCGATCTTCAACGCCGCACCGGACGCGCAGCTCGCGGTCGTGATCGTCGGCGCCGTCACGCTGCTCTTCGGTGCGATCGTCGGTTGCGCCAAGGACGACATCAAGAAGGCGCTGGCCGGTTCGACGATGTCCCAGATCGGCTACATGGTGCTGGCCGCGGGCCTCGGCCCGATCGGCTACGCCTTCGCCATCATGCACCTGGTCACCCACGGCTTCTTCAAGGCCGGGCTGTTCCTGGGCGCCGGGTCGGTCATGCACGGCATGAACGACGAGGTCGACATGCGCCGCTACGGCGGCCTGCGCAGGTACATGCCGGTCACCTTCGTCACCTTCGGCCTGGGCTACCTGGCCATCATCGGCTTCCCGGGCCTGTCCGGCTTCTGGTCCAAGGACAAGATCATCGAGGCGGCCTTCGCCTACGACGACGGCGTCCGCGGCTGGATCTTCGGCGGTGTCGCCCTGCTGGGCGCCGGGATCACCGCGTTCTACATGACCCGCGTGATGATCATGACCTTCTTCGGGGAGAAGCGCTGGCAGCCGGACGCGGAGGGCAAGGAGCCGCACCCGCACGAGTCCCCGAAGTCCATGACCATCCCGATGATCGTGCTGGCCTTCGGCTCGGTCTTCGCGGGCGGCTTCTTCGCCGTCGGCGACCGCTTCGTCAACTGGCTCGCACCCGTCACCGAGTTCGAGCACCCCCACCCGGTCATCAGCGTCCCGGCCATCACCACCGCCACCGTGGTGGTCCTGCTGGCCGGCGCCGCGGTCGCCTGGGCGATGTACGGGCGGCGACCGGTGCCCGTGGAGGCGCCGCGCGGCTCGCTCCTCACCCGGGCCGCCCGCCGGGACCTGTACCAGGACGACGTCAACCACGTGGTCCTGGTCCGCGGCGGCGAGCACCTGACCCGGTCCCTGGTGTACGTCGACCACACCCTGGTCGACGGCGTGGTCAACGGCACGGCCGCCGGCTTCGGCGGCCTGTCCGGCAGGCTGCGCAGGCTGCAGAACGGCTACGCCCGCAGCTACGCGGTCTCGATGTTCGGCGGTGCGGCGATCCTGGTCGCCGCGACCCTGCTGATGAGGGCGGTCTGACATGTCATTCCCGATCCTGACCGCCACGGCGGTGCTGCCCGCGGTCGGCGCGATCGCCACCGCGGCCGTGCCGGCCGCCCGCAGGACGGCGGCCAAGTGGACGGCGCTGCTGTTCTCCCTGGGGACGCTCGTCCTCGCGGGGGTGGTGCTCGCCCGCTTCGAGCCCGGCGGCGACCGCTACCAGCTCACCGAGTCGCACGCCTGGATCGCCGACTTCGGCGTCCGCTACGAACTCGGCGTCGACGGCATCGGCGTGGTGATGGTGGCGCTCACCGCGCTGCTGATCCCCTTCGTGATCGCGGCCGGCTGGAACGACGCCGACCCGCTGGAGGCCGGCTCCAGGCGCTGGCGGCCCACCCAGGGCTTCTTCGCCCTGATCCTGATGGTCGAGGCGATGGTGATCCTCTCCTTCGAGGCCACCGACGTCTTCCTCTTCTACATCCTGTTCGAAGCCATGCTCATCCCGATGTACTTCCTCATCGGCGGTTTCGGCGACCGCGCCCACGCGGGCACCGAGGAGCACGCGGCGGCCCAGCGCTCCTACGCCGCGGTGAAGTTCCTGCTGTACAACCTCGTCGGCGGCCTGATCATGCTGGCCGCGGTCATCGGGCTCTACGTGGTCGCGGGGAGCTTCTCGCTCTCGGAGATCGCCGCGGCGCGGGCGAGCGGCGAGCTGGAGATGGCGACCACCACCGAGCGGCTGCTGTTCCTCGGCTTCTTCTTCGCCTTCGCGGTGAAGGCCCCGCTGTGGCCGCTGCACACCTGGCTGCCGAACGCGATGGGCGAGGCCACCGCACCGGTGGCCGTGCTGATCACCGCGGTGGTCGACAAGGTCGGCACCTTCGCGATGCTGCGCTTCTGCCTCCAGCTCTTCCCGGAGGCGTCCCAGTGGGCCACCCCGGTGATCGTGGTGCTGGCCCTGGTGAGCATCGTCTACGGCGCGCTGCTGGCCGTCGGCCAGCGGGACATCAAGCGCCTGGTGGCCTACGCCTCGGTCTCGCACTTCGGCTTCATCGTCCTCGGCATCTTCGTGATGACGAGCCAGGGCCAGTCCGGCGCCACGCTCTACATGGTCAACCACGGCCTGTCGACCGCCGCGCTGATGCTGGTCGCCGGGTTCCTGATCTCGCGGCGCGGCTCGCGCCTGATCGCCGACTACGGCGGTGTGCAGAAGGTGGCGCCGGTGCTGGCCGGGACCTTCCTCATCGGGGGCCTGGCCACCCTGTCGCTGCCCGGCCTGGCCCCGTTCGTCAGCGAGTTCCTGGTCCTGGTGGGCACCTTCTCCGTCTACCCCGTCGCCGGGATCGTGGCCACCACCGGCATCGTGCTGGCCGCCCTCTACACCCTGGTGCTCTACCAGCGCACCATGACGGGCCCGGTCAAGGAGGAGCTGCGGGCCATGCCGGACCTGAAGGCGCGTGAACTGGCCGTGGTGGCACCGCTGATCGCGCTGCTGCTCTTCCTGGGCGTGTTCCCGAAGCCGGTCACCGAGATCGTCAACCCGGCCGTGGAGCACACGATGTCCGACGTACAGAAGCAGGACCCCCGGCCCGAGGTGGAGGCGGCCAAGTGAGCGCTACAGCTGTCCACAGCCTGTGGACGACGGCTGCGGAGGTCGAGCCGATCGGCTCGATCCCCGCACCCCACATCGAGTACGCCCAGCTGGCGCCGGTGCTGATCGTGGTCGGCGCCGCCGTGGTGGGCATCCTGGTGGAGGCCTTCGTCCCCCGCCGGGCCCGCTACCACACCCAGCTCTTCCTGACGGTGGTCGCCCTCGCGGCCGCCTTCGCCGCGGTCGTCGGCCTCGCCGCGGGCGGGTACGCCACCACCAAGGCGCAGATCGCCGCCATGGGCGCCATCGCCGTCGACGGCCCCGCCCTGTTCCTCCAGGGCACCATCCTGCTGGCCTCGGTGGTCGCGGTCTTCACCTTCGCAGAGCGCCGGCTGGACCCGGCGGGGGACGGCGGCCGGGCCGACTCCTTCGCCGCGATGGCCGCCGCGGTACCCGGCAGCGACCAGGAGAAGGCCGCCGTGAAGGCGGGGTTCACCACCACCGAGGTCTTCCCCATCAGCCTGTTCGCCGTCGCCGGGATGCTGGTCTTCCCCGCGGCCAACGACCTGCTGACCCTCTTCATCGCGCTGGAGGTCTTCTCCCTGCCGCTGTACCTGCTGTGCGCGCTGGCCCGCCGCAAGCGGCTGCTGTCGCAGGAGGCCGCGGTCAAGTACTTCCTGCTCGGCGCCTTCTCCTCGGCGTTCATGCTCTTCGGCATCGCGCTGCTCTACGGGTACGCCGGCTCGGTGTCCTACGCGCGGATCGCCGAGGTCGTCGACGGCAGCGTCCGCACCATCGACCCGGCGCTCGCCGACACCATGGGCAACGACGCGCTGCTGCTCGTCGGCGGTGCGCTGCTGCTGATGGGCCTGCTGTTCAAGGTCGGCGCCGTGCCCTTCCACATGTGGACGCCCGACGTCTACCAGGGTGCGCCGACCCCGGTCACCGGCTTCATGGCCGCGGCCACCAAGATCGCCGCCTTCGGCGCCCTGCTGCGGCTGCTGTACGTGGTCCTCCCGGGTCTGGCCTGGGACTGGCGGCCGGTCATGTGGGGCGTGGCCATCGTCACCATGCTCGGCGGTGCGATCGTCGCCATCACCCAGACCGACGTGAAGCGGCTGCTGGCCTACTCCTCCATCGCCCACGCGGGCTTCATCCTCGCCGGTGTGATCGCGATGCGGCCCGAGGGCATCTCCTCGGTGCTGTTCTACCTGCTCGCCTACTCCTTCGTGACCATCGGCGCCTTCGCCGTCGTCACCCTGGTGCGCGACGCGGGCGGCGAGGCCACCCACCTGTCCAAGTGGGCCGGGCTCGGGCGGCGTTCGCCGCTGGTGGCGGCGGTCTTCGCGGTCTTCCTGCTGGCCTTCGCGGGCATTCCGCTGACCTCCGGCTTCACGGGCAAGTTCGCCGTGTTCAAGGCGGCGGCGGAGGGCGGCGCGGGCGAACTGGTCGTGGTCGGTGTGATCTCCTCGGCGATCGCCGCGTTCTTCTACATCCGGGTCATCGTGCTGATGTTCTTCAGCGAGCCCAAGCCCGAGGGGCCGACGGTGGCGGTGCCCTCGCCGCTGACGATGACCACGATCGGGGTCGGCGTCGCGGTGACGCTGGTGCTGGGCGTGGCGCCGCAGTACTTCCTCGACCTGGCCGGTCAGGCGGGCGTGTTCGTGCGCTGAGCGCCGCGCCGCTCCGACGGCGAAGGGTCCGGTCCCCGGGAGGGGGCCGGACCCTTCGCCGTGCGCCCGCGGGCCTCAGGGCCGGGCCCCGCCCCGCTCGGCGGTGATCGCCGTGAGGTCCAGGTCGACGGGGAACGGGGCGTCCGTAGCCCCACGGACGTGTGTACGGAGGGTCGGTGCGTTGACGCGACGGGTGCGCGCCGTTCCGCCGGGCGCCTCCGCATGGCAGGGTGGCGCGGCACCGATTGGTCTGGACCTGACATCCGGTTTCCTGCGAGAGGACGAGGAGAGGCGATGCGCGGCACCACCGTGTTACCGGGAACCCCCTGCGACGCGCCCCGGGAGGGCGTGCTGCCCATGCACCGGCTGGAGGTCGCGCTGCCGAACGCCATGCCCTTCGCGATCGGCACCTTCGACACCATCGGCCCCATGTCCCGGGCGGACTTCCCCCACCGCCACACCTTCTGGGAGATCGTCCACGTCACCACGGGCCGCGGCGCGCACGTCGTCGACCTGGCCCGCTGGGAGCTGGAGCCGCCCCACCTGTGCGTCATCGCCCCCGGCCAGGTGCACCACTGGGAGGACGCCCGGGGGCTGGACGGCTCGGTGGTGCTCTTCACCGAGGACTTCCTGCTCGACCACCCCGGCGACCGGGACCTGCTGCTGCGCCTCTCCCGGGGCCCCTGGCTCGGGCTCGGCCCCGCCGCGCACGAGGGGACCGCCCGGCTGCTCCAGGAGCTCTCCGGCGAGTACCTCCGGGCCGCCGAGGGCTTCGACTCCGTCCTGCGGGCCCTGCTCCACGTCCTGGTGGTGCGCGCGGCCCGGATGCCCCGGCGCCCGGTGCGGGCCGCCCCGGCACCCCCGGGCCGCGCCGCCGCGGTGGCCGAGGAGTTCGCCCGCCTGATCGGGGGCCCCGAGCCCGAGCCGGGGAGCTGGTCCGTGGGCGACTGCGCCCGGCGCATCGGCGTCACCCCGGGCTACCTCACCGAGGCGGTCAAGGCGGCCACCGGGCGCACCCCCGGTCAGCTGGTGCGCGCCGCCCGCACCCACGAGGCCAAACGCCTCCTCGTCCGCACCGATCTGACGGTCCGGCAGGTCGCCGGACGGGTCGGCTTCACCGATCCCGCCTACTTCTGCCGCTTCTTCCGGCGGGAGACGGGGCTCAGCCCCGGGGACTTCCGGCGGGGCGGCGGCACGCGCCACGGCGGTATTCACCACGAGCCCCGTGTTCCGTCCATCGATCGCCCCGCCGCCCGGGCCTAGGTTCGTTGGCGATCCCCCAGCCCCCACAAGGAGCAGCCATGGACGGCGAGACCACCCCGGGCGGGACCGCGCCCGGTGAGGAGACCACCGGAGCGCGGGACGCGTCCTCGCCCCACCCGAGCCGCAAGACCGTGCTGCGCGCGGCCGCGGCCGCCGCGGTCGCGGCACCCCTGGCCTTCATGGGCGTGCCCGCCCTCGCCCGCACCGCGGCCGCCGACGGCACCGCACCCGAGGCGACCCCCGCCTGCGACGACGGCGACGACCCGACGCCACCGCAGATGGAGGGCCCCTACTTCAAGCCCAACTCCCCGCGCCGCACCTCGCTGCTGGAGCCCGGCACCCCGGGAACCCGCCTGACGGTGTCGGGCTATGTCTTCGGTCTCGGGTGCCGCCCGATCAGCGGGGTCCTGCTGGACTTCTGGCAGGCGGACGTCAACGGCGCCTACGACAACACCGGCTTCCGCTTCCGCGGCCACCAGTACACCGACGCCCAGGGCATGTTCCGCCTCACCACCGTCGTCCCGGGCCTCTACCCGGGGCGGACCCGGCACATCCACGTGAAGGCGCAGGCCCCCGGGCGCCCGGTGCTGACGACCCAGCTCTACTTCCCCGGCGAGCCGCGCAACAACACCGACTCCCTCTACGACCCGCGCCTGCTGATGACCGTCCGGGACGCGGGCGGCAGCAGGGAGGCGGCGTTCGACTTCGTGCTCAACGTCCCTCAGGGCCCGGGCCCCACGCCGACCGGAAGCCCCACCACCCAGCCGCCCGGCGGCACCTGGGCGGCCGGCACCACCTACGCGGCGGGCGACCGGGTGACCTACGGCGGCACGGCCTATGTGTGCCTCCAGGGGCACCTCGCCCAGCCGGGCTGGCAACCGCCGGCGGTGCCCGCGCTGTGGCGGGTCGCCTGATCGCCCCCGGGGTCCGCCCCGGCTGAGGACCCGGTCCCGGGCGCGCCCTCGGCGCCTCCCCGGGGACCGGACGGTCCGCGCGGCCGCGCCCTCCCGGCGCGGCCGCCTCCCGGGCGGCACGGCACGCGCCGGCGCCGTGCCGCCCAGGGCGCCTCCGCGGCGTGGCAGGTGCAGCCCCCCGGAGGTGCCTGTGGCCCCGGTACCCCTGAGCCGGGGGTGCCGGGGCCACGTCGCCGATGCGTGCCGTGCCGCCCGCGGGGCCGCGGCCCCGCGGGCGGACAGGCGCGACCTAGCGGGGGGAGGGGACGATCCGCCCGGTGACCTCGCCGAGGCCGACCCGGACGCCGTCCGGGCCCGGGGCCCAGGCGGTCATCGTCACCACGTCGCCGTCCTCCAGGAAGGTCCGCTTCCCCTCGGCCAGTTCCAGGGCGTCCCGGCCGTTCCAGGTCAGCTCCAGCAGCGAGCCGCGCTGGTGCTTCCCGGGGCCGCTGACGGTGCCGGAGGCGTACACGTCCCCGGTGCGCAGGGAGGCGCCGTTGACCGTCATGTGGGCGAGCTGCTGCGCGGCGGTCCAGTACATGGACGCGAACGGCGGCTCGGCCACCACCGTGCCGTTGATCGCCACGGCCATGTGCAGGTCGAAGCCGCCGGGCCGCTCCTCCGCGGAGTCGTCCAGGTACGGCAGCAGGGGCACGTCCCGGGCGGGCGGCGCGGTGCGGGCGTCCTCCAGGGCCTCCAGCGGCGTGACCCAGGGGGAGACCGAGGTGGCGAAGGACTTGCCCAGGAAGGGGCCGAGCGGCACGTACTCCCAGGCCTGGAGGTCGCGCGCCGACCAGTCGTTCAGCAGGAACAGGCCGAAGACATGGTCCTCGAAGCGCTCCAGGGGGACCGGGGAGCCGAGTTCCGAGGGCGTGCCGACGAGGAAGCCGACCTCCGCCTCGATGTCCAGCTTCACCGACGGCCCGAACACCGGCGCCGGGTCGGAGGGGGCCTTGCGCTGCCCGGAGGGGCGCACCACGTCGGTCCCGGAGACGACCAGGGTCCCCGCGCGCCCGTGGTAACCGATGGGCAGGTGCTTCCAGTTGGGCGTCAGCGGCTCGCCGTCGGGGCGGAAGATGCGGCCGACGTTGGTGGCGTGGTGCTCGCTCGCGTAGAAGTCGACGTAGTCGGCCACCTCGTAGGGCAGGTGCAGGGTGATGTCACCGAGCCGGTGCAGCAGCGGCTCCACCGCCGTCCGGTGCGCGGGCACCGTGACCCAGGCGGTCAGCGCCCGGCGGACGTCCCGCCAGGTGCTGCGCCCGGCGGCCAGCAGCGGGCCCAGATGGGGCTGGTCGAGCAGTCCGGCGTAAGGGGAGCCGAGCGCCCGGGCCGCCGCCCCGGCGTCGAGCACATGGTTGCCGATCCGCACGCCGAGCCTGCGGCGTTCGGGCTCGTCGGCAGTGGTGAAGACGCCGTACGGGAGGTTGTGCGGGCCGAAGGGGTCGCCGTCGGCCAGTTCGAGCGGGCTCTGCTCGGACATCGGTGCCTGCCTCGCTTTCCACGGGTGTGGACCACACGTTACGTCCACGGCCCGGGCGGGCGGGAGCGTCCGGGGTGACCATTCTCCGGAGAGTTCCGTCCGATTATCGGAATCGACGGGGCGGTGCCGGGCTCCGGGCGCCCGGGGCGTACAGGCCCCCGGGGCCGTCCACCGGGGCGGTGGATGCGGCCGGTTCAGTCCGGAGGCCGGGGGAGCGGGTACGGGCCCCGGGGCAGGCGCTCCTCCCAGGTCCGGTGGAAGACCGCCTCGCGACCGTCCAGGCACACCAGCTCGGCGGAGGCGGCGAGGTGGCCGGCGCCGTCGCACCGCAGTTCCGAGCGGACCTCCACCCGCACGTCCCAGGCGGTCTCGGGGCGGTGCAGCCGGATCGTGTGCACCGAGCGGGCCCGGGCGGAGAGCGGGTCGGAGTCCTCGACGGTGTAGCTCTCGCGGGCCTCCTCGGTGTACTCCAGCCCGTCCGGGTGCACATGGGGCCGGCCGCGGTGGGGCACCGCCTCCACGGTCCAGGTCCCGGCGGGCACGTCACGGGTGACCAGCAGCCGGGAGGGCGGAGGATCGAGTGTCCCCGGTACGGAGACCAGCGGCGGCGCCGCGTGCTCCGGCTCCGCCGCGGGGGTGCCCGGGAGTGCGGCGTCCCCGCGGTCCGCCTGCGGGGCCCCGCACATCGGGAGCACCAGAGCGGAGCCGGCCGGGTCGAGCACCAGGTCCACCGGGCCGGGCGCGGGCCACAGCCACGGCCAGTACGCGCCGGAGACGGCGAGGCGGACGCGGTGGCCGGGCGCGAAGCGGTGGGCCGCGGGGGTCAGTGCGACCACCACCCCGCCGGGTCCGGCCGTCCCGCCTTCCCCGCCCTCCCCGCCCTCCCCGCCCGCCCTGCGCGGCCCGTGCGCCCCGCCGTCCCCGTCCGGCCCGCCGTCCCCGTGCGCCCCGCCGGGGCCGCCCGGTCCCGCCGCGGGCAGCCGCAGCGCACCCCGGGCGACCAGCACCGAGGTCCCGTCGGGGGCGACGTCGCACAGCCGGGCCGCCACCGGGGCACCCGGCGCGATCCCGGTCAGCCGCAGGACCACCCGCGGCCGCCCCAGCACCACCACCGGCTCCGCCCCCACCGGGAATTCGAAGCAGACCGAGCGGGCGTCCTCCTCCCGCTGGTCCGGCGGCAGGTCCCCGGCGTGCCCCACCGGGCGGTGGCGCCCGGCGTCCACCCCGGTGTGGAGCGGGGAGGCCACCGCCACCGGCCCCCCGCCGAGCGCCCAGCGCACCTCGGCCACCCGCGGGGACGGCCAGCGCTCCGACGCCGCCCACCGGGCGCCCTCCGGCCCGGCGCCCCCGAGCCGCCAGCGCAGCAGCGGACCGGTGAGGACCCCCGTGTCGCGGCCGCGCAGCCAGTGGTCCCACCAGCGCAGCGTCTCCTGGAGGAAGCCCACCGCCTCCGCCGGGTCCTCGGCCCGGTCCGGGTACTGGTGCTGCCAGGCTCCCAGCAGCCCCCGGACCCGGTCCGCGGGAAGCTCCTCGACCAGGCGCAGCACCGTGGCGCTGCCGGGGCCGTGCAGCGAGCCGACGGCCAGCACCGCGGCCGTGACGGGAGAGCCGCCCGCGCCCGTGTCCGCGCTGCCCGTGTCCGCGCCGTCCGTGTCGGCGGCGCCCGTGCCCGTGCCGCCCGCGTCCGTGCCGCCCGTGTCGGCGGCGCCCGTGTCGGCGGCGCCCGTGCCCGTGCCGCCCGTGCCCGTGCCGCCCGTGCCCGCGGGCCCGGTGCCGGGCGCGGTCCGCCACGGCGGACGGAGCGCCTCCAGCCGGGTCTCCCACAGCGCGCGCCAGTCCCCCTCGCAGTGCCGGGGGTCCGGTGGCCGGGCGGCGTGCGCGAGCCCCTCGGAGACCTCGGCGAGGAGGCCCTGGGCGGCGCCCGCACCCCCCAGCGGCTCCTCGCCGGGAGCACCGGGAGCACCGGGAGCACCCGGGGCGCCCGGGGCGCCGGACGGGCAGACCGCGACCACCGCCCGCAGGGGAGCCGGGGCCGGTGCGGCGACCCGCAGGGCGGTGGCGGCGGCGGAGCCGAGGCCGATCATGCCCACCCGTCCGGTGCACCAGGGCCGGGCGGCCAGCCACCCCACCACCGCCCTCCCGTCCGCCACCTCGCCCGCCCCGCCCCCGGGACCGGGGACCCCGCCGCCGGAGCCGTGGCCCCGCGCGTCGACCCGGACGCAGGCGTAGCCGTGCCCGGCGTACCAGGGGTGGCGCTCGCCGTCGCGCACCGCGGAGGCGTCCGTCAGCCGGTCCGGCGCGTACTCCAGCACCGCGGGCACCGGCCCGGCGTCCACCGGCCGCCAGATCCGCGCATGGAGGGCGATGCCGTCCGGCAGCGGGACACGGGCGTCCTCGACGAGCACCTCGTGGGGGAAGTCGGTGCGGATGCGCATGGGGGCTCCGGCTGCACGGCCCCGGAGGCCCGCGGGCGGACGCGGGTCCTTCCGGGACGATCGGCGGGACCGGGTCCGGCCCCGGGGGGAGGCGGGCGCCGCGAGGGCGTGTCGCCCCTGATCACGAACATACCGGCGGCCGCGGGAAGGCGCTCACGGTGATCGAAAGGCGACCGGATACGCTGACTTGAGTGAACCCAGTGACACCTCGACGATTCGTGTGATCGTCAGCAGACAGGAGACCCCCTCGTGACCGTCGTCGGGCCGTTCGGGCTGAGCGTGCGGGACCAGGCTCTTGAAGCCGATGTCCAGACCGGACTGTCGGCTGTGGAGGCGGGCCTGCTCGATGCCACCAAAAGCGAGGTTCCGTTCATCACGGAGGCCGCCCAGCACCTCGTCCACGCGGGCGGGAAGCGCTTCCGGCCGCTGCTGGTGATGCTGGCCGCGCAGTTCGGCGACCCGCACGCGCCGGGCGTGGTGCCGTCGGCCGTCGTCGTGGAGCTCACCCACCTCGCCACGCTGTACCACGACGACGTCATGGACGAGGCGGACGTGCGACGCGGCGTTCCCAGCGCCAACAACCGCTGGGACAACTCGGTCGCCGTGCTCACCGGGGACTTCCTCTTCGCGCGCGCCTCCCACGTCCTGGCGGACCTCGGCCCCGAGGCCGTACGGATCCAGGCGGAGGCCTTCGAGCGCCTGGTCACCGGCCAGATCCTGGAGACGGCCGGCCCCCGGGACGGCCGTGACCCGGTCGAGCACTACCTCGACGTCCTCGCGGGCAAGACCGGCTCGCTGATCGCCGTCGCCTGCCGCTTCGGGGCGCTGATGGCCGGTGCCGACGAGCGCGTCGTGGACGTCCTCACCCAGTACGGCGAGCGGCTGGGAGTCGCCTTCCAGCTCGCCGACGACGTCCTCGACATCGCCTCCGACTCCCACGAGTCCGGCAAGACGCCCGGCACCGACCTGCGCGAGGGCATCCCCACCCTGCCGGTCCTCCTGCTGCGCGCCGCCGCCGAGGCCCACGGCCGCCCCGAGGACCTGGAGCTCGTCGCCCTGCTCGACTCCGACCTCGCCGACGACGCCCGCCACGCGGAGGCGCTGCGGCTGCTGCGCGCCCACCCGGCACTGGAGCAGGCCCGCAGGGACACCGTGCGCTACGCCCAGGAGGCGCGCGCCCTGCTCGCCCCGCTGCCGGACGGCTACCCGAAGGCGGCGCTGGAGGAACTCTGCGACGCGGTGGTGCACCGCGCGGGGTGACCCCGCCCCGCCACGCGCCCCGGCACACCCGCTGGGGCCGCTCCACCCCCCGTCCCGCCTCGGGGTGACCCCTACGGCCCCGGGCGCGGCGGAGCCCCGGTTGTCATCCCTGAGGGGTACGCGGTTCCAGCCCGCGGGCTGATGCCTGAGGGGCCGTCGGTTTGGTCGGATGGACACCATCACCGCTGAACGACCACGGAGGTAGGGGACACCATGGCACCGAACGACAGCGCACACTCCGCCGACCGGGAGCAGGAGCCCGCCGCGGGACGCCGCAAGGCCGCCCGCTACGCGGTCCCCATGGCGGTGGCCGCGGTGGCGGCGGGCACCATCGGGCTCGTCCCCGCACTGGCCGCCTCCGGCGACCCCGAGCTGCCGGAGATCACGGCGCGGCAGCTCATCGAGAAGATCGCCGCCTCGGACACCCAGCAGCTCTCCGGCACCGTCAAGATCAGCACCGATCTCGGGCTGCCCGCCCTGGACGGGCTGGCGGGCGCGGTCGCCGGGGGCGCGGACTCCTCCGCCGACCCGCAGTCCCGGCTGACCGAGCTGGCCACCGGCACCCACACCCTCCGGGTCGCCGCCGACGGCCCGGACCGCCAGCGGCTCACCGTCGTCGACGGCTCCGACGAGTACACCCTCATCCACGACGGGGACGAGCTGTGGGCCTACGACAGCGCCTCCAACGAGGTCTTCCACGCGGAGGACCCAGAGGGGAGCGGCCCCGCAGCCGAGCGGGACGGGGCCCCGCTCGCGGCGCCCCTGACCCCGAAGGAGCTGACGGACCGGCTGCTGGAGCTGTCCGGCGACACCACCTCCTACGAGGTGGACGGCACCGCGAGGATCGCCGGGCGGGACGCCTACCGGCTGGTCGTACGGCCCGAGCAGAAGGGGTCGACGGTCGGGGCCGTCACCATCGCGGTCGACGCGCGCACCGGCACCCCGCTGAAGGCCACCCTCACCGCCGGCGACGGGGGCAAGGCCGTGGTGGACGTGGGCTTCACCCGGGTCGACTTCGCCAAGCCCGCCGCGTCCACCTTCTCCTTCACCCCGCCGAAGGGCGCCAGGGTCACCGAGGCCGACGAGGCGGCGGCACGGGAGGCGGCGGAGGAGGCCGGGTCCCCGGTCGGCGAGCTGCTGCCCGGCGGGGGCGCGGAGGACGTCGGCGCCGTGGACGTCATCGGCGAGGGCTGGACCGCCGTGGCCGTGCTCGAAGGCCCCTCGGGCGGTGCCGGGCAGGAGAAGGCGCCCTCCGCTGCGGACGGGCTGCCGGGCGGGGCCGGGGCCTTCCTGGACTCCCTCGGAGACAAGGTCAGCGGCAAGTTCGGCACCGGCACGGTCTTCTCGACCCGCCTGGTCAACGCCCTGCTCACGGACGACGGCACGGTCTACGTCGGCGCCGTCACCAAGGACGCCCTGGTCGGCATCGCCGACGGGGCCCGCTGAGGGCCGTCCCGGAGGGCGTCCGCCGCGCCCCGCGCACGCCCGCGCCCCGCCGTACCCGGATCGGTACGGCGGGGCGCGGGCGTCGTGCGCCGGGACGGGGGTCCGCGGGGACGGTCGGGCCCGGGCGGGCCCCGGGACGGCGCCTCGGCCGCCGCCGGTCCGTCAGAAGGTCAGCTTCCAGGAGTCGATGTAGCCCGTGTCCCACCGGGCCACGTCCTGCACCCGCAGCTTCCACGCGCCGTTGGCCGCCTCGGCGGAGGCGTCCACCGTGTACGTGGCGATCACGTTGTCGGCGGAGTCACCGCCGCTGGAGTTCTTCAGCCGGTACGTGCTGCCGTCGGGCGCGACCAGGTCGACCACCAGGTCACCGCGGTAGGTGTGCTTGATGTCCACACCGACCTTGAGGGCCGAGGGGGCGTTGCCGCTGCGTCCGGAGACGTTCACGGTCGAGGTCACGGCCGGGCCGTAGTCCGGGATGGACACGTCCGCGGTGTTCTCGTAGACGTCGCCGTCCGGCGGGACCGTCGTCCCCGAGGACAGGGTCCACAGCGCGTGGGCCAGGGCGTCGCTGTTGCGGTCCAGCGCGGTGTCGTTGATGTTCGCCGTGGTGTCGCAGGAGGAGTGGTAGCACCGGTCGAAGGACTGCCCGGCCGTGCCGCCCCACTTCTGCGCCTGGGCGCTGGTCTTGGTGCGCCCGGCGCCGGTGAACAGGCCGCCCACCGGTATGCCGACGTTCTTGAACGAGGCGTGGTCGGAACGGCCGTCGCCCTCGGTCTCGATCTCCGTCGGCACCCCGATCCCGGCGAAGTAGTCCTTGAAGGTCTGCTCCAGCAGGGTGTCGTCGTCGTAGACGAAGTACCCGGCGTTCGGCGAGCCGACCATGTCGAGGTTCAGATAGCCCGCGATCCTCGAACGCTCGGTGGAGGAGAGGCTGCTGACGTAGTACCGGGAGCCGACGAGGCCGAGCTCCTCGGCGCCCCACCAGCCGAAGCGCAGGTGCTTGTCGGGCTGGAGCTGGGCGCGGGAGACGGCGAGCGCCGCCTCCAGGACGGCCGCGGAGCCCGAGCCGTTGTCGTTGATGCCGGCTCCGGAGCTGACCGAGTCGAGGTGGGCGCCGGTCATCAGCGTCTGGGCGGTGTCGCCGCCCGGCCAGTCGGCGATCAGGTTGTAGCCGGTGCTGCCGCCGTAGCTGAACTGCTGGATCGTGGTGGTGTACCCGGCGGCGTCCAGCTTCGCCTTCACATAGTCGAGGGACGCCCGGTAGCCGGATCTGCCGTGGGCGCGGTTGCCGCCGTTGGCGGAGGCTATGGACTGGAACTGGTCGAGGTGGGCCTTGACGTTGGCCACGGGGATGTCGGGTGCGGCCGCCGCGGAGGGCGCGCTCTGCGCGGCCTGCGCCGGTGCGCCGGCGGCGAGCAGCCCGGCGAGGGCGAGCGTCGCCGTGGCGAGGGTGCGCCCGGGAACGGAGAGTTTCATGTGGGGGCTCCGGATTCCGTATGGGGATGGGACGGAAAACGTGCAGGACGCCCCGGGCCGACGGGGTCCGGGGCGCTGGAGCGTGAACATGGTGCGCGTGGTGCGTCTGCGTCGTGCGTGACCCGCGTGGGCGGTGCGAGGAGCGTCGTACGGGGTACGCGGGCATCGTGCCGTGCGCGGTGCGGGTGTCCGCTGCGGCACCCTGGCTCGGGGCACCGCCCGGCCGCGCGGTTGTGCGCGAGGTGCTGTGCCGGGTGGACGTGGTGCAGGAACGGGGTGTGCTCGACTGCGCTGTGCGCCCTGAATGGTGGGTGAGACGCGGAGGCACCGTCAAGGGCGCAATCCGGTCAGCGGCGTTCGGATAGCGGACATCCCGCCCGACCTGCGGCGGCGGGGGCGCCGGTGCCGGGGGTAGGCGGGGGTGACGGCGGCCGCCCCGGTGCGTCCTTCAGCGGGCGCAGAACGCATGGCCCTCGGGGTCTCCCGACACTCCGTTCCATGGATCCGAAACGGTGTGGGCTCTGGGCCCTCGGGTGGGTGCGGGTGATCTGGCGGGCCCGTCGGTCTCGGTGCAGCCTCGGTCGGCCGGGTGATGCCCAGGGTCGACGTGACGAGGACACGCGCGGTGCCACCGGCGACGCTCCCCGCGCGAGGAGCCCTGCCGATACGCGGCACCTTCGAGCCCGAGCAGCGCAGTCCGGCGGCCGGCTCCCGCGCGCCGATTCCGGCGGCCCTGCGGATCTCGTGCCGGTCCGCCTGGGCTCCGTCCGGTCAATCGCATCCTGCTGCCTTGAGTCGTTCCCCGCGCAGCTCCCCGACGTTCAGCGCATCCCTCAGGCATTCGGCCGTCCGGCGCAGCATGTACCGGCTCTCGTCGGCGGTCAGCTGGGAACCGGCGAGCATGGCGCGCACAAGCCCCAGGACGACGGCGCCCGACTCGATCGCGTCGTTCTCGATCGCGTCGCTCATAGCGGCGAGGGTTCCTCCCGGCTGGCAGAAGTCAGAGCGTCCGTCGGCACCCGGCAGCATGCGGCGAAGCTCGGTCATGCCGGTACCCCCAGGAAGTCGACGCCCGTCGTCGAGAGTGCCGCCGCTGCGCGCCGGTCGCGCTGTCGTTCCCCTTCCTGCTGCCACTCGAAGCCGCCGAGGTAGGGCCGGACGAGCGGAAGCCGGTCAGCCTCGATCACGTCGGCCGGACGGGGCGCTTTGGGCGTCGGCAGCGGCCGGTGGAATCGGCGGACGGCGGGGGTGGGAGTGGCGCGGTGCTTCCCACGGGCGGGCAGGAAGAGCGCGCACAGCACGGCCAGTAGGCTTCGCATGGGGTCGACTCCAGTTCAGTCGGCTCAGCCCCAGGTGCCGACCCTTGCCCGGTCGCCCTGGGGCGCTTTCGTTCCCGGCGGGTGCCGGGTGACCCAGCGTACGCTACCTTGCTATAGCTCGCTATCCCTAGCCGTACTTCGCCGCAGCGCGGAGCATTGAGCTTGTGGAGCTGGACCCGACCCGCGCGAAGTGGGTACAGATCAGCGCTGAGATCGAGCGGCGCGTTGACGCCGGGGTGTACCCGGAGGGGTCGAAGCTGCCGGGCATCCTGGCGCTCTGTGCCGAGTTCGGCGTAGCCCAGGTGACCGTGCGGAAGGCGCTGGCGGATCTGCGTGAGCGCGGGCTGATCCGCACGGAGAACGGAATCGGGTCGTTCATCGCAGATGATCTCGGCTGATCTGTTTTGTCAGTGAGTTGAGGTTGCCGGGTTGAGTGACGCGACCGTTCGCCGCTGAGCCGGGGGTATCTGGTGAACCGCGGGCTGTGAGTGCCCGGATCGGCTGATGACGGGTCCATTCCCTGCTGGGTCCGCCTGGTGCCCCAGGGCGGTGGCGCCCAGGACGACCAGCCGCGTGGTCTTCGTCTCCCGCTCACCGGGGGGCGGTGTGCAGCCGGTTCACCCCGGTTTGCTCCTCGGGCACCCGCTGGAAGTGGATCCGGCGCCCGAGCCCCGTCCCGCTCCGGCTGCCGCAGGGGTCGTCCGGATGCCGGACAGTCATCAGATCACGCCACGCATGGCGGCCCCGCGGGCGCCGGGCTCACGGAGGGACGCGCGTCTTCGCGGAGGGTATGGGCGGGCCTTCCGTCATGCCGGAACCAGCTCGGGCCGGACGACCGCACGCGCACGTTCGTACAGCGCTTGGGCGTCGTGATTCCGTGCATGGGGCCTGATCAGGTTGAACATGTCCGTCATGCGTTTGTCGATGCGCCCCGAGTCGACCAGGGGATAGTCGTCCAGTGCGAGCCCCCATGTCCGGCACGCGGCTTCGAGGTGGCCCACTGCTAGTTGCCGCTCGGCAAGGATCGCGCGTTCCTTTACGCGGGTGCGCCGGTAGATGCCGTAGCGAAGCCGGTCCGATTCCTGCATGGCGGCAACAGCGCCGTGCACGTCGCCCATTTCGAAGCGCACTTGGCTGGTGTGGTAATTGAGCGATGCGGGGTCGTACGACCCGAAAACCCTTCCGCGGGACTCCGCCTTGTCCATGGCGACTTCGGCTTCCTGCAAGTACACGAGTGCGGAACGCCGGTCCCCGATCTGCGCGGCAGCATGCGCTTGCTGTCCGGCGAGGAAGGCGCGCATGCGTGGTCCAGCCTGCGGGGAGGACGCTGCCGCCGCGTCGGCGAGCCGCTTGGCCATCGGCCCTTGTCCCAGGTCAACGGCTTGTACGCTCATACCGCGAAGCGTGGTGCAGTACGTCAGATGGTCTTCCGATGCTCCCGCGAGCTCCAGCGCTTTCAGGTAGTAGCGCTGTGCGAGACCGTGCAACCCTTCGTCCACCGCCATGTACCCCGTGAGATAGCACAGATCGGAAGCCGCGGACATCATGGCTCTTCGCGCGTCCTCGGGGCCGGGCGTCCGCAGAAGCGGTGCAACCGTGTTCACCAGGAAAGCTGCTGCCAGTGGGCGTGTGGTGCGTCCCCCGAACTGGTCGTCCATGCTGGATAGTTGCTCCGTCATCGCCGAGACCGTGTGCACGTCGGACATACCGATTCGGGTTCGCGTGCCGTTCTGGGTAGCCTCCATTCGCCCCACCACGTCCGGCCACTCGGGGACTGCCAGCGCGACGGAGAACAGAGCGACGCTCAGCACGCCACGTCGGGAAGGGTCCATGTCCAGCCTCCCAAGATCGATGATGCCGTCGACCGCGCTGGTCTCGGTCGCTTCCGTCCCAGCCTCAGGAACGGGGAAGCCAACTTCCGTATGGGTGACGGGTCGCCTGAGCCTTCGGGTGAACGCTTCCAAGATCAGCGGCCGAGCGTCCTCGCGCGGCACACTCCCGCTCAACCACTGATGGACGGAGGGTGCACGGTACTGCTTCGGGGTTCCACGCTCGGTTCCGACCCGGTTGACCGCTTGCGCGCACTGCCGCAGTGTCCATCCGGTCTCGCGAAACAGCCGCTCTAAGACTGTGTTCGGTTCGCTGGTTCCCACGGTCGTTCAACTCCCCATGCACGACTGCGCTAAGCGCTTAACACTCTTAATCCTTGTGCGCTTCCCGACAGTACCGCTGAGCGTGATCACGCGGTTGCCTAGAGCGAGCAGCCGGGTTGGTAGTGAAAGGGGACAGGCGAGTGAACGTGGAGCCGGTGCCGCCCTCCGTGGGTGCACTGATGATGGACACCGGGGCCGACCGGCTCGGGGAGTTCCGCGGGGTCGTCGGCCCGTACTGGTCACTGCGCCCCGTCGGCGGCGGGGCCGAGTGGGACGCCGAGCCCCAGCGCGTGCGCCCCGCGGACCCGATGGAGCGCCTGAGGGCGGAGACCGCCCGCGTGAACGCTCGGAGCCGGGGTGAGCGCCTGTGACCGCTGCCGCCCGGCGCAGGTTCGCTTTCGTGGACTGGACGTTATGCCCGGACCGGGACGACGACGCCCCGCCGACGACCTACGCGTTCCGGTGCCTCACGCTCACCGAGGACGACACCGAGTGCGCCGCGATGTCACCGGCGAGCGTGGACCCGACCGAGCCGCAGACCTGGGTGTTCGACCACATGCGGGAGCACCCCGAGCACACCGGCTACGCCGAACTGATCGAACGCCCGTGGGTCATGTGGCCGGGGCGTCCGTCATGAACGACCGATCCGACCCGGCGGGCTACTGGGCGGAGGTACGCGCGGAAGGGCCCGTGTACGGCACGGGCGAGACCGTGCAGCACGTCCTCGGGACCACGCAGAGCATTTCCCCCGTGCTGGCACTCCGATGGCTCTGCGGCGAGGCACTGCGCATCGCGGACCGGCTCGACCCCGATCCGCTGCGCTCGATGTGGGTGCAGCCGGCCATACGTGCGGCGACCGCGCCCGTGCCGGACTGCCCCGCGGAACTCCGCGCGTGGGCAGCCGACCCGGACGGGCAACGCGAGGCACGCGAGCACATCAAGGACGGGCGCCCGCTGTTCATCACGGTCCCGGATGCGGACTGCACCTACACCCTGTCCGTCTGGCCGGTCCGGCTCCCCGCCGACGAGCCCGACCAGGCGGCCCCCGAGCCGATACCCCACCGCATCGGCGGACTGCCACACCCCCTGTACGTCCTCGCTGCGGACCCGTGGACGTAGCGCCCTGATACTCCCGCCCTCGCCACATCGGACCCGGACCGGGACAGCACGGGTCCGCGACTCGATCTGTGGCAGAGGGCGGGGCTCAACCCCGGTCGGCTGTCGTACGTGACGGTCTGGCAGCCGACCGGCCCGGCACGTTCCGAACGATCCTCACTCGGAGGGAAGTTGCACCGTGACCACTGTTCTTGAACCGCCCGCCGCAAGTCCGCTTGCCGGTATCCGCTCTCTTGAGCTGGAAATCACCGGAAGGTGTCAGCTCACATGTACGCACTGTCTGTCCGAGTCCAGCCCGCAAGCGAGCCACGGCACCATGACGCCCGCGGACTGGCGCGCGGTCATCACGGATGCTGCCGCACTCGGCATCCGCACCGTCCAGCTCATCGGGGGTGAGCCGACCGTTCATCCGTGCTGGCGTGACTTCACGGAACTCGCGCTCTCCCTCGGGCTGCACGTCGAGGTTTACAGCAACCTGTTCCACGTCGCCCCCGACTGGTGGGACGTGTTCACCCGCGAGGGCGTGACCCTCGGGACGAGCTACTACAGCGATGACCCCGCCGAACACGACAAGATCACCGGGCGGCAGGGCAGTCACGTCCGTACCCGGAGCCACATCCGCGAGGCAATCAAGCGCGGGGCCACGGTCCGGGCCGGAATCGTGGACATCCTGCCGGGGCAGCGCGTTGCGGAAGCGCGTGCCGAGCTGGAATCCATGGGTGTGAAGCACATCAACACGGACCGGGTGCGTGCCGTGGGCCGCGCCGCACTGCCGGGGCAGGCACCGACGCTGGACGAGATGTGCGGCAGGTGCACCCGCGGACGCGCTGCCATCCTCCCGAACGGGAACGTGGCCGGGTGCGTGCTCTCGCGTGACTTCCCGGCGGGCAACGTCCGGGAAACCCCCCTCGCCGAGGTGTTCGGCGGGGCGGCATGGGCGGAACTGGCTGCGAGCGTGCCCCCGCTGCGCGCGAACGCGTGCCCGCCCGACGATTCCGGCGACTGTGACCCCGCCAACACGGAAGCCTGTGACCCCGCGTACTGACCTGGAAGGCTCGCCACATGAACTGGGAGAGCAAGGCAAGCGCCCTCGCGGACCAGGTGACCGACCCGGATTCACGATGGCTCGCCCCCGTGGCACGCGTCGCCCGTCACGAGCTGGTGCCCCGATGGTGGGACGTGGACGACTCGGGCCGGTGGGTACTGCGCGACGGCCCGAGCGAGCCGGAAGCCTGGCTGGACGCCGCGTACGCGGACCGGTCCCTGATCACCAGGGTGGGCACGCTGCACGCCGACCACGCCGAACCCGGAGACCAGCCCGAGGGGCTGCCCACGTCATCCGCGACCATGCCAAGTCTGGTGGTGCGGATGCTCAGGCACGGGCGACTCGGGGACGGGCTGTCCCTGCTGGACTTGGGGACCGGAGCCGGCGGGCTCACCGCGTACGCCTGTCGCCGACTCGGGGACGAGCACGTGACGAGTCTGGACGTGGACCCGTATCTGGTCAGTGCAGCGCGGGTCCGGCTCGGGGACATGGGATACCGCCCGGAGGTGATCACGGCGGACGCCACCGAGGGCGTGCCGGGTTCGTATGACCGCATCGTGTGCACGGTCGCCCTCGCACCCGGTCCGGGGCTCCGCGCGGTACTCGCCGCACTGGAACCCGGCGGACGCATAGCGACGACGCTCGCGCGCACGTCCCTGATCATCACCGGGTGGAAGGACCGGAACGGGGACGTGGTGGGGCAGGTGGAACGGGACATGGCGGGTTTCATGCTCACCCGGACCGGCGACGACTACCCGCCCGCTCTCGCCGAACTGTTCGCCCTCGCCCGTGGGGCAGACGGGGACGAGGCCGGTACGGGTCGCTACCCCGTGCTGGACGTGGCGAACGCGTGGGAACTCCGGTCCATGCTGGAGGTCACGGCACCGGGTGTGGAACCCGGATACGAGACCAGCGGACGGACGCGAACGGCCTACCTGGTGCACCCGGACGGATCGTGGGCACGCGCGTCCGCCGAGTGGACCGACCCGCCGACCGTGCACCAGGGTGGACCGCAACGGCTCTGGTCCGCGCTGGAACGCATCCGCAACCGGCTGAACGCGGAAGGCTCCCTGCCGTTGCTCGGCGCGCGCGTGCGCATCACGCCCGACGGGGTGTGCCATCTGTCCCGCGGGCGGTGGCGTGCATCCATGGGGGCCCGATAGCGCCGGTACCGCGGTTCCGCCAGGCTGTACGCCCCTCGGACCGCCCCGTTCGTGCGCTGCCGGTGCGTGGGCGGGGCGCCCGGCCGGCAGGCGGGCGCCGGGTGTCCTTCAGTGGACGCAGAACTCGTTGCCCTCGGGGTCGGTCATCACGGTCCATTCCCCGCCGGGTTCGCTCCGGTGTTCCAGGACCGCGGCGCCCAGGACGACCAGCCGGGCGGTCTCGGCCTCCCGCTCGCCGGGGGCGGTGTGCAGGTCGATGTGCAGCCGGTTCTTCCCGGTCTTCTCCTCGGGCACCCGCTGGAAGAGGATCCGGCGCCCGAGCCCCGTCCCGCTCCGGCTGTCGCAGGGGTCGTCCGGATGCCGGACGGCGATCAGATCGCGCCAGGCGCGGCGGCCGTGGGACTCCACCGTGGCCTCCTCCGGTGCCGCCCCGGCGGCCAGCACCTGGTCGATCAGGGCGCTGTTGTCCTCCACCAGGTAGCCGAGGGCCGCCGCCCAGAAGTCCGCCTGGGCGTGCGGGTCACGGGCGTCGACGACGAGTTTCCAGTGCAGTGTCATGCCCTACTTGTACGGGCTCCGGCCGCCCGGCGCGCGGATGTTCCGCGCGCCGGGCGCGAGCCGCACCGGACGCGAGCCGCGCGGGGCGGCTCAGGCCGTGGGCTCGGTGGCGCGCTCCGTCCGCTCACGTTCGGCGCCGTGCGGCTGCCCGGCGGCGGCCGGGACCCCGGCCGCCGCCGGGGCGCCGGAGGCCACGATGCCGCCCGGGGCCGGGGTGCCCGGCAGGGCCGCCGCGGCCGGTTCGCCGCCCGCGGCGGCGGCCTGGGCGGCCAGCCGCCGGGCCTCCGCCTTGTTCCGCCGGGCGGTGCGCAGGGCGTCCCAGCTCAGGACCGACAGCGCCAGCCACACCAGGGCGAACCCGGCCCACCGCTCGGCGGGCATCGCCTCCCTGAAGTAGAGGATGCCCAGCAGGAACTGGAAGACCGGCGCCAGGTACTGCAGCAGTCCGAGGGTCGACAGCGGGACCCGGATGGCCGCCGCGCCGAAGCAGACCAGGGGCACGGCCGTCACGATGCCCGTCGCGGCCAGCAGCGCGGCGTGCCCGGCACCGTGCGCCCCGAAGGCCGCCTCGCCCCGGGAGCCGAGCCAGAGCAGGAAGGCCAGGGCCGGCAGGAACTGGATCGCCGTCTCGGCGGCCAGCGACTCCAGCCCCCCGATGTTGACCTTCTTCTTCGCCAGGCCGTAGATCGCGAAGGACACGGCGAGGACGAGGGAGATCCACGGCGGGCGGCCGTACCCGACGGCGAGCACCAGGACCGCCGCGCCGCCGATGCCGACGGCCGCCCACTGCGCGGGCCGCAGGCGCTCCTTCAGCAGCAGCACACCGAGCGCGATGGTCACCAGGGGGTTGATGAAGTACCCCAGCGAGGCCTCGACCACGCGACCGGCGTTGACGGCCCAGATGTAGAGCCCCCAGTTGACGGAGATCACCGAGGCGGCCAGGGTGATCAGCCCCAGCTTCCGCGGGCTGCGCAGCAGCTCCCGGACCCAGCCCCACTGCCGCAGGGCCAGCAGGGCGACGGCCACCAGGGCGAGCGACCAGACCATCCGGTGGGCGAGGATCTCGGTGGCCCCGGCGGGCTTGAGCAGCGGCCAGAAGAGGGGGACCAGGCCCCACATCCCGTAGGCCCCGATCCCGTACAGCAGCCCTGCCCGCTGGTCGTTCCGCGTCGTCACTGACCCCTCCTGCCCCTGTGCGTCCCGAGAAGACGGTACGACGGGCAGGGCCTCGGTGTCATGCCCGTATCGGCATACGGTACTGACGGATTGTTGAAGCTCCGACGAGGGGCGCCGGGCGGGGTCGGATCTCGTCGGGCAGGTCCGCGGCGGTGCCCCCGTAAGCCCTGGTCAGACGTCTGTCAGGCGGACTTCAGTGCCACCGCGACGGAGTCCGCCAGGGAGGTGGCCGGCCGTCCGGCGAGCCGGGCGAGGTCCCCGCTGCGCCCCGCGAGCCGGCCGCGCCCGATGGCGTCGTCCACGTCCACCAGCAGGCGCGCGAAGGGCTCGGGCACGCCCGCTCCGGTGAGCGCGGCCAGATGCGCCTCCGGCGTGAGCTCGGTGTGGACGACGGTCCGCCCGGTCTGCCGGGAGAGCTCGGCGGCGTACTCCGCCAGCGACCAGGCGGTGTCGCCGCTCAGCTCGTACGCCCGGCCCAGGTGCCCGTCCTGCGTCAGCACGGCGGCCGCGGCCGCCGCGTAGTCGGCGCGCGCCGCGGAGGCGATCCTGCCGCCCCGGGTGCTGCCGAGGACCGCGCCGTGCTCCAGCGCCTGTGCCAGGTGCGCGGTGTAGTTCTCCGTGTACCAGCCGTTGCGCAGGAGGGTGTGCGGCAGCCCCGAGGCCAGGATCAGCCGCTCGGTTTCGGTGTGCTCCGCGGCCAGGTCGAAGTCGGCCTCGGGGCCGCCCAGGATGCCGGTGTAGGCGAGCTGCGCCACGCCCGCCGCCCGGGCCGCCTCGACGACGGCCGTGTGCTGCGGGACGCGCCGGCCCACCTCGCTGCCGGAGACCAGCAGGACGCGGTCCCCGGGGCGCAGGGCGGCGGCGAGGGTCTCCGGCCGGTCGTAGTCGGCCCGGCGGACCTCGACGCCGTGTGCGGCGAGGTCCGCGGCCTTCGAGGTGTCGCGTACGGCCGCGGCGACCGAAGCGGCGGGGACGGTGCGCAGCAGCTCCTCGACGACCAGGCGGCCGAGTGCTCCGGTGGCGCCGGTGACGACGATGCTCATGACGTTCTCCTCGGGGTGGGGGTGCCGGGCCCGCCGCGTGGGCGCTCCGGCGGTTCGGGGACCACCCTAGGAAAGGCGCTTACTATTCGTAAGTACCCACTTTGAAGTAAGGTACTGGTATGTCCGTACGTGCCGACGAGGGCCCCGCGCCCGATGTGAACCGCGAGCTCTGCCCGTCCCGGGCGATCCTGGAGCACGTGACCAGCCGCTGGGGGGTGCTGGTGCTCGCACTGCTGCTGGAGCGCACCCACCGCTTCAGCGAGCTGCGCCGCGGCATCGGCGGCGTCACCGAGAAGATGCTGGCCCAGACCCTGCGGACGCTGGAGCGGGACGGCCTGGTCCACCGCGAGGCCTGGCCCGTGATCCCGCCGCGCGTGGAGTACTCGCTCACCCCTCTCGGCCGGCAGGCCGCCGCCCAGGTGTGGGAGCTGGCCCGGTGGACCGAGCGCAGCGTCGCCGAGGTCGAGGCCGCGCGCGCCGCCTACGACGAGGAGAAGCTGCGCCAGGCGCCCCCGGCCGGGGGCGCCTGAGCCGGAGCGGCCCGGTGCGGCCTGGTGCGCCTGGTGCGTCCCGCCGCGGGCCCCGGGGGCGTCCCGGAGCGCCCCCGGCAGCCGGAAGGGCCGGCGCCCCGCGGGGCGCCGGCCCTCCTTCCGTGACCCGGCCCCGGGGGGCCGGGGCGTCAGCCGACGACCGTCCAGGTGTCGCCGCCCGCCAGCAGCGCGCCCAGGTCGCCCTTGCCCTGCTGCTCGACGGCCGCCTCCAGCTGCTCCGCCATGAGCGTGTCGTAGACCGGGCGGTGCACACTGCGCAGCACACCGATCGGGGTGTGGTGCAGGGTGTCGGGGTCGGCCAGCCGGGAGAGCGCGAAGGCCGTCGTCGGGCTGGCCGCGTGCGCGTCGTGGACGAGCACCGCCGACTCGTTCTCCGGGGTCACCTCGACCACGTGCAGGTCCCCGGTCCCCGGGTCGCGCACCACGCCCTTGGTGAGGCCGGCGCCGAAGCGGATCGGCTCGCCGTGCTCCAGGCGGATGACGGCCTCCTCGGCCTGCGCCTTGTCCTTCAGGACGTCGAAGGCCCCGTCGTTGAAGATGTTGCAGTTCTGGTAGATCTCCACCAGCGCCGTGCCCGGATGCGCCGCCGCCTGACGCAGCACCTCCGTCAGGTGCTTGCGGTCGGAGTCGACGGTGCGGGCCACGAAGCCCGCCTCCGCCCCCAGGGCGAGCGAGACCGGGTTGAAGGGCGCGTCCAGCGAGCCCATCGGCGTCGACTTGGTGACCTTGCCGAGCTCCGAGGTGGGGGAGTACTGGCCCTTGGTGAGCCCGTAGATCCGGTTGTTGAACAGCAGGATCTTCAGGTTCACGTTCCGGCGCAGCGCGTGGATCAGGTGGTTCCCGCCGATCGAGAGCGCGTCGCCGTCCCCCGTCACCACCCACACCGACAGGTCCTGCCGGGAGGAGGCCAGCCCCGTCGCGATGGCCGGGGCGCGGCCGTGGATGGAGTGCATCCCGTAGGTGTCCATGTAGTACGGGAAGCGCGAGGAGCAGCCGATGCCCGAGACGAAGACGATGTTCTCCCGCGCCAGGCCCAGCTCCGGCATGAAGCCCTGCACGGCCGCCAGGATCGCGTAGTCCCCGCAGCCGGGGCACCAGCGCACCTCCTGGTCGGTCTTGAAGTCCTTCATGGACTGCTGTGCCTCGGCCTTGGGCACCAGCGACAGCGCCTCAGTCATCGATGGCCTCCTTGAGAGCCGTGGCGAGCTGCTCCGCCTTGAACGGCATGCCGTTCACCTGGGTGTGGCTGTGCGCGTCGACCAGGTACCGGGCCCTGATCAGGGTGGCGAGCTGACCGAGGTTCATCTCCGGCACCACGACCCGGTCGTAGCTCCGCAGGACCTCGCCCAGGTTCGCCGGGAAGGGGTTCAGATGCCGCAGATGGGCCTGGGCGATCGGCACCCCGGCCGCCCGCAGCCGCCGCACCGCCGCCGTGATGGGCCCGTACGTCGACCCCCAGCCCAGCACCAGGGCGCGTGCGCCGTCCGGGTCGTCGACCTCGACCTCGGGGACGGCGATGCCGTCCACCTTGGCCTGCCGGGTCCGGACCATGAACTCGTGGTTGGCCGGGTCGTAGGAGATGTTGCCCGTGCCGTCCTGCTTCTCGATGCCGCCGATCCGGTGCTCCAGACCGGGCGTCCCGGGGACCGCCCACGGCCGGGCCAGGGTGTGCGGGTCGCGCTTGTACGGCCAGAACACCTCGGTGCCGTCGGCCAGTTCGTGGTTGGGACCGCTCGCGAACTGCACCCGCAGATCGGGCAGCTCGTCGAGTTCGGGGATGCGCCAGGGCTCGGAGCCGTTGGCCAGGTAGCCGTCCGACAGCAGGAACACCGGGGTGCGGTACGCGAGCGCGATCCGCGCGGCGTCCAGCGCGGCGTCGAAGCAGTCCGCCGGGGTGCGCGGGGCGACCACCGGGACGGGGGCCTCGCCGTTGCGCCCGTACATCGCCTGGAGCAGGTCGGCCTGCTCCGTCTTGGTGGGGAGGCCGGTCGACGGGCCGCCGCGCTGGATGTCCACGACGAGCAGCGGCAGCTCCAGCGAGACCGCGAGCCCGATCGTCTCGCTCTTGAGCGCCACCCCCGGACCGGAGGTGGTCGTCACCGCCAGCGAGCCGCCGAACGCCGCGCCCAGCGCGGCGCCGATCCCCGCGATCTCGTCCTCGGCCTGGAAGGTGCGCACCCCGAAGTTCTTGTGGCGGGACAGCTCGTGCAGGATGTCCGAGGCCGGGGTGATCGGGTACGAGCCCAGGTAGAGGGGCAGGTCCGACTGGCGCGCCGCCGCGATCAGCCCGTACGACAGGGCCAGGTTCCCGGAGATGTTGCGGTAGGTGCCCGGCGGGAAGGCGCTGCTCGCGGGGGCGACCTCGTAGGACACCGCGAAGTCCTCGGTCGTCTCGCCGAAGTTCCAGCCCGCCCGGAAGGCGGCGATGTTGGCCTCGGCGATGGTCGGCGACTTCGCGAACTTGCGCCGCAGGAAGCGCTCGGTGCCCTCGGTCGGCCGGTGGTACATCCACGACAGCAGACCCAGCGCGAACATGTTCTTGCTCCGCCCGGCCTCCTTGCGGGACAGGCCGAACTCCTTGAGCGCCTCGATGGTCAGCGTCGTCAGGGGCACCTCGTGCACCCGGTAGGCGTCCAGCGAGCCGTCCTGGAGCGGCGAGGTCTCGTACCCCACCTTGGCCATGGCCCGCTTGGCGAACTCGTCGGTGTTCACGATGATCTCGCCGCCGCGCGGGACGTCGGCGATGTTCGCCTTCAGCGCCGCCGGGTTCATCGCGACCAGCACGTTCGGGGCGTCACCCGGGGTGAGGATGTCGTGGTCCGCGAAGTGGAGCTGGAAACTCGACACACCCGGCAGTGTCCCTGCGGGGGCGCGGATCTCGGCGGGGAAGTTCGGCAGCGTCGACAGGTCGTTGCCGAAGGACGCCGTCTCCGAGGTGAAACGGTCGCCTGTCAGCTGCATACCGTCACCGGAGTCGCCCGCGAAGCGGATGATCACCCGGTCCAGCCGGCGGACCTCCTTCCCGTCGCCGGGTCTGCGTTGCTCGCCGACGACGGCTTCCTGGGACTCATGGGCGTGCTGGGCCCCGTCGGCCTCGCCGGCCTGTCCTGCCGGGCTACTGACCTGGCTGGTCACTGAACTGGACCTCCCTCGTCGAGGCGGCTCCCCGGGACGCGGCCGGTCGACCGGCCGCCCTACGGGCAACCCTACGACGGCAGGGGCGCCCTTCCGGGACCGCTCACGTGTCGGATGAACCTAATGAGACGCCGTGGCGACCGGTTTTGTCATGCACCACCGGCCCCCGTCCGTTCCTTCCCTGCCGCGTCGCCCCGCCGGGTCCCGCTCGGGCGCGGGGCGCCGGGCACCTCACGAGTCGCCGGGCACCTCACGAGTCGAGGTAGGCCAGCACCGCGAGGACCCGCCGGTGGTCGCCGTCGCTGGGGGACAGCCCCAGCTTCAGGAAGATGTTGCTCACGTGCTTCTCCACGGCCCCGTCGCTCACCACGAGTTGCCGGGCGATCGCCGAGTTGGTGCGCCCCTCGGCCATCAGCCCGAGGACCTCCCGCTCCCTCGGTGTGAGCCGGGCGAGCACGTCCTGCCTGCGGCTGCGCCCGAGCAACTGGGCCACGACCTCCGGGTCCAGCGCGGTGCCGCCCCGGGCGACCCGCACCACCGCGTCCACGAACTCCCGCACCTCGGCGACCCGGTCCTTCAGCAGGTAGCCGACACCGCGGCTGCTGCCGGCCAGCAGTTCGGTCGCGTACCGCTCCTCGACGTACTGCGAGAGCACCAGCACGCCGACCTCCGGGTGCTCGCGGCGCAACCGCACCGCGGCGCGGACCCCTTCGTCCGTGTGGGTGGGCGGCATCCGCACGTCGGCCACCACCACGTCGGGCAGCGCGTCACCGGAGGCGAGCTCCGCGACGGTCTTCAGCAGCGCCTCCGCGTCCCCCACCCCCGCCACGACCTCGTGGCCGCGGTCGGTCAGCAGCCGGGTCAGGCCCTCCCGCAGCAGCACGGAATCCTCGGCGATGACCACCCGCACCCTGTCCTCCACAGTCCCGTGCCCCCCACTCGTCCCGTGTCCGCCCGTACGCTGCGTACAGCATCCCAGGTAAGGGCGCCGGGCGGGCGCGGCCCGCGGGAATCCGCGGGGGAGCGCGCAAGGTCGCCCCACCAGGGGACGCGCGCGGGCGCGGCGGAGTTGAGCGGCGCGTGCGCCGGGGCACCCTCGCCCCCGGCCCCGGCCCCGGCCTCGGGGCGGCGGCGGGAGACGGGTGCCGGGAGACGGGGCCGGGTCAGGGCGGCGGGAGACGGGTGCCGGGTCAGTCGCGCCAGGGCAGCTCGGCGACCACCGAGGTGGGGCCGCCCGCGGGGGAGTCCACGGCGAGGATCCCGTCCACCGCCGCCAGCCGCTCCGCCAGTCCGGCCAGGCCGCTGCCCGCCGCCGGGTCCGCCCCGCCCCGCCCGTCGTCCGCCACCCGCAGCATCAGACGGTCCTCCGCACGCCAGACGTCCACGGAGGCGACGGTCGCCCCCGCGTGCTTGCTGACGTTCTGAAGCAGTTCGGAGACGGTGAAGTAGGCGATCCCCTCGATGGCCTGGGCGGGCCGCGAGGACAGGTCGACCTCCACCGCCACCGGGACGGTGCAGCGGGAGGCGAGGGAGGACAGGGCCGCGTCCAGCCCCCGGTCGGTGAGGACGGCCGGGTGGATGCCGCGGGCGAGGTCGCGCAGCTCCTTCAGGGCCACCTTCACCTCCGCGTGCGCCTCGTCGACCATGGTGGCGGCCGCCCGGGGGTCCTCCGCGAGCTTCTCCTTCGCCAGCCCGAGATCCATGGCGAGGGCCACCAGCCGGGCCTGCGCGCCGTCGTGGAGGTCGCGCTCGATGCGGCGGAGGTCGGCCGCGGCCGTGTCCACCACCACCCCCCGGTCCGACTCCAGCTCCACCACCCGGCTGGCCAGCCGGGACGGGCCGAGGAGGCCGGTCACCATCAGCCGGTCCACCTGGTTCAGTCCCCGGGCGAGATACGGCGCGGCCAGGGTCAGCAGCAGTCCGACGACGCCGGTGCCCGCGATCTCCAGCGGGGTGTCCAGGTAGTGGCCGCCGGTCCCGTCGCCGTAGAGCTGCAGTCCCTGCTGGCCCGTGAACACCGGGAACACCCAGTGCCACAGCGGGTAGGCGAGCAGCGCCCACCCGGACGCCCAGACCGTGACGAGCAGGGAGAACGTGAAGACGGCCCACGGGAAGTGCAGCACCGCGTAGAGCAGGTGGCGCCAGGAGGCCCCGCTCTTCAGCATCCCGCCGACCCACGCCAGGAAGCCGCGCCTCCGGGCGCGCACCGGCTCCGGGGCGGGCACCTCCACCCCCAGCAGGGCCCCGGCCCGCGCCCGCTCCACGGCGCCCGCGGCGCGCAGCACGGCGAAGGTCCCGGCGAGCAGCGGTACGCCGAGGAAGGTGACCAGCAGCCCCGCCCCGGCGGAGACCAGGGACACCGCGAGCGAGAACAGCACGGCGCTCAGCGGAAGGCCGAGCAGGATCCAGCCGAACTCCCGCCAGGTGCGGCCGGTGAACGGCGCGCGCAGTACGGCGGTCAGCCCCTGCGCGGGGCGCGGGGGTGCGGGGTCGGGGCTGCGGTCCGAGGCCATCGGCGGCGTCCGTTCTGCGAGGCGGGCTGTCATGGTTCCAGCCTCCGCATCGCGGACCGCCGGGGCCATGAGGGCGGTCGCCGTCTTCTCCGGGGGTTTTCCCCACCCCGTTGCCCCCCGGGCCGCCGGCACCGGCGACCCGGGGGGCCACCGGACGGAGCCCGGGCCCCGCGGAGGGCCCGGGCGCGCGCCGCGAGGGCAGGCCGCGGGGCGGGCCGGTCCACCCGGCCCGCCCCGCGCGGCCCGTCGCCGCTCAGCCGCGCTCGCGCCAGGGCAGCTCCGCGGTCACCGTCGTCGGACCCCCGACCGGGGAGTCCAGGGCGAACAGCCCGTCCACGGCCCCCAGCCGCTCCGCCAGCCCCGCCATGCCGGTCCCGCCCTCCAGCCGGGCGCCGCCCCTGCCGTCGTCCACGACCTGGATGAGCAGCCGCCGGTCCGCCCGCCACACGTCCACCGTGACCCGGCTGGCCCCCGCGTGCTTGCTGACGTTCTGGAGCAGTTCGGAGACGGTGAAGTAGGCGATCCCCTCGATGGCCTGGGCGGGCCGCGAGGACAGGTCCACCGTGACCGCGACCGGCGCCGTGCAGCGGGAGGCGAGGGAGGACAGGGCCGCGTCCAGCCCCCGGTCGGTGAGGACGGCCGGGTGGATGCCGCGGGCGAGGTCGCGCAGCTCCTTCAGGGCCAGCTTCACCTCCCCGTGGGCCTCGTCCACCATGGCGGCGGCCGCGTCCGGGTCCTCCAGCAGCTTCTCCTTCGCCAGCCCGAGACCCATGGCGAGGGCCACCAGCCGGGCCTGCGCGCCGTCGTGGAGGTCGCGCTCGATGCGGCGGAGGTCGGCCGCGGCCGTGTCCACCACCACCCCGCGGCCCGACTCCAACTCGGCTATCCGGCGCTCCAGTTCGTCCGAGGGCGAGAGCAGCCCGCGCACCATGGCCCGGTCGGCGTTCGCCAGCCCGCGCGCCAGGTACGGCACCAGCGGGAACAGCACCAGCGAGGAGGTCAGCACCACCGCGAACACGGCCACCGCCCACGGCAGGCGCACGAACGCGTAGAGCACCGTGCGCCAGGCGACCGGGTCCCTCAGCCGCCTCCAGACCCACGGCAGCAGCCCGCCCCCGCCCGGCAGCGGACTGGGCTCCTCGATGCGCACACCGAGCAGCGCCCGTGCCCGGCCGCGCTCCAGCCGCCCCAGCAGCCGGGCCCCCGCCAGCCCCCCGGCCAGCAGCGGCAGCCCCACCACGGTGACCGACAGCCCGGCGCCGACGGACAGGGTGACCACGGCGTAGACGAACCCCAGCAGGCCGGCGGGCAGGTCGAGCAGGAGGAACGACAGCTCCCGGAACGTGCGGCGGTCGAGGACGTGGCGCACGGGCGGCGGGGCGTCCTCGCCGGGCGCGTACCCGTCCACCGGCGCGGAGGCGGGCCCCTTCGCGGCCCCGGAGGCGATCTTGCTCACGGTCATGCGCCCAGCCTGCACGGATCGCGCGCCGGACGCCATGGGGTCCGTAGGTGGGGCGGAGTGGGGATAACCCCACCCGGCCCCGGCCCGGCCCCGGCGGCCCACCCCATGCGGTCCCGGGCCGTGGCCGCGTCGGCTGCGGGGCGCCGCGCGGCGGAGGGCGGCGGAGGGCGGCTCTCCCGCCGCGCGGGCGCGGGCGGTCCGGGCAACGCGGCGGGGTGCCACGGGCCCTCGCCGCGGGCCCGTGGGGGATCGCGGGACAGGGCTTAGACTCCCGTGCGTACGAGAGGCGCCGGGCGGCGCCGGACGGAGGCGGCGCTCCGGCCGCACGCGGGCGGTGCGGGGCGCGGCGGCCCCGGGGCGCACCGGCCCGGGGCCCGGAACACCGAGGCGACAGGGAGCGAGGGCGGACGTGCCGGAGACGAGCGTGGTCCCACTCGCGGCGGAGTACTTCCGCGGCTACACCGTCGTCGGCCTGCTCGCGGCGGCCGGCGTGCTCTTCGTGGCCGTGGCCTTCACCGCCGGGCGGCTGCTGCGGCCCGCCGTGCCCACCCCGGAGAAGCTGCTCACCTACGAGTGCGGCGTGGACCCGGTGGGCGAGGGCTGGGCCCATACGCAGGTGCGCTACTACGTCTACGCCTTCCTCTACGTGATCTTCGCCGTGGACTCGATCTTCCTCTTCCCCTGGGCGACCGTCTTCGCCGCCGACGGATACGGCGCCACGACGCTCGTCGAGATGTTCGTCTTCCTCGGCTTCCTGGCCGTGGGACTGCTCTACGCGTACAAGAAGGGCGTCCTGACATGGGCGTGAACCCGGTGGACCTGCCCGAGCCCCAGCGGCTCGGCGTGCTCTCGCGCCTCGCTCCGGAACCGATGAAGGTGGTCCTCAACTGGGGGCGCCGCTACAGCCTGTGGGTGTTCAACTTCGGACTCGCCTGCTGCGCCATCGAGTTCATCGCCGCCTCCATGGCGCGCCACGACTTCATCCGGCTCGGCGTGATCCCCTTCGCACCCGGCCCCCGGCAGGCGGACCTGATGATCGTCTCCGGCACGGTCACGGACAAGATGGCCCCGGCGGTCAAGCGCCTGTACGAGCAGATGCCGGAGCCGAAGTACGTGATCTCCTTCGGCGCCTGCTCCAACTGCGGCGGTCCCTACTGGGACTCCTACGCGGTGACCAAGGGCGTCGACCAGATCATCCCCGTCGACGTGTACGTGCCCGGCTGCCCGCCCCGGCCCGAGGCCCTGCTCCAGGGCATCCTCAAGCTCCAGGAGAAGATCGCACGCGAGTCGCTGGGGGAGCGCTACGGACACGGCGGCGGGACGCGCCCCTCGACGGAGGCCCTGCGCAGCGGCCTGGTCGCCCCGCCCCCGGCGCCCGGGCCGGGCCCCGGCCCCGAAAGGGGGGACGACCGGTGAACGCCTACGACCGTCTGCCCGAGGCGGCGGCCGAGCTCTTCGGCCCCGAGGCCACCGCCGAGCGCAGCCACGACCTGCTCACGGTGGACGTCCCCCCGCAGGAGTGGCTCCGCGCGCTTCGGACCGCCCGCTCCACCCTCGGCTGCACCTTCTTCGACTGGCTGAGCGCCGTCGACGAGCCGGGCACCGGCTTCCGGGTCTGCGCCCACGTCGCGGCCCTCGGCCGGGGCACCGTCCGCCGGCTGCTGCTGCGCACCACCGTGCCGCACGACGCCCCCTCGCTGCCGACCGCCGTGGGCGTGTACGCCGGTGCCGACTGGCACGAGCGCGAGACCCACGAGATGTTCGGAGTGGACTTCACCGGCCACCCGCACCTGCACCCGCTGCTGCTGCCCGAGGGGTTCGAGGGCCATCCCCTGCGCAAGGACTTCGTGCTGGCCGCCCGGGTCGCCAAGGCGTGGCCGGGCGCCAAGGAACCGGGGGAGTCGGAGCACGGGGGCCCCAAGCGCCGCCAGATGCTGCCCCCCGGGGTGCCCGACCCCAACGAGTGGGGCCCGCTGAAGGGTCAGCTCCCGCCTGCTCCGGCGCGTCCCGCCCGGGCCGCGCGCGGTGCCGCCGCGGGGGAGCGGCCCGTGCGCCGCACCCGCAGTGCGTCGGGAGGCTCGGCCTCCCAGGCGGCCGGGACGGCCGCGTCCCCGGAGCCCGGGGCCACTTCCGGTGCCCCGGCGGCAGAGGAGCGCCCGCCCCGCCGCAACCGCAGCGCCGCCGAGGGCTCGGCCTCGCAGTCCGCGCCTCCCGCGTCCCGCCCCCGCCGCAACCGCAGCGCGGCCGAGGGCTCCGCCTCGCAGTCCGCGCCCCCCGCACCCGGCACCGAGCCCGCCCCGCAGGCGTCCCGCAGCGCGGACGCCCCCTGGCACCACGCCCGCCCGGCCTTCGACGACGCCGGCCCCGGTGCACAGGGCGAGCCGCCCTCCGCCGGTGGCGGTCGCGCGGCCGCGGACACCGGTGCCACCGCGCCCGCCCAGGGCCGCGAGGACGGCGGCGAGGAGCCCGGCGCGGACGCCCCCGCCCCGGACGCCCCCGCCCCGGACGTATCCGAGAGTGACGCTCCCGAGAGGACCGACCGGCCCGGCGCCCCCGCCCCGGACGCCCCCGCCCCGGACGTATCCGAGAGTGACGCTCCCGAGAGGACCGACCGGCCCGGCGCCCCCGCCCCGGACGCATCCGAGACCGACGCATCCGAGAGCGACCGGCCCGAAGAGCACGCACCCGAGGCCACCGACGCACCCGAGAGGACCGACCGGCCCGGGACCGACCGACCGACCGGAGGCGACCCCGCGTGAACGACGTGCTCGACGTCGCCCTCCGGCTCCTCGCCGTCTTCGCCGCGTTCCTGGTCCTCCCGCTCGTCGTCGGGCAGACCGAGCACAAGGTGATGGCCCATATGCAGGGCCGGCTCGGCCCCATGTACGCGGGCGGCTTCCACGGCTGGGCGCAGCTCGTCGCCGACGGCGTGAAGTTCGCGCAGAAGGAGGACGTGGTCCCGGCCGAGGCCGACCGCCGCGTCTTCCGCCTCGCACCCGCCGTCGCCCTCCTGCCCTACCTCCTCGTGCTCCTCGCGATCCCCGTCGGACCGGACACGGTCGGGCAGGTCGTGGACGCGGGCGTCTTCTTCGTGCTCGCCGTGATGGGCGTCGGCGTACTCGGCTCCCTCATGGCGGGCTGGGCCTCGGCCAACAAGTTCTCCCTGCTCGGCGGGTTGCGCACCGCGGCCCAGCTGCTCTCCTACGAGCTGCCGATGCTGCTGGCCGCCGCCTCCGTCGCGATGGCCGCGGGCACCGTCTCCCTCACCGGCATCCTCGACGCCTTCGAGTGGTGGTGGCTGCCCTGGCAGATCGTCGGGGCCGTGGTCTTCTTCGTCGCCGGACTCGCCGAACTCCAGCGTCCGCCCTTCGACATGCCCGTCGCCGACTCCGAGATCATCTTCGGCGCCTACACCGAGTACACCGGGATGCGCTTCGCGCTGTTCCTGCTCGCCGAGTACGCGGGCATCGTCGTGCTCTGCGGCCTGACCACGGTCCTCTTCCTCGGCGGCTGGCACGGCCCGCTGGGCGCCGACGGCCTCGGCTGGCTCTGGACCCTGCTGAAGACCGCGGTGCTCGCCTTCGTCGTCATCTGGCTGCGGGTCTCCTACCCCCGGATGCGCGAGGACCAGCTCCAGCGGCTCGCCTGGACCGTCCTCGTCCCGCTCGCCCTCGCCCAGATCGCCCTCACCGGCGTCGTCAAGGTGGTGCTCTAGCCGTGTCCCCGATCCCCGGATCCGGTCTGGCCAAGGGCCTGGCCGTCACCCTGCGGACGATGACGAGGAGATCCGTCACCGCCCAGTACCCGGACGTCCTCCCCGAGCTGCCGCCCCGCACCCGCGGGGTCATCGGCCTGTTCGAGGAGAACTGCACGGTCTGCATGCTGTGCGCCCGCGAGTGCCCGGACTGGTGCATCTACATCGACTCCCACAAGGAGACCGTGCCGCCCGCGGCCCCCGGCGGCCGCGAACGCAGCCGCAACGTGCTGGACCGCTTCGCCATCGACTTCTCGCTCTGCATGTACTGCGGCATCTGCATCGAGGTCTGCCCCTTCGACGCGCTGTTCTGGTCGCCCGAGTTCGAGTACGCGGAGACCGACATCCACGAACTCACCCACGAGCGGGACAAGCTCCGGGAGTGGATGTGGACGGTGCCCGCGCCGCCGCCGCTCGACCCGCGGGCCGAGGAGCCCAAGGAGCTCGCCGCCGCCCGCAAGGCCGCCGAGAAGCTCGAAGCCGCCGAAGCCGCCGCGGCGGCGGCCCGGGCCGACGAGCCCTCCGGGCCCGCCGCGGAGGCCGACGGCACCGGCGACGGCGGCGACCGCCGCGGCGGGGAGGGACCGGCATGACGCCCGCCGCCGCCCCCCAGGGCTTCCTCTCCCCCACGGGCGTCGAGGTCGCCTTCGTCCTGGTCGGCCTCGCCACCCTCGGCGCCGCCCTCGTCTCCGTCACCACCCGCCGACTGGTGCACGCCGCCCTCTGGCTGGTCGTCGCCCTCGGCGGCGTCGCCGTCGAGTACCTGCTGCTCACGGCCGAGTTCATCGCCTGGGTGCAGGTGCTGATCTACGTCGGCTCCGTGGTCGTGCTGCTGCTGTTCGGGCTGATGCTGACCAAGGCGCCCATCGGGCCCTCGCCGGACGCCGACTCCGGCAACCGGTGGATCGCCCTCGGCGTGGCCGGGCTCGCCGCCGCCACCCTCGGCTGGGTCGTCCTCGACGCCTTCCGCACCGCCTGGATCGATCTGGACGGACCCGTCCAGGGCTCCACCCGGGTCACCGGCGACATGCTCTTCCGGCACTGGGTGCTGCCCTTCGAGGCCCTCTCGGTGCTGCTGCTCGCCGCCCTCGTCGGGGCGATCGTGCTCTCCCGCAAGGACCCCCGGGCCACCGGGGACACGGCGGCCCCCGGCTCCCGGGGGGCCGACGGCACCGAGGACCCCGAGGGGACGCGCTGATGCATCTCGCCTATCCCGCCGTCCTCGCCGTGCTGCTGTTCTGCATCGGCCTGTACGGAGTGCTCGCCCGCCGCAACGCGATCCTGGTCCTGATGTCCGTCGAGCTGATGCTCAACGCCGTCAACCTCAACCTGGTCGCCTTCGACGTCTGGCTGCGCGACACCCTGCACGCCGGGCAGGCCCTGACCCTGTTCACCATCGCGATCGCCGCCGCCGAGATCGGCATCGGCCTGGCGATCGTGCTGATGGTCTACCGCAACCGCGGCACCTCCGACGTCGACCGCCTGCGCGACACCGCCGAGCGGCCCGGCGACGACGGGCCCGGCGGCCCGGACCGCCCGACCGCGCCCGCGGACCGCGAGGAGAAGGCCGAGGCCGCCGCGTGACCACCACGACCCTCGCCGTCCTCGTCCCCCTCCTGCCCTTCCTGGGCGCCGTGGCGGGCCTGCTGCTCGGCCGCACCGCGCCCGGGTTCGTCCGCCCGCTCGCGGTCCTGCCCACCCTCGCCGCCGCCGGGCTCGCCGTCGCGGTGGCCGTCCGCCAGGGCGGCGGGCCCGCCGTGGAGGCGTCCACCGAACTCACCCCCACCGGCTCGGTCCCCGTCGACCTCGCCCTGTACGTCGACGGCTTCGCCGCGCTCGTCGCCGTCCTGGTCGGCGTGGTGGCCGCCTGCGTGCAGATCTACTCCACCGCCTACCTCCGCGACGACCCCCGCTACCCCTCCTACGCCGCGCTGGTCTCCCTGTTCACCTCCGCGATGCTGCTGGTCGTCTACTCCGGCGACCTGATGGTGCTGCTGGTCGGCTGGGAGGTCATGGGCATCTGCTCCTACTTCCTCGTCGGCCACTACTGGGAGACGCCCGAGGCCCGCGCCGCCTCCCTGAAGGCCTTCCTCGTCACCAAGCTCGGCGACGTGCCCTTCCTGATCGGCCTGTTCGCCCTCGCCTCCGCCGCCGGGACCTTCCGCATCACCGGGGTGCTCGGTGCCGTGGCCGCGGGCACGATCGAGCACCCGACGCTCGTCGCGCTGCTGCTCCTCGCGGGCGTCGCGGGCAAGTCGGCGCAGTTCCCGCTGCACACCTGGCTGCCCGACGCCATGGCGGGCCCCACCCCCGTCTCCGCGCTCATCCACGCCGCCACCATGGTGGCCGCGGGCGTCTACCTCGTCGCCCGTCTGCTCCCGCTGTTCGCCGCCTCCGCCGCCGCGATGACCGTGCTGGCCGCGATGGCCGCCGTGACCATGGTCGGCTCCGGGCTCGCCGCCCTCGCCCAGGACGACATCAAACGGGTGCTCGCCTACTCGACCATCGGCCAGCTCGGCTACATGACCGGCGCCCTGGCCGTCGGCGACCGCGGTGCGGCCGTCTTCCACCTGCTCTCCCACGGCGCCTTCAAGGCGGTGCTCTTCCTCGCCGCCGGTGTCGTCATCCATGCGGCGGGCACCAACTCGCTGGCCGCCATGAGCCGGATGAGCGGCCTGGCGCGGCGCGTGCCCGACGCCTTCTGGACGATGACCGTCGCCCTGCTCGCCCTCGCCGCCATCCCGCCCTTCGCCGGCTTCTTCTCCAAGGAGGCCGTGCTGGTGGCCGCCGAGCACGCCGCCCTCGACGGCTCGGGCGCGGTGCCCGCGGCGGCGGGCTGGACGGTCCTCGTGGCGGGCCTGGCCACCGCCCTGCTCACCGCCGCCTACGCGGCCCGGCTGTGGCTGCGCACCTTCCGCGGACGGGGAGCCGAGGCCCCCGACCACGGGCGCCAGCCGGTCGCCATGACCTCCGTCCTGTGGGTGCTCGCCGTGCCCTCGCTCGCCTTCGGGCTCGCCTACGGCGCCCTCCCCGGGTGGTTCGACGGCCGCGCCCTGACCCCCACCCTGACCACCGCCGTCCTCGGCACCGGCGCGGCCCTCGTCGGCGGCCTCGTCACCTACGCGGCCTGGCGCCATGCCACCGCGCCCGCGGCCCGCCCCCCGGCCGGCGCCGTCGCGGCGCACCCGGGCGAGGCGCCCGCCGTCTCCGAGGCCGCGGCGATCGCGAGCCACGCCCCCGCCCACGGCTCCGTCTCCGCGGCCGCCGACCCCACCGACCCCGGTCGGCTGCTGCTCGGCCCGCTCCACCGGTCCGCCGCCGAGGGCTTCCGCGTCGACGCCCTGTACTCGGCCCTGTTCGTCCGGCCCGTCCGGGCCGGGGCGCGGCTCGTGTCCTTCCTGGACCGCGAGGTCGTCGACGCCTACGTCCGCGGCTCGGGCACCGGCGCCCGGCTGCTCGGCGCCGCCGTCCGCCGGGCCCAGACCGGCAACGTGCAGACCTACCTCGGCGCACTCCTCGCGGGCTCGGTCGCCGTGGCCGTGCTCGCCGTCGTCCTGTCCCACACGAACGCGGGGTCCTGAGCCGTGATCGACATCAGCGAGTCCGTGATGCAGCTCCTCCTCGTTTTCATCGTCGCCGCCCCGCTCGTCGGTGCCGCCGCGGCCCTGCTGCCCGCCCCGCCCGGCCTGCGCGGCACCGGACCCGACCAGGCCGTGCTGCGCCACGGGGTGACCGTCACCGGCGCCGTGCTGCTCGCCTCCCTCGTCCTGGCGGCCGGCTTCGACCACGACGACCCCTCGCGGATGCAGGCCACCACCGACCTCAGCTGGATCCCCGCCCTGGACGTGCGGATCCACCTCGGCGTGGACGGCATCTCGCTCCCGCTGATCGTGCTGACCTCCCTGCTGACCTTCCTCTGCGCGCTGCACAGCTACGCCACCCGGCGCCCCGGCTCCGGCGCCCCCGAGGGCGGCCACTCGGCCAGGGCCTTCACCGCCCTGCTCCTCGTCCTCGCCTCCGGCACCCTGGCGACCTTCGCCGCCCTGGACCTGGTCCTGTTCTTCCTGGCCTTCGAGACGGTCCTCATCCCGATGTACTTCCTCATCGCCCGCTGGGGCGGTGCCGGACGGCGGGCCGCCGCGTGGAAGTTCATCCTCTACACGCTCCTCGGCTCCGTGGTGATGCTGCTCGGCCTGCTGCTGGTCGGCCTCCAGGCCGGCACCTTCGACATGGTCGCCCTCGCCGCGGGCGAGGGCCGGGGGCTGACGGCCACCGTGCAGGTCACCGCCGCCCTGGCCATCGGCCTCGGCCTCGCGGTCAAGACCCCGATGTGGCCGCTGCACACCTGGCTGCCCGACGCCCACACCGCCGCGCCCACCGTCGGCTCGGTCCTGCTGGCGGGCGTCCTGCTCAAGATGGGCACCTACGGCCTCGTCCGGATCGTGCTGCCGATCACCCCGCACGGCATGCAGGTCCTCGCGCCCTACCTGGCCGGCTTCGCCGCCGTGGGCATCGTCTACGGGTCCCTCGCCTGCCTCTCCCTGGCCCGGCGGGGCTCGGGCGGCGACCTGAAGCGCCTGATCGCCTACTCCTCCGTCGGCCACATGGGCTTCGTCCTGCTCGGCATCGCCAGCATGACCCCGACCGGAGTCAACGGCGCCCTGTTCGCCAACGTCGCCCACGGGCTGATCACCGGCCTGCTCTTCTTCCTCGTCGGCGCCGTCAAGGAGCGCTACGGCACCGCCGACCTCGACACCCTCGCCGGAGCGGGCGGCGCCGCGCTCTACGGGCGGGCGCCCCGGCTCGGGGGGCTGCTCGCCTTCGCCGCGGTCGCCTCCCTCGGCCTGCCCGGGCTCGCCGGGTTCTGGGGGGAGATGCTCGCGATGTTCGGGGCCTTCGACCCCGCCGAGGGCCTGAACCGGCCCGCCTTCCTCGTCTTCCTGTCCGTGGCGGCCTTCGGCACCCTGCTGACCGCCGCCTACCTCCTCGTCGTGGTGCGGCGGGTGTGCATGGGCGCCACCACCGCGCCGGTGCCCGGCGCGGTGGCGGAGGCCGCCGCCCCCGGCCACCCGGCCCCGGCCGGGGCCGCAGGCCCCCCGGAGCCGCCCGGCACCCTCGCCGACCTCCGCGGCCACGAGGCGGCCACCTGGACGCCGCTCGTCGCCCTCACCGTCCTCGCCGGACTCTGGCCCGCGGTCCTCCTCGGGCTCACCGACCCGGCCGTGCAGCAGCTCCTCGCAGGAGGCAGGTCGTGAACCCGGCAGCCGCCGGCCTCGTCCAGTCGGTCGACTGGCAGGCCATCGCCCCGCCCACCCTCACCGCGGTGGCCGCCCTGGTGGTCCTCGTCGCGGACCTGTTCACCGAGGAGCGCCGCAAGCCGCTCCTCGGCGCCACGGCGATCGCCGGCCTGGCCGCCGCACTGCTGGCCCTGATCCCCCTGCGCGCCGGCGACCGCTCCACGTTCTGCCTGACCACCGACGCGACCGCGTGCAGCTACACCGCGGACCACTTCACCCTCGTCATCCAGTTCCTGGTCCTGGGCGGCGCCCTGCTGACGGCCGTCCTCTCCCTCACCGACACCCGCCGCGAGCTGCCCGCGGGCGAGTACTGGTTCCTGCTGCTGGCCTCGGCAGCGGGCGCCGCCCTGCTGCCCGCCTCCCGGGACCTCGCCACCCTCGTCGTCGCCCTGGAGGTCGCCTCGCTGCCCGCGTTCGCGCTCGTGGGACTGCGCCGCGGCGACCGGAGGTCCAGCGAGGCGGCGCTGAAGTTCTTCCTCTCCTCCGTCACCGCGACGGCCGTGACGCTCCTCGGCGTCAGCTTCGTCTACGCCTCCACCGGCACCCTGCACCTCACCCGGGTGGCCGCCGGACTGGCGGACGTGCCCGCGCCCCTCGGCACCCTGGCCACCACCGGAGTCGCCCTGACCCTGGTGGGCTTCGCCTTCAAGACCGCCGCCGTTCCCTTCCACTTCTGGGTCCCCGACACCTACGCCGGGGCCCCGCTGCCCGTGGCCGGCTACCTCTCCGTCGTGGGCAAGGCGGTCGGCTTCACCGGCCTGATCCTGGTGACCGTCGTCGCCTTCCCCGGCCACTCCCGGGTGTGGGGGCCGGTCCTGGCGGTCCTGGCGGCCCTGACCATGACCGCGGGCAACGTCGCCGCCCTGCGCCAGTCGGCCACCCGCACCGGGGGCGCCGTCCGCCTGCTCGCCTGGTCCTCCGTCGGGCAGGCCGGGTACCTGCTCGTGCCGATCGCCGCCGCCGCGTACGCCGGGGACGACCGGATCGGCGCCACGGTCGCCTACGCGCTGATGTACGCCGTGGTGAACCTCGGGGCGTTCTCGGTCGCGGCGCTCGTCGCCCGCACCCGCCCGGCCAACCGGATCGCCGACTACCGGGGCCTGTACGCGACCCGTCCGCTCGCCGCCCTGGCCCTGGGCTTCTTCCTGCTCTGCCTGGCCGGGCTGCCCCCGGGCGTCATCGGCCTGTTCGCCAAGGTGGCCGTCTTCTCGGCGGCGGTCGACGCGGGCCTCGGCTGGCTGGCCGTCGTCATGGCCGTCAACGTCGTGGTGGCCCTCTACTACTACCTGCGCTGGACGGCGCTCCTCTTCCGCGCCCCCGAGGCGGCCGGGGCCCCCGGGGCACCGGTGTCCACCGAGGGGGACCGGGCCGCCCCCTCGCGGCGCCCCCGGCCCGCCCCGGCGGCGGTCGCCGTCGCGGTGACCGCGGTGACGGCGGTGGTCCTCTCCGGCTGGCCCCAGCCGGTGCTGCGGTTCGCGGCGACCACCCTCTTCTGACCCCGCCCGGGGCCGCCGGGTCCCGCCCTCGCCCCGCTTCGCGGGGGCCGCCGGGCCTGACTTCGTCCTGCTTTCCGGGGTCGCCGGGCCTGCCTTCGTCCCGCTGTCCGGGGCCGTGACGTCCCGCCCCTCATCCCGCTTCCCGGACCCCTCGCACCGGGGGCGGCGTCACCCGGACGGCGCCGGCCGCGGCCCGGTGACACGGGGAACCAGCGTCCCCCGCCTGGCGTTGACCAGAACAGAAGGGTCCACTGGAGGGTGGAGCACCACCAGGCAAAAGGGTTCCCCTGCCGCACCACTTGGAGGGCGTACCGTGCACCGCCGGCACAACGGGCTGAAGACCGCCGTACTCCTCGGGGGCCTGTCCGCACTGATCCTCGTCATCGGCAGCTTCTTCGGCCGTACGGGGCTGGTCGTCGCGCTCGTCGTCGCCGTCGGCACCAACGCCTACGCCTACGTCAACAGCGACAAGCTCGCGCTGCGGGCCATGCGGGCCCGGCCGGTGAGCGAGTTCGAGGCCCCGGCGCTCTACCGCATGGTCCGGGAACTCTCCACGGCCGCCCGCCAGCCCATGCCCCGGCTCTACATCTCCCCGACCCAGGCGCCGAACGCCTTCGCCACCGGCCGCAACCCGCGCAACGCCGCGGTGTGCTGCACCGAGGGCATCCTCGCGCTCCTCGACGAGCGGGAACTGCGCGGGGTCATCGGCCACGAACTCAGCCACGTCCACAACCGGGACATCCTCATCTCCTCCGTCGCGGGAGCCCTCGCCTCGGTGGTGATGTTCCTGGTCAACTTCGCCTGGCTGATCCCCGTCGGCCGCTCCAGCGACGACGACGGCCCGGGCCTCTTCGGCCTCCTGCTCGTCATGATCCTCGGCCCGCTGGCCGCCTCCGTCATCCAACTCGCGGTCAGCCGCTCGCGCGAGTACGAGGCCGACGCCTCCGGAGCCCACCTCACCGGGGACCCGCTCGCCCTGGCCAGCGCCCTGCGCAAGCTGGAGGCGGGCACCAGGCAGCTCCCGCTGCCACCGGAGCCCCGGCTGGAGACGGCGAGCCACATGATGATCGCCCACCCCTTCGCCCCGGGACGCGGCCTCTCCAGGATGTTCTCCACCCACCCGCCGATGGCGGAACGCATCGCACGACTCGAGCAGATGGCAGGTCACCGCCCATGAAGACACTTCTGAATGTCATATGGCTGTTCCTGAGCGGCTTCTGGCTGTTCCTGGGCTACCTGGTGGCAGGGCTCATCCTCTGCATCACCATCATCGGCATCCCCTTCGGTATCGCGGCCTTCCGGATCGGCGTCTACGCCCTGTGGCCCTTCGGGTACCGGGTCGTCGACCGGCACGACGCGGGGGCACCGTCCCTGATCGGGAACGTGCTCTGGATCCTGCTGGCGGGGTGGTGGCTCGCCCTCGGGCACATCGCCGCGGGCATCGCGCTCTGCGTGACGATCATCGGCATCCCCTTCGGCATCGCCAACTTCAAGCTCATCCCGGTGTCGCTGATGCCGCTCGGGAGGGAGATCGTCCGGACGGACGAGCCGTTCGCCGGGCGGCGCTACTGACGCCCGCCGTGCCGCGGCCCCCCGGTGTGCGCAGGGGCCCTCAGGCGGAGGCGCCGCCCCCGCCGTCGTGCCGTCGGCGCAGCGCGTACAGCACCGCGCCCACGGCCAGCACCCCCGTGCCCGCGATCGCCGACACCGCGGGCAGCGACAGCGCCAGCACCAGGCACCCGGTCAGCCCGCAGCCGGCCGTGACCCGCGCCGCCCGGGACGGAAGCGTCCACGCCGCGGCGTTGGCCACCGCGTAGTAGACCAGCACCCCGAACGAGGAGAAGCCGATCGCCCCGCGCACGTCGACCGTGGCCGCCACGACCGCGACCACCGCCCCCACGGCCAGCCCCGCGCGGTGCGGCACCCGGAAGCGCGGATGGACCGCGGCCAGGCCCCTGGGCAGGTGCCCGTCCCGGGCCATCGCCAGCGTCGTACGCGACACCCCGAGGATCAGCGCCAGCAGCGACCCCAGCGAGGCCACCACCGCGGCCGCGCGGACCACCGGCCCCAGCCAGTCCGCCCCGGCCGCCTCGGCCGCGGCGGCCAGCGGGGCCTCGGCCGCACCCAGCCCGGCCGCCCCCAGCACGGCGAGCGCCGCCGCGGCGACCGCGGCGTAGACGGCCAGCGCCGCTCCGAGCGCCAGCGGCACCGCCCGCGGGATGGTCCGCGCCGGGTCGCGCACCTCCTCGCCCAGCGTGGCGATCCGCGCGTACCCGGCGAAGGCGAAGAACAGCAGCCCGGCCGCCTGCAGCACGCCGCCCGGTCCCGTGCCGCCCCCCGGGGCCAGCCGCCCCGGGTCCGCCGCGTCCGAGACCGCGAGCGTCACCGCCACCGCGGCCAGCACGGCCAGCACCACGGCGACGATCACCCGGGTCACCAGCGCCGACTTCCGCACACCCCCGTAGTCGACCGCCGTCAGCACCACCACCGCGGCCACCGCCACGGCACGGGACTGCTCCGGCCATGCGTAGCTGCCCACCGTCAGCGCCATCGCGGCGCACGACGCCGTCTTGCCGACGACGAAGGCCCACCCCGCCAGATAGCCCCAGAAGTCGCCCAGCCGCTCCCGCCCGTAGACGTAGGTGCCCCCCGAGGAGGGGTACAGCGCCGCCAGCCGGGCCGAGGACATCGCGTTGCAGTAGGCCACCGCGGCGGCCAGGGCCAGCCCGACGAGCAGCCAGGACCCGGCCGCGGCCGCCGCCGGGCCGAGCGCCGCGAAGATGCCCGCGCCGACCATCGAGCCCAGACCGATCACGACGGCGTCGAAGACCCCGAGGGTCCGGCGCAGTTCCGGTGTCATGCGCCGAACCCTACTGAGCCGCGTCGGCGGTGCCGAGGGCACCCTGCCCGACAGGCCGTCAGCGGAGCCCCGTCTCCCGCAGCGTGATGTTGAGCCGGCCGCGGGGCAGCCCCGCCGACGGGTCCCCGGACTCCGCCAGCACCTTCGGCACCCCGTGGTACGCGAGCCGGGAGGGGCCTCCGAAGACGAACAGGTCGCCGGAGCGCAGCTCCACGTCCGCATAGGGCCGCCCCCGGTTCGCGGTGTTGCCGAAGCGGAAGACGCAGGCGTCCCCGATGCTCAGCGACACCACCGGCGCCGGGGAGCGCTCCTGGCGGTCCTGGTGCATGCCCATCCGCGCGGCGGAGTCGTAGAAGTTCACCAGGGCGGTGTCCGGCGTGTAGCCGCGGCTCTCCGGACCGTCCCCGTAGGCCGCCGCGAGCGCCTCGCGCCCCAGCCCGACCAGCCACCCGGGGAAGTCCGCCACCCGGGCGCCGTTCACGTCGTCCGCGGTACGTGAGTAGCGGTAGGGCTGCCAGTGCCACCCCACGCACACGGTCCGCACCGACATCGCACCGCCGCCCGGCAGCACGGTGTGCCGCAGCGGCACCGGGCCGCGGGCCCAGGCGCGGCAGGCGTCCACCAGAGCCCGGCGCCGCTCCGGCGGCAGCCAGTCGGGGACGTGGACCGCGCCGTCCGCGACCACCGCCCGTTCCCGGGGGAAGAGCGTCCCGCTCACTCCGCGAGCGCTCCCTCCAGCCGCAGCAGTGCGGCCTTGGCCGCCAGCCCGCCCGCGTACCCGCGCAGCGCACCGTCCGCGCCGATCACCCGGTGGCAGGGGCGTACCACCAGCAGCGGGTTGCGGCCGATGGCCGTGCCGACGGCGCGCACCCCGGCGCCCGGGGTGCCGACCCGGGCAGCGATCTCGCCGTAGCTGGTGGTCCGGCCGAAGGGGATCTCCTCCAGTGCCTGCCACACCCGGCGCTGGAAGTCGGTGCCGGCGGGAGTGTGCGCCACCGAGAAGCGGGTCAGCCCGCCGGAGAAGTAGGCCGAGAGCTGCTCGCCGATCGCCCGGAAGGCGCCGGGATCGCGACGGGCGCCCTCTCCCACGACCGCCCCGCCCTTCTGGCCGGGGAGCGAGAGCGAGGCGAGGACCGTCCCGCCCGGCGCCGAGGGCGACTCCTCGCCGACCAGCAGCAGCTCGCCCAGCGGGCTGTCGACGATGTCGTAGACGGTGGCCATGACCGGTGTCCTCCTTGGTGCCGCGGTGCCGGGACGTTCGGCTCGCCCCGAGGTCGAGTGTGCCCCTCCCGGGCCCCCACGGCTGGCGAGAATCCGACATGGCGACCGGACGGCCGGCGGCCGGCGAGCGCGGCGCTACGCGGTGGGTGGGTCAGTTGTCGACCGAGCGGAGGAAGCACACCGAAGGATGGAGAAGTTCTCGTTCAAGCCTGAGGTGCTGGGGCCGTCTATCCGGAAGAAATGATTCAGCTTCTCCGGTGTGCGAGACGCTGTGGGTGGGTTATGGGCGCCTCGCGCCTCTTTGCGTCGGATATCCGCCTCAGGTGGGCTTCACGCACTGTTTGTCTTCGTCGGTGGTCATCTGGAGGGAGGATGTATCCGCCTGGACCGCCTACGTGTACAGCAACTGCTCCTGCGGTGCCAAGAAGTACTTCAATTCCTTGCCCCGTACCGGACGAACTGGCGCGTCTGCGAGTGAGGTCCGCCCGGTGGCCTCGTGGTATGCCTACCTGGAGTTTCGGCCTTCGGTGATTGGGGGGAAGAGTGAGTTCGAGAGCATGGATGGCAGCCGGTGCGGTGGTTCTTGCGTTGGTCGCGGGGTGCACGGCCTCACCTGGTGAGGGAAGTCGCCCCTCACCTGGAGGTCCATCCGGGGAGTTCGGGAGTCGGGAACCTGATCCAGGCCTGAAGCTGGAACAGGCTCGGGGCAAGGAGCTTATTGTTCGGGAGACGAGCGGAGAGGCGGGTACCGATCTCCCCGTCTTTACTCCGATGCAGCCGTCGTACACGGTGCATTTCGTGTGCTCGGGCACCGGGGACATATCCCTGGAGGTCGACGGCGGGCAATGGGTCAGCCACCCTTGCGACGGGGTGGAGAACGCCGCCCAGCGAATAACCGGGAAAGGGCCTCAGGCGGTTTCCGTCAAGCTGTCAGGAAGTGCTGCCTGGAAGGTCGCAGTCGCCGACGGGCCTCTGTGAGCTGTCCTCACCGTTTGGGGCACGCCGTTCGCGGCTCCCTCTGCGCCTGGTCGTGAGAGCGGGGGAGTGCCAAGAGGATCCGGCACTCCCCCGGCCGTCGAGGGCCACAACCGCGCCATCGCGCTCAGTGGAGCGAGCCCACCCGCATCGGGTGCCGGGCACCGATGCCTGCCACCCGATGGCGAGGGAGCAACGAGGGTGGTGGTCGAACCTGCTCTCGGCGGTACCCCCTGTCGCGCCCGCGACGTCCGCCCGACGACGTTCATGCGGTGTGGAACGGCTGATCAGCGGTAGTTGACGAACTGGAGCGCGAAGTCGAAGTCCTGCTCGCGCAGCAGCGCCTGCACGGCCTGGAGGTCGTCGCGGCTCTTCGAGCTGACGCGCAGCTCCTCGCCCTGGACCTGCGCCTTGACGCCCTTGGGGCCCTCGTCGCGGATGACCTTCGCCACCTTCTTGGCGTTCTCCTGGGAGATGCCCTCCTCGATCGAGGCGAAGATCTTGTACTCCTTGCCGGACAGCTGGGGCTCGCCCGCGTCCAGCGCCTTGAGGGAGATGCCGCGCTTGACCAGCTTCGTCTGGAAGACGTCCAGGATCGCGTTCACGCGCTCCTCGGAGTTCGCCTGCATCAGGATCTTCTCGCCGGACCAGGAGATCGAGGCGCCGACGTTCTTGAAGTCGTAGCGCTGGGTGATCTCCTTGGCGGCCTGGTTGAGGGCGTTGTCGACCTCCTGCCGCTCGACCTTCGAGACGATGTCGAAACTGGAGTCGGCCATGTCCTGTGGCTCCTTGTATCGGGTCGTGTGGGGTGTCCGGCGGACCGGACGGCAGGCTCCAGCCTAAGGGCTCCGCCGCCGCCTCCCGGAGGGTGCGCGGCCCCGGCCGCGCCCTCCGGGAGGCCGCGCGCGCCGGTCCGGTCCGGCCCTTCGCGGCCCCGGCCGCCCCCTGATCAACCGGGTGGCGAAGCACCCCGGTGCATCAGGTATCGTTTACGTCGTTGCCAGGGAGCAGCGCCCCACCGGGGCGGGTTTCCGGCGGCAATCCCATGGCGGTGTGCCCGAGTGGCCAATGGGAGCGGACTGTAAATCCGTCGGCTTAGCCTACCCAGGTTCGAATCCTGGCGCCGCCACGCGATGGAACGGCCCCTGATCTGCGGAAACGCGATCAGGGGCCGTTCTGCATGCACAGGATCGAGGCTCGCCGAGAACGCACTGGACAACCGGGGCCCTGTCCGCGGCGGTGAGAGTGGTCGCGACTCCCGGTCGGCGCGGCCGTGAGGCACCCGCGCCGAGGAACCCAACTGGTCGAAGACGGCGGGAGTCCCGGGGGTACACCGGGGCCCTGCGCGGGTGGGAGCCTCCCGTGCTGCTCCGCCGCTGCGGTGCGGGCAGGGCCGAACGCCGAGCTGTGGAGGCGGTGTACACCCCGACCGGCAGGCGCTGGTCGCGCCCCATGCCGGCCCGGCCTGCGGCGCTTCTGCTACACGTCATCCTTCACGAACGAGCCCTGTCCGAGGATCGTGTAGAGCCGTCCCTCTCTCCGGAGAGCGGCCACGGCCTTCTGTGCCGTGGACTGGCTCACGTCGAACTCGGCGGCGATGTCCACCGTGCCGGGGAAGCGCTCGCCAGGCTTGTACCGCCCAGCGTCCAGCCGTCGGCGTAGCTCATCCGCTACCTGCGGCCACACGGGAACGGAACGATCAAGATCCATGGTCTCAGGGTGCGCGGTTTCGCGTCATCCAGCTATCGCGGTAGTGCGGTAGTGCGTATTCGCGATGTCGCGTAATCTCGGTGGTGCAGAGCACAGCAGAAGACCCCGGCGGCCGATGCAAGCGGCCCCGGGGCAGGGGGCGGCCGCATGACCACCCCTCCCGCGCACGTCCGGCTCCTGCCCTGGCCGGGGCCCGAGGGCAAGCTTGCACACCTGGTGACGGACGGGACTCGGACCTTCTTCTCCCGGCTCGCCGACACCGTCGAGAGCCGCCAGGTCGATGCGGCGGCCGTGATCCTGACCTTGGCCAAGCCGATGGTCGAGGACGGTGCGGACCTGACGGCTCCTGAGCTCCGCTGGATCGCGCGCCGTCTCGTCGAGAGCCTGACGGACGTTCTGAACATCGCCGAGTCGCGCGGCCGGCGCATCCCGCCGTACGAGGCCGAGGCGGAGGGGGAACAGCCGCCGCGCTCCTGAGAGCACGAGAGCCCGGCCGCTCGGGGCGAGTGCCGGGCTTCTCCGCCGGGTCGGGCACCGTCGCGGAGCGGGTGCGTGCGGCGTCGGCGCCCCGGGCCGAACCCCCGCCCGCAGGGCCCGGTCGGCGCGTGCCCTCAGGCGTCGAGGACGGCGGCGACCGCCTCGATCTCCACCAGCTGGTCGTCGTAGCCGAGGACCGTGACGCCCATGAGGGTGCTGGGGACGTCGTGTGCGCCGAAGGCGTCCCGTACCACCTCCCATGCCGCCACCAGGTCGGCCTGGCGGTCGGAGGCGACCAGCACACGGGTGCTGATGACGTCCTGCAGATCGGCGCCTGCGTCCTTGAGCGCGGTGCGCAGGTTCTCCACCGACTTGGCGGCCTGCCCGGCCACGTCGCCGACGGCCACGGTGGAGCCGTCCTCGGCGAGCGGGCAGGAACCGGCGAGGAAGATCAGCCGGGATTCGGCGGGAGCGGTGGCGGCGTAGGCGTACTCGGCCACGTCCGACAGGGACGCGGAGCGGATCAGGGTGACGGCTCGGGGCATGGCGCTGGTTCCTTCCGGAGGGGGATCGCCAACCACCCTCTCAATGATCCCTTTCGGGTGGGAAACGGGTTTTTCCGGAGCGCGGGCCGCGTACGGGCGGGCCGCCGACCCGAGGGGCTCAGCCCTCGTCCCCGGTCCTGTCGCCCGGCCCCCCTGGCAGGCGCGGCAGCCCGCCCCGGCCCAGGACCACCGGGTCGTAGCCGGGGAGCGTCGCACGGGCCGTCATGGCCTCGGCGAGCGCCAGGGCGTAGGCGCCGCCCTCGCGGGCGACCTCGATCCGGGTGCGGGAGCGCATCGCCTCGATGCGTTCCGCATGCCCGTGGTCCTCGCGCTTCTCCGTCATCCGCCGTTCGAAGGCCGCCGAGGCGCGGCGCTCGGCACGCCAGTGGCGGACCGCGAGCGCGTAGGCCACGGCCGTGGCGACGGCCCACAGCAGCAGCGGCAGCGAGAGACCGTCGGCGTAGCCCGCGACACCGGCCAGGGCCAGGCCCCCGGAGGTGGCGAAGGCGAACCCCGCGAGCACGCCGTCCCCCGCCCGACCGAGGACGGAGCAGACCCCGGCCGCGGCCGCGGCGGTGGCCAGAACGGTCATCAGGACGGCGTTGCCGAGCGAGTGTTCGGCACCGTTGGCGTTCCAGACGCGCCCGAGGACGAGGAGGGCGGTGGTGGCCAGGGCGGGCGCGATGCGCGGGGCGGCGACGGCGAGCGGATGGCGGACCGTGAGCGGCGGCTGGTTCATCGGGCACTCCTGGACGCAGACCGTGCGGATCTGCATCGATGACAGCGCCGCCGGTCCTATCCGGTCCGTCGGCCGCGCCGGTGGGGGTGCGGGAAGAACCCGAATGCGGCAGGTCCCCAGTCGCCCCGCCCGCCCCAGTCGCCCCGCCCGTGGGCTCCCGTACCCGTGTGCGCCTCTCCACCACGCCCCGGCGCCGCCCGCCGGGGGCGCCCCCGGCCTGCCGGCCGGCGCGGGCGGGGGTGGTGAACGCCCGGACCGGACCGGTCAGTTGCCCGCGACGTCGCGCACGGCCACGGCGACCGGCACGCCGCCGGACACCAGCTCCAGGGTGAGGCCCGCCGTCGCGTCGGACTCCGCCAGCTCCGCGAGCACCGCGGCCACGTCGTCGCGCGACACCGGGCCCCGTCCCGTGGACGCCGCCAGCCGCACCAGGCCGGTCCCGAGTTCGTCGGTCAGCTGCCCGGGGCGCAGCACGGTCCACCGCAGGCCGGACTTGCCGCGCACATGGTCGTCGGCCGCGCCCTTGGCCCGCAGGTAGACGTCGAACACCTCGTCGCCCGGGTGCCCGGCGTCGGCGCCCATCGACGACACCGCGATGTACCGGCGCACGCCCGCGCGTTCGGCCGCGTCGGCGAACAGCACCGCCGCGCCGCGGTCGACGGTGTCCTTGCGGGCGGTGCCGCTCCCCGGGCCCGCCCCGGCGGCGAAGACCGCGGCGTCGGCGCCCTCCAGCACGCCCGCGACCTCCTCCGGGGAGGCGGACTCGAGGTCGAGGAGCACCGGTTCGGCCCCGGCCTCCCGCAGGTCGGCCTCGTGTGCGGGGTTGCGGATGACGCCCGCGACCTGGTGTCCGGCCGAGGAGAGCAGGCGTTCGAGTCGGAGTGCGATCTGGCCGTGTCCGCCAGCGATGACGATGCGCATGCCCCGACGGTACGTCCGTGCGGCGACCGGTGGCGGCAAGGACCCCGTGTCGCGGCGTGTGCGCGGCGCGGGGGCCCGGCTCGCCGCCCGCCCCTACGGGCTGCCGTCCGCCCGCCCCTGGCGCGGCAGTTCGAGTGCCGCCGCCGAGTCGCAGTACTCGCGCACGGCGCTGGTGCGGGCCACGACCCGGCCGCGGTGGATGACGATCCGGCTGTAGGCGAGGGAGAGCGCGGTCCGGACCCGTTCGCCCCGCACGGCCAGCAGCTCCGCGGGGAAGCCCGCCTCCACCCGCACCTCGGGCAGGCCCATGACCTCCCGGGCCGCGGCGGCGACGCGGTCGTAGGCGTCCTCGGGCACCAGTCCGGACTGGGAGGCGAGCAGATAGGCGGCCTCCAGGGGGTCGCCGCGGCCCACCGGGTTGCACACGGCGTCGCGCAGGGCCCCGCTGCCCGCGGCGATGCGCACCCCCGCCGCCCGCAGCAGCCGCACCGGGGCCGATCCGCGGTGCGCGACCCCGGCGCAGCCGCCCTGGGGCAGGCAGACGACGCCGACGTCCGAGGCAGCGAGCCGGTCGGCGGCCCGGGCGGCGAGTTCGCGGGGGAGGAGGGCGAGCCCGGCGCAGGGCCCGAGCGTGACGCGCTGCCGCAGCCCGCCCGCCATGGCGGCGAGCCGGGTGAGACGGGCGGGGTCGTCGCCGTGGGTGTGCAGGTCGACGGGGCGGCCGTGCTCGGCCGCCGCCTCCAGCGCGGCCTCCGCGAAGCCCGCAGGGTCGGGGTCGTCGTCCGGGCAGCCGCCGACCACGGCGGCCCCCATCTTCATCGCGTCGTGCAGCAGTGCGAGCCCTTCGGCGCCGGCCGCGCCGGTCAGCACCCGGGGCACCGCCACCGCCCTCAGGTCCGCCAGCCCGCGCAGCGACCGCCGCGCGGCCAGCACCGCCTCCAGCGCGCCGAGCCCCTGGACGTCGCCGATCCGCACATGGCAGCGCAGGGCGGTGGCGCCGTGGCCGAGCTGGAGCAGCGCCGCCTCGGTGGCCCGCCGCTGGATGTCGGCGGGGGCGTAGGAGACGGGGCCGGACGTCTCGGCGGTGAGGGCGGTGTCGCCGTGCGCGTGGGGCTCCGCCGGTGCGGGGAGCAGCAGGTGCCCGGTGAGGTCCAGCCGGGACGGGTGCGGGGGCAGGCTGCCCGCGCAGCCGACCGCCTCGATGCGGCCGCCGCCGATCCGGACGTCGACGACGCGGCCGTCGGCGAGCCGGGCGCCGCACAGCAGCAGCGCGGTGGGGTCCGCGGCGGCACCGTCGCGGGGAGGCGGCTGGCTGTCGGGCATCGGGCTCCTGTGCGGCTGCGGCCGGGACCGGGTCGACGGCTCGGTGGCCCCCGGTACGGGTCGAGACTAGGGCGGCCCGCGGTGCGCTTCGCGGAGGAGGCCAATAGTCGTACCGGGCAGGTCGCGGGTGGTGCGGACGGTGCGCGGGGGTCGGTCGTGAACGGGGGGACGGCCCGGGTCGCGGGAGCCCGCGCGGGGCGGCCCGGGGGCGGGGCAAACGGATTTGGGACATCGGTGGGCGAGCGTGTAATGTCTTCCTCGCTCGCCCCAATAGCTCAGTCGGCAGAGCGTCTCCATGGTAAGGAGAAGGTCTACGGTTCGATTCCGTATTGGGGCTCTGGTGTGAAGGACCCGCCTCCGGGCGGATCCGGAACATCAAAGCGGTGTAGCTCAGTCGGTAGAGCAAGCGGCTCATAATCGCTGTGTCACCGGTTCAAGTCCGGTCACCGCTACTTACGGTAGCCGATTGTGGGGTCGGTCCTGCGATCGGCTACTCTTTTCTGCGTTCATCCATTCCCATCCGTCCGTCAAGGAGCACTCACGTGGCTGCCACCGACGTCCGCCCGAAGATCACGCTGGCCTGCGTGGAGTGCAAGGAGCGGAACTACATCACCAAGAAGAACCGGCGCAACAACCCGGACCGTCTTGAGATGAAGAAGCACTGCCCGCGCTGCAACTCGCACACGGCGCACCGCGAGACGCGCTGAATCAGGCTCGTACACGAGGCCGCCCCCGCACGGGGGCGGCCTCGTGTCGTTGCACGCCGCGCGGGGACTCCCGCCGGTCGTCGGGCCGCGGCCCGACCGCGTGCCGTAACCGCCGACCCCTTGCAGTCGCCCAACCAGGAGGGAGCCAGCCCATGGCGCTCGACCAGTCCTTCGTGGGGCGGACGTACCCGCCCACCGCGCCGTACGAGGTGGGCCGGGAGAAAATCCGCGAGTTCGCCGAGGCCATCGGTGACGCCAACCCCGCGTACACCGACCGCGGTGCCGCCGCCGAGCTGGGCCACCCGGACGTGATCGCCCCGCCGACGTTCGTCTTCGCCATCACCTTCAAGGCGGCCGGCGAGGTGGTGCGGGACCCCAAGCTGGGTCTCGACTACAGCCGGGTCGTGCACGGGGACCAGCGGTTCGCCTATGTGCGCCCGGTCCGGGCGGGGGACCGGCTGACGGTCACCTCCACCATCGAGGCGATCAAGTCCCTGGCGGGGAACGACATCCTGGACATCCGCGGCGAGGTGCACGACGAGGCCGGGGAGCACGTGGTGACGGCGTGGACGAAGCTGGTGGCGCGGGCCGCCGAGGAGGCGTGATGGCAGCGGGGATCGCATTCGCGGACGTCGAGGTCGGCACCGAGCTGCCGTCGGCGTCCTTCCCGGTGACGCGCGCCACGCTGGTGCGGTACGCGGGCGCCTCCGGCGACTTCAACCCGATCCACTGGAACGAGCGCTTCGCCGTGGAGGTCGGCCTGCCCGACGTCATCGCGCACGGCATGCTCACCATGGCCGAGGCCGCCCGTGTGGTGACCGACTGGCTGGGGGACCCCGGTGTGGTCGTCGAGTACGGCGTCCGCTTCACCAGGCCGGTCGTCGTCCCGAACGACGACGAGGGTGCCGTGATCGAGGTCAGCGGCAAGGTCGCGGCCCTGCTGGACGACAAGAGGGTCCGCGTCGACCTGACGGCGACCAGCGCCGGGCAGAAGGTGCTCGGCATGGCCCGGGCGGTCGTGCAGCTCGCCTGACAGTGAGGCTGCGTCGTGGTGACGCCGCCGGCGGGCCCGACCCCTCGCCTGACCGGCGTCCCCGACGGAAACGGCTCCGGCTCCCGCCGCACGGCGGGAGCCGGAGCCGTTTCCGGGCTTGCCAGTTTAGTAATTGGTCACTAACTTAGTTCTCATGGTCAGGATGAGTGCGGAGGAGCGGCGCGAGAGCGTCATCAGGGCGGCGGTCACCGAGTTCGCGCGGGCCGGGTACCAGGGCACCTCGACGGAGGCGATCGCCCGCCGGGTCGGCGTCTCGCAGCCGTACCTCTTCCGTCTCTTCCCGAACAAGGAGGCGATCTTCCTCGCCGCCAGCGAGCGCTGCCTCTCGGACACCCGCCGGGTCTTCGAGGAGGCGTCCGACGGGCTCGCCGGGGAGGAGGCGCTCGCCGCCATGGGGGCGGCCTACCAGCGCCTCATCGCCGACGACCCCGACAAGCTGCTGATGCAGATGCAGATGTACGTCGCGGTGGCCGCGGCCGAGGCGGCGGGCGACCACGCCTTCGGCGAACGGGTCAGGGCGGGCTGGGTGGCCCTGTGGGACGCGGTCCACGCGCCCCTGGGGGCGGACGTGGGGGAGACGACGACGTTCCTCGCCTACGGCATGCTCATCAACGTCCTGGTCTCGATGGGCTTCCCGCCCGGGCACCGGCTCTGGTCGGGCCTCCACGGCCCCGCGTCCACGTGCCCCGAAGGGGAGTGAGGCGCCCGCCCGGGCCGGGCGGGCCTCCCGGGGCGCATCCTGCCCGCATAAGTTAGTAATCAATAAATAACCCTCTGGGGGAGCAGTGAACGAGCACCACGCACCACGCGGCCTCGCCGCCTGGACGATCGTCATCACCAGCGTCGCCGGGTTCATGGCGGCCCTCGACAACCTCGTCGTCACCACCGCGCTGCCGTCCATCCGGGCCGACCTCGGAGGCTCGCTGGAGGACCTGGAATGGACGGTGAACGCCTACACGCTCACCTTCGCCGTCCTGCTCATGCTGGGGGCCGCACTCGGGGACCGCTTCGGCCGCCGACGGCTCTTCATGGCCGGGCTGACGGTCTTCACCGGCGCCTCCGCGGCCGCCGCGCTCGCCCCCGGCATCGACGCCCTGGTCGCCGCCCGCGCCGTCCAGGGCGTCGGGGCGGCGATCATGATGCCCCTCACCCTCACCCTGCTGACCGCCGCCGTCCCCGCCGCCCGGCGCGGCGCCGCCCTCGGCGTCTTCGGCGCCGTCACCGGCCTCGCCGTGGCCAGCGGACCCCTCATCGGAGGCAGCCTGACGGAGCACATCGCCTGGCAGTGGATCTTCTGGCTCAACGTCCCGGTCGGACTGGTCCTGCTGCCCCTGGCCCGGCTGCGCCTCGCCGAGTCCCACGCACCCGACGCCCGTCTCGACCTCCCCGGCACACTCCTGGTCAGCGGCGGCCTCTTCGGTGTCGTCTACGGACTGGTCAACGGCAACGCCCACGGCTGGACCGGCACCCGGGTCCTCCTCGGCCTGGTCGGCGGCACGGTGCTCCTCCTGGCCTTCGTCCGGCACGGCTTCACCGCACGCCGTCCCATGCTGCCCATGCGGCTCTTCCGCGAACGTGCCTTCTTCGGCATCAACATCGCCAGCCTGCTGATGTTCCTCGGGATGTTCGGGTCGATCTTCCTGCTGAGCCAGTTCCTCCAGGTCGTCGCCGGCTACTCGCCCACCGAGGCGGGGCTGCGGATGCTCCCCTGGACCGGCATGCCGCTGCTGGTCGCGCCCGTCGCCGGCATCCTCTCCGACCGGATCGGCGGCCGACCGGTCGTCGTCGCCGGACTGGCCCTCCAGGCCCTCGGCCTGGCGGCCTTCGCCCTCGTCCTGGAACCCGGTGTCTCCTACACCGCGCAGCTCCCCGCCCTGATCCTCAGCGGCATCGGCATGGCCCTGTACTTCGCCCCCGCCGCCAACGTGGTCATGTCCAGCGTCCGCCGCGAGGAGCAGGGCATCGCCTCCGGCGCCAACAACGCCCTGCGGGAGGTGGGCGGCGCCCTCGGCATCGCGGTGCTCGGCGCGGTCTTCGCCGCCCGCGGCGGCTACGCCGACGGCCGGCAGTTCACCGACGGCACCGTCCCCGCCCTGTGGATCGGCGCGGGCGCGGTCGCCCTCGCCGCCCTGGCCGCCCTGCTGATACCCGGCGGCCGACCGGCCCCCCGGGACGCGCAGGACGCGCAGGACACGCCGCCCGCACAGGCGGCGGAGCCCGGCTCCGACGCCCCGGCGGAGGCGGAGCGCCCGGCGGCGCACGCCCCCCGCCCGGTCGGAGCGGCCTGAGCACCGGACCCGCCGGGGGCACGGGCCCGCGCCCGCGCCCCCGGCCTCCGGAAGGGCCCGCCCGGCCGGGGCCCGCCACCGGGGATCGGGGCGGCGCACCGGCGGACCGTACTCTTGTCCCCGTGCAGGTACTCCACGACGCCCCCCTCGCCCCCCTGACCACCTTCCGGCTCGGCGGCCCCGCCACCCGGCTGGTCACGGCCACCACCGACGACGAGGTCGTCGCCGCCGTACGCGAGGCGGACGACACCGGGACCCCGCTGCTGGTCATCGGCGGCGGCAGCAACCTGGTGATCGGTGACAAGGGCTTCGACGGGACCGCGCTGCGCATCGCCACCACCGGCTTCGCCCTCGACGGCACCCGCCTGGAGCTCGCCGCGGGGGAGGTCTGGTCGGACGCGGTCGCCCGCACCGTCGCCGCGGGCCTCGCCGGGATCGAGTGCCTCGCGGGGATCCCCGGCTCGGCCGGCGCCACCCCGATCCAGAACGTCGGGGCCTACGGCCAGGAGGTCTCGGGCACGATCACCGAGGTCGTCGCCTACGACCGCGTGAGGCGCGAGACGGTGGTGCTCTCCGGCGAGGAGTGCGCCTTCTCCTACCGCCACAGCCGCTTCAAGGCCCGCCCCGACCGCCATGTGGTGCTGCGGGTGCGCTTCGCCCTGGAGGACGCCGGCGGCCTGTCCGCACCCGTGCGCTACGCGGAGACGGCCCGGGTGCTCGGGGTCGGGGCCGGCGAGCGGGTCCCGCTCGCGGCCGCCCGGGAGACCGTGCTCGCCCTGCGCGCGGGCAAGGGCATGGTCCTCGACCCGGAGGACCACGACACCTGGTCGGCCGGGTCCTTCTTCACCAACCCCCTGCTCGGCCCCGCCGAGCACGAGGCGTTCCTCGCCCGGGTGCGCGAGCGCCTCGGCGACGGCGTCCTCCCGCCCGCCTACCCGGCCGCGGACGGCATGACCAAGACCTCGGCCGCCTGGCTGATCGACCGGGCCGGCTTCACCAAGGGCTACGGCACCGGCCCGGCGCGGATCTCCACCAAGCACACCCTCGCCCTCACCAACCGCGGCGAGGCCACCACCGAGGACCTGCTCGCCCTCGCCCGCGAGGTGGTCGCCGGGGTCCGGGACGCCTTCGGAGTGACCCTGGTCAACGAACCGGTGACCGTCGGCGTCTCCCTCTGAGGCCGCGGGCGGCCTCCGCCGCGCGGCCTACCCGGGGGGCGCCGCCAGCCAGTCGTCCACCCCGCCGAGCAGCTTCTCCTTCACGTCCTCCGGCGCGGCCGAACCGCGCACCGACTGCCGGGCCAGCTCGGCCAGCTCCTCGTCCGTGAACCCGTGGTGCCGGCGGGCGAGCTCGTACTGGGCGGCCAGCCGGGAGCCGAACAGCAGCGGGTCGTCCGCCCCCAGCGCCATCGGCACCCCCGCGTCGTACAGGGTCCGCAGCGGGACGTCCTCCGGCCGCTCGTACACCCCGAGCGCCACGTTCGACGCCGGGCACACCTCGCAGGTGACCCCGCGCTCGGCCAGCTTGCGCAGCAGCCGCGGGTCCTCCGCTGCCCGCACCCCGTGGCCGACGCGCGCCGCGTGCAGGTCGTCCAGGCAGTCGCGGACCGAGGCCGGGCCCGTCAGCTCGCCCCCGTGCGGAGCGGCCAGCAGGCCGCCCTCCCGGGCGATGGCGAAGGCCCGGTCGAAGTCGCGGGCCATCCCGCGCCGCTCGTCGTTGGAGAGCCCGAAGCCAACGATGCCCCGGTCCGCGTAGCGCACCGCCAGCCGGGCCAGGGTCCGCGCGTCCAGCGGGTGCTTCATCCGGTTGGCGGCGACCAGCACCCGCATCCCCAGCCCGGTCTCCCGGGAGGCGCTGTCCACCGCGTCCAGGATGATCTCCAGCGCCGGGATCAGGCCGCCCAGGCGCGGGGCGTAGGAGGTCGGGTCGACCTGGATCTCCAGCCACCCCGAGCCGTCCCGGATGTCCTCCTCGGCCGCCTCGCGCACCAGCCGCCGGATGTCCTCCGGGTCCCGCAGGCAGGAGCGGGCCATGTCGTACAGCCGCTGGAAGCGGAACCAGCCGCGCTCGTCGGTGGCGCGCAGCTGCGGCGGCCGGCCGCCGGTGAGCGCCTCCGGCAGGTGGACGCCGTGCTTGTCGGCCAGTTCGAGCAGCGTGGCGGGCCGCATGGATCCGGTGAAGTGCAGGTGCAGATGGGCCTTGGGGAGAAGGGAGAGGTCGCGTACGTGCTCCATTGGGAGATCCTGCCTCAGCGGACGCCCGCGCGGCAGGGGGTTTCCCCGATCAGGCGCCTGCCCGAACGGACGACGCAGTACTCCCCGGCGCCTGCCCGAACGGACGACGCGGCACACTCCCCGGCTCCCGCCCGCCTGCGGTGGCGCCCTCCCACGACGAGGGGCGGCGCCCCTCCGTCTCCGGGAGGGGCGCCGCCCCGCTGTCGTCGGCCGTGCGGCGTGTGCCGCCCCGGCTCAGGCCTTGGCCTCGGCCAGCAGCTTCTGGATCCGGGACACGCCCTCCACCAGGTCCTCGTCGCCGAGCGCGTACGACAGGCGCAGGTAGCCGGGGGTGCCGAAGGCCTCACCCGGGACCACGGCGACCTCGACCTCGTCGAGGATCAGCGCGGCGAGCTCCACGGAGCTCTGCGGGCGCCTGCCCCGGATCTCCTTGCCCAGCAGGCCCTTCACCGAGGGGTAGGCGTAGAAGGCGCCCTCGGGCGTCGGGCAGACCACGCCGTCGATCTCGTTGAGCATCCGGACGATGGTCAGACGGCGTCGGTCGAAGGCCGTGCGCATCTCCGCCACCGCGTCCAGGTCCCCGGAGACCGCGGCGAGCGCGGCGGCCTGCGCCACGTTGGAGACGTTGGAGGTGGCGTGCGACTGGAGGTTGGTCGCGGCCTTGACCACGTCCTTGGGGCCGATGATCCACCCCACGCGCCAGCCGGTCATCGCGTAGGTCTTCGCCACGCCGTTGACCACGATGCACTTCTCGCGCAGCGCGGGGACCAGCTTCGGAAGCGAGGTGAAGACGGCGTCGCCGTAGACGAGGTGCTCGTAGATCTCGTCGGTCAGCACCCACAGGCCGTGCTCCGCGGCCCACTCGCCGATCGCGCGGGCGTCGGCCTCGCTGTAGACCGCGCCGGTGGGGTTGGACGGGGAGACGAACAGGACGACCTTGGTCTTCTCCGTGCGCGCGGCCTCCAGCTGCTCCACCGACACCCGGTAGCCGGTGGTCTCGTCGGCGACGACCTCCACCGGCACGCCGCCCGCGAGGCGGATCGACTCGGGGTAGGTGGTCCAGTACGGCGCCGGGACGATGACCTCGTCGCCCGGGTCGAGGATCGCGGCGAACGCCTCGTAGATGGCCTGCTTGCCGCCGTTGGTGACCAGGATCTCGGCCGGGTCGACCTCGTAGCCGGAGTCGCGCAGCGTCTTGGCCGCGATCGCCTTCTTCAGCTCGGGCAGCCCGCCCGCCGGGGTGTAGCGGTGGTACTTCGGGTTGCGGCACGCCTCGACGGCCGCCTCGACGATGTAGCCGGGCGTCGGGAAGTCGGGCTCGCCGGCGCCGAAGCCGATCACCGGCCGGCCGGCGGCCTTGAGGGCCTTGGCCTTGGCGTCGACGGCGAGGGTCGCGGACTCGGAGATCGCACCGATGCGCGCGGAGACCCGGCGCTCGGTGGGAGGGGTGGCAGCGCTCATGCGGCCATGCTGTCAGACGGCGAACCGGCGTGACACACAGGTTCCGGAGAGCGGACAACAACGGTCAGAACCGGACCCCGCCCACCCCGGCGGCGGATCCTGTTCGACGCCGGGCCGGGGAACACGTACACTCAACCGTCGTTGGCCCTCACCGGCCGCGTACGCACCGGGCACGTAGTGCATCGGGTCGGATGCGGTAGGTTGGGGAACACCGCAAAGGGTCGTAGCTCAATTGGTAGAGCACTGGTCTCCAAAACCAGCGGTTGGGGGTTCAAGTCCCTCCGGCCCTGCTACACACACCTATCGCCAGGATGTGTGCGCATGTACGTACTTCCATGCACCGCCGTGCGGCTCCACCGGGCGCGGCACGGCCACGACCCGGGAATCAGGTGAGACATCGTGACGGACGCCGTGGGCTCCATCGACACGCCTGATGCCGAGGACGAGTCGCAGGAGTCGAAGAAGGCCCGCAAGGGCGGCAAGCGGGGCAAGAAGGGCCCGCTGGGCCGCCTCGGCCTCTTCTACCGTCAGATCGTCGCCGAGCTGCGCAAGGTCGTCTGGCCGACCCGTAGCCAGCTGACGACGTACACCACTGTGGTGATCATCTTCGTTGTCATCATGATCGGCCTCGTGACCGTGATTGACTTTGGCTTCCAGGAAGCAGTCAAGTACGTCTTCGGCTGATCCGCGGAGGGCGCCGTCACCGGCGCCCCTTTCGCATGTTCCACCCCATCTGTATCCAGGAAGAAGCAGCCACCGTGTCTGACCCGAACCTGAACGACGCCGCGCACTCCGGCGAGGGCTCCGAGTCCGTGAAGGACGAGCTCGACATCGTCGAGGCGGCGGACGCGGTGGAGCCCGACCAGGCCGAGGCGGCCGACGCCGCCGCCGAGCCCGCCGAAGAGGCCGCGCTGCACGTGGAGGACGAGGGCGCCGCCGAGGCGGACGACGAGGCCGCGGCGGACGGCGAGCCCGAGGGCGAGCCCGCCGCCGAGGAGCCGGCCGAGCCCGAGGCCCCCGCCGACCCGATCGCCGCCCTGCGCGAGGAGCTCCGCGGCCTGCCGGGCGAGTGGTACGTCATCCACACCTACGCGGGCTACGAGAAGCGCGTGAAGGCCAACCTGGAGCAGCGTGCCGTCTCGCTGAACGTCGAGGACTTCATCTACCAGGCCGAGGTCCCCGAGGAAGAGATCGTCCAGATCAAGAACGGCGAGCGCAAGAACGTCCGGCAGAACAAGCTGCCCGGCTATGTGCTCGTCCGCATGGACCTGACGAACGAGTCCTGGGGCGTCGTCCGCAACACCCCCGGTGTCACCGGCTTCGTGGGCAACGCCTACGACCCGTACCCGCTGACGCTGGACGAGATCGTCAAGATGCTCGCCCCCGAGGCCGAGGAGAAGGCCGCCCGCGAGGCCGCCGAGGCCGAGGGCAAGCCGGCTCCGGCCCGCAAGGTCGAGGTCCAGGTGCTGGACTTCGAGGTCGGCGACTCGGTCACCGTCACCGACGGCCCGTTCGCGACCCTCCAGGCCACGATCAACGAGATCAACGCAGACTCGAAGAAGGTCAAGGGCCTCGTCGAGATCTTCGGCCGCGAGACCCCGGTCGAGCTGAGCTTCGACCAGATCCAGAAGAACTGACGCCTCGGGCACCCGAGACGCCGCAGCGCTTCCGAGCAGGTCAGACCACCCCGCGCAGGGTGTCTGACCTGCTCGGTTTTTGGCCGCACATGGATACCCGTTATCGTTGTGCGGTATGCCTCCATCCGGATGATCGGCTGGAGTGCTGGAAACTCTCACTAGGACCCGGAGAGAGCACATGCCTCCCAAGAAGAAGAAGGTCACGGGGCTGATCAAGCTCCAGATCCAGGCCGGCGCGGCCAACCCGGCTCCGCCGGTCGGTCCCGCCCTGGGTCAGCACGGCGTCAACATCATGGAGTTCTGCAAGGCCTACAACGCCGCGACCGAGTCGCAGCGCGGCATGGTCGTGCCGGTGGAGATCACGGTCTACGAGGACCGCTCCTTCACCTTCGTGACCAAGACTCCGCCGGCCGCCAAGCTGATCCTCAAGGCCGCGGGTGTGAACAAGGGCTCCAGCGAGCCGCACAAGACCAAGGTCGGCAAGCTGACGCGCGACCAGATCCGTGACATCGCCACCACCAAGATGCCGGACCTGAGCGCCAACGACCTGGACGCCGCCGAGAAGATCATCGCCGGTACCGCCCGCTCCATGGGCATCACCGTCGAGGGCTGACGGCTCCCGTAAGACCTCAGTGGCAGGGCCAGCGCCGGCCCGGACCACGACTCCACACCCGCCGCGCGGCGAGACCGCGCGGTTGACTCCCACAGGAGAAGAAGTGAAGCGCAGCAAGGCACTCCGCGGCGCGGACGCCAAGGTCGACCGGGGCCGCAACTACGCCCCGCTCGAGGCCGTCCGTCTGGCCAAGGACACCGCCGCCACCAAGTTCGACGGCACCGTCGAGGTCGCCTTCCGCCTGGGCGTCGACCCTCGCAAGGCCGACCAGATGGTCCGCGGCACCGTCAACCTTCCGCACGGCACCGGCAAGACCGCCCGGGTCCTGGTCTTCGCGACCGGTGAGCGTGCTGCGGCGGCGGAGGCCGCCGGCGCCGACATCGTCGGCTCCGACGAACTGATCGACGAGATCTCCAAGGGCAACCGCCTGAACGAGTTCGACGCGGTCGTCGCCACCCCGGACCTCATGGGCAAGGTCGGCCGCCTCGGCCGCGTGCTCGGTCCCCGTGGCCTGATGCCGAACCCGAAGACCGGCACCGTCACCATGGACGTCGCCAAGGCCGTCACCGAGATCAAGGGCGGCAAGATCGAGTTCCGCGTCGACAAGCACTCGAACCTGCACTTCATCATCGGCAAGGTCTCCTTCGACGAGACGAAGCTGGTCGAGAACTACGCGGCCGCGCTGGAGGAGATCCTCCGTCTGAAGCCGTCCGCCGCCAAGGGCCGCTACATCAAGAAGGCGACCCTGACCACCACGATGGGCCCCGGCATCCCGCTGGACTCCAACCGCACCCGCAACCTCCTCGTCGAGGAGGACCCGGCCGCCGTCTGACACCGACGGCGACCGCGGGCCCGCGCCCCGTCGCACCACGGAACGGCCCTTCCGGCTCCTCGGAGCCGGAAGGGCCGTTCCGGCGTTTCCGGGCCGGTGCGGCCCGGAAACATCCGGTGCCGGACTGTCAGCCGTGTGGGTTACGGTTCAAGGGAACGCAAAGGGCGCCCGCGTTCCTCGGGGGTGCGCACGACCATCAGGGGTGGGGAATGAAGACGGTGGCGATCAGGCGTGCGGGTGCGGCCGCGGTGGCTCTCGCGGCGGTCGTCGGCATCGCCGGCTGCACGGGCGGGGACGACAAGGCCGCGGAGGCTCCGGCCAAGGCCAAGCTCCAGAGCCGGGAGGCGGCCACCGAGGCCCTGACGGCCTCCTTCTCCAAGACCAGAGAGGCCAAGTCGGCCAAGGTCCACATGACCATAGCCCTGCCCGGCTCCGCCGCGGCGGGCTCGATGGAGATGAAGGGCGTCCTCGGCTGGAACCCCGGCGCGATGGACATGACCGTCAAGGGTGAGAGCTTCCAGCAGAATCCGTCCACCCCGGGCGAGGTCCGCATGATCATGCAGGACGGTGTCATCTACCTGGACATGGGGGCCGATGCCACGGCCGACATGGACGGCAAGCGCTGGATGAAGCTGGACATGACCGCGCTGGCGGAGCAGTCCGGTGACAAGGACCTGCAGAAGCAGCTCACCGGTGGCCTGGACAACATGAACCAGGACCCGGCGGCCCAGCTGGCGATCCTGCTCGAATCGCCGAACCTGAAGCACGTGGGCTCGGAGAAGATCGGCGGCGTGGACACCGAGCACTACAAGGGCTCGCTCACGGTCGCCGAGATGCTGGAGGCCGACTCCTCCCTCGACATCCTCACCCCCGAGGAGCGCGAGGAGCTGCTCGGCAACGTCGAGCAGGTCGGCGCCGAGGGCTACGACATCGAGGTCTGGGTCAACGGGGACGGCTACCCGGTCCGGATGAACGTGGGCATGGACACCCCCGAGGGGGCCGTCGCCGTGACCGCCGAGTACTCGGACTACGGTGCCGGGATCGCCGTCGAGACGCCTCCGGCGGACCAGACCGTCGACTTCATGGAGATGATGGCCGAGCTCGGCGCCGCCATGGAGGAGCCCACCGGCGGCGCGGGCGTCTGACCCGCCCGGTCCCGCCCGCGCCGCGGCCCCGGACCCCCGACCCGCCCTGTGCGGGCCCGGGGGGCCCGGGGCCGTCCCGTACGGCCCCACGGCGCCCGCGCTCCAACGGCGGCCGGCCCCGCCGCACACGCCGGGGCCGGCAGGGCACCGGGCGCGGAAGGGGCCGCGCGGAGCGGATTTGCCCGCCGGGGGCCGCTTCCCGTACGCTTCCACGGAAGCCAAAGACCGCTGGTCGTTGCCGTGCTCTCCTCCCGAGGGTCCGGTGGCCGAAGGATCCGCTCAGCAGCGGACGTCCCGCGCAGGTGACTGTGGAACACGCTCCCGGACGGCATGTCCGACCGGTCGAGCCACGCCCCGTGCACCTGTGCCCGGGGCGTTCGTGTTGTTCAGCCCCTTCTGAGCGGTCCTCATCACCCGGAAGGAGGCCGACGCTCATGGCAAGGCCCGACAAGGCTGCCGCGGTGGCCGAGCTCGCGGAGCAGTTCCGCAGCTCGAACGCCGCCGTGCTGACCGAGTACCGGGGTCTCACCGTGGCTCAGCTCAGGGAGCTGCGCCGTGCCCTCGGTGAGAACACCCAGTACGCCGTGGTGAAGAACACGCTGACCAAGATTGCGGCCCGTGAGGCCGGGATCGACACGCTCGAGGACCAGCTTTTCGCGGGTCCGACGGCGGTCGCCTTCGTCACCGGTGACCCGGTGGAGTCGGCGAAGGGTCTTCGTGACTTCGCCAAGGAGAACCCGAACCTCATCATCAAGGGCGGCGTCCTCGACGGCAAGGCGCTGTCCGCCGATGAGATCAAGAAGCTCGCGGACCTCGAGTCCCGCGAGGTTCTGCTCGCCAAGCTGGCGGGCGCCATGAAGGGCAAGCAGTCCCAGGCTGCCGCGCTCTTCCAGGCGCTTCCCTCGAAGTTCGTCCGCACCGCGGAGGCGCTTCGTGCCAAGAAGGCCGAGCAGGGCGGTGCCGAGTAACTCGGCTCGCGCATTGACCGCCGCCTGAGGCGACGGTCGCAGCGGGCCGACAGTACGCCCGCCTGACACACACACCCGGCACCTGCCGATCTAGTGGAAGGACCGCCATCATGGCGAAGCTCTCTCAGGAAGACCTGCTCGCGCAGTTCGAGGAGATGACCCTCATCGAGCTCTCCGAGTTCGTGAAGGCGTTCGAGGACAAGTTCGACGTCACCGCCGCCGCCCCGGCCGCCGTCGTGGCCGCCGCCCCGGGCCAGGGTGGTGGCGACGCCGCCGCCGTCGAGGAGCAGGACGAGTTCGACGTCGTCCTCACCGGCGCCGGCGACAAGAAGATCCAGGTCATCAAGGTCGTGCGCGAGCTGACCTCCCTGGGTCTGAAGGAGGCCAAGGACCTCGTCGACGGCACCCCGAAGCCGGTCCTCGAGAAGGTCAGCAAGGAGGCCGCGGACAAGGCCAAGGCCGCCCTTGAGGGCGCCGGTGCGGCCGTCGAGGTCAAGTGACCCCGCGAGTCCGATGACTCCGCGCGTGTAACACTCGCGCACTGAAGGGCGATCACCCAATGGGTGGTCGCCCTTCGGCATGGCCGGGGCGGGTGCCTTGCCTCCCGCCGTGCGGGGAGTATGGTGATCAACGCCGTGCGCCCCCTCGCGGCCGTCCCGGGCAGCCGGAACGGCAGCTCAGGGCAGGGGGCCTTGACGAACCGCACGCAGCGCGCAATTCTCAGGACGCGTCGTCACAACGATCCGTATCCGAGGCATGGATCGACGACCGAACGGGCAGTATCGATGTGCGCCTCAGGGCGCACGGGGTCGCGGAGATGAGAACAACGAGGGTCTCGAGAACCCGCACTGGACATCAGTGTGCCAAGTGGCTACACTGACCCTTTGCGCTGCCTGTTAGCTGCCCTCTGCCCGTCACCAGGGGCATGCCCATATCTGAGCATCGAGCGAAGGAACAGCCCTGACCTGGGCTTTCCCTCTCCGTGCACAGGATGGGACCGGCACGCGCGTAGTGAGTCCGAGCCCTCGGAAGGACCCCCTCTTGGCCGCCTCGCGCAACGCCTCGACCGCGAATACGAACAACGGCGCCAGCACCGCCCCGCTGCGCATCTCCTTTGCAAAGATCAAGGAGCCCCTCGAGGTTCCGAACCTCCTTGCGCTCCAGACCGAGAGCTTCGACTGGCTGCTCGGCAACGCCGCATGGAAGGCTCGTGTCGAGGCGGCTCTGACAAGCGGACAGGACGTCCCCACCAAGTCCGGTCTGGAGGAGATCTTCGAGGAGATCTCCCCGATCGAGGACTTCTCCGGGTCGATGTCGCTGACCTTCCGCGACCACCGCTTCGAGCCTCCGAAGAACTCCATCGACGAGTGCAAGGAGCGCGACTTCACCTACGCCGCGCCGCTCTTCGTCACGGCCGAGTTCACCAACAACGAGACCGGCGAGATCAAGTCCCAGACGGTCTTCATGGGCGACTTCCCGCTCATGACCAACAAGGGCACCTTCGTGATCAACGGCACCGAGCGTGTCGTGGTCTCGCAGCTGGTCCGGTCGCCGGGCGTGTACTTCGACTCCTCCATCGACAAGACGTCCGACAAGGACATCTACACCGCCAAGATCATCCCCTCCCGGGGTGCCTGGCTGGAGATGGAGATCGACAAGCGCGACATGGTCGGTGTGCGCATCGACCGCAAGCGCAAGCAGTCCGTCACCGTCCTGCTCAAGGCGCTCGGCTGGACCACCGAGCAGATCCTGGAGGAGTTCGGCGAGTACGAGTCCATGCGCGCCACCCTGGAGAAGGACCACACCCAGGGCCAGGACGACGCACTGCTCGACATCTACCGCAAGCTGCGCCCGGGCGAGCCGCCGACCCGCGAGGCCGCGCAGACGCTGCTGGAGAACCTGTACTTCAACCCGAAGCGCTACGACCTGGCCAAGGTCGGCCGCTACAAGGTCAACAAGAAGCTCGGCGCGGACGAGCCGCTGGACGCCGGCGTGCTCACCACCGACGACGTCATCGCCACGATCAAGTACCTGGTCAAGCTGCACGCCGGCGAGACCGAGACGATCGGCGAGAACGGCACCGAGATCGTCGTCGAGACCGACGACATCGACCACTTCGGCAACCGCCGCCTGCGCAACGTCGGCGAGCTGATCCAGAACCAGGTCCGCACGGGTCTCGCCCGTATGGAGCGCGTCGTGCGCGAGCGCATGACCACCCAGGACGTCGAGGCGATCACGCCGCAGACCCTGATCAACATCCGGCCGGTCGTCGCCTCCATCAAGGAGTTCTTCGGCACCAGCCAGCTGTCGCAGTTCATGGACCAGAACAACCCGCTGTCGGGTCTCACCCACAAGCGCCGCCTCTCGGCGCTCGGCCCGGGTGGCCTCTCGCGTGAGCGGGCCGGCTTCGAGGTCCGTGACGTGCACCCCTCGCACTACGGCCGCATGTGCCCGATCGAGACGCCCGAAGGCCCGAACATCGGTCTGATCGGCTCGCTCGCCTCCTACGGCCGCGTCAACGCCTTCGGCTTCGTGGAGACCCCGTACCGCAAGGTCGTCGACGGCCAGGTCACCGACGAGGTCGACTACCTGACCGCCGACGAGGAGGACCGCTTCGTCATCGCCCAGGCGAACGCCACCCTGGGCGAGGACCTCCGCTTCGCCGAGGCCCGCGTCCTGGTGCGCCGCCGCGGCGGCGAGGTCGACTACGTGCCGCCGGCCGAGGTCGACTACATGGACGTCTCGCCGCGCCAGATGGTGTCCGTCGCCACCGCGATGATCCCCTTCCTGGAGCACGACGACGCCAACCGCGCGCTCATGGGCGCGAACATGATGCGCCAGGCCGTCCCGCTCATCAAGGCGGAGGCCCCGCTCGTCGGCACCGGCATGGAGTACCGCTGCGCCACCGACGCCGGCGACGTCATCAAGGCCGAGAAGGACGGTGTCATCCAGGAGGTCTCGGCCGACTACGTCACCGTCGCCAACGACGACGGCACGTACACCACGTACCGGGTCGCCAAGTTCTCCCGCTCCAACCAGGGCACCTCGGTCAACCAGAAGGTCGTCGTCTCCGAGGGCGACCGCGTGATCGAGGGCCAGGTCCTGGCCGACGGCCCCGCCACCGAGAACGGCGAGATGGCGCTCGGCAAGAACCTGCTCGTGGCGTTCATGCCGTGGGAGGGCCACAACTACGAGGACGCGATCATCCTGTCGCAGCGCCTCGTGCAGGACGACGTCCTCTCCTCGATCCACATCGAGGAGCACGAGGTCGACGCCCGCGACACCAAGCTGGGCCCCGAGGAGATCACCCGGGACATCCCGAACGTCTCCGAGGAGGTCCTCGCCGACCTCGACGAGCGCGGCATCATCCGCATCGGTGCCGAGGTCGTCGCCGGCGACATCCTCGTCGGCAAGGTCACCCCGAAGGGCGAGACCGAGCTGACGCCCGAGGAGCGCCTGCTCCGCGCGATCTTCGGCGAGAAGGCGCGCGAGGTCCGCGACACCTCGCTGAAGGTGCCCCACGGCGAGACCGGCAAGGTCATCGGCGTGCGCGTCTTCGACCGCGAGGAGGGCGACGAGCTGCCCCCGGGCGTGAACCAGCTGGTCCGCGTCTACGTCGCCCAGAAGCGCAAGATCACCGACGGTGACAAGCTCGCCGGCCGCCACGGCAACAAGGGCGTCATCTCCAAGATCCTCCCGATCGAGGACATGCCCTTCCTGGAGGACGGCACCCCGGTCGACATCATCCTCAACCCGCTGGGTGTCCCGTCCCGGATGAACCCCGGGCAGGTCCTGGAGATCCACCTCGGCTGGCTCGCCAGCCGCGGCTGGGACGTCTCCGGCCTCGCGGACGAGTGGGCGCAGCGCCTCCAGGCGATCGGCGCCGACGACGTCGCCCCCGGCACCAACGTCGCGACCCCGGTCTTCGACGGTGCCCGCGAGGACGAGCTGGCCGGTCTGCTCCAGCACACCATCCCGAACCGCGACGGCGAGCGCATGGTGCTCCCGTCCGGCAAGGCGCGCCTGTTCGACGGCCGCTCCGGCGAGCCGTTCCCGGACCCGATCTCCGTCGGGTACATGTACATCCTCAAGCTCCACCACTTGGTCGACGACAAGCTGCACGCGCGCTCGACCGGTCCCTACTCGATGATCACCCAGCAGCCGCTGGGTGGTAAGGCCCAGTTCGGTGGCCAGCGGTTCGGTGAGATGGAGGTGTGGGCGCTGGAGGCGTACGGCGCCGCCTACGCGCTCCAGGAGCTGCTGACGATCAAGTCCGACGACGTGACCGGCCGTGTGAAGGTCTACGAGGCCATCGTCAAGGGCGAGAACATCCCCGAGCCCGGCATTCCCGAGTCCTTCAAGGTGCTCATCAAGGAAATGCAGTCGCTCTGCCTCAACGTGGAGGTGCTGTCCTCGGACGGCATGTCCATCGAGATGCGTGACACGGACGAGGACGTCTTCCGCGCCGCGGAGGAGCTCGGTATCGACCTGTCCCGGCGCGAGCCGAGCAGCGTCGAAGAGGTCTGACGGGCCCGGCGGGGGCTCCGGGAGGAGCCCCCGCCGCCCCGGGACCGTTCAGACCATGATTGAGACACGACCCCGAAAGAGGGATTGACGAAAAAGTGCTCGACGTCAACTTCTTCGACGAGCTGCGGATCGGCCTGGCCACCGCGGACGACATCCGGACCTGGTCCCACGGTGAGGTCAAGAAGCCGGAGACCATCAACTACCGCACCCTGAAGCCGGAAAAGGACGGGCTCTTCTGCGAGAAGATCTTCGGCCCCACCCGGGACTGGGAGTGCTACTGCGGCAAGTACAAGCGCGTCCGCTTCAAGGGCATCATCTGTGAGCGCTGCGGCGTCGAGGTGACCCGCGCCAAGGTGCGCCGTGAGCGGATGGGCCACATCGAGCTGGCCGCCCCCGTCACCCACATCTGGTACTTCAAGGGCGTCCCGTCGCGCCTGGGCTACCTGCTGGACCTGGCCCCGAAGGACCTGGAGAAGGTCATCTACTTCGCGGCGTACATGATCACGTACGTCGACGAGGAGCGCCGCACCCGCGACCTGCCCTCGCTGGAGGCCCATGTCTCCGTCGAGCGCCAGCAGATCGAGAACCGCCGCGACGCCGACCTGGAGGCCCGCGCCAAGAAGCTCGAGACCGACCTGGCCGAGCTGGAGGCCGAGGGCGCCAAGGCCGACGTGCGCCGCAAGGTGCGCGAGGGCGCCGAGCGCGAGATGAAGCAGCTGCGCGACCGCGCCCAGCGCGAGATCGACCGTCTCGACGAGGTGTGGAACCGCTTCAAGAACCTCAAGGTCCAGGACCTGGAGGGCGACGAGCTGCTCTACCGCGAGCTGCGCGACCGCTTCGGCACCTACTTCGACGGCTCGATGGGCGCCGCCGCGCTGCAGAAGCGCCTGGAGTCCTTCGACCTGGACGAGGAGGCCGAGCGCCTCCGCGAGATCATCCGGACCGGCAAGGGCCAGAAGAAGACCCGTGCGCTCAAGCGCCTCAAGGTCGTCTCCGCCTTCCTCCAGACCTCCAACAGCCCCAAGGGCATGGTCCTGGACTGCGTCCCGGTGATCCCGCCGGACCTGCGTCCGATGGTGCAGCTGGACGGTGGCCGCTTCGCGACCTCCGACCTGAACGACCTGTACCGCCGGGTCATCAACCGCAACAACCGCCTGAAGCGCCTGCTCGACCTCGGTGCCCCCGAGATCATCGTGAACAACGAGAAGCGGATGCTCCAGGAGGCGGTCGACGCCCTCTTCGACAACGGCCGCCGCGGCCGCCCGGTCACGGGCCCCGGCAACCGCCCGCTGAAGTCCCTCAGCGACATGCTGAAGGGCAAGCAGGGCCGCTTCCGCCAGAACCTCCTCGGCAAGCGCGTGGACTACTCCGCGCGTTCCGTGATCGTCGTCGGTCCGCAGCTCAAGCTGCACCAGTGCGGTCTGCCGAAGGCGATGGCGCTGGAGCTGTTCAAGCCCTTCGTGATGAAGCGCCTGGTCGACCTGAACCACGCGCAGAACATCAAGTCGGCCAAGCGCATGGTCGAGCGCGGCCGCACCGTGGTGTACGACGTCCTCGAAGAGGTCATCGCCGAGCACCCGGTGCTGCTGAACCGTGCGCCCACGCTGCACCGCCTCGGCATCCAGGCCTTCGAGCCGCAGCTGGTCGAGGGCAAGGCCATCCAGATCCACCCGCTCGTCTGCACCGCGTTCAACGCGGACTTCGACGGTGACCAGATGGCCGTGCACCTGCCGCTCTCCGCGGAGGCGCAGGCCGAGGCCCGCATCCTGATGCTGTCCTCGAACAACATCCTCAAGCCGGCCGACGGCCGTCCGGTCACCATGCCCACCCAGGACATGGTGCTCGGCCTCTTCTTCCTCACCACGGACGAGGAGGAGCGCGAGGTCAAGGGCGAGGGCCGGTCCTTCGGCTCCACCGCCGAGGCGATCATGGCCTTCGACGCCCGCGAGCTCTCGCTCCAGGCGAAGATCGACATCCGCTTCCCGGTGGGCACCATCCCGCCGCGCGGCTGGACCCCGCCCGCGCCCGAGGAGGGCGAGGAGCAGAACTGGCAGCAGGGCGACAGCTTCCGCCTGAAGACCACGCTCGGCCGTGCGCTCTTCAACGAGCTGCTGCCCGAGGACTACCCGTTCGTCGACTACTCGGTGGGCAAGAAGCAGCTCTCCGAGATCGTCAACGACCTCGCCGAGCGCTACCCCAAGGTCATCGTGGCGGCGACGCTCGACAACCTGAAGGCGGCCGGCTTCTACTGGGCCACCCGCTCCGGTGTCACCGTGGCCATCTCCGACGTCGTCGTCCCCGAGGCGAAGAAGGAGATCGTCGCGGGCTACGAGGCGCAGGACGAGAAGGTCCAGAAGCAGTACGAGCGCGGCCTGATCACCAAGGACGAGCGCACCCAGGAGCTCATCGCGATCTGGACCAAGGCGACCAACGAGGTGGCCGAGGCGATGAACGCGAACTTCCCGAAGACCAACCCGATCTTCATGATGGTCAACTCGGGCGCGCGCGGAAACATGATGCAGATGCGTCAGATCGCCGGTATGCGCGGTCTGGTGTCGAACGCCAAGAACGAGACCATCCCGCGTCCGATCAAGGCGTCCTTCCGCGAGGGCCTCTCCGTGCTGGAGTACTTCATCTCCACGCACGGTGCCCGTAAGGGTCTGGCGGACACCGCCCTGCGTACCGCCGACTCGGGTTACCTCACCCGTCGTCTGGTGGACGTCTCGCAGGACGTCATCATCCGCGAGGAGGACTGCGGCACCGACCGCGGCCTGAAGCTGCGGATCGCCGACCGCGGCGCCGACGGTGTGCTGCGCAAGGCGGAGGACGTCGAGACCTCCGTGTACGCGCGGATGCTCGCCGAGGACGTCGTGGTGGACGGCAAGGTCATCGCGCCGGCCAACGTCGACCTCGGTGACGTGCTCATCGACGCCCTGGTCGGCGCCGGGGTCGAGGAGGTCAAGACCCGCTCGGTCCTGACCTGCGAGTCCGCGGTCGGCACCTGTGCCTTCTGCTACGGCCGCTCGCTGGCCACCGGCAAGCTGGTCGACATCGGCGAGGCGGTCGGCATCATCGCCGCCCAGTCCATCGGTGAGCCCGGCACCCAGCTGACGATGCGTACCTTCCACACCGGTGGTGTGGCCGGTGACGACATCACCCAGGGTCTGCCGCGTGTCGTCGAGCTCTTCGAGGCCCGTACCCCGAAGGGTGTCGCCCCGATCTCCGAGGCCGCCGGCCGCGTGCGGATCGAGGAGACCGAGAAGACCAAGAAGATCATCGTCACGCCGGACGACGGCAGCGACGAGACGGCCTTCCCGATCTCCAAGCGCGCCAAGGTGCTCGTCCGCGAGGGCGACCACGTCGAGGTCGGCCAGAAGCTGACCTTCGGTGCGACCAACCCGCACGACGTGCTGCGCATCCTCGGCCAGCGTGCGGTCCAGGTCCACCTGGTCGGCGAGGTCCAGAAGGTCTACAACTCGCAGGGCGTGTCGATCCACGACAAGCACATCGAGATCATCATCCGGCAGATGCTCCGCCGCGTGACGATCATCGAGTCCGGCGACGCCGAGCTGCTGCCCGGCGAGCTGGTGGAGCGCTCGAAGTTCGAGACCGAGAACCGTCGTGTGGTCACCGAGGGCGGTCACCCCGCCTCCGGCCGTCCGCAGCTGATGGGTATCACCAAGGCCTCGCTGGCGACCGAGTCGTGGCTGTCGGCGGCGTCCTTCCAGGAGACGACCAGGGTCCTGACCGACGCGGCGATCAACGCCAAGTCGGACTCCCTGATCGGCCTCAAGGAGAACGTCATCATCGGTAAGCTCATCCCGGCCGGTACGGGCCTGTCCCGCTACCGCAACATCCGGGTCGAGCCGACCGAGGAGGCCAAGGCCGCGATGTACTCGGCCGTCGGCTACGACGACATCGACTACTCGCCGTTCGGCACCGGCTCCGGCCAGGCCGTCCCGCTGGAGGACTACGACTACGGTCCGTACAACCAGTAAGCGGGTCGTCCCAGACGACGAGAAGGGCGGTCACTCCCGGCAGGGGGTGACCGCCCTTCCCGCGTCCCCGGCCCGGCCCCGTGCCCGCGCGGGGAGGGGCCGGGCTCCGGCCTCGCCGGCCGGCCTCCGTCAGGGGCCCACGGGGGCGGCGGACGCCGGGACGGCGGGCGCAACGGTCCACGGGCCCTCGGCCTCGACGAGGAGCGCCGCGACCCCGTGCAGGCCGAGCAGCAGCGAGCAGCGGCCCCGGCCCTCGGCGATCGCCCGCCCCGCGCGCGGGGCCTCGGCGATCAGCTCACGAACGGTGAACGGCCCGTCGCCGAGGTGCACGAAGGTCGCCGCGCCGTGGCGGGCCCGGTTCAGCAGCACCTCGGTCGCGTCGCCCCGCACGGTGCCGGACAGCGGGCGGGCTTCCCGGGCGGGCACCAGCGCCGCACGCCAGGCACCCGCGGTGACGATCTCCACCGTGAGCGCGCCGGCGAACGGTGCGGGCGCCGGTACCCGGACGCGGGCCGGGCCGTGGCCGCGGTGCGCGAGGCGCACCGCCCGGCGCCGCCGGTCGCCGCGTCCGTGCCGGGCGCGCACCAGGAAGCCGTCCGGTGCCTCGCCCTCGAAGACCAGCAGGCATCTGCCCGTCCACCCCGGCGGGGGAGGCATCCGCAGCACCGCCGGTCCGCTGCCCTCGCTCCAGAGGGCCGGATGCTCTTCTTCCAGACGGTCGTCGGCCGCCGCGGAGGACAGCCTCTCCAGGGCGGCCTGCCCCTCGGCGACGGCCTCCGGCACCAGGCCCGGGTGCACGCGCTTCGCCCGTTCGTAGGCGTCCAGGGCCAGCTGCCAGTCCTCGGCGGTCGTGGCGTCGACCGGCAGCGGGGTCCGGGCGATCCGTTCGCCGTAGCGGGTGACCGCCGCCTCCGCGGCCCCCTGGGGGCTGCGCGCGGGGGCGGGCGGCAGCGGCACCGTGCCGCGCCTCGTACCGCCCGCCGGCCGGCGCACCAGCGACACCGCGGTGACGAGGCAGACGCCCCAGAGGGCCGCCGCCGCGGCCGCGGAGAACTCCACCACGGTGGCGAGCACCAGCAGGGCGGCCCCGGCACCGACCGCGTGGGCCGCGGCGGTGCGGGCGACGGCCGCGGCCCGCCGGGGGCCGGGCGTCCGCGCCGCCGGTGCGGCCGGGGCGGCTTCCGCGCCCGCGGGGCGCCCGGTCACGGCTCCTCCCGCTGCGGCGGTGTGCCGAGCAGCGCCAGATGGACCCGGCGCAGGGCCCGTGCACCGACGGCCAGCACCGGTGGGACGTCGGGATCCGGGAGGCCGTGGACGAGCGCCAGGACGTCCATGACGACGGCGTAGTCCTCCGTGGCGCTCGGGGGCGCGCCGGGCGCGGACACCGCGGCCTCGTATCCGCGCGCGATCTCGGCGTACTCGATCACGGTCAGACGGACGTCGATCGCGGTGTCGTCCATCGCACGAACGGTTCGGGCGCGTGGGTCGGCCATGGCGGGCCTCCTCTACCGGACGGGTCGGCTCACCGCATTGTGCGGCTGCGGAGGACCCCCGGTCAGGGGCCGGGGACGGCCGTCCTGAGCGGCGCTTCGTTGCCGGAAGTCGGCAACAGGGCGACAGGCGGCGGTGGTTGAGGCGCGAGGCGCTCCGCCGGCGCCGCCGGGGCCCGGTGCTCGCGGTGGCGCCTGCGGTGACGTCCCCGCGGCGGATGCCGCGCAGGGCGGCGACGGCCCGCAGGCCCCGCGCCCGCAGCCCTCGGCCCCCGGCCCCGGGCTGTCCGCGGCGGTCCCGCGCGCGGGGGTCCGGGCGGTCCCGGGGCCTGCCCACCGGGAGGCCGCCGGCCCGCCGCGTGACCCGGGGTTCCGGGCGGGCCGGGGACCGCTCCGCCAGGAGCCGGTCCGGGGGCGGGAGGCGCCGGCTGCGCCGCCCGGACGGCCGCCGAGCCGCGCCCGTCCGGAGCGGCCCGGGCGGCCGGGTGGCGCGTACGCCCTCGCCGTCCGGAGTGGTCCGGGCGGCCCGGTGGCGCGCACGCCCTCCGGCGTGCTCCCGCCCCCGTGGGGTGCCCGCCCTGGTCCCGAGGGGGCTTCCGTGCCGCCTGGTCCCGAGGGGGCTTCCGTGCCGCCGGTGGCGGCAGCGCGGCCCCGTCGGGAGCCGGGCCGCCGATCACCCCCGTCGGGTGCGGCACCCTGCGCAGCGGGCGCCTCCCCCCGGGCGCGGGCCGCCGATCGGGTGACGGTGCTGCTCCGCCCGGCGGGCTGCCGGGGGCGCGCGAGCGGCCCCGGGCGCCGCCCGGGGGCGGATCCCCGCCCCGTGCAACGGGCAGCGCCTTGCGTGGCGGGCAGCGCCTTCGGCGCGCTGTCCCGGGCGGCTCCCAGGCGCCCCGCCCCGGGCCGGGCGGGGCACCGGCCCCGAGCGGCCCGGGCCCGGGGGCCCCCGCTCCGGGCCCCCGCGGGCACCGGGCCCGGCTCCGCCCGGGGGCGCGACGGCCGTGCCCTGCCGGAGCCGGGCCGCGACGGGCGGTGACGGCGTCTGCCTCCCTGCTCGGGGCCGGGTTCCCGAGGGCGCGGGCCGACTCCGTCGCGCCGGGGCATTTGTTTTGACCGATGTCCGTACGGTAGGTACGCTCAGACCTTGTGCCTGGGGTGTGCCCGGGCTCGCGTGCGTGTCCTCAACCGCAGTGCGAGTCCGACAAAGGCCACCGCAATCTGCGTCCGTTGCCGCTCTCCGCGGGCGTCCGCAGTATTCGACACACCCGACCGCGTGGGTCGGCAACGTTCCAGGTTAGCTTCACTGACGGCACACAGAAACCGGAGAAGTAGTGCCTACGATCCAGCAGCTGGTCCGCAAGGGCCGGCAGGACAAGGTCGAGAAGAACAAGACGCCCGCACTCGAGGGTTCTCCTCAGCGTCGCGGCGTCTGCACGCGTGTGTTCACGACCACCCCGAAGAAGCCGAACTCGGCCCTCCGTAAGGTCGCGCGTGTGCGTCTGACCTCCGGTATCGAGGTCACGGCCTACATCCCGGGTGAGGGACACAACCTGCAGGAGCACTCCATCGTGCTCGTGCGCGGCGGCCGTGTGAAGGACCTGCCGGGTGTTCGCTACAAGATCATCCGCGGCTCCCTCGACACCCAGGGTGTCAAGAACCGCAAGCAGGCCCGCAGCCGCTACGGCGCCAAGAAGGAGAAGTAAGAATGCCTCGTAAGGGCCCCGCCCCGAAGCGCCCGGTCATCATCGACCCGGTTTACGGCTCCCCTCTGGTGACCTCGCTCATCAACAAGATCCTGCTGAACGGCAAGCGCTCCACCGCCGAGCGGATCGTCTACGGCGCCATGGAGGGTCTTCGCGAGAAGACCGGCGCCGACCCGGTCATCACCCTGAAGCGCGCCCTCGAGAACGTCAAGCCCTCCCTCGAGGTCAAGTCCCGCCGCGTCGGTGGTGCCACCTACCAGGTGCCGATCGAGGTCAAGCCCGGTCGCGCCTCCACCCTCGCGCTGCGCTGGGTCGTCGGCTACTCCCGCGCCCGTCGCGAGAAGACCATGACCGAGCGCCTGATGAACGAGCTGCTGGACGCCTCGAACGGCCTCGGCGCCTCGGTCAAGAAGCGCGAGGACACGCACAAGATGGCCGAGTCCAACAAGGCCTTCGCGCACTACCGCTGGTAGTCGCACCCACATCGAGACCGAGAGAAGACTGAAGCCTTATGGCTACCACTTCGCTTGACCTGGCCAAGGTGCGCAATATCGGCATCATGGCCCACATCGACGCGGGCAAGACGACGACCACCGAGCGCATCCTGTTCTACACCGGTGTGAGCTACAAGATCGGTGAGGTCCACGACGGCGCCGCCACGATGGACTGGATGGAGCAGGAGCAGGAGCGTGGCATCACGATCACGTCCGCTGCGACCACCTGCCACTGGCCGCTCGCCAACGTCGACCACACGATCAACATCATCGACACCCCGGGCCACGTCGACTTCACGGTCGAGGTGGAGCGTTCGCTCCGCGTGCTCGACGGTGCCGTGACCGTGTTCGACGGTGTGGCCGGCGTGGAGCCGCAGTCCGAGACGGTGTGGCGCCAGGCCGACCGCTACGGCGTGCCCCGCATCTGCTTCGTCAACAAGCTCGACCGCACCGGTGCCGAGTTCCACCGCTGTGTCGACATGATCAGCGACCGCCTGGGCGCGGTGCCGATCGTCATGCAGCTCCCGATCGGTGCCGAGGCCGACTTCAAGGGCGTCATCGACCTCGTGACGATGAAGGCCCTCGTCTGGTCCGCCGAGGCGTCGAAGGGCGAGATGTACGACACCGTCGACATCCCGGCCACGCACGCCGAGGCCGCCGAGGAGTGGCGCGGCAAGCTCCTGGAGACGGTCGCCGAGAACGACGAAGAGATCATGGAGCTGTACCTGGAGGGCAACGAGCCCACCGAGGAGCAGCTGTACACCGCGATCCGTCGTATCACCATCGCGTCCGGCGTCTCCAAGGACGCCACCGTCACCCCGGTGTTCTGCGGCACCGCGTTCAAGAACAAGGGCGTCCAGCCCCTGCTCGACGCGGTCGTGCGCTACCTGCCGTCGCCCCTGGACGTCGAGGCCATCGAGGGCCACGACGTCAAGGACGCGGACACGGTCGTCAAGCGCCGTCCGTCCGACGAGGAGCCGCTGTCGGCCCTCGCGTTCAAGATCGCGAGCGACCCGCACCTCGGCAAGCTCACCTTCGTCCGGATCTACTCCGGTCGCCTGGACTCCGGCACCGCGGTGCTGAACTCCGTCAAGGGCAAGAAGGAGCGCATCGGCAAGATCTACCGCATGCACGCGAACAAGCGTGAGGAGATCGACTCGGTGGGCGCCGGCGACATCGTCGCCGTCATGGGCCTGAAGCAGACCACCACCGGTGAGACGCTGTGCGACGACAAGAACCCGGTGATCCTGGAGTCCATGGACTTCCCGGCGCCGGTGATCCAGGTCGCGATCGAGCCCAAGTCCAAGGGTGACCAGGAGAAGCTGGGTGTCGCCATCCAGCGTCTCGCGGAGGAGGACCCCTCCTTCCAGGTTCACTCGGACGAGGAGACCGGCCAGACCATCATCGGCGGTATGGGCGAGCTGCACCTCGAGGTGCTGGTCGACCGCATGCGCCGTGAGTTCCGGGTCGAGGCCAACGTCGGCAAGCCGCAGGTCGCGTACCGCGAGACGATCCGCAAGGCCGTCGAGCGCGTGGACTACACCCACAAGAAGCAGACCGGTGGTACCGGTCAGTTCGCCAAGGTGCAGATCGCGATCGAGCCCATCGAGGGCGGCGACGCCGCGTACGAGTTCGTCAACAAGGTCACCGGTGGCCGCATCCCCAAGGAGTACATCCCCTCGGTGGACGCGGGTGCGCAGGAGGCCATGCAGTTCGGCATCCTGGCCGGCTACGAGATGACCGGCGTGCGCGTCACCCTCATCGACGGTGGCTACCACGAGGTCGACTCCTCCGAGCTCGCGTTCAAGATCGCCGGTTCGCAGGCCTTCAAGGAGGCCGCGCGCAAGGCCAGCCCCGTGCTCCTGGAGCCGATGATGGCCGTCGAGGTCACCACGCCCGAGGACTACATGGGCGAGGTCATCGGTGACATCAACTCCCGCCGTGGACAGATCCAGTCCATGGAGGAGCGGATGAACGCCCGGATCGTCAAGGGCCTCGTGCCGCTCTCGGAGATGTTCGGCTACGTCGGAGACCTCCGCAGCAAGACCTCGGGTCGCGCAAGCTACTCGATGCAGTTCGACTCCTACGCCGAGGTTCCCCGGAACGTCGCCGAGGAGATCATCGCGAAGGCCAAGGGCGAGTAACCCACCCGGGTTCACGCTTTAGGCTTGACACCGTCCGCCGGGGTTCGCCCCGAGACCTTCGGGTCGAACCCCCGGCGGTCGGCTTCCCAGCAAAGATCACCTGGCGCCGATGAGTAAGGCGTACAGAACCACTCCACAGGAGGACCCCAGTGGCGAAGGCGAAGTTCGAGCGGACTAAGCCGCACGTCAACATCGGCACCATCGGTCACATCGACCACGGTAAGACGACCCTCACGGCCGCCATTACCAAGGTGCTGCACGACGCGTACCCGGACCTGAACGAGGCCTCGGCCTTCGACCAGATCGACAAGGCTCCCGAGGAGCGCCAGCGCGGTATCACCATCTCCATCGCGCACGTCGAGTACCAGACCGAGTCGCGTCACTACGCCCACGTCGACTGCCCCGGTCACGCGGACTACATCAAGAACATGATCACCGGTGCCGCGCAGATGGACGGCGCCATCCTCGTGGTCGCCGCCACCGACGGCCCGATGCCGCAGACCAAGGAGCACGTGCTCCTGGCCCGCCAGGTCGGCGTTCCGTACATCGTCGTCGCCCTGAACAAGGCCGACATGGTGGACGACGAGGAGATCCTGGAGCTCGTCGAGCTCGAGGTGCGTGAGCTCCTCTCCGAGTACGAGTTCCCGGGCGACGACGTCCCGGTCGTCAAGGTCTCGGCGCTCAAGGCGCTCGAGGGCGACGCCGAGTGGGGCAAGTCCGTCCTCGACCTGATGAAGGCCGTCGACGAGGCCATCCCGCAGCCGGAGCGCGACGTCGACAAGCCGTTCCTGATGCCGATCGAGGACGTCTTCACGATCACCGGTCGTGGCACCGTCGTCACCGGTCGTATCGAGCGTGGTGTCCTGAAGGTCAACGAGACCGTCGACATCGTCGGTATCAAGCAGGAGAAGACCACCACCACGGTCACCGGCATCGAGATGTTCCGCAAGCTGCTCGACGAGGGCCAGGCCGGTGAGAACGTCGGTCTGCTCCTCCGTGGCATCAAGCGCGAGGACGTCGAGCGCGGCCAGGTCATCATCAAGCCCGGTTCGGTCACGCCGCACACCGAGTTCGAGGCCCAGGCCTACATCCTGTCGAAGGACGAGGGTGGCCGTCACACCCCGTTCTTCAACAACTACCGCCCGCAGTTCTACTTCCGTACCACGGACGTGACCGGCGTCGTGACCCTCCCCGAGGGCACCGAGATGGTCATGCCGGGCGACAACACCACCATGACCGTCGAGCTGATCCAGCCCGTCGCCATGGAGGAGGGCCTGAAGTTCGCCATCCGTGAGGGTGGCCGGACCGTGGGCGCCGGCCAGGTCACCAAGATCACCAAGTAAGTCCCGGTGTTCTGACCCGGCAGCTCGCCTGAGCTGTGGGAGGGCCCCGCACCCTGTTGGGTGCGGGGCCCTTCGCCGTGCGTGTGCGGGGGTCGCCTGTGCGCCCCGCGGCCAGGCGCACAGGGGCCGGGCCCCGCATCCGTGTGGGTGCGGGGCCCGGCCGTCCTGCTGTGCCGAGGGGATCAGACGCCGGCGACCGACTGGATCCAGGAGCGGTACGCCGTGACGTTGGTGTACGCCGTCGTGGTCTGGCGGTCGCTGGTGGACGCCACGCCGACCTGGACGCCGTTGAGCATCATCGGGCCGCCCGAGTCGCCGCCCGCGGTGATCCCGTCGCCGCGGCGGGCGCAGATCGCGGACCCGCCGTAGGCGTCGCCGCAGCCGTGGGTCACCGTCACGTTCGCGACCTTGAGGTAGCGGGACTGGCAGTTGGCCTCGGAGCCGCACCGGGAGGTCGCGCCCCAGCCGTAGACCTGGACGTTCTGGCCGACGCGCACGGTGCCCGGCTGGCCCAGCCGGGCGTAGGTCGCGGACACGGAGCGGTCGAGCCGCACCAGCGCGAGGTCCGCGCCGTGGGTGTAGGTCTGGACGCCGTTGGCCACCGTGCCGCCGCTGTGCTGGTCGAGACTGCCGATACGGAAGGACAGCCCGCCGCCGGTGACGCAGTGCTTGGCCGTGAGGATCCACGTCGGGGCGATGATCGTCGCCGAGCAGGTCTCCCGGCCGTTCGAGAACAGGCGGGCGGCCCAGGGGCCGCTCTGCGCGTAGCCCCCGCCGATGATGGGCTGGGGGGCCTTGGCCGTCGGGGGTACGGGCGCCGGTGCCGCGGTGGCGGCGGGGGCGAGAAGCGCGAGGACGGAGACCACGGCTGCCAGGAGCGCGGGGATGAGCCTTGATATGCGCAAGGTTCCTCGATTCGAAGGACACGCTGGGTGGGCGTGCATGTGTGGGGGTTGGCGGCCCCGGGGGGCCGCGTCCGCGCCGCGCTCCCGTCTGTGGGGCGGGAGTTCGTCATGGACATGTCCCAGAATTCCGGAGGAACGATGAACGGGGTACTAACGCCTGGCCATAACACGGTGCTATAGCCCCCCGCCCGTGCCGGTGCAGCACCCGGGGGTGGCGGGGCTGTGGAGCGCCGTCCGCAACCGACGGCACATCACCGGCTCCCTGCACCGCGGGGCGGGCGGGACCGCCGGAGGCGGCGCGGCGCCCGGCCGGGCCCCACCAGGCGCCGGACGCCACCCGCGGCCCTGCCATCCCTCCCGCGGCCGGCTGATCCTCCGGACGCGGGTGCGGGGCTGCCGCGCCGGACCGACCCCGGTCGGTGCACGGCGGCCCCGTCAGGGGACCCGGGGTGCTGCGCCGTCTCGCAGCCGGCAGCGGCCACGGCACGGGAGCAGCCCGCGTGGTCGCTGCGCACGCGCGTGTGCGACGTGCGCCGCTCCGCTCCGTCCGCTCTTCCGTCCAACCGGGCCGGGGAGAGGGCCCGTCGGGCGACGGCCTGCCTCAGGTTCAGGGGTGGTGTCCGACCCCTACAATCCCCTCACCGGCCTTGCTTCTCGGCGCCGAGCCCCCGATCCACGGGGATCGGTGGCTGCGGACAGCGGAGGGCGCATCTCTCGGGGGGAGAGACCGATGAAGGACGACAGGAAGCCGCTGGTCGGGCTGCTGGCGCCGTGGGGCGTAGTGGCCCTGACCCTGCTGATCGACATGGAGGACCACAGTTGGGGCAGCGTTCTCGACTGGGTTTCGCTCGTCCTTTTCGCGGTTCTCACCGGCTGGGTGGCCCGGGAACTCTCCCGCCGTGTCCGACGGCGCGGCCCGGGAGGGAAGCGCGAGGGGCACCCATAGGGGGCGGGGGGAGCACGGGACCGTGCCGGCGGTTCCGGAGCGCCTTCTGCTCCGTCACGGACACGGCTCGCCGCCCGCCGTCGTTCACGGGCGCAGCTGCCCGGGAGGGGGCGGGTGCCCGGAGGCTGCACGCGGTCGCCGAGTCCGCAGGCGCGGGGTTGTGCTGTGGAGAGACCGAGTGGCCGGTGCGAGGGCAGGACATGGGGAGGGGGCGGGTGTGGAGGGACCGTGGAGTGTTGTGCTTCGCCTGGTATGTGCCGTCCTCGGGGGGATCGCCGCCTTCTTCGAGTGGATGAACCTGCGGGAGGGGTACCGCCTCTTCAGGCGCGATGTGCGAAGGGCCTGGAGGAAGGGCGGGGGCCGGTAGTCGTGGGCATGCTGCGGGGGCGCGTGCTGCGCACGCCATGAACCGGGGACGACCGGGTGACGCGAGCGGCGCGCCCGGGAGGCCCCCGCCCCGTCTGCCCGGCCGGGGGCGCCCCGGCCCTGGGCCGTCAACGGCGGGCGCCCTGGAGGAGGCCGCCCGGCGCGGATGTTGCCCCAGCGGGGTGAGGCGTGCCCAGCGGTACGCCGGGCGCCGCGATCACGCCCCTATCGTCCCGGTATGAAACCCAGGACCGGCAGGGCGCTGACCTCCGTGATGGTGCTGCTCACCCTGACCACCGGGATGATCGAGGCGGTGTCCTTCCTGGTGCTCGGTCCGGTCTTCGCGGCGGTCCAGACGGGCAACGTGCTGCTGCTCGGCTTCGCGATCGCCGGGGCGCCGGGCATCTCGGCGACGGTCTCGGGGGTCTCCCTCGCCGGGTTCGCCTTCGGCGCGATCGCGGGATCCCGCCTCGAGTCGGCGATCGACGCCCGCGGCCGGCGCTGGTTCGCCGGGGCCCTGATGGGGGAGGGGCTCCTGCTGGGCGCGGCGGCCCTGGTGATCTGGCGGGCCGGTATCGAGAGCGGTCCGCACGGACAGGTGGACGGCCGCCACCTGGCCGTGATCGCGATGGTGGCGTGCGCCATGGGGGCGCGCAACGTGACCTCCCTGCGGGCCCCGGTCGCCGACGTCCCCACCACGGTGACCACCCGGGCCCTCACCGGTCTGCTGATCGTGCTGCCCCCGCTGGCGTCCGACTCCCGGGTCGGCGGCGGTGCGGGCAGCGAGCTGCGGCGGGCGGCCTCCGTCGCCGCGATGTTCGCCGGGGGGCTTCTCGGTGCGTGGCTTCTGGAACGCGCGGTGCACCCGGCCCTCGCCCTCGCCGTCCCCGCGGCCCTGGTGCTGGCCCTCGGGCTGGGCCTCGCCGCCCTCCGGCGCGGACGCGTCTCCGTCCCGGGCTGAGGGCCCCGTGCGTGTCCGTCCGGACGGCCCGTCCGCGTGGTTCCGCCCGTCAGCGCAACGGTGTCCCGAGGGCCGGACGGTCGGCGGGGCCGGCGGCCCGGCGGCACTCCCGACGCGCGCCCCTGTTTGACACGCACCCTCCGCGGGGTACTCTCTTCGGCTCGATTGGCCAGGCGCCTGCCTCGTATGGCAGACTGTCCGGGTTGCTCGGTTGAGTGCCGATGCTGCGCGCCTCCCGCCGGGAGGACCGGAAGCGAGTCCCACAGTACTCGTCGTCCCACGCGATGTGCCGCGAGGTGCAGGGGCGGACGTACGGGAATCTTCCGGGAAGTGTCAGCGGGGTACCGGCCAGGCGCCCGGTGGGAGTTCTTCCCCCGTCCCGCGGTCCTTCGGCCCGCACCCCCTTGGTTGGGACCTCCTTATGAGGAGATCTTCGTAGAGGGGATGCGACACGCCCGACCGCGTGGGTCGGAGAAGAGCGCAGGACCCGCCGGGTACCAGAGCGTTCATACGAGAGACAGGACTACGAAGTAGCCATGGCGGGACAGAAGATCCGCATCCGGCTCAAGGCCTACGACCACGAGGTCATCGACTCCTCGGCGAAGAAGATCGTCGAGACGGTGACCCGCACTGGTGCGTCGGTCGCGGGCCCGGTGCCGCTGCCCACTGAGAAGAACGTGTACTGCGTCATCAAGTCGCCGCACAAGTACAAGGACTCGCGCGAGCACTTCGAGATGCGCACGCACAAGCGCCTGATCGACATCCTCGACCCGACGCCCAAGACCGTTGACTCGCTGATGCGCCTGGACCTTCCGGCCGGCGTTGACATCGAGATCAAGCTCTGAGAGGCGCGGAAGAGATGGCTAAGCAGATCAAGGGCGTCCTGGGCGAGAAGCTCGGCATGACCCAGGTCTGGGACGAGAACAACCGTGTCGTCCCGGTGACCGTCGTCAAGGCCGGACCCTGCGTCGTTACCCAGGTCCGTACGAACGACACCGACGGCTACGAGTCGGTCCAGATCGCCTTCGGCGAGATCGACCCGCGCAAGGTGAACAAGCCCCTCAAGGGCCACTTCGCCAAGGCCGACGTGACCCCCCGCCGCCACCTGGTGGAGCTCCGCACCTCCGACGCCAGCGAGTACACGCTCGGCCAGGAGATCACTGCCGAGGTGTTCGAGTCCGGCGTCAAGGTCGACGTCACGGGCAAGAGCAAGGGCAAGGGCTTCGCCGGTGTCATGAAGCGCCACAACTTCCGTGGCCTCGGCGCCGGTCACGGCACCCAGCGCAAGCACCGCTCCCCCGGCTCCATCGGTGGCTGCGCCACCCCGGGCCGCGTGTTCAAGGGCCTCCGCATGGCTGGCCGCATGGGCAACGAGCGGGTCACCACCCAGAACCTGACCGTTCACGCCGTTGACGCGGAGAAGGGCCTGCTGCTCATCAAGGGCGCGGTTCCTGGTCCGAACGGCGGCCTCGTCCTGGTCCGTACCGCGGCCAAGGGGGCCTGAGGTAACCGATGAGCACCATTGACATCCTTTCGCCGGCAGGCGACAAGGCCGGGACCGTCGAGCTCCCCGCGGAGATCTTCGACGCCAAGGTCAGCGTTCCGCTGATCCACCAGGTCGTCGTCGCGCAGCTGGCCGCTGCCCGCCAGGGCACGCACAAGACCAAGACCCGCGGCGAAGTCCGCGGCGGTGGCAAGAAGCCGTACCGCCAGAAGGGCACCGGCCGCGCCCGCCAGGGTTCGACCCGTGCGCCGCAGTTCGCCGGCGGTGGCGTCGTCCACGGCCCCGTGCCGCGTGACTACTCGCAGCGGACCCCGAAGAAGATGAAGGCCGCCGCCCTCCGCGGTGCCCTCACCGACCGGGCCCGCCACTCCCGCATCCACGTCGTCTCCGGCGTGGTCGACGGTGCGGTCTCCACCAAGTCCGCCAAGTCCCTGCTGGGCAGGATCTCGGAGCGCAAGAACCTGCTCCTGGTCGCCGAGCGTTCGGACGAGGCCGCGTGGCTGTCCGCCCGCAACCTGCCCCAGGTGCACATCCTGGAGCCGGGCCAGCTGAACACGTACGACGTGCTCGTCTCCGACGACGTGGTCTTCACCCAGGCCGCCTTCGAGTCCTTCGTGTCCGGCCCCAAGGCCGCCAACGACACCGAAGGGAGCGAGGCCTGATGTCCGAGGCCACGATCACGAGCAAGACCTTCACGGACCCGCGCGACGTCCTCGTCAAGCCGGTCGTGTCCGAGAAGAGCTACGCGCTGCTCGACGAGAACAAGTACACGTTCATCGTCGCGCCCGGCGCCAACAAGACCCAGATCAAGCAGGCCGTCGAGGCGGTCTTCTCGGTCAAGGTCACCGGGGTCAACACGATCAACCGGCAGGGCAAGCGCAAGCGCACCCGCACCGGTTTCGGCAAGCGCGCCAACACCAAGCGCGCCATCGTGACCCTTGCCGAGGGCGACCGCATCGACATCTTCGGCGGTCCGACCGCCTGACGGCGGTCGGAATCGTCCAGAAGTCCGGAATCATCCGAGGACTGAGACACAATGGGTATCCGCAAGTACAAGCCGACGACCCCGGGCCGTCGTGGCTCCAGCGTCGCCGACTTTGTCGAGATCACGCGGTCCACGCCGGAGAAGTCGCTGGTCCGCCCGCTGCACAGCAAGGGCGGCCGTAACAACACCGGTCGTGTGACCGTCCGTCACCAGGGCGGTGGCCACAAGCGCGCCTACCGCGTGATCGACTTCCGTCGTCACGACAAGGACGGCGTGCCGGCCAAGGTCGCTCACATCGAGTACGACCCCAACCGCACCGCGCGCATCGCGCTCCTGCACTACGCCGACGGCGAGAAGCGCTACATCATCGCGCCGCGCGGCCTGGGCCAGGGCGACCGCGTCGAGAACGGCCCCGGGGCCGACATCAAGCCGGGCAACAACCTGGCGCTGCGCAACATCCCGGTCGGTACGACCATCCACGCCATCGAGCTGCGGCCCGGCGGCGGCGCGAAGTTCGCCCGCTCCGCGGGTGCCTCCGTGCAGCTGCTCGCGAAGGAGGGCCAGATGGCCCACCTGCGCATGCCGTCCGGCGAGATCCGCCTGGTCGACGTCCGCTGCCGCGCCACCATCGGCGAGGTCGGCAACGCCGAGCAGTCGAACATCAACTGGGGCAAGGCCGGCCGCAAGCGCTGGCTCGGCGTCCGCCCGACCGTTCGCGGTGTGGCGATGAACCCGGTTGACCACCCGCACGGTGGTGGTGAGGGCAAGACCTCGGGTGGCCGCCACCCGGTCTCCCCGTGGGGTCAGAAGGAGGGTCGTACTCGTTCTCCCAAGAAGGCGAGCAACAAGTACATCGTCCGCCGCCGCAAGACGAACAAGAAGCGCTAGGAGCGGGTTCAGATGCCGCGCAGTCTCAAGAAGGGGCCCTTCGTCGACGACCACCTGATCAAGAAGGTGGACGCCCAGAACGAAGCCGGTTCCAAGAACGTCATCAAGACCTGGTCCCGTCGCTCGATGATCGTCCCGGCCATGCTCGGCCACACGATCGCGGTGCACAACGGCAAGACCCATGTCCCGGTGTTCGTCACCGAGTCCATGGTCGGCCACAAGCTCGGCGAGTTCTCGCCGACTCGCACCTTCCGCGGCCACGTCAAGGACGACCGGAAGTCGAAGCGCCGCTAGACGCGGGGTGGAACGACTCATGACTTACACCGAAGGGACAACCATGGAAGCCAGGGCCCAGGCGCGGTACATCCGCGTCACGCCCATGAAGGCCCGCCGCGTGGTGGACCTCATCCGTGGCATGGATGCCACGGAGGCTCAGGCGGTCCTGCGTTTCGCCCCGCAGGCCGCGAGCGTGCCGGTCGGCAAGGTGCTGGACAGCGCCATCGCCAACGCCGCGCACAACTACGACCACACGGACGCCTCGTCGCTGTTCATCAGCGAGGCGTACGTGGACGAGGGCCCGACCCTGAAGCGGTTCCGTCCGCGTGCCCAGGGCCGTGCCTACCGGATCCGTAAGCGGACCAGCCACATCACCGTGGTCGTCAGCAGCAAGGAAGGAACCCGGTAATGGGCCAGAAGGTAAACCCGCACGGGTTCCGGCTCGGCATCACCACGGACTTCAAGTCCCGCTGGTACGCCGACAAGCTGTACAAGGACTACGTCAAGGAAGACGTCGCCATCCGTCGGATGATGACGTCCGGCATGGAGCGCGCCGGCATCTCCAAGGTCGAGATCGAGCGCACCCGTGACCGCGTCCGTGTGGACATCCACACGGCCCGTCCGGGCATCGTCATCGGCCGCCGCGGCGCCGAGGCCGACCGCATCCGCGGCGACCTCGAGAAGCTGACCGGCAAGCAGGTCCAGCTGAACATCCTCGAGGTCAAGAACCCCGAGGTCGACGCTCAGCTCGTGGCCCAGGCCGTCGCCGAGCAGCTCTCCTCCCGCGTCTCCTTCCGCCGTGCCATGCGCAAGAGCATGCAGTCGGCGATGAAGGCGGGCGCCAAGGGCATCAAGATCCAGTGCGGTGGCCGCCTCGGCGGCGCCGAGATGTCCCGCTCGGAGTTCTACCGCGAGGGCCGTGTGCCGCTGCACACGCTCCGTGCGAACGTCGAGTACGGCTTCTTCGAGGCCAAGACCACCTTCGGCCGCATCGGCGTGAAGGTCTGGATCTACAAGGGCGACGTCAAGAACATCGCCGAGGTCCGCGCGGAGAACGCCGCCGCCCGTGCCGGCAACCGTCCGGCCCGCGGCGGTGCGGACCGCCCGGCCGGCCGCGGTCGCGGTGGCGAGCGTCGTGGACGCAAGCCGCAGCAGGCTCAGGCTGCCGAGGCCCCCAAGGCCGAGGCCGCCGCCGCCGCTCCGGCTGCTGAGAGCACCGGAACGGAGGCCTGACCGACATGCTGATCCCCCGTAGGGTCAAGCACCGCAAGCAGCACCACCCGAAGCGCAACGGCATGGCCAAGGGTGGTACGCAGGTTGCGTTCGGCGAGTACGGCATCCAGGCCATGACTCCGGCGTACGTGACCAACCGCCAGATCGAGGCGGCCCGTATCGCGATGACCCGCCACATCAAGCGTGGCGGCAAGGTCTGGATCAACATCTACCCGGACCGCCCGCTGACCAAGAAGCCGGCCGAGACCCGCATGGGTTCCGGTAAGGGTTCGCCGGAGTGGTGGGTCGCGAACGTGAAGCCCGGTCGGGTGATGTTCGAGCTGTCCTACCCGAACGAGAAGATCGCGCGTGAGGCGCTGACCCGTGCGGCTCACAAGCTGCCGATGAAGTGCAAGATCGTCAAGCGCGAGGCAGGTGAAGCGTGATGTCGGCCGGAACCAAGGCGTCCGAGCTGCGCGAGCTGGGCAACGAGGAGCTTGTTGCCAAGCTCCGCGAGGCCAAGGAAGAGCTGTTCAACCTCCGCTTCCAGGCGGCGACGGGCCAGCTCGAGAACCACGGCCGGCTGAAGGCCGTCCGCAAGGACATCGCCCGGATCTACACCCTGATGCGTGAGCGTGAGCTGGGCATCGAGACGGTGGAGAGCGCCTGATGAGCGAGAACAACGTGACTGAGCAGAAGACCGAGCGCAACGCCCGCAAGACCCGCGAGGGTCTGGTCGTCAGCGACAAGATGGACAAGACCGTCGTCGTCGCCGTTGAGGACCGCGTCAAGCACGCGCTGTACGGCAAGGTCATCCGCCGTACGAACAAGCTCAAGGCCCACGACGAGCAGAACGCCGCCGGCGTCGGCGACCGCGTCCTCCTGATGGAGACCCGGAAGCTGTCCGCCACCAAGCACTGGCGCGTCGTCGAGATCCTCGAGAAGGCCAAGTAATCGCTCGAAGGGGTAGCCCTTCGAGTTCGTTCCGCCAGGCTCGGCGGGGGTCTCCAGCGGAGACCCCCGCCGGGAACCGGCAGACAATCAGGAGATAGACGTGATCCAGCAGGAGTCGCGACTGCGCGTCGCCGACAACACTGGTGCCAAGGAGATCCTTTGCATCCGTGTTCTCGGTGGCTCCGGTCGCCGCTACGCGGGCATCGGTGACGTCATCGTCGCCACCGTCAAGGACGCGATCCCCGGTGGCAACGTGAAGAAGGGTGACGTCGTCAAGGCGGTCATCGTTCGCACCGTCAAGGAGCGCCGCCGCCAGGACGGCTCGTACATCCGCTTCGACGAGAACGCCGCCGTCATTCTGAAGAACGACGGCGACCCTCGCGGCACCCGTATCTTCGGCCCCGTCGGCCGTGAGCTGCGCGAGAAGAAGTTCATGAAGATCATCTCGCTCGCGCCGGAGGTGCTGTAAGCATGAAGATCAAGAAGGGCGACCTGGTTCAGGTCATCACCGGCAAGGACAAGGGCAAGCAGGGCAAGGTCATCGCGGCCTTCCCCCGCGAGGACCGCGTCCTGGTCGAGGGTGTCAACCGGGTCAAGAAGCACACCAAGGCCGGCCAGACCGCCCGTGGTTCGCAGACCGGCGGCATCGTGACCACCGAGGCTCCGATCCACGTGAGCAACGTCCAGCTCGTCGTCGAGAAGGACGGCAAGAAGGTCGTGACCCGCGTCGGCTTCCGCTTCGACGACGAGGGCAACAAGATCCGCGTTGCCAAGCGGACGGGTGAGGACATCTGATGGCTACCACCACCACTCCGCGTCTCAAGACGAAGTACCGCGACGAGATCGCCCCGAAGCTGCGTGAGGAGTTCTCCTTCGAGAACGTCATGCAGATCCCGGGCCTCGTCAAGATCGTGGTCAACATGGGTGTCGGCGACGCCGCCCGTGACTCGAAGCTGATCGACGGAGCCATCCGCGATCTCGCCACGATCACCGGTCAGAAGCCGGCCGTCACCAAGGCCCGCAAGTCCATCGCGCAGTTCAAGCTGCGCGAGGGTCAGCCGATCGGTGCCCACGTCACGCTCCGTGGCGACCGCATGTGGGAGTTCCTGGACCGCACCCTGTCGCTCGCGCTCCCGCGCATCCGCGACTTCCGCGGCCTGTCCCCCAAGCAGTTCGACGGCCGTGGCAACTACACCTTCGGTCTCACGGAGCAGGTCATGTTCCACGAGATCGACCAGGACAAGATCGACCGCGTCCGGGGTATGGACATCACCGTGGTCACCACGGCGACCAACGACGACGAGGGCCGTGCCCTTCTGCGTCACCTCGGCTTCCCGTTCAAGGAGGCGTGAGCGAGATGGCGAAGAAGGCTCTGATTGCCAAGGCTGCTCGTAAGCCCAAGTTCGGTGTGCGTGCCTACACCCGCTGCCAGCGCTGTGGCCGTCCGCACTCCGTGTACCGCAAGTTCGGCCTCTGCCGCGTGTGCCTTCGTGAGATGGCTCACCGTGGCGAGCTGCCGGGCGTGACCAAGAGCTCCTGGTAGTCCCCTCGTTGGGATTCCCCGGAGTCTCTCGGTAAGCACCTGGACGGCGGCCGCCCTCCCGCATGCCGTAGGCTTGCAGGGTTGGGCGTCCGCCGCCCTACCGACTTACTACGCCGTAGGTCCCCGCGCCGCACCCGTCCCGCCCCTGTGTGGGGAGAGGGATGGCGCATACAGGAAACCCCGGCGAGAGAGGCCGAAGGCCAATTCATGACCATGACTGATCCGATCGCAGACATGCTGACGCGTCTGCGTAACGCGAACTCGGCATACCACGACACCGTGGCGATGCCGCACAGCAAGATCAAGTCGCACATCGCCGAGATCCTCCAGCAGGAGGGTTTCATCACCGGCTGGAAGGTCGAGGACGCCGAGGTCGGCAAGAACCTCGTCCTGGAGCTGAAGTTCGGCCCGAACCGTGAGCGTTCGATCGCCGGCATCAAGCGGATCTCCAAGCCGGGTCTGCGTGTTTACGCGAAGTCCACCAACCTGCCGAAGGTCCTCGGCGGCCTGGGCGTGGCGATCATCTCCACGTCCCACGGTCTCCTGACCGGCCAGCAGGCGCAGAAGAAGGGCGTGGGTGGGGAAGTCCTCGCCTACGTCTGGTAGTCGGGAACGGAGGAACAGCTCATGTCGCGTATCGGCAAGCTCCCCATCCAGGTTCCCGCCGGTGTGGACGTCACCATCGATGGCCGCACGGTCGTCGTGAAGGGTTCCAAGGGCACTCTCACGCACACCGTCGCCGCGCCGATCGAGATTGTGAAGGGCGAGGACGGCGTTCTCAACGTCACCCGTCCGAACGACGAGCGTCAGAACAAGGCCCTGCACGGCCTGTCCCGCACGCTGGTGGCGAACATGATCACCGGCGTGACCCAGGGTTACACCAAGGCGCTCGAGATCAGCGGTGTCGGTTACCGCGTCGCCGCGAAGGGCTCCAACCTGGAGTTCCAGCTCGGCTACAGCCACCCGATCCTGGTGGAGGCGCCCGAGGGCATCTCCTTCAAGGTCGAGTCGCCGACCAAGTTCTCGGTCGAGGGCATCGACAAGCAGAAGGTCGGCGAGGTCGCCGCGAACATCCGCAAGCTGCGCAAGCCCGACCCGTACAAGGCCAAGGGCGTCAAGTACGCGGGCGAGGTCATCCGCCGCAAGGTCGGAAAGGCGGGCAAGTAAGCCATGGCATACGGCACGAAGATCGCCAAGGGCGACGCTTACAAGCGCGCCGCGAAGCAGCGTCGTCACATCCGTATCCGCAAGAGCGTGTCGGGTACGGCCGAGCGTCCGCGCCTGGTCGTCACGCGTTCGAACCGCAACATCGTCGCGCAGGTCATCGACGACCTCAAGGGCCACACCGTGGCGTCGGCGTCCACCCTGGACGTCTCGATCCGCGGTGGCGAGGGCGACAAGTCCGCGCAGGCCAAGCAGGTCGGCGCCCTGGTCGCCGAGCGCGCCAAGGCCGCCGGTGTCGAGGCTGTCGTGTTCGACCGTGGTGGCAACAGGTACGCCGGGCGCATCGCCGCCCTGGCCGACGCCGCCCGCGAAGCCGGGCTCAAGTTCTGAGCCTGTCGCAGCGTAGCTAGCGGAAAAGAGAGAGGTAAATCCAATGGCTGGACCCCAGCGCCGCGGAAGCGGTGCCGGTGGCGGCGAGCGGCGGGACCGGAAGGGCCGTGACGGCGGCGCAGCTGCCGCCGAGAAGACCGCGTACGTCGAGCGCGTCGTCGCGATCAACCGAGTCGCCAAGGTTGTGAAGGGTGGTCGTCGCTTCAGCTTCACCGCGCTGGTCGTGGTGGGCGACGGTGACGGCACCGTGGGTGTCGGCTACGGCAAGGCCAAGGAGGTGCCGGCCGCCATCGCCAAGGGTGTGGAGGAGGCCAAGAAGCACTTCTTCAAGGTCCCCCGTATCCAGGGCACCATCCCGCACCCGATCCAGGGTGAGAAGGCTGCCGGCGTCGTCCTGCTCAAGCCCGCCGCCCCCGGTACCGGTGTGATCGCCGGTGGCCCGGTGCGTGCCGTGCTGGAGTGCGCGGGCGTGCACGACATCCTGTCGAAGTCGCTCGGCTCGGACAACGCGATCAACATCGTGCACGCGACCGTGGAGGCCCTGAAGGGCCTTCAGCGTCCCGAGGAGATCGCGGCCCGCCGCGGTCTGCCCCTCGAGGACGTGGCCCCCGCGGCCCTGCTGCGTGCGCGTGCGGGGGCGGGTGCGTAATGGCTCGCCTCAAGATCACGCAGACGAAGTCGTACATCGGCAGCAAGCAGAACCACCGCGACACCCTGCGTTCGCTCGGGCTCAAGCGCCTGAACGACGTGGTCGTCAAGGAGGACCGCCCCGAGTTCCGCGGCATGGTGCACACCGTCCGCCACCTCGTGACGGTCGAGGAGGTCGACTGACATGGCGGAGCAGAACCCGCTGAAGGTCCACAACCTCCGTCCCGCCCCGGGCGCCAAGACCGCCAAGACCCGTGTGGGTCGTGGTGAGGCGTCGAAGGGTAAGACGGCCGGTCGTGGTACCAAGGGCACCAAGGCCCGTTACCAGGTTCCGGAGCGCTTCGAGGGTGGGCAGATGCCCCTCCACATGCGCCTTCCGAAGCTCAAGGGCTTCAAGAACCCCTTCCGCACCGAGTACCAGGTCGTGAACCTGGACAAGCTCGCGGCCCTGTACCCGCAGGGTGGCGAGGTCACCGTGGCCGACCTGGTCGCCAAGGGTGCCGTGCGCAAGAACCAGCTCGTCAAGGTCCTGGGCCAGGGCGAGGTCTCCGTGGCGCTGCAGGTGACGGTCGACGCCGTCTCCGGCTCCGCCAAGGAGAAGATCACCGCCGCCGGCGGCACCGTGACCGAGCTCGTCTGAGTCTCGGACGCTTTTGCGGCCTGGGCCGTCCCTCCAGGGGGGCGGCCCAGGCCGTTGCCGTAGGCCGCCGTACGGTGCCTGCGGCCGCACGCCGCCCGCCCCGGGGCTTCCGGGCCCGCGGGGCCCTGCCGGGCGCCGCCTCAGGGGCCCGTGCCGTCCGGTGGTCACCACATCGTGTGGAACCCGGCCCCGGAGCACCGCCGGACGACCGCCCGGGCAGTGGTACGGCAGACACCGCCCACCGGCCCCCGCTCTACCGCAAGCCTGCCCAGACCGGGCACCGCACGGCGGTCGGCGGGGCCGCGCGACCGGTCGTCTTTGCGGCATACCCCGGCTGGATGGTTGTTCCAGGAGGGGCGGTCGCCGGTAAGGTGGCGTGCACTGTTGCTCTGCTCCTGGAGGTCGTTGACAGTAGCGGCGAAACCGCTGGCCTCCAGAACACGCCGCCCGGTCCGCCGGGCGGTTCTGGCTGAATACGTATTCGTCGATCCTCAAGACCGTCACCTCTGACGCTTAGCGCGGGGGTCGCAGGAGGCACCGTGCTCACCGCGTTCGCCCGGGCGTTCAAGACGCCCGACCTGCGCAAGAAGCTGCTCTTCACCCTGGGCATCATCGTTCTGTACCGCCTCGGGTCACAGGTCCCGATCCCGGGCGTGAGTTACCAGAACGTCCAGATCTGTGTGGACGCAGCCTCGCAGGGCAATAACAGCCTGTTCGGGCTGGTGAACATGTTCAGCGGCGGTGCGCTGCTGCAGATCACCATCTTCGCGCTCGGCATCATGCCGTACATCACCGCGAGCATCATTCTCCAGCTGCTGACGGTGGTGATCCCGCGGCTGGAGGCCCTCAAGAAGGAGGGCCAGTCCGGCACCGCCAAGATCACGCAGTACACCCGTTACCTGACCGTGGCGCTCGCCGTCCTGCAGGGCACCGGCATCGTGGCCGCCGCCCGCAGCGGCGCCCTGTTCAGCGGCTGCCGCGTGGGCGACCAGATCGTGCCCGACCAGTCGATCTTCACCACCGTCGTCATGGTGATCACCATGACCGCGGGCACCGCGGCCGTCATGTGGCTCGGCGAGCTCATCACCGACCGGGGCATCGGCAACGGCATGTCGATCCTGATGTTCATCTCGATCGCCGCCGGCTTCCCGGGCGCCCTGTGGGCCATCAAGGAGAGCGGCAAGCTCGCCGGCGGCTGGATCGAGTTCGGCACGGTCATCCTGATCGGCTTCGTGATGGTCGGCCTCGTCGTCTTCGTCGAGCAGGCCCAGCGCCGCATCCCGGTGCAGTACGCGAAGCGCATGATCGGCCGCAGGTCCTACGGCGGTACGTCCACCTACATCCCGCTCAAGGTGAACCAGGCGGGTGTGATTCCCGTCATCTTCGCCTCGTCGCTGCTCTACATCCCGGCGCTGGTCGCCCAGTTCTCCACCTCGCAGTCCGGCTGGAAGACCTGGATCGAGTCCCACTTCGTCACGGGAGACCACCCCTACTACATCGCGACCTACTTCCTCCTGATCGTGTTCTTCGCCTTCTTCTATGTGGCGATCTCGTTCAACCCCGAGGAAGTCGCGGACAACATGAAGAAGTATGGTGGCTTCATCCCGGGCATCCGGGCTGGTCGTCCTACTGCCGAGTACCTGAGCTACGTGCTCAACAGGATCACTTGGCCGGGCTCGCTGTACCTGGGTCTGATTGCTCTTGTCCCGACGATGGCGTTGGCAGGCTTCGGAGGCGCGAACCAGAACTTCCCGTTCGGCGGGACGAGCATCCTCATCATCGTGGGTGTGGGTCTGGAGACCGTGAAGCAGATCGAGAGCCAGCTCCAGCAGCGTAATTACGAAGGGTTCCTCCGCTGATGCGTATCGTCCTCGTCGGACCGCCCGGTGCCGGGAAGGGAACGCAGGCCGCCTTCCTCGCGAAGAACCTGTCGATCCCGCACATCTCCACGGGTGACCTCTTCCGTGCCAACATCTCGCAGGGCACGGAGCTCGGCAAGCGCGCCAAGTCCTACATGGACGCGGGCAACCTGGTGCCGGACGAGGTGACCATCGGGATGGCCCGGGACCGCATGGCCCAGGCCGACGCCGAGGGCGGCTTCCTGCTCGACGGCTTCCCGCGCAACGTGGGCCAGGCCGAGGCGCTGGACGAGATGCTCCGCGGCGAGGGCGTCGCCCTGGACGCGGTGCTCGACCTGGAGGTCCCCGAGGACGAGGTGGTCAAGCGCATCGCCGGCCGCCGGGTGTGCCGCAACAGCAGCGCGCACGTCTACCACGTGGTCTACACCCCGCCGCAGGCGGAGGGCGTCTGCGACGAGTGCGGCGGCGAGCTGTACCAGCGCGACGACGACTCCGAGGAGACGGTCCGCAAGCGGCTGGAGGTCTACCACACCCAGACCGAGCCGATCATCGACTACTACAAGGCCCAGGGCCTGGTGGTCACGATCTCCGCGCTGGGCAAGGTCGCCGAGGTGACCGCCCGCGCGATGGAGGCCCTCCAGGTCGACGAGGCCGCACAGGGCTGATCCCGCACGAACCAGACGAGGCCGCGGTGTCCGGTGGACGCCGCGGCCTTATCGTTGACACGCCCCTCTTTTCCCCGCCCAGAAAGGCGCCCGCTGCAATGGTGCAGATCAAGACCCCCGAGCAGATCGCGAAGATGCGCGAGGCGGGACTTGTCGTCGCCGCCATCCACGCGGCCACGCGGGAGGCCGCCGTGCCCGGCGCGACCACCCGCGACCTGGACGAGATCGCCCGCAAGGTGATCGCCGACCACGGCGCCAAGTCGAACTTCCTGGGGTACGGGGGCTTCCCCGCCACCATCTGCACCTCGGTCAACGAGGTCGTGGTCCACGGCATCCCCGACGAGAAGACCGTCCTGAAGGACGGGGACGTCATCTCGATCGACTGCGGTGCGATCATCGACGGCTGGCACGGCGACGCCGCGTACACCGCCTTCGTGGGCACCGGCCACTCCCAGGAGCTCGTGGAGCTCTCCCGGGTGACCGAGGAGTCGATGTGGGCGGGGATCGCGGCCATGCGCAACGGCGCCCGGCTGGTGGACGTCTCCCGCGCCATCGAGACCTACATCCGCCGCCAGCCCCGGCCCGCGACGGGCAGGTACGGGATCATCGAGGACTACGGCGGCCACGGCATCGGGACCGAGATGCACATGGACCCCCACCTGCTGAACTACGTCTCCCGCAAGCGCGGGCGCGGGCCGAAGATCGTGCCCGGCTTCTGCCTGGCGATCGAGCCCATGGTGTCGCTGGGCACGCCCCACACCGAGGTCCTCGCCGACGACTGGACGGTGGTCACCACCGACGGCACCTGGTCGGCGCACTGGGAGCACTCCGTGGCGCTGACGGAGGAGGGGCCGCTGGTGCTGACCGCCCCCGACGGCGGCAGGGCCAAGCTGGCGGAACTGGGGATCACCGCGGCGCCGGACCCGGCCGCCTCGGCCTGAGGCCGCCGCGCCGGCCCTCCCGGCGGTGTGTCCGGGGAGCCCCGTCCGCATAACGATCTCCGCCGGTGGGCAGACTTGACGGATTCGTCTTTTCGGGACCCCTGACGTAGACTGATGCGTCGGTTCTCGTGCATCCGTGTGCCCGCACCCGGGTGGAGAGCCGATCAAGGTAGCCGATTCGAAGGGCATAGCGTGGCCAAGAAGCAAGGTGCCATCGAGATCGAGGGCACCGTGATCGAGTCCCTCCCGAACGCCATGTTCAAGGTGGAACTCCAGAACGGTCACAAGGTCCTCGCGCACATCTCCGGCAAGATGCGCATGCACTACATCCGCATCCTCCCGGACGACCGGGTCGTGGTGGAGCTCTCTCCCTACGACCTGACGCGTGGGCGGATCGTCTACCGCTACAAGTAGATCTTGTCGTGCCCCGTCCCCGGGGCGACGGCACTGACCCGGAGAACCTCACATCCCATGAAGGTCAAGCCGAGCGTCAAGAAGATCTGCGACAAGTGCAAGGTGATCCGCCGCCACGGCCGGGTCATGGTCATCTGCGACAACCTGCGCCACAAGCAGCGCCAGGGCTGACGCACGACCACCTGCACGACTCGCGGATCTTCGCGCGACGCACGTAACACCATGTACATACGCAGAGTCCGCCTGGCTACGGTCGGCGACACCTCCGGTGGAGGCCGGAGACCTGGTCCGTACCACCCCGTCACGGGGTCGGCGGCCACGGAACGGCTCTGCGGAAGACCTCCGACTACATCAGGAGCCATGAATGGCACGCCTTGAAGGCGTTGACCTTCCGCGCGACAAGCGCATCGAGGTCGCCCTCACCTACGTCTTCGGCATCGGGCGCACGCGGTCCCAGGAGACCCTCGCCGCCACCGGTGTCGACCCCAACGTCCGCGTTCGTGACCTCGCCGAAGAGGACCTGGTCAAGATCCGCGAGTACGTGGACGTCAACTTCCAGACCGAAGGTGACCTCCGCCGCGACATCCAGGCCAACATCCGCCGCAAGGTCGAGATCGGCTGCTACCAGGGTCTGCGGCACCGTCGCGGCCTGCCGGTCCACGGTCAGCGCACCAGCACGAACGCACGTACCCGCAAGGGCCCGCGTCGCGCCATCGCCGGCAAGAAGAAGCCGGGCAAGAAGTAGTCCTCAGCAGGACGCCGCGGGCCGGCGGGGAACTCCCGCCACCCGTGATACCAGCGGTCTTCGCTGGAGGACCGACCACCTCCCGTAGGAGTTTGAGAGATGCCCCCCAAGGGACGTCAGGGCGCCGTCAAGAAGGTGCGCCGCAAGGAAAAGAAGAACGTCGCTCACGGCCACGCGCACATCAAGAGCACGTTCAACAACACGATCGTCTCGATCACGGACCCCTCGGGCAACGTGATCTCCTGGGCCTCCGCCGGCCACGTCGGCTTCAAGGGCTCGCGCAAGTCCACCCCCTTCGCCGCGCAGATGGCCGCCGAGTCGGCCGCCCGCCGCGCGCAGGAGCACGGCATGCGCAAGGTCGACGTCTTCGTCAAGGGTCCCGGCTCCGGCCGTGAGACCGCGATCCGCTCGCTCCAGGCCACCGGCCTGGAGGTGGGCTCGATCCAGGACGTCACCCCCACCCCGCACAACGGCTGCCGTCCGCCCAAGCGCCGCCGCGTCTGACGCACGGCACCGGCGGGCAGCCCCCGCGGCTGCTCCACCAGGGTGTTGCGGGCGGTACGCCCCCTTCGGGGCGTACCGCCCGTACCCTGTATCAGAGGACGTCAAATAGCGGGCGTCCACGACTGAAGGAATCCACACCATGCTGATCGCTCAGCGCCCCTCGCTGACCGAAGAGGTCGTCGACGAGTACCGCTCGCGGTTCGTCATCGAGCCCCTTGAGCCGGGCTTCGGCTACACGCTCGGCAACAGCCTCCGCCGCACCCTGCTCTCCTCGATCCCGGGTGCCGCCGTCACGTCCATCCGGATCGACGGCGTCCTGCACGAGTTCACCACCGTGCCGGGGGTCAAGGAGGACGTCACCGACCTCATCCTCAACATCAAGCAGCTGGTCGTCTCCTCGGAGCACGACGAGCCGGTCGTGATGTACCTGCGCAAGCAGGGCCCCGGCCTGGTCACCGCCGCGGACATCGCCCCGCCGGCCGGTGTCGAGGTCCACAACCCCGACCTGGTCCTCGCCACGCTCAACGGCAAGGGCAAGCTGGAGATGGAGCTGACCGTCGAGCGCGGTCGCGGCTACGTCTCCGCGGTGCAGAACAAGCAGGTGGGCCAGGAGATCGGCCGCATCCCGGTCGACTCCATCTACAGCCCCGTGCTCAAGGTCACCTACAAGGTCGAGGCGACCCGTGTCGAGCAGCGCACCGACTTCGACAAGCTGATCGTCGACGTCGAGACCAAGCAGGCCATGCGCCCGCGCGACGCCATGGCGTCCGCGGGCAAGACCCTGGTCGAGCTCTTCGGCCTGGCCCGCGAGCTGAACATCGACGCCGAGGGCATCGACATGGGCCCGTCCCCGACGGACGCCGCCCTCGCCGCCGACCTGGCGCTGCCGATCGAGGAGCTGGAGCTCACGGTCCGCTCCTACAACTGCCTCAAGCGCGAGGGCATCCACTCCGTGGGTGAGCTCGTGGCGCGTTCCGAGGCCGACCTGCTCGACATCCGCAACTTCGGTGCGAAGTCGATCGACGAGGTCAAGGCGAAGCTGGCCGGCATGGGCCTGGCCCTCAAGGACAGCCCGCCCGGATTCGACCCGACCGCCGCCGCCGACGCCTTCGGCGCCGACGACGACGCGGACGCGGGCTTCGTCGAGACCGAGCAGTACTGAGACTGCGCCGGGCCGCCGCCGAGCGGCCCGGCCCCCACTTCCGGCGGGCGCCCGTCCGCCGGTAACTGACACCGGTACCTGGTACGGCCGGTGCAGATCACAAGGAGAAACCCATGCCGCGTCCCACCAAGGGAGCCCGTTTCGGCGGCAGCGCCGCGCACGAGAAGCTGCTTCTCGCGAACCTGGCGAAGTCGCTGTTCGAGCACGGCCGCATCACCACGACCGAGGCCAAGGCCCGCCGCCTGCGTCCGGTCGCCGAGCGCCTGATCACCAAGGCGAAGAAGGGCGACATCCACAACCGTCGCCTGGTGCTGCAGACCATCACGGACAAGGGCGTCGTGCACACCCTGTTCACCGAGATCGCTCCGCGCTACGCCGAGCGTCCGGGCGGCTACACCCGCATCACGAAGATCGGCAACCGTCGTGGCGACAACGCCCCGATGGCCGTGATCGAGCTGGTCGAGGGTGAGATCGCGAAGAAGGCGACCGTCGCCGAGGCCGAGGCCGCCACCAAGCGTGCGGTCAAGGAGTCGGAGGCCGCCAAGGCCGAGGACACCACCGCGGACGAGGCCGCCGAGGCCCCGGCCGAGGAGTCCAAGGACGCCTGAACCCGGCACCGGGTTCACCGAGCGGGCCCGTCCCCCTTCGAGGGGGCGGGCCCGTTCCGCATGAGTTGAGAGGATGGTCGCGTGAGCGACGAGGTGGAGCCCGGCTTCGTCCGGGTGCGGCTGGATCTTTCCTACGACGGCACGGCCTTCTCGGGCTGGGCGAAGCAGGCCCGCGGGCAGCGCACGGTGCAGGGCGAGATCGAGGACGCCCTGCGCACGGTGACCCGCTCGGGGACCACCTACGAGCTGACGGTCGCCGGGCGCACCGACGCGGGCGTGCACGCCCGCGGTCAGGTGGCGCACGTGGACCTGCCCGCCGGGGTGTGGGCCGAGCACCGGGAGAAGCTGCTGAAGCGCCTCGCGGGCAGGCTCCCGCGCGATGTGCGGATCTGGCGCGCCGCCGAGGCGCCCGCCGGGTTCAACGCCCGCTTCTCCGCCGTCTGGCGCCGGTACGCCTACCGGGTCACCGACCACCCCGGCGGGGTGGACCCGCTGCTGCGGGGCCATGTCCTGTGGCACGACTGGCCGTTGGACGTGGACGCGATGAACGAGGCGGCGGCCGGGCTGCTCGGCGAGCACGACTTCGCCGCCTACTGCAAGCGGCGCGAGGGTGCGACGACCATCCGCACCCTCCAGCGGCTGTCCTGGGAGCGGGACGCCTCCGGTGTGCTGACGGCGACCGTGAAGGCCGACGCCTTCTGCCACAACATGGTCCGCTCCCTGGTGGGCGCGCTGCTGTTCGTCGGCGACGGGCACCGTCCGGCCGACTGGCCCGCGAAGGTGCTGGCGGCGGGGGTGCGCGACTCGGCCGTCCATGTGGTGCGCCCGCACGGCCTGACGCTGGAGGAGGTCGGCTACCCGGCCGACGAACTGCTGGCGGCCCGCAACCGCGAGGCCCGCAACCGGCGCACCCTGCCCGGGGCCTCCGGCTGCTGCTGAGGCGCCCGCCCACCGGGCCCGCCGCCGGGCGGACGCGGCGCCCCGCCGCGCCCGGCTACTGCGCCGGCAGGGTGGCCGCCGCCGAGGCCTGGGCCTCGCCGCGCCGGACGATCTGGCGGAAGGCGAACTCCCCGATGTCGTCCCCCGCCTGGTAGGCCGCCGTGTCCTGGGTGGTGACCGAGGTCGCCGAGGTGTGCCCGGTGATGGTGAAGTAGGCGTAGCGGCCGTAGGAGTTGTAGGTGTTGCGGCACACCGGGCCGCCCTTGCAGAAGACCGGGACGCCCCCTCCGGGCATCGGGGTGATGCTCCCCTCGGCCTCCTGGACGACCTTCTTCGCGGTCTTCTCGTCCGCGAAGGTCGCCACGCCCACGGTCACCGCGAGATCGCCCGTGCGGTAGGTGGCGCGGAACACCTGCTCGCAGCCGTTGCGTTCGAGCACCGCGCCGAGGGCCCCGGTGGCGGCGGTGGCGCAGCTGCCGGTGCGGGCCGTGGAGCCCTTGGTGTACGCCCGCTCGCCGTTGCCCATGGTGAGCTTGCGCCCGGGGAAGAGCGACTCGGCGGTCAGCGGCGCGGTGTCCTTGGCGCGGTCGGAGACGAACTCCCTGGGGTCGGGCGGCGGCAGCGGCGCCACCGAGGAGAACGAGGGCTCCGGTGCGGTGGTGTCGGCGGGCAGCGTGGGCGCACTGGGCAGCGATCCGCCCGAGGCGACGGCCTCGCCGTCCTTGGTGGAGGAGACGATCGCCATGGCGACGGCGCCCGCGACCAGCACCGTGGCCAGGGCGCCCCCGCCGATCATCGTCCAGCGTCGGCGGCGCATCCGGGCGGCCGAGGCGTCGGCCAGGGCCGCCCAGTCGGGGGTGTCCCGGTCGCCGGCGCCGGAGCGGTACCGGCCGTCCCCGTACCCGCCCGGCGCACCGGCGTCCGGGCCCTGCCCGTAGCCGCCGGTGCCGGTGCCGTACCCGCCCTGGCCGTACGGGTCCTGGTGCTGTCCTCCGGACCCCCACGGGGGTCCCCCCTGCCCGAAGCTCATGCCGCGCATCCTAAACCTGTTGGGCGTACCCGTCCTCGGCGGTCACAATCGCACCCATGGGACATGTGGAGGCGGCGCACGTCGAGTACTACCTCCCGGACGGGCGCCCGCTGCTGGGCGACGCCTCGTTCCGGGTGGGCGAGGGGGCCGTCGCGGCGCTCGTCGGCGCCAACGGAGCGGGCAAGACGACGCTGCTGAGGATCGTCGCGGGGGAACTCCAGCCGCACGGCGGCTCGGTGACGGTCAGCGGCGGACTGGGGGTGATGCCCCAGTTCGTGGGGTCGGTGCGCGACGAGCGCACCGTCCGGGACCTGCTGGTGTCGGTCGCCCAGCCGCGGATCCGGGAGGCGGCCGCCGCGGTGGACGCCGCCGAGCTGCGGATCATGGAGGAGGACGACGAGGCGGCGCAGATGGCGTACGCCCAGGCGCTCAGCGACTGGGCGGAGGCGCGCGGCTACGAGGCCGAGACGCTGTGGGACATGTGCACCACGGCCGCGCTGGGCGTCCCCTACGAGAAGGCGCAGTGGCGCCTGGTGCGCACGCTCTCCGGCGGTGAGCAGAAGAGGCTGGTGCTGGAGGCGCTGCTGCGCGGTCCGGACGAGGTCCTGCTGCTGGACGAGCCGGACAACTACCTGGACGTCCCCGGCAAGCGCTGGCTGGAGGAGCGGCTGGCGGAGACCCGCAAGACGGTGCTGTTCGTCTCCCACGACCGGGAACTGCTCTCCCGCGCCGCGGAGCGGATCGTGGCGGTGGAGCCGGGCCCGGCGGGCTCGGACGTGTGGGTGCACGGCGGCGGCTTCGCGTCCTTCCCGGAGGCGCGCCGGGAGCGCTTCGCCCGCTTCGAGGAGCTCAGGAGGCGGTGGGACGAGGAGCACGCGCGGCTGAAGGCCCTGGTGCTGCGGCTGCGCCAGCAGGCCGCGAACAGCCCCGACATGGCCTCCCGCTACCGGGCGATGCAGACCCGGCTGCGGAAGTTCGAGGAGGCTGGCCCGCCGCCGGAGCCGCCGCGGGAGCAGGACATCCGGATGCGGCTGCGCGGCGGACGGACCGGGGTGCGGGCGCTGACCTGCGAGAACCTGGAGCTGGCGGGGCTGATGAAGCCCTTCTCCCTGGAGGTCTTCTACGGGGAGCGCGTGGCGGTCCTCGGCTCCAACGGCTCGGGGAAGTCGCACTTCCTGCGGCTGCTGGCGGGCGAGCCGGTGGCGCACTCGGGGGAGTGGCGGCTCGGTGCGCGGGTCGTCCCGGGCCACTTCGCCCAGACCCACGCCCATCCGGAGCTGCTCGGGCGCACCCTCGTCGACATCCTGTGGACGGAGCACTCCAGGGACCGGGGCGGGGCGATGTCCGTGCTGCGCCGCTACGAGCTGGAGCGGCAGGGCGACACGCCCTTCGAGAAGCTGTCCGGCGGCCAGCAGGCGCGTCTGCAGATCCTGCTGCTGGAGCTCGCGGGCACCACGGCGCTGCTGCTGGACGAGCCGACCGACAACCTCGACCTGGAGTCGGCCGAGGCGCTCCAGACCGGGCTGGAGGCGTACGAGGGCACGGTGCTCGCCGTCACCCACGACCGCTGGTTCGCCCGCTCCTTCGACCGCTATCTGGTCTTCGGGTCGGACGGCCGGGTCCGGGAGACGTCCGGGCCGGTGTGGGACGAGCGCCGGGTCGAGCGGACGCGCTGAGGGCGGTGGCACGGGGCAGGGCCCGGCCCCCGGCGGTCGGGTCCGGGAGCGGTGCCGCCCGCGCGTTTTGACCCGTGCGGGGGGCCGACGGTATTCTTCTGGTTCGTTATGCGTATTGGCTTGCTCTATCTCACGTGAGGGGCCCTTACGCCGGTCCACCGGGCCGACCACCAGCGACCTGCGCGCGGTTTGCGTCACCGATGCGCGGTCACGGCTGTCGTGGTTGTCCGGGTGGCCTTGTCAGGACCCCGTCCTTCGTGCCTTCACGGGCCACGGAGGATCCCCATCACTGAAGAAGCGAAGGCTACGACCGTGCGTACGTACAGCCCCAAGCCCGGCGATGTGACGCGCCAGTGGCACATCATCGACGCGCAGGACATCGTCCTGGGCCGTCTGGCCACCACCGCCGCGACCCTTCTCCGGGGCAAGCACAAGCCGATCTACGCGCCGCACGTTGACGCTGGTGACTTCGTCATCATCATCAACGCCGACAAGGTGCACCTGTCCGGCAACAAGCGGACCCAGAAGATGGCGTACCGCCACTCCGGCTACCCGGGTGGTCTGCGCTCCGTCCGCTACGACGAGCTGCTGGAGAAGAGCCCCGAGAAGGCCGTGGAGAAGGCCGTCAAGGGCATGCTCCCCAAGAACTCCCTGGGCCGTCAGATGCTCTCGAAGCTGAAGGTCTACGCGGGCGAGAACCACCCGCACGCTGCGCAGCAGCCTGTCCCGTTCGAGATCACCCAGGTCGCGCAGTAAGTCCGGCCACCCCCTAAGACGAAGAGAATCTGAGGAGCATCGTGGCTGAGACCACCGCCGAGACCCCGCTCGAAGAGGTTGACGTCGAGCAGTACACCACCGAGACCGAGGTTCCGGTCGAGGGCGAGTACACCACCGAGTCCATGGCCTCCCGCTTCGGCGACCCGCAGCCGGCCGCCGGCCTGGGCCGCCGCAAGAACGCCATCGCCCGTGTCCGGATCGTCCCGGGCTCCGGCAAGTGGAAGATCAACGGGCGCACCCTCGAGGACTACTTCCCGAACAAGGTGCACCAGCAGGAGGTCAACGAGCCCTTCAAGGTGCTGGAGCTCGACGACCGCTACGACGTCATCGCCCGCATCGCCGGCGGCGGCGTCTCCGGCCAGGCCGGCGCCCTGCGCCTCGGTGTGGCCCGCGCCCTGAACGAGGCGGACGTGGACAACAACCGCGGCCCGCTGAAGAAGGCCGGCTTCCTGTCCCGCGACGACCGTGCGGTCGAGCGGAAGAAGGCCGGTCTGAAGAAGGCCCGCAAGGCCCCGCAGTACAGCAAGCGCTAAATCCCGCGCTGGCTCTTCGTTCGCCCCGGCGGCACTCCGTGCTGCCGGGGCGTTCGTCTATCGGCACGACGATCTCGGGCGTGTAACAGCGGTTCGAGTCATCAGCTTTTCGGAGGACAACAGTGGGACGACTCTTCGGGACCGACGGTGTACGCGGCGTGGCGAACGCCGATCTGACGGCCGAGCTGGCGACGGGCCTCTCGGTGGCGGCGGCGCATGTGCTCGCCGAGGCGGGATCCTTCGCCGGCCACCGTCCCACCGCCGTGGTGGGCCGGGACCCCCGCGCGTCCGGAGAGTTCCTGGAGGCCGCCGTCGTGGCCGGCCTGGCGAGCGCCGGGGTGGACGTGCTGCGCGTCGGCGTGCTGCCCACGCCCGCGGTGGCCTACCTCACCGGCGTGCTGGGGGCCGACCTCGGTGTGATGCTCTCGGCCAGCCACAACGCCATGCCCGACAACGGGATCAAGTTCTTCGCCCGCGGGGGCCACAAGCTCGCCGACGAGCTGGAGGACCGCATCGAGCAGGTCTACCGCCAGCACAGCACGGGCGAGCCGTGGGACCGCCCGACCGGTGCGGGCGTCGGCCGCGTCCGGGACTACGACGAGGGCTTCGACAAGTACGTCGCCCATCTGATCGGCGTGCTGCCGAACCGCCTCGACGGGCTCCGGATCGTCCTGGACGAGGCGCACGGAGCGGCCTCCCGGGTGTCGCCGGAGGCCTTCGCCCGTGCCGGCGCCGAGGTCGTCACCATCGGAGCCGAGCCCGACGGCCTGAACATCAACGACGGCTGCGGTTCGACCCACCTGGAGCTGCTCAAGGCCGCCGTCGTCGAGCACGGCGCCGACCTGGGCATCGCCCACGACGGGGACGCCGACCGCTGCCTGGCGGTGGACGGGGCCGGCAACGAGGTGGACGGCGACCAGATCCTCGCCGTGCTCGCGCTCGCGATGAAGGAGGCGGGCACCCTGCGCGGCAACACGGTCGTCGCGACCGTGATGTCGAACCTCGGCTTCACGCTGGCCATGGAGCGCGAGGGCGTGCAGCTGGTGCAGACCGCCGTCGGTGACCGCTATGTGCTGGAGGCCATGAAGGAGTCCGGCTACGCCCTCGGCGGCGAGCAGTCCGGGCATGTGATCGTCCTGGACCACGCCACGACCGGGGACGGCACGCTCACCGGCCTGATGCTGGCCGCGCGGATCGCGGCGACGGGCCGCTCCCTGGCGGAGCTGGCGGGCGTCATGGAGCGCCTGCCGCAGATCCTGGTCAACGTGCGGGACGTGGACAAGTCCCGGGTGGGCTCCTCCGCCGAGCTGTCGCAGGCCGTGGCCGAGGCCGAGCGCGACCTCGGGGCCACCGGCCGGGTGCTGCTGCGGCCCTCGGGCACGGAGCCGCTGGTGCGGGTGATGGTGGAGGCCGCGGACATCGAGCAGGCGCATGCCGTCGCCGGGCGGCTGGCCGACGTGGTGAAGTCCGCGCTGGGCTGATCCCCCCGCCCGCCTCGCCCCGTCCCGTCCCGCCCGCGCGGCGCAGGCCCCCGCGCGCGGCGCAGGCCCCCGCGGGCGGGGCCGGGCGCCGTCCGGGCCGCACGGGCCGCGGGCGGTGCCCGGGGCCTCAGCCGCGGGGCGCCGCCCGCCGCCGGACCAGGCGCTGCACCAGGAGGGTCGCCGTCCCCGAGAGCGTCAGGCCGAGCAGGTTCAGCAGGAGCTGCTCGGCCGAACCGCGCGCCTGCACATAGTCGGCGTAGGCGAAGGCGACGGCCGCGTTGGCCGCCGCCGGGACCGTCGTCACGGAGATCGCGACGCCCACCAGAGCACCCGACTTCGCCGAGGTCAGCGACAGTATCCCGGCGATGCCGGCGAGGAGCGCGACCACGAAGGAGAACAGGTCGGGGTCGTAGATGAAACGGGTGTTGGGCCGCGCGCCCTCCACCCGCGCCTCGGTGAACAGGCCCAGCGCGTCCATCAGGAGGCTGAAGGCCACCGTCAGGGCGACGGCCGCGGCGAAGCCGACGACCAGCGCGACGAGGGAGCGGAGTGCCAGGGCGGGGGCGCGCCGGACGATCGCCGTGCACAGCCCCGCCAGCGGGCCGAACTCCGGCCCGACCGCCATGGCCCCCACGACCAGCACGGCGTTGTCGAGCACCACACCGCAGGCGGCGATCATGGTGGCGATCGCGAGGAAGGCCAGATAGGTGCCGCTGAGCGTCGACTCCTCCTGGGTGGCCTCCACCAGTTCGTCCCAGACCACCGCGTCGGCGCTGTCGCCCGGTGCCTCGCGCTCGGCCTCCTCGGCCCGGAGGGAGAGCGTCAGCGCGGTGTCCTGCAGGCTGATCGCCCCGCACCGGTCGATGCCCTGGGCGCGCAGCTCGGTGACGACGCCGTCGGCAGCCTCCCGGGCGACGTCGCACAGCACCACGTCCCCCGCGGGGTCCCGGGCGGCGCCCGCGAGCACCACCAGGTGTGCCGTGCCGACGGTCCGCTCCAGCAGGGCGACCACCTCGTCGGTGCGGTCGGCCGGGGTGATCAGGCGCAGGTGCAGCACGCGGGGATCGTAGGCCGCCCGGGGGCGCGGTGCGCGCACGTTCGCCGTCTGCGTGGCGCCCGGGGCCCCGCGGACGGCCGGGTTGACGGAGCGTCAGAGCTTGCGCAGGGAGAGCCGCTGCACCTTGTGGTCGGGGCCCTTGCGCAGCACCAGGGTCGCCCGGCCGCGGGTCGGTGCCACGTTCTCCAGCAGGTTGGGCCGGTTGACGGTGCGCCACATGGAGCGGGCGTAGTCCAGCGCCTCCTCCTCCGAGACCTGGGTGTACTTGCGGAAGTAGGACGAGGGGTCCTGGAAGGCGGTCTCCCGCAGCTTGCGGAAACGATTCAGGTACCAGGTCTCGATGTCCTCGGCACGTGCGTCGACGTACACGCTGAAGTCGAAGTAGTCGGCGAGGCCGACCCGGGTGCGCCCGTCCTTGCCCGGCAGCGCGGGCTGGAGCACGTTCAGCCCCTCCACGATCAGGATGTCCGGCCGGCGCACGGTCAGCCGCTCGTCGGGCACGATGTCGTAGATCAGATGGGAGTAGACCGGGGCGGTGACCTCGTCCTTCCCGGCCTTGATGTCCGCCACGAAGCGGGTGAGGGCGCGCCGGTCGTAGGACTCGGGGAAGCCCTTGCGGGACATCAGCCCGCGGGCCCTGAGCTCCTTCATCGGCAGCAGGAAGCCGTCCGTGGTCACCAGCTCCACCCGCGGGTGCTCGGGCCAGCGGGCCAGCAGGGCCTGGAGCAGCCGGGCCACGGTGGACTTGCCGACGGCCACCGAGCCCGCCACCCCGATGACGAAGGGCGTCCCCCGCTGTGCCCCGTGCCCGTTGCCCGCGTCGCCGAGGAAGGTGTTGAGCGCCCCGCGCAGCCCTGCGGTGGCCTGCACGTACAGGTTCAGCAGCCGGGAGAGCGGCAGGTAGACGTCGCGGACCTCGTCCAGGTCGATGACGTCGCCGAGGCCGCGCAGCCGCTCGACCTCCGCCGCGCTCAGCGGCAGCGGCGTCTTCTCCCGCAGGGCGCTCCACTCGGCGCGGCTGAGGTCGACGTAGGGGGTCGCCGGAGGCTCGGCCCGGCGGTGGGCGCTTCGTGGCGGCGAAGGGATCACACGCCCCATTGTCGTGTCCGGGGGCCGGATGTGGGGCGTGGGGTGGGTCACGCGGGAGCGGGGCCCGGGGGGCCGGCGTCCGCCCGCCCGCGCACCCCTCGTGCGGGCCTCGGCACGTCAGGGCTGCGGCACGGCCGCGGGGCCTCAGTCCCTCCGGGCGATGACGCGCCCGCGGCGGACGGCGTCGAGCAGGGCCTGGTGGTCCCGTTCGTTCTGGTCGGCGTAGCGCTCCGCGAAGGCCGCCACCGCGCGGTCGAAGGAGTCGCTGCCGCCGAGGTACGAGGCGATGGCGATCCGGTCGCCCGACCGGGCGTGGGCGCGGGCCAGCGTCCCGCCGCACAGCGCGCCGAAGAGCCGCATCGCCTTGGGCGTCATCCGGGTGGCGTCCGGGACGAGCTTCCAGTCCCGCAGCTGCCTCAGGTAGAAGTCGCGCTGCGCCCCGTCGATGCCCTCGACGCGCTCCCAGCCCAGCAGGATGTCGCCCGCCGACTGCATCAGCCGCTGTCCCGCCACCACCCGCTCGCCCTGCGTGGCGAACTCGGTGTCCCCCAGGTGCGGTGCCAGCACCGAGGTGTCCGCCTCCTTGGCCTGGAGGAACAGCGGGTCGGTGTCGTCCCGGCCGAGGAGCAGCACGATCCAGCAGCGCGTCCCCACGCTGCCGACGCCGACCACCTTGCGCGCCATGTCCACCGGGGTGAACTGCGACAGCAGGTGCCGGCGGTCGCTGCGCAGGCTCGCGCGGTAGCGCAGCAGCAGGCTGGTGATCTTCTCCTCCAGCACGGCGCGCTCCACCTCGGGCAGCAGGTCCCCGAGGGGGACGAGGAGCGGCGGGTCGGCCGCGATCCGCCGCTCCCCGCCGACCACGGTGCTCAGCCGCCCGTAGGCCTGGAGGCTGTCGCGGCCGCGGGCCTTGGCGAGGGAGCGGTCCAGCCGGCGGCGGCCCCGGGCGTGCAGGTGCTCGGCCGCGACGGCCTTGATCTGCGCGGCGTCCGACCTGGCGTACCAGACGTCCATCAGCCGCATCCTCGCGTAGCGGTGCATGTGCTCGCGGTAGGAGCGCACGCAGTCCCGGGCGGTCCTGCTCCGCTGGGCGTCGGTGAAGCCGTTCTCCCTGCCCGCGATGACCAGGCTGGTGACGAGCCGCTTGAGGTCCCACTCCCAGGGGCCGGGCAGGGTCTCGTCGAAGTCGTTGATGTCGAAGATCAGGTTGCGTTCGGCGGAGGCCAGCAGCCGGAAGTTGAGCATGTGGGCGTCGCCGCAGAGCTGCGTGCGCAGGCCGGTGTCGGCGGTGGTGGCGAGGTCGCCCGCCATCACGGCCGCCGCGCCCCGGTAGAAGCGGAACGGGGACTCGGACATCCGCCCGTAGCGCAGCGGCACCAGCTCCCGCACCCGCCGCGCCGACTGCCTCTCGATCACGTCCACGGGGTCGGCCCGGTGGCGGGAGGGGGCGAACTCGCTGTGGGCCGAGCGGGGCGCGCGGGTACGCGCCGCGCGGCCGCGGGCGGCCCGCTCCCCGGCGGAGAGCCGGACCTGCCGGGTCGGCGTCATGGGCTGGGGCTTCACCGCGCCTCCTGGGGGTGCGTGCCCGGGGACCGTGCGTCCCCGGACGGGGCGGGGCGGGCCGTGGTCGGCGGTGCCGTGCCGGTCCCGGTCTCCAGCACACCCCGGATCCGGCCGGTCCGCACCCCCGCCGGTCCGCCGCCGGAGCCCTTCCCGCGGGGCACGCCGCACGGGAGGCCCCGCGCGGCCCGGCGCACGCCGTGCCCGGCCGGTGCGAGCGGCCCCGGGCCCCCGGGCCCCCGGTGTACCGACCCGCACTCCCCGGCGGGCGCACGGCATCCCCGGCGGGCGGGCGCTGATCCGGCGGGTACCGCGGGACAGCCCTTAGGCTGCCGACATGTGCGGAATCGTGGGTTACGTCGGCGGGCAGTCGGCGCTGGAAGTGGTCATCGCCGGGCTGAAGCGGCTGGAGTACCGCGGCTACGACTCGGCCGGGGTCGCGGTGCTCGCCGACGGAGGGCTCGCCGCGGCCAAGCGGGCGGGCAAGCTCGTCAACCTGGAGAAGGAACTGGGCGAGCGGCCCCTGCCCAGCGGCTCCACCGGCATCGGCCACACCCGCTGGGCCACGCACGGCGGCCCCACCGACGCCAACGCCCACCCCCACCTGGACAACGCGGGCCGGGTGGCCGTGGTCCACAACGGCATCATCGAGAACTTCGCCGCGCTCCGCGCCGAGCTGGCCGAGCGGGGCCACGACCTCTCCTCGGAGACGGACACCGAGGTCGTGGCCCATCTGCTCGCCGAGGAGTTCTCCTCCTCGGCGGACCTGGCCGAGTCCATGCGGCTGGTGTGCCGGCGGCTCCGGGGCGCCTTCACCCTGGTCGCCGTGCACGCCGACGAACCCGGCGTGGTGGTCGGCGCACGGCGCAACTCCCCGCTGGTCGTGGGCGTCGGCGAGGACGAGTACTTCCTGGCCTCGGACGTGGCCGCGTTCATCGCCCACACCCGCTCCGCGATCGAGCTCGGGCAGGACCAGGTGGTCGAACTGCGGCGCGAGGGGGTGACGGTCACCGGCTTCGACGGGCTGCCGGCGGACGTCCGCTCCTACCACGTGGACTGGGACGCCTCCGCCGCCGAGAAGGGCGGCTACGACTACTTCATGCTCAAGGAGATCGCCGAGCAGCCGAAGGCCGTCGCCGACACCCTCCTCGGCCGCATCGGGGCCTCGGGCGAACTGACCCTGGACGAGATCCGCATCCCCGCCGCCGAGCTGCGCGAGGCGACCAAGGTCGTCATCGTGGCGTGCGGGACGGCCTTCCACGCCGGGCTGATCGCCAAGTACGCCATCGAGCACTGGACCCGGGTGCCCTGCGAGGTCGAGCTGGCCAGCGAGTTCCGCTACCGGGACCCGATCCTGGACCAGCGCACGCTGGTGGTCGCCGTCTCGCAGTCGGGCGAGACCATGGACACCCTGATGGCGCTGCGCCACGCCCGCGAGCAGGGCGCCAGGGTGCTCGCCATCTGCAACACCAACGGGTCGACCATCCCGCGAGAGTCCGACGCGGTGCTCTACACCCACGCCGGACCGGAGGTCGCCGTCGCCTCCACCAAGGCCTTCCTCACGCAGGTGGCGGCCTGCTATCTGCTCGCCCTCTACCTCGGCCAGGTGCGGGGCACCCAGTGGGGGGACGAGATCCGGGCCGTGGTGCGGGACCTCGCGCAGATCGCGGGCCAGGTGGAGCGGGTCCTCGCGACCATGGAGCCGGTGCGCGAGCTGGCCCGCTCGCTGGCCGGCAAGGACACCGTCCTGTTCCTGGGCCGCCACGTGGGCTACCCCGTCGCCCTGGAGGGCGCGCTGAAGCTCAAGGAGCTGGCCTACATGCACGCCGAGGGGTTCGCCGCGGGGGAGCTCAAGCACGGGCCGATCGCCCTGATCGAGGAGGACTTGCCGGTGGTGGTGGTCGTGCCCTCGCCGCGGGGGCGCTCCGTGCTGCACGGCAAGATCGTCTCCAACATCCAGGAGATCCGGGCCCGCGGCGCCCGCACCATCGTGATCGCGGAGGAGGGCGACGAGGCGGTCGTGCCCTACGCGGACCACCTGGTGCGGATCCCGGCCACGCCGACGCTGCTGCAGCCGATGGTGGCCGCCGTGCCGCTCCAGGTCTTCGCCTGCGAACTCGCCACGGCCCGCGGCAACGAGGTGGACCAGCCGAGGAACCTGGCCAAGTCGGTGACGGTGGAATGAGCGCCGAGCGCGCGCGAGGGGCGGGAGGGCCCGGAGGATGATCATCGGGGTGGGGATCGACGTGGCGGAGATCGACCGCTTCGCCGCGTCGATGGAGCGGACGCCCGGCATGGCCGGGCGCCTGTTCGTGGAGCACGAGTTGCTGCTGCCGAGCGGGGAGCGCCGGGGGTACGCGTCCCTGGCGGCCCGGTTCGCCGCGAAGGAGGCCCTGGCCAAGGCCCTCGGCGCGCCCGCGGGACTGCTGTGGACGGACGCGGAGGTCTATGTCGAGGACTCGGGACGCCCCCGGCTGCGGGTGCGCGGCACGGTGGCCGCGCGCGCGGCCCAGCTGGGCGTGCGCAGCTGGCATCTGTCGCTGAGCCATGACGCGGGCGTGGCCTCCGCGGTGGTCGTCGCCGAGGGCTGACCCGCCGCCCCCGGCCGCTCCCCGCCGCTCCCGGCCGCCCCGGAGCGGCCCGGGCGGCGCCCGGGACCCTCCGGGGGCGGCCGGCCGGGGCGGACCCCGTGCCCGCCCGGCGGCCGAGGGGCCCGGCCTCAACCCGGCCCTTCCCCCGGCGACTTGCCGTCCCTCCCGGCACGCGGCGGCCACCCCGGTGCGGCAGACTCGGGGGCATGCGTAGCGCGTACACCGTCGAAGCCGTCCGCCACGCCGAGGCGCAGCTCATGGCCCGGCTGCCCGAGGGCGCGCTGATGCAGCGCGCCGCGGCCGGGCTGGCCGCCGCCTGTGCCAGGGTGCTGGGCCGGGTCTACGGGGCCCGGGTCGTGCTCCTGGTGGGCAGCGGCGCGAACGGCGGCGACGCCCTGTTCGCCGGTGCCCGGCTGGCCCGCCGCGGCGCCGGTGTGACCGCGGTTCCGCTCGCCCCCGGCCGCACCCACCCGGCCGGGCTGGCGGCCCTGCTGAAAGCCGGGGGAGCGGTCGCCGAGGACCCCTTCGACGCCCTCGCCGGGGCCGACCTGGTGGTGGACGGCATCACCGGCATCGGCGGGCACGGCGGCCTGCGCCCGGACGCCGTGCCCCTCGCCCGCGCCGCCCGGGGCTCAAACGCGGTGGTCGTGGCCGTCGACCTGCCGAGCGGCGTCGAGGCCGACACGGGCGAGGTGCCCGGCGAGGCGCTGCGGGCCGACCTGACCGTCACCTTCGGCACCCACAAGCCCGCACTCCTGGTCGACCCGGCCCGGGAGTACGCGGGCGCCGTGCACCTGGTGGACATCGGCCTGGGCGGCGAGCTGCCGTCCGTGCCCGCGCTGGAGGCGCTCCAGCACGCCGACGTCGCCCGGATGCTGCCGCTGCCCGCCGCCGAGAGCGACAAGTACCGCCGCGGCGTGGTCGGCGTGGTGGCCGGCTCGGCCCGGTACCCGGGGGCGGCCGTGCTCGCCGTGGCGGGCGCCCTGCGCGGCGGGGCGGGAGCGGTCCGCTACGTGGGCCCCGGCGCCGCGGCCGTGATCGCCCGCTTCCCCGAGTGCCTGGTCAGCACGGGGCGGCCGGGCGAGGCGGGCCGGGTCCAGTCCTGGGTCGTCGGCCCCGGCATCGGCGAGATGCGCGAGGGGGTGCGCGAGGTGCTGGCCTCCGACGTCCCCGTGCTGGTCGACGCGGACGGCCTGCGGCTGCTGGAGGCCTCCGAGGTCCGCGACCGCACCGCCCCCACCCTGCTCACCCCGCACGCCGGCGAGGCCGCCGCGCTGCTCGGCTGCGCCCGCGAGGAGGTGGAGGCCGGCCGCCTCGCGGCCGCCCGGGAGCTGGCCGCCCGCTACGGCGCGACGGTGCTGCTCAAGGGGTCCACCACCCTGGTGGCCGCTCCCGACGGCGGACGCTCCCCGGTCCGCGTCAACCCCATGGGCACGCCCTGGCTGGCGACCGCGGGCAGCGGCGACGTGCTCTCCGGGCTCGCGGGCTCCCTGCTCGCCGCCGGTCTCGGGGCCCGGGACGCCGGCTCCGCCGCCGCCTACCTGCACGGTCTCGCCGCCCGGCTGGCCTCCGCCCGGGGGGTGCCGCTGACCGCCCAGGAGGTGGCCGCGGCGCTCCCGGCCGCGTGGCGCGGGGTGCGCGACCCGCACGGCGCCGAGCCGCCCGAGCCGGACCGCCCCTGAACCCGGCGCCCCCGGGGCCCCGTTGGCACGGCGCCGTACCGGAGCGGAGGCCGGGCACGGGCCACGGGCACGTGACGCGGTCGACCGCCGGGGGTACGGACCGCCGGGGAGGCCTCTGAGAGACTGGGCGGGATGAGCCAGACACCGCACAGCCCCGCACAGCCGCGAGCCCGCGCCGAGATCGACCTCGCCGCGCTGCGCGCCAACGTCCGCGCGCTGCGCGCCCGCGCCCCGCGCGCCGCGCTGATGGCCGTGGTCAAGTCGGACGCGTACGGCCACGGCGCGGTGCCCTGTGCCCTGGCCGCGCAGTCCGCCGGTGCCACCTGGATCGGCACCGCCACCCCGCACGAGGCGCTGGCCCTGCGCGCGGCGGGCGTCGGCGGGCGGATCCTGTGCTGGCTGTGGACCCCGGGCGACCCGTGGCGCGAGGGCATCGAGGCCGACCTGGACATGTCCGTGAGCGGGCTGTGGGCGCTGCGCGAGGTGGTGGACGCCGCCCGCGCGGCCGGCCGCCCCGCGCGCGTCCAGCTCAAGGCCGACACGGGCCTCGGCCGCAACGGCTGCCCGCCCGCCGACTGGCCCGCCCTGGTGGCCGCGGCGCGCGGCGCCGAGGAGCAGGGCCTGGTGCGGGTCACCGGCCTGTGGTCCCACCTCGCCTGCGCCGACGAGCCGGGCCACCCCTCCACCGCGGCCCAGCTGCACGTCTTCCGGGACCTGCTGGACCACGCGGAGAAGGCGGGCATCGACCCCGAGGTGCGGCACCTCGCCAACTCGCCCGCCACGCTGACCCTCCCCGAGACGCACTTCGACCTGGTGCGCACGGGCATCGCCCTGTACGGCATCTCACCCGCGCCCGAACTCGGAACCTCCGAGGAGCTCGGACTGCGCCCGGTGATGACCCTGTCCGCCTCGGTGGCCCTGCTGAAGCACGTCCCGGCGGGCCACGGCGTGAGCTACGGGCACCACTACGTCACCCCGGGCGAGACGACCCTGGCCCTGGTGCCGCTCGGGTACGCGGACGGCATCCCGCGGCACGCCTCGGGGACCGGACCGGTCCTGATCGGCGGCGAGCGCCACCGGGTCGCCGGGCGGGTGGCCATGGACCAGTTCGTGGTCGACCTGGGCGGCCGGACGGTTCCGGAGGGCAGCGAGGTGCTGCTCTTCGGCCCCGGCGACCGCGGTGAGCCGACGGCCGAGGACTGGGCCCGTGCCGCGGGGACGATCGCCTACGAGATCGTCACGCGCATCGGGACGCGGGTTCCGCGCGTCCATCGGAACGAGGGCGCGGACCAGGTCCCGGCCCCCGGCCCGTCCGGCGGGCCGCAGCCGGGGCGGCGGCCCGCGGACCACGGGGCCCCCGGCCCCCGGCGGCAGGAGCACGAGCACGGGCACGGGCACAGCGACGAGTAGGAGGGGCACGGTGGGCGAGACCGGTACGGGGGAGGCCGTCGCGGCGGCGGCCGCGGGCCACTGGCGCAGAGCGGGCGTCGCCGGCGCGGCGATAGGGGTGATCGCGGCGGGCGCCGCCGCGGGCGTCGCCGTCGAACGGCTCACCGTCGGGCGGGGCATGCGCCGGAAGGCGCGGCTGGCCCTGGACGCAGCCGGCCCCTACGGATCCCTGCGCGGGACCCCCGGCCGTGCCGTCGCCGACGACGGCACGGTGCTCTACTACGAGGTCGACGAGGTCGACCCGCAGGCCGCGGCCCCCCGACGGCGGCGCCTCTTCGGCCGCAAGGCGCCCGCCCCCGTCACCGTCGTCTTCAGCCACGGCTACTGCCTCGGCCAGGACTCCTGGCACTTCCAGCGGGCCGCCCTGCGCGGGCTGGTGCGCACCGTCTACTGGGACCAGCGCAGCCACGGCCGCTCGGCCCGCGGCGCCTCCCAGACCGGCCCCGGCGCGGTACCGGTCACCATCGACCAGCTGGGCAGGGACCTGAAGGCGGTCGTCGAGGCGGCGGCACCCGAGGGGCCCCTGGTGCTCGTCGGGCACTCCATGGGCGGCATGACGATGATGGCGCTCGCCGCGCACTGCCCGGAGCTGGTCCGGGACCGGGTGGCGGCGGCCGCCTTCGTGGGCACCTCCGCGGGCCGCCTGGGCGAGGTGAACTACGGCCTGCCGGTGGCGGGCGTCAACGCGGTGCGGCGGGTGCTGCCCGGGGTGCTCAGGGCCCTCGGCTCGCAGGCGGAGCTGGTGGAGCGGGGGCGCCGGGCCACCGCCGACCTGTTCGCCGGGCTGGTCAAGCGGTACTCCTTCTCGTCCGGGGACGTGGACCCGGCCGTCGCCCGCTTCGCCGAGCGGCTGATCGAGTCGACGCCGATCGACGTGGTGGCGGAGTTCTACCCGGCCTTCGCCGAGCACGACAAGAGCGAGGCCCTCGGAGTGTTCTCCGGGACACCGGTCCTGGTGCTCTCGGGAGACGAGGACCTGGTGACGCCGAGCACGCACAGCGAGGCCATCGCCGACCGGCTGCCGCACGCGGAACTGGTGATCGTGCCCGACGGGGGGCACCTGGTGATGCTGGAGCACCCCGAGGCGGTCACCGACCGGATCGCGGACCTGCTGGTCCGGGCGGGCGCCGTGCCGGATGCGGCTAACGTTGGCACGTATGGAAGCACAGCACAGCCCGGAGGCTAGCCCGCAGGCGGGCGCGCAGGCCGAGACGGCCGCCGCCGGCCCGTCCCGCCCCACGGCCGGGTCCCGGCTCACCGTCGACTCCCCGGAGGGGATGCAGGACCTGGGGCGCCGCCTCGCCAAGCTGCTGCGCCCCGGCGACCTGGTGATGCTGACCGGGGAGCTGGGAGCCGGCAAGACCACGCTGACCCGCGGCCTGGGCGAGGGCCTGGGCGTGCGGGGAGCGGTGACCTCCCCCACCTTCGTGATCGCCCGGGTCCATCCGCCGCTCGGGGACGGCCCGGCCCTGGTCCATGTCGACGCCTACCGCCTCGGTGGCGGGCTCGACGAGATGGAGGACCTCGACCTGGACGTGTCGCTGCCGGAGTCCGTGGTTGTCGTGGAGTGGGGGGACGGCAAGGTCGAGGACCTGTCCGAGGACCGTCTGCACGTGCTCATCCACCGCATGGCGGGCGAGACCGACGACGACCGGCGCGAGATCGCCCTGCACGGCTACGGCGAGCGCTGGCGCGCGGCGGGCCTGGAGTCCGCCGCGGTCTGACCCCGCCGCGCTCCGCGGGCGGGCCGTCCGAGGGCCGGGGCGGTGGGACCGGCGCCCGCCGACGGGGCGCTCAGCGGGCTTCCGTGTGTTCCGACAAGGTGTCGGAAAGATGTTGCGCGGTCCGCCCCGCGCATGGTGACATGGCCTCCAGAGCTGGTTAGGTATACCTCACCACGACCGCCCCGGAGTTCCAGGAGGCGTCCATGCCGGCATCGGAGCGCGCAGCGCAGTCCCGTCGCCCGTCGGCCCCGGCCGACGGCCCCCGCCCGGCCACCGTGCCGTCCATGCACGACCTGCTGGCGTCCTGCGCCGCCGCCACGGCGGTCTCGACCCCGCCGCGGCCCGCCACCGGGCTCTCGACCCCGCCGCGGCCCGCCACACCGGCCCGGGAGGAACCCGGCACACGGCGCGACGCCGCCTGACCGCCGAGCCGGGCATCCCCGGCTCCGGCTCCGTGGCCCGCCCGGGGAGCACGTCCCAGGGGAGCACGTCCTAGTAGTGCACGTCCTAGGGGACGACGACGACCGCCGAGTCGATCGCGGCGAACTTCCACATCGCGTCCCCGTCGGCACGGCTCATCCGCACCCCGCCGGTCCGCTTCTCCGGGTCGGGGCTGTCCATGGAGCCGTCCACCGCCGCGCTGAACCCGATGGTGACGCCCTCCACCGAGGTGAAGCGCACCACATGCTCGATCGGCACGCCGTCGGAGCCCGCCACCCTGCCCGACCGCGAGGTCACCGCGTACGTCCCCGGCTCGGGGCTCACCGTCGAGGGCATCACCCGGAAGGTCCGGGGCTCGCCGCTCTCGCCGACCAGCCACACCCTGCGGTCCGCCAGCGCGTACACCACGCGCTCGCCGGTGCCCGAGTCCTCGGGGACGGCCAGCGGGTCCTTCGCGGGGGGCTTCGGGGCGCCGGAGACCTGTGCCGAGGGCGTGGCCCCGGGCGCCTGCGGGGCCGCGAGGACGTCGGGGGCGCTGGCGCGCGCCTGGAAGGCCAGGAAACCGACCGCGGCCAGCGCGGCCGCCGTGAGCCCGGCCACGAGTCCCGAGCTGCTCCGTGCCACCGTGCCCCACCTTTCGCAAGCGTTCCCCGTCGAACGTGACGGTAGCAGCCGCCGTCACGTTCGACGGGGCACCGTGCCCGCCCCGTGGGAGCCGTAGGCTGTTCGCGTGCTCTTGCTCGCCATGGATACCGCAACCCCCGCCGTCACCGCCGCCCTCCACGACGGCACCGGCGTCGTCGCCGAGTCCTCCCGGGTGGACGCCCGCCGCCACGGCGAGCTGCTGCTCCCGGCCGTCGACCGGGTGCTCGCCGAGGCCGGCACGGACCTCGGCTCCGTGACCGGGATCGTGGTCGGGGTCGGCCCGGGCCCCTACACCGGACTGCGCGTCGGGCTGGTGACCGCCGCGACCTTCGCCTCCGCGCTGGGCGTCCCCGTGCACGGTGTGTGCACCCTCGACGGACTGGCCTACGCGGCGGGGCTCGACGAGCCCTTCACCGTGGCCACCGACGCCCGCCGCAAGGAGGTCTACTGGGCCCGCTACGCGGACTCCCGCACCCGGGTGACCGAGGCCGCCGTCGACCGGCCCGCCGAGATCGCGGAGCAGGTCGCCGGGGTGCCCGCGGTGGGCGCGGGAGCCCTGCTCTACCCCGGGACCTTCCCCGACGCCCGTGCCCCCGAGCACGCGAGCGCGGCGGCCCTCGCCTCGCTCGCCGCCGAGCGGCTGGCGACCGGCGCGGGCTTCCTGGACCCGCAACCCCTCTACCTGCGCCGCCCCGACGCCCAGGTGCCCAGGAACTACAAGGTGGTCACACCGCAGTGAGCACCCCCGTCCTGCGCGAGATGCGCTGGTGGGACATCCCCCCGGTGCTGGAGCTGGAACGCGCGCTGTTCCCCGAGGACGCCTGGTCCGCGGGGATGTTCTGGTCCGAACTCGCCCACGCCCGAGGCCCGCGGTCCACCCGCCGCTACGTGGTGGCCGAGCTGGACGGCGCCCTCGCCGGCTACGCGGGCCTCGCCGCCGCCGGCGGACTCGGCGACGTACAGACCATCGCCGTCGCCCCCGGCAGCCAGGGCACCGGGCTCGGGGCCCGCCTGCTCGGCGACCTGCTGCGCCACGCCACGGCCTTCGAGTGCGACGAGGTCTTCCTCGAAGTCCGCGTGGACAACACCCGTGCGCAGAAGCTCTACGAGCGCTTCGGCTTCGTGCCCGTGGGGTTCCGCCGGGGCTACTACCAGCCCGGCAACGTCGACGCCCTCGTCATGCGCCTCACCGTACAAGGAACAGAGACTCACACCCATGGCTGACGAACCGCTCGTCCTCGGCATCGAGACCTCCTGCGACGAGACGGGGGTCGGCATCGTCCGCGGCACCACCCTGCTCGCCGACGCCGTCGCCTCCAGCGTCGACACCCACGCCCGCTTCGGCGGCGTGGTCCCCGAGATCGCCTCCCGCGCGCACCTGGAGGCCATGGTGCCGACCATCGAGCGCGCCCTCGCGGAGGCCGGAGTCTCGGCCCGCGACCTCGACGGCATCGCGGTCACCGCCGGTCCCGGCCTCGCGGGCGCGCTGCTGGTCGGCGTCTCCGCGGCCAAGGCGTACGCCTACGCCCTGGGCAAGCCGCTCTACGGGGTCAACCACCTCGCCTCCCACATCTGCGTGGACCAGCTGGAGCACGGCCCGCTGCCGGAGCCCACGATGGCCCTGCTGGTGTCCGGCGGGCACTCCTCGCTGCTCCTCGCCCCGGACATCACGGCAGACGTCCGCCCCCTGGGCGCGACCATCGACGACGCCGCGGGGGAGGCCTTCGACAAGATCGCCCGCGTGCTGGACCTGGGCTTCCCCGGCGGCCCGGTGATCGACCGGCTGGCGAGGGAGGGCGACCCGGAGGCCATCGCCTTCCCCCGCGGGCTGAGCGGGGCCAGGGACCCGGCCTACGACTTCTCCTTCTCCGGCCTCAAGACCGCCGTCGCCCGCTGGATCGAGGCCAAGCGGGCCGCGGGGGAGGAGGTCCCGGTGCGCGACGTGGCGGCCTCCTTCCAGGAGGCGGTCGTGGACGTGCTCACCCGCAAGGCGGTGCGGGCCTGCCGTGACGAGGGCGTGGACCACCTGATGGTCGGCGGCGGGGTGGCCGCCAACTCGCGCCTGCGGGCGCTGGCCGAGGAGCGCTGCGAGCGGGCCGGGATCCGGCTGCGCGTGCCGCGCCCGAAGCTCTGCACCGACAACGGGGCGATGGTCGCGGCCCTGGGGGCCGAGATGGTCGCCCGCAACCGCCCCGCCTCCGACTGGGAGCTGTCCGCGGACTCCTCGCTCCCGGTGACGGACCCCCACGTCCCCGGCGCCCACGGCCACTCCCACGACCACGACCATGTGCACGAGATCAGCAAGGAGAACCTGTACTCGTGACCGTCGTCGCCCTGATGTGGGAGGCCCGCGCCGCCGAGGGCCGCGGTGCCGAGCTGCTGGAGTGGGCCCGGGCGCAGGTGCTCGACCGCCGGCCGCTGCGCCGGGAGACTTTCCGCGCGGCCGGGGACCGGGTGCTGGTGGTCACCTGGTGGGAGGTGCACGACGTGCACGCCGAGCTGCCCGAGCTGCCGGAACCCGCGGCGGACGCGGTCACCAGGCCGGTGCACCGCTGGCGTTTCGAGTCGGCCGGACTCGACCCGCTCTGAGGGCGGCGGGCGGACCGGCCGCCGCCCCCGGACCGTCCGGACCGTTCCCGGGAGAAAGATTCTCGCGACGGGCTGTCGATCCGGGCGATCGCCGTTCGACGCAGGGGTGAGAGGCGGGGAACGGCCCCGCCACCGCATCCGAGGAGTTCACCGTGCCGCGCTTTCTGACCATGGTCCGCATCGACGAGGCGTCGATGGAGGCCGCCGAGTTCCCCGAGGACTTCGGCGACCGGATGGGCCGGCTGCTGGAGGAGATCACCAAGGCGGGGGTCATGCTCGACACCGCGGCGCTCCGGCCGAGCTCCGAGGCCACCCGGATCACCCGGTCGGGCGGCCGCCTGTCGTACACCGACGGGCCGTTCACCGAGACCCGGGAGGTCGTCGGCGGCTACTCGATCTGCCAGTGCAAGGACAAGGCCGAGGCCCTCGAATGGACCCGCCGCTTCATGGAGATTCACCCGGTCGAGTGGGAGTTCAGCTGCGAGGTCCGGCAGATCGCGGAGGACTGATCACCGAAGGACGACCGCCGTGCTTGCCCGCCCCCGCCCCGGCTGCTGTGATGGGTGGCCGTGACGGGAAACCCCGGGGGGCGGGCGGCAGAGGCCGTCGAGGCCGCCTTCCGCATCGAGTACGCGCGGATCATCGCCGCGGTGGCACGTGTGGTGCGCGATGTCGGCATCGCCGAGGAACTCGCCCAGGACGCGCTCCTCGCCGCGCTGGAGCAGTGGCCCGGGTCGGGCGTCCCGGACCGCCCGGGCGCCTGGCTCACGGCCGTCGCCCGGAACCGGGCCGTCGACCTGGTCCGCCGCAGGGAGACCTACGCCCGCAAGCTGGCCGAGGTCGGCAGGGACCTGGCCGACGTGCCGCCGCCGGAGCCCGCCGAGCCCGACGCGATCGACGACGACCTGCTGCGGCTGATCTTCACCGCCTGCCACCCCGTCCTCTCCGCCGACGCCCGGATCGCGCTCACCCTGCGGCTGCTCGGCGGGCTGACGACCGGGGAGATCGCACGGGCCTTCCTCACGGCCGAGCCCACGGTCGCGCAGCGCATCGTGCGGGCCAAGCGGGCGCTGGCCTCCGCGGACGTCCCCTTCGAGGTCCCGGCCGGACAGGAGCGGATCGCGCGCCTCGGCTCCGTCCTGGAGGTCGTGTACCTGGTCTTCAACGAGGGGTACGCGGCCACCGCCGGTGACGACCTGCTGCGGCCCGCCCTGTGCGAGGAGGCCCTGCGCCTCGCCCGGGTGCTCCAGGGGCTGATGCCCGGCGAGCCCGAGGTCCACGGGCTCGCCGCGCTGCTGGAGTTCCAGGCCTCCCGTATCCCGGCCCGGACCGGCCCCTCGGGCGAGCCCGTGCTGCTCGCGGACCAGGACCGGTCGCGGTGGAGCCGGCTGCTGATGCACCGGGGCGCGGCCGCCCTGGAGCGCGCGGGCCCGGGGCCGCACGGCCGCTACGCGCTCCAGGCCGCCGTCGCCGCCTGCCATGCGAGGGCCGCCCGCTACGAGGAGACCGACTGGGCCACGATCGCCCTGCTCTACGGGTTCCTGGCACGCCTCGACCCGTCCCCCGTGGTGGAACTCAACCGGGCCGTGGCCGTCTCCTACGCCGAAGGGCCGCAGACGGCGCTGCACCTCGTGGACGCGCTGTCCGGCGAGCCCGCCCTGGGCGGCTACCACCTGCTCCCGAGCGTCCGGGGCGACCTGCTGGAGCGGATGGGGCGCACGGACGAAGCACACGGGGAGTTCGCACGCGCCGCCCGCCTCGCGCGCAACGCACGCGAGCGGGCGCTGCTCCACAGCCGCGCGGCCCGCACGGCCCCCGGCACGGCGGAGCCCGGGACCCGGGGGCCGGGGGCGGGCTGAAGCGCTCCGAGGGGACCGGCTACACCGGCCGTCCCACCAGCATGGACGGGGCGCCGGCCACCCGGGTCAGGAAGACGGTGGCCTCGCCCGGGCCCTGGGGGCGCACCTTCCGGCGCAGCTCCTCCGGTTCCACCGCGGAGCCGCGCTTCTTCACCGTGAGGCGGCCCACGCCGCGTTCCCGCAGCAGCGCCCTGAGCCGCTTCACGTTGAACGGGAGCACATCGGTGATCTCGTAGGCGGTCGCATAGGGCGTGCGGCGCAGTGCGTCGGAGGTGACGTAGGCGATCGTGGCGTCGATCAGCCCGCCGTCGAGTTCCTGCGCGGCCTCGGCGACGAGGTGGGCGCGGATGACGGCGCCGTCCGGCTCGTAGAGGTAGCGGCCCGGCGGGCGGACCTCCGGGTCGGGCAGCCCGCGGCCGTACAGCACGTGTCCCCCGGGCAGCAGGGTGGCCCGCACCGCCGACGGCCGGGTGCCGAACCAGAGCACCGCCTCCTTGACCTCCCCGCCGTCCGAGATCCACTCCGCCTCCGCTCCCTCGGGCACCGCCTCGTGGGGGATGCCGGGGGCGACCTTGAGCGCGGCGTGCGGGCGGCCGCGTGCCGCGCCGACCGCCCAGGACAGCGGCGGGGAGTAGGCCTCGGGGTCGAAGATCCGGCCGCGTCCGCCGCGCCGGGCCGGGTCCGCGAACACCGCGTCGAAGGGGGTGGTGTCGATGTCCGCGACATCGGCGCAGCGCACCTCGATCAGCCCGGAGAGGCCCAGGACCTCGGCGTTGGCGCGGGCGGTGGCGGCGGTCAGCGGGTCGCGGTCGACGGCCAGCACGGTGATGCCCGCCCGGGCGAGGGCGATCGCGTCGCCCCCGATGCCGCTGCACAGGTCGGCGACGCTGCGGACCCCGAGGCCGGCGAAGCGGCGCGCCCGGTGCTCGGCGACGGTGCGGCGGGTGGACTGCTCCACGCCGTTGGGGGTGAAGAACATCCGGCCCGCGTCCCCGGCACCGAACTTGGCGACCGCCCGCTGCCGCAGCCGGGCCTGCCCCAGCGCCGCGGAGACGAGGGCGGCCGGGTGGTCGCGGCGCAGCCGGGTGGCGAGGGCCAGTTCCTCCGCGGGGTCGTGGTCGGCGAGCCGGGCCAGCAGGGCGCTGCCCTCGTCGGTGCGCAGGGCGGTGAGGGCGGCGAGCGGATCGAGGTCGTTCACCGGGCCATTGTCGGCCAGGCGGGGGACGGTTCCGCCATCGCGGGCGGTGTCGCGGCGGTGCGGGGGGCCACCGCTGACAGGATGCGACGCCATGCAACTAGTACGACAAAAGGAAAAAATGAGGGGGCATCGGGCGCGTGCCGTGCTCGCCGCCCTCGTCGTCACGGCACTCGCCGCGTGCGCGGCGGAGGAGCCCTCCGGCCCCCGTGAAGGGAACCCGCCCGCGGCCGCAGGGGCCGAGCGGAAGGCCGGGGAGAGCGCCTCCGGGGGCGCCTCGGGCGCGCTCGAGGCCTACGCGGAGAAGGTCCGCCGCACCCAGGCCGTCCGCGCGGCGGCGGCCAGGAAGTGGGGGCTGGAGCGCACCCCGCTGGCCGCCCCGCCCCCTCCCGCCGAGAAGCCCGAGATCACCACCCGCGAGGGCTTCGAGGTGGCCGGGGGCGACGCGCTGCCACCGGTCTTCACGACCGTCCCCACCAAGGAGAAGATCGTCTTCCTGACGATCGACGACGGGGCCGAGAAGGACCCGGAACTGCTCCGGATGATGTCCGAACTCGGGATCCCGTACAGCGCCTTCCTCAGCGACTACGTGATCAGCGACGACTACGGCTACTTCGGGAAGATGCGCGACTCCGGGGCCGCGCTGCACAACCACACCCTCAACCACCGCTATCTGCCCGGTCTCTCCCGCGCCCGGCAGGAGCACGAGATCTGCGGCCAGCAGGACCGCATGGAGAAGCGCTTCGGCACCCGCCCGAGACTCTTCCGCCCGCCCTACGGGAACTACAACGGCGACACCCTCAGGGTCGCGAAGTCCTGCGGGATCGAGGCCGTCCCGCTGTGGGCGGCCGAGGCGTTCCCGGACCGCATGGAGTGGCGCGAGTGGGACCGGGACCTCCATCCGGGTGACATCATCCTCACCCACTTCCGGGGCGAGGACGAGTGGAAGGGCTCCATGGCGGACATGGTCCGCCGGGTCATGCGCACGGTCACGGAGAAGGGCTACGCCGTGGCCAGGCTGGAGGACTACGTCTGATCCCGCCGGTCCCCGGCCGGGGACCGGCGGTACGCCGCGCGCGGGACGCGGGTGCCCCCGACCGGGTTTCCGGTCGGGGGCACCCGCGTCCCCGACCGCCGGAACCGCGCGACGCCACCGCGTGGATTGGCACTCCGCTTGACCGAGTGCTAATCGCAGTCATAGTCTCGCTCCTGGCACTCACCACTGGAGAGTGCCAACACAGCGACGGGCAGGTCCGGCACCCGCGACGACGGATCCACCTGGTCGCCACCTCAGATCAGTTGACCCCGTGAGATCTCCGAAGGGGGAGGTCGGATCGTGACGACCACCAGCTCCAAGGTTGCCATCAAGCCGCTCGAGGACCGCATCGTGGTCCAGCCGCTCGACGCCGAGCAGACCACGGCCTCTGGCCTGGTCATTCCGGACACCGCCAAGGAGAAGCCCCAGGAGGGCGTCGTCCTGGCCGTCGGCCCGGGCCGCTTCGAGAACGGCGAGCGTCTTCCGCTCGACGTGACCGTCGGCGATGTCGTGCTCTACAGCAAGTACGGCGGCACCGAAGTGAAGTACAGCGGCGAGGAGTACCTCGTCCTCTCGGCCCGCGACGTGCTCGCGATCGTCGAGAAGTAATTCACCGATTTGCTTCGAGCCGCGCCCCTGGTCACCCCGCTGAAGCCGGGCGGCGAGGGGCGCGGTTCGTTTTCGAGAGGACTTGAGAAGCTCCATGGCGAAGATCCTGAAGTTCGACGAGGACGCCCGTCGCGCCCTTGAGCGCGGCGTCAACAAGCTCGCCGACACCGTCAAGGTGACCATCGGCCCCCGCGGCCGCAACGTCGTCATCGACAAGAAGTTCGGCGCGCCCACCATCACCAACGACGGTGTGACCATCGCCCGCGAGGTCGAGGTCGAGGACCCGTACGAGAACCTCGGCGCCCAGCTGGTGAAGGAGGTGGCGACCAAGACCAACGACATCGCGGGTGACGGTACGACCACCGCCACCGTGCTGGCCCAGGCGCTGGTGCGCGAGGGCCTGCGCAACGTCGCCGCCGGCGCCTCCCCGGCCGCCCTGAAGAAGGGCATCGACGCCGCCGTCAAGGCCGTCTCCGAGGACCTGCTGGCCACCGCCCGTCCGATCGACGACAAGGCCGACATCGCCGCCGTGGCCGCGCTCTCCGCGCAGGACCAGCAGGTCGGCGAGCTGATCGCCGAGGCGATGGACAAGGTCGGCAAGGACGGCGTCATCACCGTCGAGGAGTCCAACACCTTCGGTCTGGAGCTGGACTTCACCGAGGGCATGGCCTTCGACAAGGGCTACCTGTCCCCGTACATGGTCTCCGACCAGGAGCGTATGGAGGCCGTCCTCGACGACCCGTACATCCTGATCCACCAGGGCAAGATCTCCTCCATCCAGGACCTGCTGCCGCTGCTGGAGAAGGTCATCCAGGCCGGTGCCTCCAAGCCGCTGCTGATCATCGCCGAGGACGTCGAGGGCGAGGCCCTGTCGACCCTGGTCGTCAACAAGATCCGCGGCACCTTCAACGCCGTGGCCGTCAAGGCCCCCGGCTTCGGCGACCGCCGCAAGGCGATGCTCGGCGACATGGCCACCCTCACCGGTGCGACCGTCATCGCCGAGGAGGTCGGCCTCAAGCTCGACCAGGCCGGTCTGGACGTGCTCGGCACCGCCCGCCGCGTCACCGTCACCAAGGACGACACCACGATCGTCGACGGCGGCGGCAACTCGGCCGACGTGGCCGGCCGCGTCAACCAGATCAAGGCCGAGATCGAGGCCACGGACTCCGACTGGGACCGCGAGAAGCTCCAGGAGCGCCTCGCGAAGCTGGCCGGCGGCGTGTGCGTGATCAAGGTCGGCGCCGCCACCGAGGTGGAGCTGAAGGAGAAGAAGCACCGTCTGGAGGACGCCATCTCCGCGACCCGCGCCGCGGTCGAGGAGGGCATCGTCTCCGGTGGCGGCTCCGCGCTGGTCCACGCCGTCAAGGTGCTGGACGGCAACCTGGGCAAGGAGGGCGACGAGGCCACCGGCGTCGCCGTCGTCCGCCGCGCCGCCGTCGAGCCGCTGCGCTGGATCGCCGAGAACGCCGGCCTGGAGGGCTACGTCATCACCTCCAAGGTGGCCGAGCTGGAGGCCGGCAACGGCTTCAACGCCGCCACCGGCGAGTACGGCGACCTGGTCAAGGCCGGTGTCATCGACCCGGTCAAGGTGACCCGCTCCGCCCTGGAGAACGCCGCCTCCATCGCCTCCCTGCTGCTCACGACCGAGACCCTGGTCGTCGAGAAGCCGGCCGAGGAGGAGCCCGAGGCGGGCCACGGCCACGGCCACAGCCACTGACGCACCGCGTGCGGCGCCCCGCGCCGCCGCCTGGACGGCCCCCGCCCGCCCGCACCCGCGGGCAGGCGGGGGCCGTCCGCTCAGGGGCCTGCCCGCCTGTGCGGGGCCGTGTCGCGGCGGGGCCGGTCAGGCAGCGCCGAGCTGCTGCATCAGGCTCAGCCGGTCGAAGTGGAACCAGCCTTCCTTGATCCTTCCGCCATCGAAGCGGAAGAAGGTCGTCCCGGTCATCGAGCACTGCTCGCCCGTCGCCGGGATCCCCTGGAAGTCGCCCTTGTGGCGGCCGGTCCACCGCCACATCACGGCCACCTCGTCACCCTCGGCCACCTGCCGCTCGATGTCGAAGGTGAACTCGAAGGCCTCCCGCCACATGGTCAGGTCGCGGCGGACGACCTCCGCGCCGGTCTCGCTCTCCGGCTCGTTGGCGACGTCGTGGTCGACGTAGTCCGGCGCGAACACCTCGTCGATCGCCGCCAGGTTCCCGCCCGCGGCGATCTCGTGGAAGAAGCGCCGGACGGTCGCGGCGTTGGACTGCTCCTCACGGACCACGTCGAGGTCGGTGAAGGACGGCATCCCCTCGCAGAGGGCCACCATCTCCCGGAACATCGCGTCGGTCTCGGGCAGCTGGGAGTTCTCCATCGCCTCCTGGTAGGAGTCGAACTCCACGATGTCCAGGTAGTGGTCCGCCTCCGAGCGGTCCCGGCCGATGACCGCGTGCGAGGCGGTCCGCTTGCCCTTCGTCTGCTCGACCCACCGGTCCATGAGGGCGTTCATGGAGTCGAAGTCGGCGGTCCGGTAGTCGATGATCTGCACGAACTTCATGGCGCCTCCCTGACGTCGGGATACCCGCCATTCTAGTGACGCAGGTCACATATCGGTGCTGTGGTCCCCGGTGCGCGCGCTCACTGCGGCCCGTACTTCCGGCCCGTCCGGGACGTCAGCCCGCCCAGCAGGCTCCGCGGGGTCAGCTTCACCACGCCCATCAGCGCCTTGTAGCGGGGGTCGGGCACCGACAGCGACTTGCCCCGTGCGAGGTCCGCCAGCGCCTCGGCCACCAGCTTGTCGGCGTCCAGCCACATCCAGCCGGGGATGTTGTCCGTGCCCATCCCGGCGCGCTGGTGGAACTCGGTCCGCACGAACCCCGGGCACAGTGCCATCAGCCGCACCCCCGACCCGGCCATGTCCCGCGCCGCGCCCTGGGTGAACTGCACGACCCACGCCTTGGAGGCGCCGTAGGTGCCGCGCGGCACGAAGGCGGCCACCGAGGCGACGTTCACCACGCCGCCGCGGCCCCGCTCCCGCATGGCTCCCGCCGCCGCCGTCGTCAGCCGCAGCACGGCCTCGCAGTGCACCTTGAGCATGGTCAGCTCGTCGGCGACGGACACGTCCAGGAAGCGGCCCTTGTTCCCGAAGCCCGCGTTGTTGACCAGCAGGTCCACCGGATTCCGGCGGTCGCGCAGCCGCTCCTCCACGGCCGCGATCCCCGCCTCCGTGGCGAGGTCCGCGGTCAGCACCGTGGCCTCGATGCCGTGCCCGTCGTGCAGCTCCGTGGCGTGCTCCCGCAGGCGCGCGGTGTCACGGGCGACCAGCACCAGGTCGTGCCCGTCGGCCGCGAGCCGCCGTGCGAAGGCGGCGCCGATGCCCGCGGTCGCTCCCGTGATCAGTGCAGTCGTCATAGGCGGCACGTTAGTGCCCCCGGCGGCCGTGCAGGGCACCGGCCTGGTCGCCCGCCGGCCGCGCACCGCCCTATTCTCGTGCGTCCTCTGCCTCCCCGCCCGTGCCGGACGTGCCGTCCCCCGCCCCGCCGGTGCCGGTCCCGGCGGCGTACTCCCGGGCCGTGCGGAGCAGTTCGGGGTGGAGGGCGTCGCCCGCGGCGAGGAGCGTCGGCAGCAGGCCGCGCTCGACGGTCTCGGCCCGGAAGGCCGTCGCCACCGTGATGCCGTGGGCGGGCCGGTGCACCACCTCCACCGGGTCCCCGGCGCGGATCTCCCCCGGCTCGACCACCCGCAGATAGGCCCCGGGCTCGCCCTGCCGGGTGAAGCGCTTGACCCAGCCCTTCTCCTCCAGCCGGTCGGCGAAGACGCGGCAGGGGATCCGGCCGCGGGTCACCTCCAGGACGAGTTCGGCGCCCACCCTCCACCGCTCGCCGATCAGCGCTCCGTTGACGTCCACGCCGAGGGTGGTCAGGTTCTCCCCGAAGATCCCGTTGCGCAGCGGGCGGCCCAGGCGCTGCTCCCAGGCGTCCAGGTCCTCGCGGGCGAAGGCGTAGACCGCCTGGTGGGTCCCGCCGTGGTGGCGCAGGTCGCCGATGGAGTCCCCGGCCAGCCCGCTGCCGCCGGTGCCATGCGGCCCGGGGTCCGCCACCGCGACCGGACCGTCCGCGGGGTGCTTGTCGATGCCGGTGGTTCCCGTGGCCGCGGTGGTGTACGGGACGGCCTCGGCCCGTCCGGTGTTCACGCTGAGGAGCTTCATGCCGGAGACGTTAGCCGAGCATCCCAAAGCGAAGGCCGCTCAACCTCGCGTCGCCCCAAGCACCACTTATGATGGTCGGATGATCGAAGCCCGTCATCTCCGCGTTCTGCGCGCCGTGGCCGCCACCGGCTCCTTCTCCGCCGCGGCCCGCGAACTCGGGTGCACCCAGCCCGCGGTGAGCCAGCAGATGAAGGCTCTGGAGGCGTCCGCCGGCACGCCGCTGCTGGTCCGCACCGGGCGCGAGATGCGCCTGACGCAGGCGGGCGAGGTGCTGGTGCGCCACGCGGCCGGGATCCTCGCCGGACTGACCGCCGCCGAGGAGGAGGTCGCCGCCATCGCCGGACTGCGCGCGGGCCGGGTGCGGCTGGTGTCCTTCCCCAGCGGCAGCTCCACGCTGGTCCCCGCCGCGCTGGCGGCCCTGCGTGCCGCCCACCCCGGCACCCGGGTCTCCCTCGTGGACGCCGAACCGCCCCGGTCCGTCGAGATGCTGCGGGAGGGCGACTGCGACGTGGCCCTGGCCTTCCGGTACGGGGGCGCGGGGGCGGAGTGGGACGACCTCGCCGTCCGGCCGCTGCTGACCGACCGGCTGGTGGGCCTCGTGCCGGAGGGCCACCGGCTGGCCGGCGCGGGCACGGTGGCCATCGGGGACCTGGCCGAGGAGCCGTGGATCGCCGGGTGCCCGCGCTGCCGCAGGCAGCTCGTCGACGTCTGCGAGGACGCGGGCTTCGCCCCCCGGATCGACTTCGCCACCGACGACTACCCGGCCGTGATCGGTCTGGTCCGCGCCGGGCTCGGCGTGGCGGTGCTGCCGGAGCTGGCCCTGGAGTCGGTGCGTCCGCAGGGGGTGCGGACGGTCGCCGTGGATCCGCCGGTGCGCCGGGAGATCGTGGCGCTCACCCTCCCGGACCTCTCCCAGGTGCCCGCCGTCGCCGCCACCCTGGACCATCTCGCCCTCGCCGCGGTGCGCTGAGCCCGGCCGGGCGCGCGCCGGGGTGCGCCCGCCCGGCGCCCCGGGCGGCACCGGGGTCACGCCGCGCCCGCCCGCCGGGGGCGCAGGAACGTTTCTTCGATCGTGGGCGGCCTTCCGCCGTCAGCCGTGGCCCGAGCCGCCCGCGCTGGCCGCCGGTACCAGGCGGTGCCGTGCGCGCCCCATCAGCTCCTCGCGCTCGTCCTCGGTCAGCCCGCCCCACACTCCGTAGGGTTCGCGGACCGCGAGGGCGTGCGCGGCGCACTGGGCCCGCACCGGGCACCGCATGCAGACCTCCTTCGCCGAGTTCTCGCGCGCGCTCCGCGCTGCTCCGCGCTCGCCCTCGGGGTGGAAGAAGAGAGAGCTGTCGACTCCGCGGCACGCCGCGAGGAGCTGCCAGTCCCACAGATCGGCGTTGGGTCCGGGAAGGCGAGAGAAATCTGCCATAGCGCATGTCCCCTTGAAACCGTGCTGGGTGGAGGTCCTGGGTGGAACAGGACCGCTGGGAGCGGGCGGGGCCACGGGCCGGTGCTTGCCCGGATCAGCGTCCCGCGCTGTGCCAACGACCGTACATCTCCTGTGTAAGTAGATGTAAATATGACTCATTGCGAATCTAGCCAAAGACACCAGTCAATGGGAAGAAAACCGTCTGAATGGGGCACTATCTCTCGCGGGACCCCAGGTGACCTGCGGAGCTTCCCTCTGTGGAGGCGTGCTCACGCAGGGTGCCGAAGAGTCGGGTCCCGGCCGTAACTCTTTCGAGTGACCATCGTTGAGAGTGCAGAGGCGGTTGAAAGAAGAAGCTCTCGGGCACATGTCCGACAGCGTTCAACCGCACAGGTGAAGATACGTACCCAGCCTGGAGGCTCAAGGTGACGCGCATCAGCTGCGAGAGCCACGGAGGTCAGTCATGACGTCCGTCCTCGTCTGCGACGACTCCCCGCTTGCCCGAGAGGCGCTCCGCCGCGCGGTCGCGACCGTGCCCGGCGTCGAGCGTGTGACGACCGCGGCCAACGGCGAGGAAGTCCTCCGCCGCTGGGGTGCGGATCGCTCGGACCTCATTCTGATGGACGTGCGCATGCCCGGTCTGGGGGGTGTCGAAACCGTGCGCCGCCTGCTCTCGGCGGACCCCGGTGCCCGGATCATCATGCTCACCGTCGCCGAGGACCTCGACGGCGTGGCGCTCGCGGTCGCCGCGGGGGCGCGCGGCTATCTCCACAAGGACGCCTCGCGCGCCGAGCTCCGTGCCACGGTCACCCAGGCGCTGGCCGACCCGACCTGGCGGCTCGCCCCCCGCCGCCTGCGCTCGGCCGAGATGGGGGCTGCCCCGACGCTGACCGCGCGCGAGATCCAGGTGCTGGAGGGGATGAGCCACGGCCGGTCCAACGCCGAGATCGGACGCGAGCTCTTCCTCTCCGAGGACACGGTCAAGACGCACGCCCGGCGGCTGTTCAAGAAGCTCGGCGCATCGGACCGGGCGCACGCCGTCGCACTCGGATTCCGCTGGGGTCTGGTCCGCTGAGAGGGTCCCGACGGGGGTGACGGATGCCCGAGGGCATCCGTTTCCCGCGCGATGCCGCATCCTTGAGGTGTGGAGTTCCTCGGGGACGATTCGGTCGAGCGGAAGGGGAGGGCGCAGGAGATGAGTTCCGGCGCGCCTGCTCATAACGCTTCGGTGCACAACATGGGACGTGCCGCCGCGGACGCGCCGCCGCCAAGGCACCATGGACCGATGCGTGACGACGAGGCGGCGGGCGCCCGGGGGGCCATCGGAGCGCTCGTCCAGAGTGCCGTCGACGGCGACGAGCAGGCCACGCACGACCTGCTCGCGCATGTCCACCCGCTGGCGCTGCGCTTCTGCCGGTCCCGGTTGAGCCGGCTCCCGGGTGACGCCCGTCACTTCGCCGACGACCTCGCGCAGGAGGTCTGCGTGGCGGTGCTGATGGCCCTGCCGCGCTACAAGGACACCGGTCGCCCCTTCGAGGCGTTCGTCTTCGCCATCGCCTCGCACAAGGTCGCCGACCTCCAGCGGGCCGCGATGCGCCACCCGGGGTCCACCGCCGTCCCCTCCGACGAGATGCCGGAGCGCCCCGACACCTCGCTCGGTCCCGAGGAGCGTGCCCTGCTCAGCGACGACGCGGAGTGGGCGCGGCGGCTCCTGGCCAACCTCCCCGAGAACCAGCGCGAGCTGCTGGTGCTGCGCGTCGCCGTCGGTCTGACGGCCGAGGAGACCGGCCAGATGCTCGGGATGTCGCCGGGCGCCGTCCGGGTCGCCCAGCACCGTGCGCTCAGCCGTCTGAGGGCGCTCGCGGGGCAGTGAACCGTCCGCGCCGTCACCACGTACGAAGCTACGAAGCGGGTGATCGACGCTGATCGTGGAATGAGACCGCCGCGGAGCCCGTTAGCATGGACATCCGCACCGATCAAGGCCATTGGGGAAGGTGTCATGACCAACGTCGACGGAGTGCCCGAGAAATTCGCGACACTCGGGCTGACCTACGACGATGTGCTGCTGCTGCCGGGGGCCTCCGACATGGCCCCCGACCAGATCGACACCTCCTCGTATCTCTCGAAGAACGTGCGGGTGAACATCCCGCTGCTGTCCGCCGCCATGGACAAGGTGACCGAGGCCCGGATGGCCATCGCCATGGCGCGCCAGGGCGGCGCGGGCGTGCTGCACCGCAACCTCTCCATCGCCGACCAGGCCAACCAGGTCGACCTGGTCAAGCGCTCCGAGTCCGGCATGGTCTCCGACCCGATCACCGTGCACCCGGACGCCACGCTCGCCGACGCCGACCGCCTCTGCGCCAAGTTCCGCATCAGCGGCGTGCCGGTCACCGACGCGGCGGGCAAGCTGCTCGGCATCGTCACCAACCGCGACATGGCCTTCGAATCGGACCGCTCCCGCCAGGTGCGCGAGGTCATGACGCCGATGCCGCTGGTCACCGGCAAGGTGGGCATCTCCGGCGTGGACGCGATGGAGCTGCTGCGCCGCCACAAGATCGAGAAGCTGCCGCTGGTCGACGACGCGGGCGTCCTCAAGGGCCTGATCACGGTCAAGGACTTCGTCAAGGCGGAGAAGTACCCGAACGCAGCCAAGGACAAGGACGGGCGGCTGCTCGTCGGCGCGGCGGTCGGTGTCGCGGGCGACGCCTTCGAGCGTGCCCAGGCCCTGATCGAGGCGGGTGTCGACTTCATCGTCGTGGACACCGCGCACGGCCACTCCAAGCTCGTCGGGGACATGATCGCCAAGATCAAGTCCAACGCCTCCGTGGACGTCATCGGCGGCAACGTCGCCACCCGCGACGGCGCCCAGTCGCTCATCGACGCGGGTGCGGACGGCATCAAGGTCGGCGTCGGCCCCGGCTCCATCTGCACCACCCGCGTGGTCGCCGGTATCGGCGTCCCGCAGGTCACCGCGATCTACGAGGCGGCACTGGCCGCCAAGTCGGCCGGGGTGCCGGTCATCGGCGACGGCGGCCTGCAGTACTCGGGCGACATCGCCAAGGCGCTCGTCGCGGGCGCGGACACGGTGATGCTCGGCTCGCTGCTCGCCGGCTGCGAGGAGTCCCCGGGCGAGCTGCTGTTCATCAACGGCAAGCAGTTCAAGTCCTACCGGGGCATGGGCTCCCTCGGCGCCATGCAGTCCCGCGGCGACCAGCGCTCCTTCTCCAAGGACCGCTACTTCCAGGAGGGCGTCGCCTCGGACGAGAAGCTGGTCCCCGAGGGCATCGAGGGCCAGGTCCCCTACCGCGGACCGCTCTCCGCGGTGGTGCACCAGCTGGTCGGAGGCCTGCGCCAGTCGATGTTCTACGTGGGCGGCCGGACGGTCCCCGAGCTCCAGGACAACGGCCGCTTCGTCCGGATCACCTCGGCGGGCCTCAAGGAGAGCCACCCGCACGACATCCAGATGACGGTCGAGGCGCCGAACTACAGCAGGACGTAGGCGCGGCGCGGGGGCTCCGGCGCCCGCACGCACCGCACGGCACCGCAGGGGCGGTCCCGGGAGCGCGGACACCACGGGTGGCCGGGCGCCGGGGCCGCCCCGCGCCATGTCGGGGATACTGGTAGCGCCAGACGTAGAGGGAAAGGCCACACACGTGACTGAGATCGAGATCGGGCGCGGCAAGCGCGGCCGCCGGGCGTACGCGTTCGATGACATCGCCGTCGTGCCCAGTCGCCGCACGCGGGACCCGAAGGAGGTCTCGATCGCCTGGCAGATCGACGCCTACCGCTTCGACCTGCCGTTCCTGGCCGCCCCGATGGACTCGGTCGTCTCCCCCCGGACCGCGATCCGCATCGGTGAGATGGGCGGCCTGGGCGTACTGAACCTCGAGGGCCTGTGGACCCGTTACGAGGACCCGCAGCCGCTGCTCGACGAGATCGCGGAGCTGGCCCCGGAGCAGGCCACCCGCCGCCTCCAGGAGATCTACGCCGCTCCGATCAAGGAGGAGCTGATCGGGCAGCGGATCAAGGAGGTGCGCGACGCCGGTGTCGTCACCGCCGCCGCACTCTCCCCGCAGCGCACCGCGCAGTTCTCCAAGGCCGTGGTCGACGCCGGGGTGGACATCTTCGTCATCCGCGGCACCACGGTCTCCGCCGAGCACGTGTCGGGGGCGGCCGAACCGCTCAACCTCAAGCAGTTCATCTACGAGCTGGACGTGCCCGTCATCGTCGGCGGCTGCGCCACCTACACGGCCGCGCTCCACCTGATGCGCACCGGCGCCGCGGGGGTCCTGGTCGGCTTCGGCGGCGGTGCCGCGCACACCACCCGCAACGTGCTGGGCATCCAGGTCCCGATGGCGACCGCCGTGGCCGACGTCGCGGCCGCCCGCCGCGACTACATGGACGAGTCCGGCGGCCGGTACGTCCATGTCATCGCCGACGGCGGTGTGGGCTGGTCGGGCGACCTGCCCAAGGCTGTGGCCTGCGGTGCGGACGCCGTGATGATCGGCTCCCCGCTGGCCCGCGCCACGGACGCCCCGGGCAGGGGCCGCCACTGGGGCATGGAGGCCGTCCACGAGGACGTGCCGCGCGGCAAGCTGGTCGACCTGGGCATCGTCGGCACCACGGAGGAGGTCCTGGCGGGCCCCTCGCACAGCCCCGACGGCTCCATGAACTTCTTCGGGGCGCTGCGCCGGGCGATGGCCACCACCGGCTACAGCGAGCTCAAGGAGTTCCAGCGCGTCGAGGTGACCGTGGCGGACTCGCAGCACCGTCGCTGACGGAGCGCCGAGCGCCGAGCGCCGAAGGCCGCACGCCGAGGGCCGGGCACCCCGCAGGGGGTGCCCGGCCCTCGTTCCGTGCGCCGCTCGCGCGGGCGCCGTGGTGCCTCAGGCGTTGGCCTTCCGGGCGCCGGCGAACGCGGTGAGCGCGCCGATCCCGAGGAAGACGTAGGTCATGGCCTCCGCGCTCTCGCTCCATACCTTCGTCAGCAGGTCGAACTCCAGGAAGAGATCCAGGAAGGGGACGGACAGCTCCTTGCTGCCCACGACGGCGATGCCGACCAGCTGCCCGAGGTAGACCGCACCGACGGCGAGCACCGCGGAGGCGATCGGGAGGACCGGGTTCCGGCCGCCCACCTTGGCCGAGGCGAAGCCGATCAGGAAGCCCACCGCGACGGCCGCGTAGCCGACCTCCCGCTCGATGGAGCCGGCGAGCGCGCCGTAGGCGCCCGCCAGGACCAGCGCGGCGGCGAGGGCGACGAGCAGGCCGAGACCCAGGTTCTCCCGGGCCGGGGCGGGCGGCGGGGGCGGAGCGTACGGAACGCCCTGCGGACCCTGGGCGCCCTGCGGACCCTGGGCGAACGGGTTCCCCGACGGCGGCGGTACGGGCTGGGTCATGTGGAAGTTCCCCCTGGAGGTATGACGTTCGTCGCACGGACGTGCGAGCGGTCCGGACACTAGCAGTCCGCCCGGACGCCACGCCTCTCGGTTACCCGACCGTTGTGCGGCCGTCCCGCCGCCCTCCCGCCGCTGTCACAGCCGGTGCGCCGCGCCGACGGGCGTCGCCCCCCGCGTGTCCAGCAGGAGTTGGGCCTTCACGGCCAGTCCCTGCAGGTCGTAGGTGCGGTGGTTCTGCAGCAGCACCGTCAGGTCCGCGCGGGCCGCGGCCTCGTAGAGCGAGTCCGCCCGCGGGACGGGGACCTCCCGCACCCGCCAGTCGGGCACATGCGGGTCGTGGTAGCTGACCTGGGCGCCCATGTCCCTCAGCCGGCAGGCGACCTCGGCGGCGGGGGAGCCCTGGAGGTCGGCCAGGTCGGGCTTGTACGTCACCCCCAGCAGCAGCACCCGCGCACCCCGGGCGGACTTGCCGTGCTCGTTGAGGAGGGTGGCGCAGCGCTGGATGACATAGCGCGGCATCCGGGTGTTGATGTCGGCGGCCAGACCCACCATCCGCAGTCCCCGCCCGGGCGCCGGGCCGGGGTCGAGGGGGGTGCCGTGGCCCCCGACGCCGGGTCCGGGACGGAACGCCTGGAAGCCGAAGGGCTTGGTCTCGGCGCAGCGGATGACGTCCCAGAGGTCGATGCCGAGGTCGTGGCAGAGCACCGCCATCTCGTTGACCAGGGCGATGTTGACGTGCCGGAAGTTGGTCTCCAGCACCTTCACGGTCTCCGCCTCGCGCAGCCCGCGGGCGCGGACCACCTTGTCGGTGAGGCGCCCGTAGAACGCGGCCGCGGACTCCGTGCAGGCCGGGGTGAGCCCGCCGATGACCTTGGGGGTGGTGGCGTAGCCGCGGTCCCGGGTGCCCGGGTCGGTGCGGCTGGGGGAGTGCGCGAGGTGGAAGTCCCGTCCGGCGCGCAGCCCGGAGCCGTCCTCCAGGAGCGGTCGCAGTACTCCGTCCGTGGTGCCGGGCGGCACCGCGGACTCCAGGATGACCGTGGTGTGCGGGCGCAGCCGGGAGGCCAGGACCCGGGCGGCGCCGGTGAGGGCGGTGAGGTCGGGGGTGCCGTCGGGGCCCGGCGGGGTGGGGGAGCAGACGACGGCGGTGCGGACCCGGCCCAGCTCCGCCGGGTCGTCCACGGTGCGGAAGCCCGCCGAGAGCATCCGGCGCACGTCGGCTGCGGTGACGCCGGCGGCGGGTTCGGGGTGGCCGCCCCCCGGGCCGCGCGGCCGCGGGTCGTAGCCGACGGTCTCCACCCCGGCGGCGACGGCGGCCTGGGCGAGGGGGAGACCGAGGTGGCCGAGACCGATGACGGCGAGATCTGCGGGCATGGCGTGGTCCGTCCTTCCCATAGCCGGAGGGGACTCCTTGTGCAATCCCTGTGGGCGAAACAGGGGGATGCAATGTCAGACTAGGCGTAAATATGACCGTTCTGTCGCATTGGGAGCGCGTGGCTAACGGGGTGTTATCCACAGGCGGTGGCTGAACCCGGCGAGCGGGGACAGAATCGACTGTGGGATGCCGAGCGCGGCAACCGACGGGGGCGACGGGAGGCAGCAGTGAGGACAGCGACACTGGGACCCGGCCAGCGTGCCGAGGCACTCGCCGCGATGGCCGAGCACGAACTGGACGTCCTGGTCGTGGGTGCGGGCGTGGTCGGCGCGGGCACGGCACTGGACGCGGCGACACGCGGTCTGTCGACCGCCCTCGTGGAGGCGCGCGACTGGGCCTCGGGCACGTCAAGCCGTTCGAGCAAGCTGATCCACGGAGGTCTGCGCTATCTGGAGATGCTGGACTTCGCCCTCGTCCGGGAGGCGCTGAAGGAGCGCGGGCTGCTGCTGGACCGCCTCGCCCCGCACCTCGTCAGGCCGGTGCCCTTCCTCTACCCGCTGCGCCACCGCGGCTGGGAGCGGTGGTACGCGGGCTCGGGCGTGGCCCTCTACGACGCGATGTCGGTCTCCTCGGGCCGCGGCCGGGGCCTGCCCCTCCACCGCCACCTCTCGCGGCGCCGTGCGCTGCGGGCCGCGCCCGCGCTGCGCCGCGACGCCCTGGTCGGCGCCCTCCAGTACTACGACGCCCAGACGGACGACGCCCGCTTCGTCACCGCCCTCGTGCGCACCGCGGCCTCCTACGGCGCGCATGTCGCCAGCCGGGCGCGCGTGGTGGGCTTCCTGCGCGAGGGCGAGCGGGTCGTCGGCGCCCGGGTGGAGGACGTCGAGGGCGGCGGCACCTACGAGGTCCGCGCCCGCCAGGTCGTCAACGCGACGGGCGTGTGGACGGACGACACCCAGGCGCTCATCGGCGAGCGCGGGCAGTTCCACGTGCGGGCCTCCAAGGGCATCCACCTGGTCGTCCCCAAGGACCGCATCCACTCCACCTCCGGTCTGATCCTCCGCACCGAGACCTCGGTGCTCTTCGTCATCCCCTGGGGCCGTCACTGGATCGTGGGCACCACCGACACCGACTGGGATCTGGACAAGGCCCATCCGGCGGCGTCCAGCGCCGACATCGACTACCTGCTGGAGCAGGTCAACTCCGTGCTGGCGGTGCCTCTCACCCGCGACGACGTCCAGGGCGTCTACGCCGGGCTGCGCCCCCTGCTGGCCGGTGAGTCGGACGCCACGAGCAAGCTCTCGCGCGAGCACACCGTGGCCCATCCCGTCCCGGGCCTGGTGGTCGTGGCGGGCGGCAAGTACACGACCTACCGGGTGATGGCCAAGGACGCGGTGGACGCGGCCGTCCACGGCCTGGACCAGCGTGTCGCGGCCTGCGTCACCGAGGACACCCCGCTCATCGGCGCCGAGGGCTACCACGCCGTGTGGAACGCCCGGGCCCGGATCGCCGCGCGCACCGGTCTCCACGTCGTCCGGGTGGAGCATCTCCTCCACCGCTACGGCGCCCTGACGGAGGAACTGCTCGCCCTGGTCGCCGAGGACCCCTCCCTCGGGGAACCGCTCACCGGAGCGGACGACTACCTCCGGGCGGAGGTCGTCTACGCCGCCTCGCACGAGGGCGCCCGCCATCTGGACGACGTGCTGACCCGGCGCACCCGCATCTCCATCGAGACCTTCGACCGCGGCACGCGCTGCGCCCGGGAGTGCGCGCGGCTGATGGCCCCGGTGCTCGGGTGGGGGCCGGAGCAGATCGACAAGGAGGTGGAGCACTACGAGAAGCGGGTCGAGGCCGAGCGGGAGTCGCAGCGCCAGCCCGACGACCTCACCGCCGACGCGGCACGCTTGGGGGCGCCGGACATCGTGCCGCTGTGAGCGCCTGTGCCGGGGTCCCGGGCAGGCTTCCACCTCCCGTCGGGCGCCCGCGCCGCCCTCCGCGGGGCCGCCGTCTCCTCCCGTCCGCCCAACCCGCCCCGGGGTGAGGAGGGTTGGGCGGGCGCACGCCCCGCCCCTCGCCGTCCCGACCAGCGCGAGGGCCGCCGACACGCCGTGTAGCGGCATGGCGGGGGCGTAGGAGGCCGGGACCGGGCGGCCCCCGGGAGCACGTGCGGTCCCCGAGTGAGGGACAATGGTCGCTCTGCCAGGGCGGGTTACCCGCCTCGCGCGCGTGGGCGGCGCGGGCGAAGATCAGGATCGCAGAGGGGACGCATGTCGGAGGCTGAGCAGTCGCGGGAGTCCCGGCGGAACGAGGCCGTGACGGCCGAAACCGCAGGCAGGGGTGAGGAATCCGCCGGCGGTGAGGGTGCGTCCGGCGCGCCCGGCAGCGGCTTCGGCCCGGCCGGTGCGATCCCCGGACAGCGCTCGTCCGCGGTGTCCACGGAGCGTGACGAGAAAAGCGGGGCCGCGGTCTCCGGTGCGCCGGGCACCGGGAGCGCGACGGCTCCTGAGGGCGAGTCGGGGGTGGGTACCGTGACGGCGACACGGAGCGACCGGGCGGTGGACGAGGCGCGGAATGCCGGGGAGCCGGTGGGGTCCGCGCCGGCCGAGGGTTCCGGAGGCCGTCCGGCACCGGGTGCGGGGCGCGCGTCCGCGGGCGGCGCCGGGCCCGAGGCCGGAGAGGGCCCCCCGGCGGACACCGCGGGCGCGGCCGGGCCGAACGGCACCGCGCGCAAGGGCGCACAGGACGATGCCGGGAGCGCTCCGGGCCCCGGGGCCGCGGACGCCGAGGAGGCACCCGGCGGCGAACGGGCGCACGGGACGTCCCCGGGCGGGGCCGCCCCCGCCGAGGACCCGGCCGCGGAGGGTACTTCCGGCGCGGACCCGACCGAGCGGGCCGGGGCGGGCCGCCCGGCGGAGTCCGCTGCGGCGCCGGCCGGGCCCGGAGCAGGTGACGGGCCGGCCGCCGGCGTGCCCGCCGGGGACGCGCCCGACGAGGACGCGTCCGACGACGGCGCTCCGGGCGGAGAGGTGCCGGCCGGGGACGTCCCCGCCGAGGACGCGCCGGGCACGGGTGCGCACGGCAAGCGGCCCGCCGCGGAGGCGTCCGGGGCCGAAGCGGCGGCACGCGGCGCCACGGGCTCCCTCCCCACCGGCGGCGCGAGCGCGCCCGCCACCGCCGAAGGCCGCCTTCTCGCACGGCGCTACCGCCTCGGCGGGGTCCTCGGCCGCGGCGGCATGGGCACCGTCTGGCGCGCCGTGGACGAGACCCTCGGCCGGACGGTCGCCGTCAAGGAACTGCGCTTCCCCAACGCCATCGACGAGGAGGAGAAGCGCCGCCTCATCACCCGGACCCTGCGCGAGGCCAAGGCCATCGCCAGGATCCGCAACAACAGCGCCGTCACCGTCTTCGACGTGGTCGACGAGGACGACCGCCCGTGGATCGTGATGGAGCTGGTCGAGGGCAAGTCCCTGGCCGAGGTCATCCGCGAGGACGGCGTACTGACCCCCCGTCGCGCGGCCGAGGTCGGACTCGCCGTCCTCGACGTACTGCGCTCCGCCCACCGCGAGGGCATCCTGCACCGGGACGTCAAGCCCTCCAACGTGCTCATCGGCAAGGACGACCGCGTCGTCCTCACCGACTTCGGCATCGCGCAGGTCGAGGGCGACCCCTCCCTCACCTCGACCGGCATGCTCGTCGGCGCCCCCTCCTACATCTCGCCCGAGCGGGCGCGGGGGCACAAGCCCGGCCCCGCCGCCGACCTCTGGTCCCTCGGCGGCCTGCTCTACGCCGCCGTCGAGGGCAGCCCGCCCTACGACAAGGGGTCGGCCATCGCCACGCTCACCGCAGTGATGACCGAACCGCTCGACCCCCCGAAGAACGCGGGCCCCCTCACGGACGTCGTCTACGGCCTGCTCGCCAAGGACCCCGCCCAGCGGCTCGACGACGCCGGTGCCCGCGCCCTGCTGACCCGGGTGGTGAACGCCCCGGAGGAGGCCGACGGCCACGCCGCCGCCCCGCCCGAGCAGACCCGGGTCATACCGCTGCCCGCCTCCCCCCCGCCGCCGCCCGCCACCGCCCCGCGTCCCCTCGCCCAGCCCAAGGACCCTGCCGCCGCGGCCCGGGTGCGCGGCGCCCTGCGCTCCGTGCGCAACGCGGCGGCCGCCGCCACGGCCGAGAAGCGCACCCCGGAGCAGGGCCCCTCCGGGGAGCGGGCTGCCGTGCCCGCCGCCCCGGGCGGACGGCGCCCCGCGCCGGTGCGCGCCCCGCTCACGGACGTGGTGCCCCGCCGCACACTGGTGATCATCGCTGTGGTGGCCGCACTCGCCGTGCTGTCCACCGTCCTCGTGCTCGCCCTCAACGGCGGGGACGACAACGGTGCCAAGGGCTCCACCCCGGGCACGGGCACCGGGACGGCCTCGGCCGGTACCGCGGCCGCGGGCGCCGAGGGCTCCGCGGGCGGAGAGCCGGACGGCGCCGCCGACCCCGGCAGCGTCCGGCAGCCCGACCAGGACGGCGGCACGGGCGGCACCGCACCCGGCGGCACCGAGGACGAGGCGGACGGCGACGACGACGCCTCCGAGGACGACGGCGGCACGGGCGGCGGCACCGGCGGAGCCGGGGCGCTGCCCGAGGGGTACGCGGCCGTCTCCAACGAGCAGTTCCGCTTCACCGTGGCCATGCCCCGGGATTTCCACTTCACCGGCATCGCGGGCCGCAACTCGGGCGCCAAGTTCAGCGTGGACGGGGGAGTGCCCCGGGTCCAGGTCGACTTCACCGACAGCCCCAGGGACGACGCGCACGCCGCCTGGGCCGCCGCCGTCGCCGGCGTCAGCGCCACCAGCAACGGCTACCGGCACATCGGCATCACCCGGGTCGAGTACAACGGCTACCCGACCGTCGCCGACTGGGAGTTCGAGCGCAACGAGAACGGCCAGCGGGTACGGATACTCAACAGGGGCTTCAAGGTGGACGCCCGCCGGGGCTACGCCATCATGATCACCTGCAAGGCGAGCGAGTGGGACGGCGAGGCCTGCACGACCCTGCGCCGCACGGCGTTCGCCACGTTCAGCCCCAAGGAGTGAGTCGGGGCACGTATCGTGAGACCTCGCGGACGGTATACCGCCACAAGGAGCCGCCCGCCGACCGGATATGACGGTTCGGTGCGGTGATCGCGGACCGGCCGGGGGACAGCGCGCTGCGGGGAGGCGTCGTGGAGGAGTACGCGGGACGGGTGCTCGCCGACCGCTACCGTCTGCCCTCGGAGTCCTCGGAGGAAGGCGAACTCGCCGAGACCCGCGCCTTCGACACCTACAGCGGCCACGAAGTGCTCGTGCGGCAGGTGCCGCTGCCCGAGGTCGTCGAGGCCGAGGTGATGGACGGCGACGGCCTGGCCGGGGCCGCCGTGCCGCGCCGGGCGCACGGCCGGGCCACGCTGCGGCCCACCGACCCGGCGGTGCTCCGCGCCGTCGAGGCCGCGCAGGCGGCTGCGCGGATCCCCGACCACCCCCGGCTGGACCAGGTCTTCGACGTGTTCGCCGAGGACGGGTCGCTGTGGATCGTGAGCGAGGTCGTGGCGGCCCGGCCGCTGGCCGCGCTGCTGGCGGAGCGGCCCCTCACCCCCTACCGCGCCGCGGAGGTGGCCTCCGACGTCCTGACCGCACTCCGGGTGCTGCACGCCCACGGCTGGACCCACCGGAACATCACCGTGCGCACGGTGCTGGTGTGCGAGGACGGCCGCGTGGTGCTGACCGGGCTGGCCTCCGGTGCCGCGGAGGAGGCCCTGTGCGGGTACGAGCCGGTGCCCGAGCGGCGGCCGGACGAGGACGCGCCCGCGCTCCCCGGCGGCGGCTCCGCCGGGCCCCGCGGCCCGTCCGCCGGCACCGCCTACGGCACCACCTCGTACACCGAGGGTTCCCCGGGCGGCCCCGCGGCGCTCGCCCCGGCGGCCCGCCACGGCCTGGCGGTGCCCGCCCCGGGGCGTCCGGCCCGGGACCTGCCCGCGCTCCCGCGGGAGTCCGGCTTCGAGCAGGCCGCCCCGCCCGACGGACGGGCCGCCGGGGCCGGGGCCATCGCCGCCTACCGGGCCGGTGCCCGCGCCGCGGCCCGGCCACGGGACGGCGAGCGGCTCGCGGAGCCCGGGCAGGGGGAAGGCCGCCCGCAGCCGGAGGCCGCCGAGGGCCCCGCCCGCGGCGGCTTCGGGGCCCACGGCCCCGACGCCGCCCGACCCGCCGGGAGCGCACCGGACGCCGGGGACGGCCGCACCGCCGGGGAGCTTCCCGGCGGCGAGGGCCCGGGGGACGCCGACGGCCCCGGCCGGGCCCGTCTCGCCGGCACCTGGCACGACGCGCCCCCGCCCGGCCGCGAGGGCCCCGGCCCGCTCCCGGCCGGGGGCGGCGGGCTGCCCGCCAGGCGCCCCTCCGCCCCCTCCGACGCCTACCGGGACGATCCCTACGGGGTGCGTCGCCGCGCGGCGGAGCGTGCGTCGCCGCAGCCGCGCCCGGCCCTGCCCGCCCACCGCGGCACCGCCGGCGGCTGGAGCGGCGGCGCCGACGCCCTGCGGGCCGACGCCCAGCGCCGCCCCGCCACCGGGGAACCCGCCCCGGCCGCCGGTGCCCCCCGATGGGACGAGGAGACGGCGGGCGCCCGGGCCGAGTCCTTCCGCGGCCCGACCACGCCGCTGGCCGCCGAGCGGGCCCGGCAGGCCCGGATCACGGTCGTCGGCGCCGTGACCGAGCGCTGGGCTCCCGAGCAGGCCGGTCCCGTGCACGAGAACTGGCAGCTTGCGGCGCCGGTCGGCCCGGCCACCGACCTCTGGGCGCTCGGTGCGCTGCTCTACCGCGCGGTGCAGGGCCACGCCCCCTACCCCGAGGACAACGCCGCCGAGCTGGTGCAGATGGTGTGCGCGGAGCCGCCCGCCTTCGCCGAGGAGTGCGGGCCGCTGCGGCCGGTCGTGGAGTCCCTGCTGCGCCAGGACCCCATGGAGCGGCCCGAGTGCGAGGAGCTGAACGGCTGGCTCCGCTCCCTGGTCCGGTCGGCGCCCGAACCGGAGGTCGGCCACGGCCTGGTGTCGGTGCCCTCCGGGCCGGTCGACCCGACGCTGCTGCCCATCGTGCGCCGCCGCGGCGAGCTGGTGCGCCGACGGCGCTTCGGTGCGCGGGAGGCGGGCCGCCACCGCCACCGGAAGTCCCGGGGTCCGGCCTCCCGGCCTCCCGCGTCCCGTGAGCGCTTCGACGCGGCCGACCGCTTCGACGACCCCCTGCCCGGGCCCGGCACCCGCGGTGGCCGGAAGCCGCGGGCGCTGGGCCGCACCCTGCTCCTGGCGGTGCTCCTGGCGCTGGCGGCCGCGGTCGCCTACGCGTACTACTTCATGCCCGCGTCCGGCGACCGGTCGGGCACCCCGAAGGCGGACGGCGCGGGGCAGCGCCCCTCCGCGGAGGCCGAGCCGAGCCCGGACCGCACCGACCCGGGCCGCTCCCCCGAGGCCACCCCGGGCTCGCAGCAGCCGCAGACGTCCGCCCCGGCCGCCACCCTCCCGGACGGGTACGTGCTCCGCGAGGACGCCGAGGGCTTCCGCCTGGCCGTCGTGGAGGAGTGGCAGCGGCGCCCCGTCAACGACGCGGGCCAGGTGCGCTACCTCGGCGGTGACTTCACCCTGATCGTCGTCCCCGGCCGGGACTCGGTGGCCGGGCACGGCGACGATCCGCTCGCCTACCAGCGGGACAAGGAGCGCGAACTCCAGCCCTTCAGGGACTCCTCCTGGGCGACCGCGAGCGGGCTGCGGCGCATCGACGTGGGCCGCCAGGCCATGGCGGAGGGCCAGTTCACCTGGCAGGACAGCACCGGCCGTGAGGTCTATGTGCGCAACCTGGCGCTGATCGTGGGCGACCGCTACCACGTCATCCAGGTGATCGGCCCGGCGGACCAGCGGGAGAAGGTGACCGAGATCCACCGGCAGGCCACCGCCACCTACCGGGTCACGGGCTAGCGCCGCACCGGGCGGGGTTCGCCCATGCGGTGTCTTCCCCCACAGCGCTCCGCGAGGGACCTCGCGGGCCTTCCGGGGGCGACAACCCCCTGATCAGGGGTTATGTGCCAGTGATCACTGGCGTGGTGTCGAGGGTCCCCGAAAACGTGTTACCGACGGGTATCCAAAGTGGGGATTGCGTCCTAGTCTCGCCCCATGACGGACTCGCTCTCCACCACCTCCTCGACCGCCACCGCGGCGACCCGCCCCGGAACCAACCCGGTCGCACCGGCCCCGGCCGGTGCGCGCACCGCCGCCGACGTGGTGACGCCCGAGGTCGTCGCCCGGCTGGCCAAGGACGTCGTGGGCTCCGGCAGCACGGCCAACCACGCGCCGTTCACCGGCGAGAGGCTCGCGGAGCTGCCCGAGTCCACCCCCGAGGACGTCGCCGCGGCCTTCGTACGGGCCCGCGCCGCCCAGGGCCCGTGGCAGGCCACGCCGGCCCGCGCCCGCGCCGCCGTGCTGCTGCGCTTCCACGATCTGCTCCTCGAACGCCAGGCCGAGGTGCTGGACCTCATCCAGCTGGAGACGGGCAAGGCCCGGCTGCACGCCCACGAGGAGGTGCTGGCGGTCGCCGTGGCCGCCCGCCACTACGGCCGCAAGGGCCCCGCCTACCTCCGCCCCCGCCGGCACACCGGTGTGGTGCCCGTGCTCACCAAGACCACCGAGCTGCGCCAGCCCCGGGGCGTGGTCGGCCAGATCGCCCCCTGGAACTACCCGCTGGAGCTGTCCGTCGGCGACGCCCTGCCCGCCTTCGTCGCCGGCAACGCCCTGGTCATGAAGCCGGACACGGAGACCGCCCTGACCGCCCTGTGGGCCCGGGACCTGCTCGTCGAGGCGGGGCTTCCCCCGGAGGTCTTCCAGGTCGTCCTCGGCGAGGGCCCCGTCGTCGGCCCCGCCCTGGTGCGGCACGCCGACTACGTCTCCTTCACCGGCTCGACCCGCACCGGCCGCGAGGTCGCCCGCGGCGCCGCCGACCGGCTCGTCGGCGTCTCGCTCGAACTCGGCGGCAAGAACGCCATGCTGGTCCTCCACGACGCCGACGTGGAGAAGGCGGCCGCCGGGGCGGTCCGCGCGTGCTTCTCCTCGGCCGGCCAGCTGTGCATCTCCATCGAGCGGCTGTACGTCCACGCATCGGTGGCGGACGAGTTCACCGAGCGCTTCGCGGCCCGCACCAGGGCCATGCGGCTCGGCAACGCCCTGGCCTACGGGGCGGACATGGGCTCGCTGGTCGGGCCGCGCCAGCTCGAGACCGTCACCCGGCACGTGGAGGACGCCGTGGCGGCGGGCGCCACCCTGGTCGCGGGCGGCACCGCCCGACCCGACATCGGCCCCTACTTCTACGAGCCCACCATCCTCGACGGCGTGACCGGGCCGATGGCCGTGTGCGAGGAGGAGACCTTCGGCCCGGTGGTCTCCCTCTACCGCTTCACCGACGAGGACGAGGCCGTCGACCGGGCCAACGCCACGCCCTACGGCCTCAACGCGAGTGTGTGGACCCGCGACGGACGGCGCGGCCACGCCGTCGCCGCCCGGCTGCGCACCGGAACGGTCAACATCAACGAGGGCTACGCACCCGCCTACGGCAGCGTCCGGGCGCCGATGGGCGGCATGAAGGACTCCGGCCTCGGCCGCCGCCACGGCTCCGAGGGCATCCTCAAGTACACGGAGGCCCAGACCGTCGCCCAGCAGCGGGTGCTCCCCCTGGCGCCGTCCTTCGGGATGGACGACGAGAGGTACGCCGCGCTGATGAGCACCGGTCTCCGGGCCATGAAGGCGCTGCGCCTGCGCTGACGGCTGCCCCGGCCGACCCGCCCCCGGCCGGCGCTGCCCCGGCCGACCCGCCCCCGGCCGGCCGCCCCCGCCCCCGCCGCCCCGAACCGACCCGAACCGCCCCGCACGCCCGAAGAGAGCCGACGAGGAGAGCCATGTCCGAGGTACCCCCTGCCCGAGAACAGGACGCGGGCGACGGCCCCTACGACTACGACGTGCTGGTGGTGGGCTCCGGCTTCGGCGGTTCGGTCTCCGCGCTCCGCCTCACGGAGAAGGGCTACCGGGTCGGCGTCCTGGAGGCGGGCCGCCGCTTCACCCGCGAGACCCTGCCCCGCAGCTCCTGGGACCTGCGCAACTACCTGTGGGCCCCCGCGCTGGGCCTCTTCGGCATCCAGCGCATCCACCTGCTCGGCAAGGTGATGGTGCTGGCCGGCGCGGGGGTGGGCGGCGGCTCCCTCAACTACGCCAACACGCTCTACGTGCCGCCCACCGCGTTCTTCCGGGACCCCCAGTGGGGGGCCATCACCGACTGGCAGGACGAACTCGGGCCCTACTACGACCAGGCCAAGCGGATGCTGGGCGTCCGCCTCAACCCGACGATGACCCCCTCCGACGTCCATCTGAAGGCGACCGCACAGGCCATGGGCGTGGGCGACACCTTCCACATGGCCCCGGTCGGCGTGTTCTTCGGTGACGGCCAGGACGCCGACGGCGCCTGCACGGCCCGGCCGGGGCGCGAGGTGCCCGACCCCTACTTCGGCGGCGCGGGCCCCTCGCGCAGGCCCTGCACCCAGTGCGGCGAGTGCATGACCGGCTGCCGCCACGGTGCGAAGAACACCCTCAACGAGAACTACCTCCACCTGGCGGAGCGGGCCGGTGCCGCGGTCCACCCGATGACCACGGCCGTCGCGGTCACCGAGGACTCCCGCGGCGGCTTCGCCGTCCGCACGGTGCCCAGCGACAAGCGGCGCAGGGGCGCGGGGCGCACCTACACCGCCCGGCGGGTCGTGATCGCCGCCGGCACCTACGGCACCCAGACCCTGCTGCACCGCATGAAGGACAGCGGCCTGCTGCCCCGCCTCTCCCACCGCCTGGGAGAGCTGACCCGCACCAACTCCGAGGCCCTGGTGGGCGCGCAGACCACCGACCGCCGCTACCGCAGCCGCCACGGCGCGAAGGCGGACTTCACCCGCGGTGTGGCGATCACCTCCTCGATCCACCCCGATGCCGACACCCACATCGAGCCGGTGCGCTACGGGCGGGGTTCCAACGCCATGGGCGGGCTGACGATCCTCCAGGTGCCCTTCCGCGCCAAGGGCCGGGTCGCGGGCTGGCTCGGCAACGTGGCCCGCCACCCCTGGCTGGCCATGCGCTCGCTGTCCAACCGCCGCTGGTCGGAGCGGTCCATCATCGGCCTGGTCATGCAGTCCGTGGACAACTCGCTGACCACGTACCGCAAGCCGGGCGGCCTGGGCAAGGGGCTCCTCACCGCACGGCAGGGGCACGGAGCGCCGAACCCCACCCAGATCCCGGAGGCCACCCGGGCCGCCTCCCTCCTGGCGGAGGAGATCAACGGCTTCGCCGGCTCCAACATCGGCGAGCTGATGGGCACCCCGCTGACCGCGCACTTCCTCGGCGGCTGCCCCATCGGCGCCTCCGCCGAGGACGGCGTGATCGACCCCTACCACCGGCTGTACGGGCACCCCGGCATCTCGGTCGTCGACGGGGCGGCGGTCTCCGCCAACCTCGGGGTCAACCCCTCGCTGACCATCACGGCCCAGGCCGAGCGGGCGATGTCCTTCTGGCCCAACAAGGGCGAGGCGGACCCCCGCCCGGAGCAGGGTGCGGCCTATGTGCGGCTGGCTCCGGTGAGGCCGGAGCGCCCCGCGGTCCCGGCGGAGGCCTTCGGCGCCCTGCGCCTGCCCTTCCTCGGGATGCCCGCCGTGCCTCCCCGCCCGGCGGAGGCCGGGGGGAAGAAGCCGCAGGACGTCTGAGCCGCCGCCCGCGGGCCAGGGGGAACCCGGTCCGCCCGGCGCGCACCGGCAGGACGAAGGCCGCTGCACCCCCCTCCGAGTGCAGCGGCCTCCTGGTTCCCGCGCGGCCCGGCGCGCGGGGCGCGCACGTGGCCGTTGTTACGCATGCATGACCTGTGTCCCCTGGGAATGGTTGTCCCCCGGTAACCGGTCCGAGGTGTGAGGTGGGTCACTTTCCGTGATCGGGTGACACCCTCGCGCTTCCCCCGGCTCCACGCGGGCACCCGGGCAGACGAAGGGCCCCGCGGGCAGTGGCCGCGGGGCCCTTCGGGCAGCACCGACGTCAGGGCAGCGTCGGCGCCGGTGTGCGGCGCCGGGGGGTAGCGCCGCGTCGGGAGGACGGAGGGTGCGGGCGTCCGTGCGGACGGACCGGATGCGGTCGGCGCCGGGCGTCCCCGGAGCCGACCGCTTCTTGGGGTGACCGGGCTGCTGTCCCCTGCCGACCGGTCACACACGCTGGGGCGAGGTCCCACGACGCACCTCGGGCGCGTCACACGCTCCAGCGGAGCCACGCGTGGTTTCTCCTTGGCGGTCCGCCCCTGGCTGGCGCGGACAAGAGGAACAACGAGATCCGGCCGCGGGCGTCACGCGCCGTACGGGTGAGGGCGCACCCGAACGCAGGTGCACGCCGTACTCCCGCCCCGGCGTCCGGCGTCCCGGACCGGGAGCCGGGGCCGGGAGCCGGGGCCGGGAGCCGGGGCCGTTCCCCGGCCCCGGCAGCCGGTCAGACCCGGCCGCGGCACAGCTCCAGCACCGTCATCGCCAGCGCGGTGCCCGGCCTGCCGAGCGCGTCCCGGTAGTGGGACAGCACGTCCATCTCCCGCGCCAGGCTCACCCGGCGCCCGCCGGAGGCGATCCGTGACTCCTGGATCACGGCCGAGACGGCCATGCGCTCCTGGATCAGCCCGATGATCCGGTCGTCCAGCGCGTCGATGCGCTCGCGCGCACCGGTGATCACCTGCGCGGCGTCCTCGGTGCGGGCGCCGGTGCGGTCGAGTACCTCGGTCATGAGGGGGCTCCTCTGCGGTGTCGGCAGGGCCCCGGAGCGGCACGGACCGGAAAGCCGAGGCGCCCCGGGCCTGTCGGCCCGGGGCGCCTGGGAAGTCGCTCGTCAGTTGCTCAAGCAGCGCGACCATGGCAGCCGGACGGGCCGGTGCCATAGGTAAAGACGAAGGTCAGCTGCTGCATGGCGACAGTATGGACCGCGGCGGGGCCCGCGCCAAAGCGGGTTCGGATGGTGAGACGAAAAGTGCCGTCGGGCGCCCCGGTAGAATCGACAGATACCGACTCCCTCCCACCGCCGGAAGGCCGCCAGTGTCATCAGCGTCCCCCGCTGCCGCGCCCGCAACGCAACCGGACACCGTCCTCGTTGTCGACTTCGGCGCCCAGTACGCACAGCTCATCGCCCGCCGGGTCCGCGAGGCCCGCGTCTACAGCGAGATCGTCCCCTCCACGATGCCCGTGGCGGAGATGCTGGCGAAGAACCCCAAGGCGATCATCCTCTCCGGCGGCCCGTCCTCCGTGTACGCCGAGGGCGCGCCCCGCCTGGACCGCTCGCTGTTCGAGGCGGGTGTCCCCGTCTTCGGCATGTGCTACGGCTTCCAGCTGATGGCCACCGTCCTGGGCGGCACGGTCGACAACACCGGCTCCCGCGAGTACGGGCGCACTCCGCTGCACGTCTCCAAGCCCGGCTCCACCCTCTTCGAGGGCACCCCGGCCGAGCAGTCCGTGTGGATGTCCCACGGCGACGCCTGCTCCGAGGCGCCCGAGGGCTTCACCGTCACCGCGTCCACCGACGTCGTGCCGGTCGCCGCCTTCGAGAACGACGAGAAGAAGCTCTACGGCGTGCAGTACCACCCCGAGGTGATGCACTCCACCCACGGCCAGCAGGTCCTGGAGCACTTCCTCTACCGGGGTGCGGGCATCCGCCCCTCCTGGACCACGGGCAACGTGATCGAGGAGCAGGTCGCGGCCATCCGCGAGCAGGTCGGCACCAAGCGGGCCATCTGCGGCCTCTCCGGCGGCGTGGACTCGGCCGTGGCCGCGGCCCTGGTCCAGAAGGCCATCGGCTCCCAGCTCACCTGCGTCTACGTCGACCACGGCCTGATGCGCCAGGGCGAGACCGAGCAGGTCGAGAAGGACTTCGTGGCCGCGACCGGCGTCCAGTTGAAGGTCGTGGACGCGGAGGAGCGCTTCCTGGCCGCCCTCGCGGGCGTCTCGGACCCGGAGGAGAAGCGGAAGATCATCGGGCGCGAGTTCATCCGCGTCTTCGAGCAGGCCCAGGCCGAGATCGTCGCCGAGTCCGCGGGCGAGGGCGAGGACGTCGCCTTCCTCGTGCAGGGCACCCTCTACCCGGACGTCGTGGAGTCCGGCGGAGGCACCGGCACCGCCAACATCAAGTCCCACCACAACGTGGGCGGACTGCCCGAGGACCTGGAGTTCGCGCTCGTCGAGCCGCTGCGCAAGCTGTTCAAGGACGAGGTCCGCATGGTCGGCCAGGAACTCGGCCTGCCCGAGGAGATCGTCCAGCGCCAGCCCTTCCCCGGACCGGGCCTCGGCATCCGCATCGTCGGCGAGGTCACCAAGTCCCGCCTGGACCTGCTGCGCCAGGCGGACGCCATCGCCCGCGAGGAGCTCACCGCCGCCGGCCTGGACCGGGAGATCTGGCAGTGCCCGGTCGTCCTGCTGGCCGAGGTCCGCAGCGTCGGCGTGCAGGGCGACGGCCGCACCTACGGCCACCCGATCGTGCTGCGGCCGGTGTCCTCCGAGGACGCGATGACCGCCGACTGGACCCGTATGCCCTACGACGTGCTGGCACGCATCTCCACCCGGATCACCAACGAGGTCGCCGACGTCAACCGTGTCGTCCTCGACGTGACGAGCAAGCCGCCGGGCACCATCGAGTGGGAGTGAGCTCCCCCTGAGGCCGGCCGACGCCGCCGCCCGCGCCGCGCGGTCGGCGGCGTCGCCGTCCCCCGGTGCGTCCGGGCACCGGCACCTCCCGCCCCCGGGGGCTTCCGCCGACCGCCCCGCCCGCCGTACGGTCCTGTCACGATCCGCGCCGCACACCGCTGAGCGGGGCGGTCTCCCCGTACGTATGGTCGATTAGACGGACACTTCGAGGCGGGACGGGCAATGAGAGACATGGACCGGACGACGGCCACCTACGGTACTGCCGGCGAAACGCCGCCGACCCGGCGGGACCAGGCGGCCCGGTACGCCCTGCTGCCCCTGCGGCTCTTCCTCGGGATCACCTTCGTCTACGCGGGCATCGACAAGCTCACCGACAGCACCTTCCTGGCCGCCACCGGCCCCGGCTCCCTCGGTGAGCTCATGAACGCCGTCCGCGGTACCGCCGCGGTGCCGGGCCTGGTCGACCTCGCGCTGAACGACCCCGTGGCCTTCGGGTACGCCATCGCCCTCGGCGAACTCGCCGTGGGCCTCGGCACCCTGGTCGGCCTGCTGGCCCGCGTCGCGGCACTCGGAGGCGCGCTCATCTCGCTGAGCCTGTGGCTCACGGTCAGCTGGCAGACCGAGCCGTACTACTACGGGAACGACCTGGTCTACCTGATGGCCTGGCTGCCCCTGGTGCTCGCCGGGGCGTCCTACTGGTCGCTGGACGCCCTGCTGCGCGCGCGGCGGCGCCGCACCGTGTAGTGGACCGAGCCCGCGACGCCCGCCAGCGCCAGCCCGGCGGCCGTCAGCGGCAGGGCCGTGAACCACGGGACCGTCCACTCGCCGGCGACGTCCCCCGCGTACAGCGCGGCGACGGCCAGGGCGCAGAGCCCGGCGATCAGCCGCCCCGGCCGGAAGCCGTGGACGCTCTCACGGCTGCGCACGGTCCACCTCCACCTGTCCGATGCCCACTTCCAGTTCCAGCCTGACGGTCCCGGCGGCGGCCGCACCCTCCGGGGGCCGCAGGGTCTCCCGCACGGTGCGTCCCGGGTCGACGCGCACCATGTCCGGCGGGTCGTCGGGCAGGCGGACCCCGCCGACCCCGGCCGTGGCCCGAAGCACCACCACCGCGTCCGCGGGCACCACGACCCTGAGCACGCCCAGGCCCACCTCCGCGCGGGTCGACGCGGTGTCCCCCTCGGGCACGTCCACTCCGGACAGGTCCAGGGTCGCCGAGCCCGAGCCCAGCTCGTAGGACGGGCGGACGCCGGCGACCGTCGAGGGCCGCCAGGTGTCCTCGCGGAAGTCCGTGTCGATGCCCGGCGGCAGCGCCGCGGCGCCCGCCAGGAGCCCGGCGGTCACCGCGGTCAGCAGGACCGTGCCCGCCCCGGTGCGCCCCAGCACACTGCTGACCACCAGCCCCGCGCCGAGCACCGCTAGCGCGGCGACCAGCCCCGTCTGGAGGCTGGTGCCCAGGGGCCCGCCCCAGGTGGCCGCGGTGCCGATCGCCCCGGCCAGCAGGGCCAGCAGCACCACCGGCCCGCCGATGCCCCGCCGGGACCCCTGCCGCGCGGGCGCCGCCCCGCGGACACCGGCGGCCTCCTCGGGGGCGAGGGCCGCGGCATCCGCCGGTCCCCACAGGTAGCCGGTCGCCACGGGCCCCGTGGTGCCGTCCTTGAGGATCGGGTCCCGCCACCAGGAGGGGCCGTCCGGCGAGGGCGGCGCCTTGGTCTCGGGCGGTGCCTCCGCCACGGTGTGCGCCGCCGAGGGCGCCGCCGGTGCGCCCTCGGGCGCGCCGGCGCGGCGGCGCAGCGACCACACGCCGAGCCCCGCCGTCGCGAGCGACAGCATCGCCGCGAAGGCGAGCAGATCGGCGTTGCGCAGCATCGACAGCAGCAGGCCGCAGCCGATCAGGGCCAGCAGCAGGGCGCTCAGGCAGGCGCGGTCCACCCGCCCGGAGAGCAGGCGGCGGAACTCGTTCTCCCCGTCATCGTCGTCGTCGGAGGGGATGAGCAGCCAGGCGAAGCCGTAGAAGATCAGGCCGACGCCGCCGGTGGCGGACAGCACGCCGATCGAGACCCGGAAGATCACCGGGTCCACGTCGCAGTGCCGGCCGAGTCCGCCGCAGACCCCGGCGACCAGCTTGCCGCGCCGGGAGCGCCGCAGCGGCGGCTGCGGCTGCTCGTGCGGGGGGCTGGGCGGTGCGGCGGTCGGCTGGCTCATGCCTCCATGGTGACGGGCCGTCGGGGTGCACGGCAGCCGTCACGACCCTGGACCTCCCCTGATATTGCCCCGAGTCCGGCCCGGGACGTCCGGGTTCCCGCCCGGTCCCGTGCCCGGGTGCGGGACCGGTTGCGGGACCGGGGGCCGCGCCGGGTCCGGGTCAGGGTCGGTCTCAGGGGCGGCCCTGATGTCCGCGCCCCCGCCTCCGTGTGACGATCTGGGTATGCCAGTCGCCGCCCGCCCGCCCGAGACCGACGAGCCCGCCGTGCGCAAGCTCTACCGCAGCGCCGACGGCAGGATGCTGGGCGGCGTGGCGCGCGGGCTGGCGGGCCATCTGGGCGTGCCGGTGGTCTGGGTGCGGCTGGTGTTCCTGGTGCTGTTCATGGCGGACGGCCTGGGCGCGCTGCCCTACGCCGTCCTCTGGATCGCCGTCCCGCTGGGTGTCGGCGGGCGGGAGGCCGCCCCCCGCCCGCTCGTCGAGACCACGCCCGACGGCAGGAAGCGCCTGCGCAAGCCCGACAAGGGGCAACTCGTCGCCCTCGCCGCGCTGCTCTTCGGCGGTGCGCTGTTCGTGGAGAACCTCGAACGCAACAGCACCAACCGCTACATCGTGCCCACGCTGCTGATCGGCGCGGGCGTGGTGCTGGTGTGGCGGCAGGCCGACAACGCACGTCGGGCCAGCTGGCTGCCCGGCTCCTCCGGCGGGGGCCGGCTCTTCCCGGTGGCGCGGGTGGTGGCGGGTGTCGCGCTCGCCGCGGCGGGTCTCACCGTCTTCGTCGTGGTGCGCGGCTCGGCCGCCCAGCTCGGCAACATCCTCACCGCCGCGATCGCGGTGATCGTCGGGGTCGCGCTGCTCGCCGGCCCCTGGCTGGTGCGGATGACCCAGGACCTCTCGGAGGAGCGGACGATGCGCATCCGGGCCCAGGAGCGGGCCGAGGTCGCCGCCCACGTCCACGACTCGGTGCTGCACACCCTCACCCTGATCCAGCGCAACGCCGAGGACGCCGGGGAGGTGCGCCGGCTCGCCCGGGCCCAGGAGCGGGAGCTGCGCAACTGGCTCTACCGCCCGGAGGGCACGGGCAAGGAGGAGGACGAGGCCCCCGACACGCTGGCGGAGGCGGTCCGCCGGGCCGCCGCCGAGGTCGAGGACAAGCACGGTGTGCCGGTGGAGGTCGTCGTCGTGGGGGACTGCCCGCTCGACGAGCGCCTGGGGGCGCAGCTGCAGGCCGCGCGCGAGGCGATGGTCAACGCGGCCAAGTACGGTGGCTCGGGAGGGGCCGTGCAGGTGTACGCGGAGGTGGAGCCGCGGTCGGTCTTCGTCTCCGTCAGGGACCGGGGGCCGGGATTCGACCTGGACGCGGTCCCCGGTGACAGGATGGGTGTCAGAGAGTCGATCATCGGCCGGATGCAGCGCAACGGCGGGACGGCACGGCTCCGCTCGGCGGCGGGCGGGGGGACCGAGGTGGAGCTCGAGATGGAGAGGGCTGACGGATGACCGAGGCTGCGGAGGAGACCGCCGGGCGGCGGGTGCGGGTGGTGCTCGTGGACGACCACCGGATGTTCCGGGCGGGCGTCCAGGCCGAGATCGGGCGGACGGAGGAGACGGGCGTCGAGGTCGTCGGGGAGGCCGCCGACGTGGACCAGGCCGTCACCGTCATCACCGCCACCCGCCCGGAGGTCGTCCTGCTGGACGTCCACCTCCCGGGCGGCGGCGGGGTGGAGGTGCTGCGGCGCTGCGCCACGCTGATGGGCGCGGCGGTCGATCCGGTCCGGTTCCTGGCGCTGTCGGTCTCGGACGCCGCGGAGGACGTGATCGGCGTCATCCGGGGCGGTGCGCGCGGCTACGTCACCAAGACGATCACCGGGGCGGACCTGGTGGACTCCGTTTTCCGGGTGCAGGACGGGGACGCGGTCTTCTCGCCGCGCCTCGCCGGGTTCGTGCTCGACGCCTTCGCCTCCACCGACGCGGTCCCCGTCGACGAGGACCTGGACCGGCTGACCCAGCGGGAGCGCGAGGTGCTGCGGCTGATCGCCCGCGGGTACGCCTACAAGGAGATCGCGAAGCAGCTGTTCATCTCGGTGAAGACGGTCGAGTCCCACGTCTCCGCGGTGCTGCGCAAGCTCCAGCTCTCCAACCGGCACGAACTCACCCGCTGGGCGACCGCCCGCCGCCTGGTCTGACGCGGGCCCGGCGTGCCGTGCGTGTGCGGCCGGTGGGCCGCCGCCGTACGGCGGGCGACGTCGGGGGCGGGGGGCGCCGTCGGGGGCGGCGCGCCGGTCTCAGGCGACGCGGACCGCGCCCGCGAACGGCATCTCGTCGATGCCGGCGATCCGCACCGGTGACCCGGGCCGTGGGGCGTGGATCATCCTGCCGTCGCCGATGTAGAGCCCGACGTGGGTGATGCCGTGGTAGAAGAAGACCAGGTCGCCCGGCGCCAGTTGGGAACGGGCCACCCGCCGCCCCGCCTCGATCTGCGTGTAGGTGGTGCGGGGGAGGGCCACGCCCGCCGAGCGCCAGGCCGCCTGCGTCAGCCCCGAGCAGTCGTAGGCGCCGGGTCCGGTGGCGCCCCACACATAGGGCTTCCCCAGGGCGCCGTAGGCGTAGGCCACGGCCCGCGCGGCCCGTCCGTCGGCCGGACCCGAGGGCGCCCTGGGGGCGGGCATGTCCGCGCGCCCGGCGCGGTCGGCGCGGTCGGGACCCTCGGCGGCGCCCCGCGCGTAGGCGGCCCGCTCCTCCGCGGTGAGCCGGGCCAGCAGCCGCTCCGCCGCCGCGAGCCGTGCCCGGACCGACTGCTTGTGCCGTGCCGCCCGGCCGCGGTGCTGCTCCAGTTCGGCCGCCCGCAGCCCGGCGCGCTCGCGCAGCTCCGCGAGGTCGACGAGCTGGCGCCGCACCGAGGCGAGGGCGGACGCCCGGCGGTCGCCGACGCGCTCGGCGAGCGAGGCGCGTTCCAGGTAGTCGCCGGGATCGGAGGTGAGGGCGAGCCGGAGACCGGGGTCGATCCCGCCCGCGCGGTACTGCGCGGCCGCGAAGGAACCGAGCGCCTCGCGCGAGGTGTTGAGCCGCTCGGTGCGCCGGGCCGCCTCGTCGCGGAGGGCGCCGAGCTCGTCGCGGGCGGCGTCCGCCCGCTCCCTGGCGCCGTTGTAGCGCTCGGTCGCGGCCTCCGCCTCCCGGTACAGCGTGTCCACCTTCGCCTTGACCTGGGCGGTGGTCGGCCGCGGGTCGGCCTGGGCCGTTCCGCCGAGCGCCGTGCCGCCGGCGGCGCCCGCGAGGGCGAGGGCGGCGGCCGTCCGGCCCGCCGGTCCGGTGTGCGGACGCTGCCTGGGTTTCCGGTGCGCTGCCACGGTGGCGCCGTTCCTTCCGTCGTCCGTCCGTCGTCCCCGGGGCCCGGCGGCGCGCACCGCACGGGAGAGCGGTGGGCCGCCGGACCCTTCGGCGGGGGTGGCCGAGCCGTCCGGCTGCACGACGGCGGTGGGAGCCGGCCACCTGGTGCTGGACGCTAGACCGCGCGGCCGCCGCGGGAGGCGGCGCCGACCGGAACTGCCCGAAGCCTGCCCTCCGTGCTTCGTCCGGCGGTCGGAACCGATCGCCGGAGGACCGGGAACGGGAGCCCGTGGACCGATGCCGCGGACGGGGGCGACCCGGTCGGGATCCGGTGGTATGGGCCGCATAGGCTCCGCCGTATGGACGTACTCATCAATGTCTTCGTCGCCCTGCATGTCATCGGTATCGCCTCGCTGCTGGGCGGTTTCCTGACCCAGATGAAGGCGATGGGCGCGGGCACGGCCCGCTTCACCCCGGCGATGCTCCACGGGGCACTGACCATGCTGGTCACGGGCGTGGCCCTGGTGGGGCTGAACCAGGCGGACGACCAGCCCGTCGACAACGTCAAGATCGCCGTGAAGCTGGCGGTGCTGGTGGTGGTCCTCGGGCTGGTCTACGTCAAGCGGGACGAGGAGCGGGTGGACAAGGCCCTCTTCGGCGCGGTCGGGGCGCTGACCACGGCGAACGTCTTCATCGCCACGCTCTGGACCTGAGCTTCCGCCGCCGTCCGGCTCGCCTCCGACGGGGGCCGCGGGGGGCGGCACCCCCGCCGCCCCCCGCCGCAGGCTCCGCCGGGCTCAGGCCGGGCGGACGCTGCCGTGGATCGGCATGGAGTAGACGGACTCCTCGCGGACGTTGGCGCCCGGCTTCGGTGCGTGGATCATCATGCCCTCGCCGATGTAGATGCCGACGTGGCTGATGTCGTCGTAGAAGAAGACCAGGTCCCCGGGGAGCAGGTCCTGGGTGGCGACCCGGGTGCCGACCTCCACCTGGTCCCAGGTGGTGCGGGGCAGGTCCACTCCGGCGGCCTTCCAGGCGGCCTGGGTCAGGCCCGAGCAGTCGTAGGAGCTCGGTCCGGTGGCCCCCCAGACGTACGGCTTGCCGATCTGCGCGCGGGCGAAGTCGATCACCTTGTCGGCCTTCGCCGCGTGCCCGCCGTCCGCCGTCCCGCTCCCGGGGTCCGCGTCCTGCGCCGGGGGCTGTGCCGTCTCCCGCGCCGTCTCCGGCGCACGGGCGGCCTCGGCCTCCTGCGCCGCCTGCCGCTCCGCCTCGGCCCGTTCCGCCTCGGCCCTGGCCTTCTCCTCCGCCTTGCGGCGGGCCTCCTCGGCCTTCTCGCGCTCGATCGCCTCCAGGCGCGCCTTCTCCTCGGCGGTCAGCCGGGACAGCAGGGACCGCGCCTCGGCGAGCTTCGCCTGCACGTTCTGCTTGCTGGTGCGCAAGGCCTCCTGGGAGGCGCTCAGTTCCTCCAGGCGCTCGCCCGCCTCCGCCCGCTGCTCGGCGGCCTCCGCACGCTGGGCCTCGTAGTCGGCGACCGCCTGCTGCTGCTGGTCGGTCATCCGGTCCATCAGACGGGTCTGGTCGAAGTAGGCCTGGGGACTCTCCGCGAACATCAGCGCCGCGGTCGGCGCCACCGCCCCGGTGCGGTACTGCGCGGCGGCGAAGGTGCCGAGCGCGCGCCGGGACTCGTTGAGCCTGTCCGCCCGGGTGGCCGCCTGGTCGAGCAGCGTGTCCACCTCGCGCCGCTGCTCGGTCGCGGCCTCCTTGGCCTTGTTGTACTCCTGCGTGGCGCTGCCCGCCTGCCGGTAGAGGTCGTCGACCTTCTTCTGCACCTCCTCGATGGAGGGCGAGGGCTCGCCGGGTGCGGCGGAGGCGCTCTGTCCCGACAGCAGCGTGACCCCGGCGAGGGCGGCCGTGGTGAACCCGACGGCGGGGGAGGGCTTGGTACTGCGGCTGCGGATCCTGCGATGCGACGCCAAGGCCGGCATCTCCTTCTTCCGTGGACCGCCTACCGGGTTAGCTGTCGGGTTCGGGCGAACGGAAGACGCCCTACGGGCAGCGCGCGGCGCGGCCCGATTCACCCCGGTCGTGCATCAAGTGGGTCCCCGGCTCCGAACCGCCCAGCGGGGGGCCCGGATTCGGCGTAGTCGACCCGTTCGGCGCGGTTCGCCGGGAGGGGAGCGGGCCGTCTGGTCGAGCACGCTAGCCAATACGTGAGCACCCTGTGAAGGTTGATGTTCGATATGTCCGATACATTTCCGTGACCTTTTTCGAGAGGGGGTGCCGGGGTCCCGCGCCGGATCCGGCCGGTCACCCAATGTGCACGTTCCGCCCCCGCCCGCGTGCGGTGCCGTCCGCCCGGTGGAAGCCGTCCCGGAGTGTCGGCGGGGCGGCCTAGACTCGGTAGGCGATGAGCAGCCTCTTTGACGACAGCTTCCTGACCGGCCTCCAGCCCCCCGAGGAGGAGCCGCACGGGGAGGAGCACCCCCCGCCGCCCGAGGACGCGGCCCCCGAGCCGATCCCGGACGACCTCTTCCAGGGGGCGTACGACGTGCCGCCGGCCCGCGACGGGTACTACCGCGACGGCGCTCCCCGGCCCGCGGTCGATCCCTCGGCCCTGCTGGAGGGGCTGAACGAGCAGCAGCGCGACGCCGTCGTCCACACCGGATCCCCGCTGCTCATCGTCGCGGGCGCCGGGTCGGGCAAGACCCGTGTGCTCACCCACCGGATCGCGCACCTGCTGGGCACCCGGCACGTCCACCCCGGCCAGATACTGGCGATCACCTTCACCAACAAGGCCGCCGGGGAGATGAAGGAGCGCGTCGGCCAGCTCGTCGGCCCGCGGGCGAACGCCATGTGGGTGATGACCTTCCACAGCGCGTGTGTGCGCATCCTGCGCCGCGAGTCCAAGCGGCTCGGGTTCACCTCGTCGTTCTCGATCTACGACGCGGCCGACTCCAAGCGCCTGATGGCCCTGGTCTGCCGGGACCTGGACCTCGACCCGAAGAAGTTCCCGCCCAAGTCGTTCAGCGCCAAGATCTCCAACCTCAAGAACGAGCTGGTCGACGAGGAGAGCTTCGCCGACCGGGCGGCCGGGGGCGCCTCCCAGGCCGAAGGCGCCGGGGGAGGTTTCGAGAAGACGCTCGCCGAGGCGTACCGGATGTACCAGGCGCGGCTGCGCGAGGCCAACGCCCTGGACTTCGACGACATCATCATGACCACCGTCCACCTGCTCCAGGCCTTCCCGGACGTGGCCGAGCACTACCGGCGCCGCTTCCGCCACGTCCTGGTCGACGAGTACCAGGACACCAACCACGCCCAGTACACCCTGGTGCGGGAGCTGGTCGGGCAGGGGTACGAAGACCTGGCGCCCGCCGAGCTGTGCGTCGTCGGCGACGCGGACCAGTCCATCTACGCCTTCCGCGGCGCGACCATCCGCAACATCCTCCAGTTCGAGGAGGACTACCCGGAGGCGACGACGATCCTGCTGGAGCAGAACTACCGCTCCACGCAGACGATCCTGTCGGCGGCCAACGCCGTCATCGAGCGCAACGAGTCCCGCCGCCCGAAGAACCTGTGGACGGACGCGGGCGCCGGTGCGCGGATCACCGGCTATGTCGCGGACACCGAGCACGACGAGGCGCAGTTCATCGCCGAGGAGATCGACCGGCTCACCGACGCGGGCGAGGCGAAGGCGGGGGACGTCGCCGTCTTCTACCGGACCAACGCCCAGTCCCGCGTCTTCGAGGAGGTCTTCATCCGCGTCGGCCTGCCCTACAAGGTGGTCGGCGGAGTGCGCTTCTACGAGCGCAAGGAGGTCAGGGACGTCCTCGCCTACCTCAGGGTGCTGGCCAACCCCGAGGACGCGGTGCCCCTGCGCCGCATCCTCAACGTCCCTAAGCGGGGCATCGGGGACCGTGCCGAGGCCATGGTCGAGGCGCTCGCACTGCGCGAGCGGATCACCTTCCCGCAGGCGCTGCGCCGCGTGGACGAGGCCTACGGCATGGCGGCGCGCTCGGCCAACGCCGTGAAGCGCTTCAACGTCCTGATGGAGGAGCTGCGCACCATCGCGGAGTCGGGAGCCGGGCCCGCCGTGGTGCTGGAGGCCGTGCTGGAGCGCACCGGCTACCTGGCCGAGCTCCAGGCCTCCACCGACCCGCAGGACGAGACCCGTATCGAGAACCTCCAGGAACTGGCGGCGGTGGCGCTGGAGTTCGAGAAGGACCGGGCCGAGGGCGACGGTGGCGGCACCCTCGCGGAGTTCCTGGAGCAGGTGGCGCTCGTCGCCGACTCCGACCAGATCCCCGACGAGGACGAGGAGGGCTCCGGCGTCATCACGCTGATGACCCTGCACACGGCGAAGGGGCTGGAGTTCCCCGTGGTCTTCCTCACGGGCCTGGAGGACGGCGTGTTCCCGCACATGCGGGCCCTCGGGCAGGCCAAGGAACTGGAGGAGGAGCGGCGGCTCGCCTACGTCGGCATCACCCGGGCCCGCGAGAGGCTGTACCTGACGCGGTCGGCGATGCGCTCGGCCTGGGGCCAGCCCGCCTACAACCCGCCCTCCCGCTTCCTGGAGGAGATCCCCGCCGCCCACCTGGAGTGGAAGCGGACCGGGCCGATGGCCGCGCCCGCGGGGCCGACGTCCGGTGTCGCCGCGTCGCTCTCCTCGTCCCGTTCACGCGGCAAGGCCAGCGGGTTCGCCACCCGCCGCACCGGCGACAAGCCGGTGGTCTCGCTGGCGGTGGGCGACCGGGTCACGCACGACCAGTTCGGCCTGGGCACGGTCGTCGGGGTGACGGGCACGGGTTCGGAGGCGCAGGCGACGATCGACTTCGGCGACGACAAGCCCAAGCGCCTGCTGCTGCGGTACGCGCCGGTCGAGAAGCTCTGACAGCGGCGGGGCGCCGGGCGCGGCGCGGCGGTGCCCCGCTCGGGCCGGACGTGCGCGGCGCCGCTCCCGGCCGCCCGCGGGCGACGGGCAGGGAGCCAGCCGGAGGGTGGCTGCCCGGCCGGATCGCGAGCCGGTGGGCGGCGGGATACGCGCAGCGCGCAGGGGTCCTGCGGGAGGTGCCCGGGTGGAGGGGCCGCTGCCGGGGCGCTCCGGCAGCGGTGCTGCGCCGGAGCGGTCGGCCAGGGGTGGTGCGGGGCGGTGCGCCGGGGACCCTGCGGGCCCCTCGGGCTCAGGTCGGGTCCAGGCCGTGGCTGCGCAGCCAGGCGAGCGGGTCGACCGCCGAGCCGCCGCCCGGGCGCACCTCGAAGTGGAGGTGGGGACCGGTCGAGTTGCCGGAGTTGCCCGAGAAGGCGATGACGTCGCCCGCCTTGACCGACCCACTGCGGATCTTGGTGGTGCTGAGGTGGCAGTACCAGGTCTCGGTCCCGTCGGGGGCGGTCACGATCGCCATGTTGCCGTAGGCGCTGTTCCACTGGGTGCGGACCGTGCCGTCCGTGGCGGCCATCACCGGTGTGCCGTACTGGACGGGGAAGTCGATCCCGGTGTGCAGGGACATCCAGTTGACGCCGGACTGGCCGTAGTAGGCGCTCAGCCCGTCCTGTTTGACCGGGAGCAGGAACTTGGGCCGCATCGCCTCGCGGCGGGCCGCCTCCTCCTCGCGCTTCTTCTTCTCGGCGGCCTGGCGCGCCTTGAGGTCGATCCGCTCCTGGGTGCGCGAGGCGCGGTCGCCGAAGTCGCGGGCGTCGGCACTGAGCGCGGCCAGCTGCGTGTCCATCTTGCTGTTGGCCGCGACGGCCTTGGCGGACGCCGGGTCGGGCGCGGCCAGGGTGGCCTTGTCGTCCTTCTGCTCGGTGCTGCCGAGGTCGCCGACGGAGGCGGCGGCGATACCGGCGGCCCCGAGGACGCAGACGGAGGGCACCGCGACGGTCAGGAGCGCGGAGCGCTTCGCCGGGGTCCGGCGCCGTCCGCGACCGCCTCCGGACCGGCGGACCGGCCGGGCCGCGGCGGGGGGCACGGGCACCGCGGTCATGGTCTGGGTGAGGGCGTTGTGCTGGTCGAGTTCCGGCGTGTCGCTCTCCGGCCCGTCGTCCCCGGTCTCGTACCCGGTCTCACCGGGCGCGGCGGCCTCGTGGACGGCTTCGCCGTGGGCGGCCTCGTGGCCGGCCGGGTCCTGGGCCTCGTGGACGGCGGCCTGTTCGGCGCCGAGGTCGTAGGCGGGCACCTCGGTGCCGTGGCCGTCCGGTTCGAAGCGGGTGTCCACGGCGTCGTAGGAGGCGGCCTCGAACACGGCCGTGGGTTCGTAGCCGGGGTGGGCGTCGTAGGCCGTGGTGCCGTACGCGGTGTAGTCGCCCTCCTGGCCGACGGCGTACTCCGCGTACGCTCCCTGGTGTACGGCTGCGCCCTCGGGGTCTGTGCCCGGGGTGAACTCGCCCTGGGGGGCGGCGTAGGCGGCGAACTGCTGGTCCGGCGTGTACTGCTGCGGGACCAGGCCCTCCTGGGCGGCCGCGGGGTCGGCGGCGGTGTTCCAGGCGGTGGCGTCGTAGGCGCCGGTCTCGTAGGCGCCGCCGGGGGCGGGGGAGGCCCACTGGGCCGTCGCGTCATGGGGGAAGGCGGCTGCCGCGGTCTCGTACCGGCCGGTTCCGGAAGCCTGGTTCCAGGCCCCCGCGTCCCACTGCCCGGTGCCCTCGTACGGCGCGTACTGGCCGTACTGCCCCTCGTACTGCGGCTGTTGGGACGGGTCGCCCGCCGTGGCGTAGGCGTCGTAACCGGCGGCCGGGTGTGCGGCGGTGCTCCACTGGGAAGAGTCGTACTGGCCGCTGTGACCGGATGTGTAGTCCTCGGGGAGCGACCCGAAAAGCGGGTCGGAACCGTAGCTGCCGGTGGTGTGCTCGGTGTACCCGGCGTGGGCGTGCTGGTCGTTCACCAACTTCTCTCTCGCCTCGGCAGCAGGACCTGCATCCGGGGGCCCTGGTGCTCGGCTTCCCGGGGTGACGCAGTGGCGCGACTGTACCCGGCGGTATGCGATGCCGACAATCTTCGGGGCCCTCCGGCTGCCCGGGAAACGGGCATTCAGCCGTCTTTCGGTGGACGGTGGGCAGAGCTTTGGCCCTACGTTCGAGACGTGTTCGATAAGTGGTCGCCCGTGTGCGGACTCTCGGGTTCCGAGGGGGCGCCGAACCGGCGGGCGCCGGTCAGGCCACCGAGGCCGTCCCGTCGCGTCCGGCCGCGCCGCCGGCCCCCTGCTCCCCGGCGGGCGCCAGGACCTCGCGGATGCGCGAGGTCACGGCCGGATGCACGGGCAGTGCGAGATGGCCGATCCCCCGCACCGGTACGTCCTCCACCAGCAGGTCGGGGTGGACGATGCGGGCCGTCTCCACCGGGGACATGATCCGGTCCAGGTCGCTCCAGAAGCAGACGAAGCGCGTGCGGCAGCCCGGTGCGGGCCGGGTCAGCTCCTCGATGACCTCCGACCCCGGACGCATCTGCCGCACGACCGGATGGACCCCGGCGAACGGGACCACCGAGGTGCCCGCATGCGGCGTGCCGAGCGTGACCAGGGTGCGCACACGCCGGTCGCCCCCGAGGCGCTGCACGTAGTAGCGGGCGATCAGCCCCCCGAGGCTGTGGCCGACGACATCCAGCCGGGGATGCCCGGTCCGGGCGCAGATCTCCTCGACGCGGCGGCCCAGCAACTCGGCCGCCGCCCGGATGTCGAGGGTCAGCGGGGAGAAGTTGAGGCAACGCACCTCCCGCCGCCCGTCCTGGGCCAGTGCCCGTCGCAGCAGGACGAAGACCGAGCGGTTGTCCGCGAAGCCGTGCAGCAGCAGGGCGGGGGCGGTGCCGTCGGCCGGGTGCGGCGGCAGCGTGCGCAGCGCCCCCGTCTCCCGGCCGCTGCCGGGCGGCTCCACTCGTTCGCCCACGGCCGGGTCCGCGGTGCTGTGCGCGTCCGCGCGGGGCGTCCCCGGGCCGGGTCCCGGCGCGGGCGTGTCGGCGCACCGGCCGGGGCGGGTCCGCTCGGGTGCCAGGCCGGAGGGGTACAGCACGATGTGCCCGGCCAGCACGAGCAGCTCCAGAGTGGTGGCGCGCAGCAGGTCGGCCGGGACACGGAAGCGGCCCAGCCCGAGGAAGTACCGCACCGCCCCGGCGGCGATCTCCCGCGTCAGGTCGGGCGCGGCGGCCGGGACCGCGACCGGCAGCGACCGGACCAGGGGGCGCAGCGGGGGCGGGAGCAGGGGGAGGAGTCGCGGAAGCGGTTGCGAGGGGAGCGGTTGCGAGGGGGATGACGGAGCCGACACGGCGACCTCCCGACCGGCGCGGCGGGGGCGGCTCCGCCCCGTGCGCCCTGAGTGGGGGCGCACGGCGCGTCGGTGGTCCGGAGCTGCCGGCCGCCGTGCCGTGCGGCTCGCGGCGCGGTGGCTCGGCAGGCTCCGGACCTGCGGCGGCTCCCCTTGCGACCGTGCCGCGGGTCCACACCTGTGGGGGGTGTGCGGTGCCCGGTGCCGGCACGGGGCTCGGTGAAATATGTCCCAGGTGTGATTTCCCCCTCCCGGCGCACCGCGAAACGGCGGCTTGCGGGATGCTGGACACCGGGAGATAACGTTCGTTCACTTCCGCGTCCGCCTGCCGCGCCCGTCCCAGGGCGCGGAACCCGTGCCGGAGGCGGCGCAACGGTATGTGGAGGCTGAGATGGGTGTGACGGGTCCGATCCGTGTCGTGGTGGCCAAGCCGGGGCTCGACGGCCATGACCGCGGCGCCAAGGTGATCGCCAGGGCGCTGCGCGACGCCGGGATGGAGGTCATCTACACGGGGCTGCACCAGACACCCGAGCAGATCGTCGACACGGCGATCCAGGAGGACGCCGACGCGATCGGCCTCTCCATCCTCTCGGGTGCCCACAACACGCTCTTCGCGAAGGTCATCGAGCTGCTGAAGGAGCGCGACGCGGAGGACATCAAGGTCTTCGGCGGCGGTATCATCCCGGAGGAGGACATCCCGCCCCTGAAGCAGAAGGGCGTGGCGGAGATCTTCACCCCGGGCGCGACCACCTCGGCGATCGTCGACTGGGTCAACGCCAACGTCCGCGCGGCCGCGTAGCCGCCGTCCGGGGCCGCGGCACGCGACGGGGCCGCGGGCACGCGACGGCCGTCACCGCCGCTCCGGGCCGCCCGGGCTCTCCCGGACGGATGCTGCGGGGGAGACCGGCGCCCGTCCCTCCGGCGGCCCGGGCCGCGCCCGTCGGCGGGCGCCGCGGGCCGCACCGGATCGGCACCCCTGCGCCCGCCGGTCCGCCCGAGGCCCGTCGGCCGCCCCGGGCGGCTGCCCGGCCCCCTCCGGCGGCCCCGTGCCCGTGCTCCCGCCCGCCGGCCGCGGCCCGGCCCCGTCCGGCCCGCCGCACTCCTCTCCTCGCCCGTGCCCTCCTTCCCGCACCCGGCATCGGTGCCCTCTCCCGCGCCCCTCCCGCGCCCCCTCCCGAGCGGCCCGCCCGCCGCACCCGTGCCCGCGGCCCCGCACCGGCGGTGCCGCGCATCAGGCCCCCCGCCCGTCCGCGGTGCCGGCGCCCCGCCCCTGCCGCCCGGCGACCGTCCCGGGGCCGGGAATGCCGGCCTCCGAACCGGAGAGCTCCTCGTGCATGGCGGCCCGCAGGCGGAGGGTCGAGACCAGCCGCCGGAAGGCCTCCGACCAGTAGCCGCCGGCCCCCGGGGAGGCGTCCTCCCCCTCGTCCGGCACCGCCGTGAGCGCCTCCAGCTGCCGGGCCGCGGCCGGGTCGAGGCACCGCTCGGCGAGCCCCATCACCCCGCTGAAGCTCCACGGGTAGCTTCCGGCGTCCCGTGCGATGTCCAGGGCGTCCACGACCGCCCGGCCCAGCGGCTCCGCCCACGGAACCTCGCAGGCCCCCAGCAGCTGGAACGCCTCCGAGAGCCCGTGCGCGGCGATGAACGCCCCCGTCCAGCGCGCCCGCTCCCCGGGGGGCAGGACCGCCAGCAAGGCCGCCCGCTCCGCCTGCGAGGTCGTTCCCGGGCCGGTGGACGGCGGCGACGCCGGCTCCCCCAGCAGGGCCCGCGCCCACGGCACGTCGCGCTGCCGGACCGCCGCCCGGCACCATGCGGCGTGCAGCTCCTCGGCCCAGCCGTCGCGTACGGGCAGGGCCACGATCTCCCGTGCGCTGCGCCCTCCGAGGCGCGGTGTCCAGACCGCCAGCGGTGCGCACTCCACCAACTGGCCCAGCCACCAGGCGCGTTCCCCCCGCCCCGAGGGCGCGTGGGGCACCACGCCGTCCGCCTGCAGGGTCGCGTCGCACTCGTGCGGCGCCTCGACCAGGACGGCCTCCCCGCAGCCGGTGCGGTCCATGGCCACGCAGGGCACGGCGCGGGCCGCCATCCGCGCCGCGAAGGCCGACTCCGGGAGCGCGGAGAGGAGTTCGGCCGCCGTCGCGCGCACCGTCCGGCTCCGGTCGGAGAGCGCCCGCTCCAGGAAGGGCTCGTCGGCGGCCGAGAGGCCCGTGCGCAGGGAGTCCGTGAACATCAGCCGGTCCTCCGCACGCTCGGTCGCCCAGGTGGACTCCAGCAGCGTGCGCGCCGCCCCGGGGTCGTGCCGCCGCAGCGAGACCAGCAGGGCGGCGCGCTCGGCGAACAGCCCCTCGTCCCACAGCCGGCGCACCGCCTCCGGGGCCTCGGCTCCCGGGAGGAGGAAGGCGGGCGAGCCCGCCCGCAGGGCGTAGCGCCATGCGGGGTTGAGCCGGGCGAGCCACAGCCCGCGCGGACCGGCGAGGACCAGCACCTGCGCCCGCAGGTCGGTACGGGCCCGCCCGGCCTCCAGCAGCGCGGGCAGCAGGGCGGCGGGAGCCTGGTAGCCCCGGGCGTTGGCCGCGGACAGCCACTGCGGCAGCAGCTCCGTCAGGTCCGGTGCGGTGCCCCGGCGGCCCCCCGGGCCGGAGGGCGCCGAGCGGTCCGCGAGGAGCCGGGCCAGCCTCTCCCGTGCCGCCTCGGGCAGCGGGGGCCGGGAGTCCTCGGGGGCGGGCGCGGGGCGCTCCCCGGCGGCCGGACCCGGCCGAAGCCCCGCCCTGCGGCGCACGGTCCGGAGCGCGGCGGCGTCGAGCAGGGCGAGCGGCGCCCGCGGACCGGGCGTCACCAGCTCCGGGGGCGGCGGGCGGCGGGCCGTGCCGAGCAGCGCGGAGACCACGAGCTGTTCCCAGGGTGAGGCCGGGGCGGCCTGGCGCATGACGTGCTCCTCCTTCGGACGTACCGGTGCGGGCAACCGGCCCGGGGCGGGCCGGACGTGCGGGGCGGTCAGGTGAGGGCCACCACCTCCGCGGACCGGTCCGTCCAGGCCGCGAGCGGGACGAACCCCCGGTGCCCGAGTTCGCCGAAGACGGTCACCGCCCGGCCCCCCGACAGCGCGACGAGCCGCCACAGCCCGGGGCCCGCGGCGGCCGCCGGGGCGATCGGCAGGGCGTCCGCGCCCTCCCCGTCGGCCAGCTGCCAGCCCTCGCCGGCCGGCACCGGGACGACGGGGCCGAGGACCACGGGCCGCGACTCCGCCCAGGGATCGTCCGCGAGCGCCCTGCCGTAGGCCGCGGCCGCCGCGGCGCAGGACGTACCGCCGGGCGGTGGCCGGTCGGCGGCCGTGGGCGGGCCGTGCGGCTCGGCCAACTCGCCGCGCAGCCGACCCGATCCGCCGTGCGGGGTCACCGCGGCCCGCAGCACCCGGCCGACGGGGAGCGACAGACCGGGTGCGCGCCCCGCGGCACCGAACGACAGGAGCAGCACGGTGCGCCCCGACTCCCGGCCGTGCAGCCAGATGCGCCGGGTGGTCAGGCCGCCCTCGGAGGTGTCCTGCCGGGAGAGGACCAGCCAGGAGTCCGCCACCGCGGTCCCGTCGGCGGCGGACGGCAGCCCGACGCGGGTGCGGACCGTGGCCGCCAGCGGCCCGGGCAGCCGGTCCCGGCCGAGCCAGGCCCGGTTCAGCAGATGCAGCAGGGCGCACTCCTCCAGCAGCCGGACCGGCCAGTCCGCGCCCGAACCCGGCAGGGTCCCCAACTCCCGTACCCGCGCGGCCAGTCCGGGGGCCTGGGCGTCGACCATCCGCGCGGCCGCCTCCTCCCAGAGCCCGCCCCCGGCGTGCTCCGCCGAGGCCAGCCCCTCGTGCAGGAGGTCGGCGAGCCGCTGCTCCAGTTCCGTCGCCCCCGCGGTGATGCGCGCCGCGCGCCGCTCGGCCCGTCTGCGAGCCTCCCGGTCGGCCGTCCGCCCGGAGCCGCCGCCGGGTGCGCCCGCCGGGGAAGAGCCCCCTGCCCGGCCGTCGTCCGGCGCGCCGAGCCCCTCCCCGAGCCGCTCGGCGACCCAGCCCGGGGCGGTCGACCGGGGAAGGGCCGACGGCCCGGCGCACCAGCGAAGCAGCAGCCCTCGCACATGCCCGCACGGCGGTGCCGCCTCCGCGCAGGCGCACCACGCCGCCTCCGCGGCGGTGTCGACGACGACGCGCAGGCCGGGCGCGCCCCCCTGCCCGTAGAGCCCCCAGAGCACCCCGGCCGCGTCGCGGCCCGCCGCGGACCAGGCGTTGGGGTCGGCGTATCCGGCGGCCTGGTCCGAGGCGGCGTCAGGAGCCGCCCGGTGCCCCCGTTCGGGAGTCCGGCGCACCTCCTGCCCGGGGGCTTCCCCGTTGAGTCGCAGCATGCCCCCGACGCTAGGGCCCGCCACTGACAATGCCTCCCGGCCTGCAGCGTCCGCCGCGAACGGCCCGCTCCCGAGCGGCGGTCGGCGCCCCCGCAGGAGAGCCCGGGCCGACGGCCGCCCCATGCGGCGCGCCGCTCCGGCCCCCCTGGAGAGGCCGGCCTGCGCTCGGGGCGGCCCGCAGGGACCGGCCGCCCCCGGCGGTGTGGAGCCGATTGTCAGTGGCGTGGTGCACCGTGGAACGCGCAACGGGTCGAACGATCTGGAGGGGGATCCATGACCGTGCCCGCCACCGTGCCGAACACCCCGGCGGCCGCCGAACCGGCCCCGGCCCCGGGCGGAGTGCTGCGCCCGCACGCGGAGGAGGCCTTCGCCGCCGAACTCGCCGCGCTCGCCGCCCGGGACGACCGCCGCCGCCCGCCCAACTGGCGGCTGTCGCCCTGGGCCGTCGCCACCTACCTCCTCGGCGGCACCCTCTCCGACGGCACGGTGATCACGCCCAAGTACGTGGGCCCGCGGCGGGTGGTCGAGGTCGCCGTCGCCACGCTCGCCACCGACCGGGCCCTGCTGCTGCTCGGTGTCCCGGGCACGGCGAAGACCTGGGTCTCCGAGCACCTGGCGGCCGCGGTCAGCGGCGACTCCACGCTGCTGGTGCAGGGCACGGCCGGGACCCCGGAGGAGTCCGTCCGCTACGGCTGGGACTACGCGCGGCTCCTCGCCCGGGGGCCGAGCCGTCAGGCCCTGGTGCCCAGCCCGGTGATGCGGGCCATGGCCGAGGGCATGACCGCCCGCGTGGAGGAACTCACCCGCATCCCCGCCGACGTCCAGGACGGCCTGATCACCCTGCTGTCCGAGAAGACGCTGCCGATCCCGGAGCTCGGCCAGGAGGTCCAGGCGGTTCCCGGCTTCAACCTGATCGCCACGGCCAACGACCGGGACCGCGGCGTCAACGACCTCTCCAGCGCCCTGCGCAGGCGCTTCAACACCGTGGTCCTGCCGCTGCCCGCCACGCCGGAGGAGGAGGTCGACATCGTGGCCCGGCGGGTCGGCCAGATCGGGCGCTCGCTCGACCTGCCCGCCTCCGGGGGGCTGGAGGAGATCCGCCGGGTGGTCACCGTCTTCCGCGAGCTGCGCGAGGGCGTGTCCGCCGACGGCCGCACCCGGCTCAAGTCCCCCTCCGGCACGCTGTCGACGGCGGAGGCGATCTCCGTGGTCACCGGCGGTCTGGCGCTCGCCGCCCACTTCGGGGATGGAGTGCTCCGCCCCCAGGACCTGGCCGCCGGACTCCGCGGCGCGGTCGTCCGCGACCCGGCGGCCGACCGTGCGGCGTGGCAGGAGTACCTGGAGACCGTGGTGCGCGAGCGGGAGGGGTGGAAGGACCTCTACCGCGCCTGCCGGGAGGTGGACGGGTGACCGGCCCCCTGCTCCTCGGCGTCCGGCACCACGGGCCGGGCTCCGCCCGCGCCGTGCGGGCCGCGCTGGAGGCCGCCGAGCCGCCCGCGGTGCTGGTCGAGGGGCCGCCCGAGGGCGACGCCCTGCTGCCGTTGGCAGCGGCCGAGGGGATGCGGCCCCCCGTCGCCCTGCTGGTCCACGCGGCGAACGACCCCGGCCGCTCGGCGTTCTGGCCGTTCGCCGCCTTCAGCCCCGAGTGGGTGGCGATCCGCTGGGCACTCGCCCGCGGTGTGCCGGTCCGCTTCGTCGACCTGCCGGCCGCCCATCTGCTGGCGGCGGACGAGGCCCCGGCGGCGGACGGGGCCGCGGGGGCGGAGGGCGGCGACGGGGGGAGCCACGGGCGGGCGGCCGCGCGGATCGACCCGCTGCGCGCCCTGGCGCACGCCGCGGGCCACGACGACCCCGAACGCTGGTGGGAGGACGTCGTCGAGCACCGCGGCGGCGCCGGGGACCCCCTCGCGCCGTTCGCCGCCCTCGGGGAGGCGATGTCGGCCCTGCGCGAGGCGCACGGCGACGGCGGCCGTCCCCGGGACGCGGCCCGCGAGGCCCATATGCGTCTCTCGCTGCGCGCCGCCCGCAGGGAGTACGGGGACGCGGTGGCCGTCGTCTGCGGGGCCTGGCACGTCCCCGCCCTCGCCCGTACGGTCCCCGTCGGCACGGACCGCGCCCTGCTCAAGGGCCTGCCCAGGGTCCGCACGGAGGCCGGCTGGGTGCCGTGGACGCACCGCAGGCTGGCCCGCTCCTCCGGCTACGGCGCCGGGGTGACCTCGCCCGGCTGGTACGGCCACCTCTTCGCGGCGCCGGACCGGCCGGTCGAGCGGTGGATGACCCGGGTCGCCGGGCTCCTGCGGGAGGAGGGGCGGCCCGTGTCCCCCGCGGAGGTCATCGAGGCGGTCCGGCTCGCCGACGCCCTGGCCGCCGTCCGCGGCCGTCCGCTGGCGGGACTGGGCGAGACCACGGACGCCGTCCGCGCCGTCATGTGCGACGGCTCCGACCTCCCGCTGCGGCTCGTGGCGGACCGGCTGGTGGTCGGCGACGTCCTCGGCGAGGTCCCCGAGGACGCCCCGGCCGTCCCGCTCCAGCGCGACCTGGCCCGGCTCCAGCGCCGCCTCCGGCTCCGCCCCGAAGCTGCCGAGCGGACACTGGAACTCGACCTCCGCCGCGACAACGACGCCGGGCGCAGCCGCCTGCTGCACCGGCTGCGCCTGCTCGGCGTCGACTGGGGCGAACCGGTGGCCGGGCGCGTCGGCACCGGCACCTTCCGCGAGACCTGGAGCCTGCGCTGGCGGCCCGAGCTGTCGGTGAAGGTCGCCGAGGCGGGCGTCTGGGGCACCACCGCGGAAGAGGCGGCCTCGGCCCGGGCGGCGGCCTCGGCCCGGGCGGCCACCTCCCTCCACCAGGTCGCCGGGCTCGTGGAGCAGTGCCTGCTCGGAGGGCTCGCCGGCGCCCTCCCGGTGGTGGTGTCCGCCCTCGCCGACCGCGCCGCACTCGACAGCGACGTCGGCCGGCTCGCCGACGCCCTCCCGGCGCTCGCCCGCTCCCTGCGCTACGGGGACGTGCGGGCCACCGACACCACCGCGCTCGCCCGCGCGGCGACGGGGCTCGCCGAGCGCGTCTGCGTCGGCCTGCCCCCCGCCTGCACCGGACTGGGCGCCGAGGCCGCGGCCGCGATGCGCGCCCGGATCGACGCCGTGCACACCGCGGTCGGGCTGCTGCCCGGCGAGGGCGGCACGACCGGGCGCTGGTGGACCGTGCTGCGCGGACTCGCGGCGCGGGACACCGTCCCCGGGGAGATCCGCGGTCGGGCCTTCCGGCTCCTCCTCGACGGCGGGCACCTCGCCGGGGACGAGGCCGCCCGGGCCATGGAGCTCGCCCTCTCCCCGGCCGCACCGCCCGCGGAGGCGGCCGGCTGGATCGAGGGCTTCGCGGGCGGGGCGTCCGGCGGCGGGCTCCTGCTGCTCCACGACGAACGCCTGCTCGCCCTCGTCGACGGCTGGCTGACGAGCGTGCCGCCGGACGCCTTCACGGCCGTCCTGCCGCTGCTGCGCCGCACCTTCGCCGCCTACGAGGCGGGCGTGCGGCGCTCCCTGGGGGAACGGGTGGGCCGCGGGCCCGCGGCCCTCGGCCGCGTCCCCGGCGCCCTGCCGCCGGACGGCTTCGGGACGTCCACCGACGCGGACCGCGCCGACGCGGTCCTGCCCGTGCTGCACCTGCTGCTCGGGACCGACCGCACCGCCGCCCCCACCGGCGCCGGGCACCACGGGCACGCGGAGGCGAGCGGATGAGCACGACGGGCAGCGAGGCGCGACAGGACACGGGCAGCGAGGCGCGACAGGACGGGGAGCGGCTGCGGCGCTGGCGGCTCGTCCTCGGCGGTGAGGCGGAGGACGGCACCGGCCACCGCCCCACCGGGCCCGACGCGGCCGTGGACGGCGCGCTCGCCGCGCTGTACGGGATGCCCCCCGGGCCCGACGGGCGCGGTCCGGCCCGCTCGGCCGGACTGGGCGCCTCGGCGCCGTCCGTCGCCCGCTGGCTCGGCGACATCCGCACCTACTTCCCGAGCCCCGTCGTCCAGGTGCTGCAGCGCGACGCGATCGAGCGGCTCGGTCTCGCCCGGCTCCTGGCCGAGCCCGGGGTGCTGGAGGCCGTCGAGGCGGACGTCCATCTCGTGGGCGCACTGCTCTCCCTGCGCCAGGCGATGCCCGAGCAGACCCGCGAGACGGCGCGCGCGGTGGTGCGTGCCGTCGTCCGGGACCTGGAGAGCAGGCTCGCCACCCGCACCCGCTCGGTGCTCTCGGGTGCGCTGGACCGCTCGGCCAGGACGCGTCGGCCACGCCACCGCGACATCGACTGGGACCGCACCATCCGGGCGAACCTGCGCACCTACCTCCCCGAGCAGCGCACGGTCGTGCCCGAGCGGCTCGTCGGCTACGGGCGGGCGTCGAAGGGGCCGCGGAAGGAGGTCGTCCTCTGCGTCGACCAGTCGGGGTCCATGGCCGCCTCGGTGGTCTACGCCTCCGTCTTCGGGGCCGTCCTCGCCTCGATGCCCTCGGTCCGGACCTGGCTGGTCGCCTTCGACACCTCGGTGGCCGACCTGACGGACCATCTGGGCGACCCGGTGGACGTGCTGTTCGGCACCCGGCTCGGCGGCGGCACGGACATCGACCGCGCGCTCGCCTACTGCCAGGGTCTGATCACCCGCCCGGCGGACACCGTGGTGGTCCTCGTCAGCGACCTCCACGAGGGCGGCATACCCGGCGGGATGCTGGGCCGGGTCGCGGCGATGCGCGCCGACGGCGTGCAGTTCGTGGCCCTCCTCGCGCTCTCGGACGACGGCACCCCGGCGTACGACCGGGAGCACGCCGCGGCGCTGGCAGGGCTCGGGGTCCCGGCCTTCGCCTGCACCCCGGACCACTTCCCCGAGGTGATGGCGGCCGCCATCGAGAAGCGGCCGCTGCCCGTCCCGTCAGGGGGCTGAGTCGTCGCGCCCGTGCCCGGCCCGAGGCCGCGCGCGCACCGCTCCGGAGCACGGGGCGGCGGCCCGGTTCCGGGGGACCCGGGCGGGCGCGCCGGCGGTGTTCGGGCGGGCCGGCGGCGCCCGGGAGCGGGCGCCGGGCTGTGACCGTAATCACCGCCCGGGTGTGATCTGCGATTTAGGGCAGCGCCTGATGCGGGGATAACCTGCCAGGCGGACATGCCGCGCCCACGGACACCGTGTGTGCCTCCCTTGTGACAGCGCTCGTCACGTTGCCCTTCGCGGCACGCCCACGCAGACAACGAACCGCGATCTTCAGAAAAGGGACGGACGCGCGTGGACCTGTTCGAGTACCAGGCGAGGGACCTCTTCGCCAAGCACGGTGTACCGGTGCTGGCCGGTGAAGTCATCGACACGCCTGAGGCGGCGCGCGAGGCGACGGAGCGGCTGGGCGGCAAGTCGGTCGTCAAGGCGCAGGTCAAGGTCGGCGGCCGCGGCAAGGCCGGCGGCGTGAAGCTGGCCGCCACCCCGGACGAGGCCGTCGCCCGCGCGACCGACATCCTGGGCATGGACATCAAGGGCCACACGGTCCACAAGGTGATGATCGCGGAGACCGCTCCGGAGATCGTCGAGGAGTACTACGTCTCCTACCTGCTCGACCGCACCAACCGCACCTTCCTCGCCATGGCCTCCGTGGCCGGCGGCATGGACATCGAGGAGGTCGCCGCGACGACCCCCGAGAAGCTCGCGAAGGTCCCGGTCGACGCCAACGAGGGCGTCTCGATCGAGAAGGCGCGCGAGATCGTCGCCCAGGCGCAGTTCCCCGCCGAGGTCGCCGAGAAGGTCGCCGAGGTCATGGTGACCCTCTGGAAGACCTTCGTCGCCGAGGACGCGCTGCTCGTCGAGGTCAACCCGCTCGCCAAGGTCGCCGGCGGCGAGGTCATCGCCCTCGACGGCAAGGTCTCGCTGGACGCCAACGCCGACTTCCGCCAGCCGGAGCACGAGGCGCTGGAGGACAAGGACGCAGCCAACCCGCTCGAGGCTGCGGCCAAGGCCAAGAACCTCAACTACGTCAAGCTGGACGGCGAGGTCGGCATCATCGGCAACGGCGCGGGTCTGGTGATGTCGACCCTCGACGTCGTCGCCTACGCCGGCGAGAACCACGGCGGCGTCAAGCCCGCCAACTTCCTCGACATCGGCGGCGGCGCCTCCGCCCAGGTGATGGCCGACGGCCTGGAGATCATCCTCGGCGACTCCGACGTGCGGTCGGTCTTCGTCAACGTCTTCGGCGGCATCACCGCCTGCGACGAGGTCGCCAACGGCATCGTCCAGGCCCTCGCCCTCCTCGCCGAGAAGGGCGAGGAGGTCAGCAAGCCGCTCGTCGTCCGCCTGGACGGCAACAACGCGGAGCTGGGTCGCAAGATCCTCTCCGACGCCAACCACCCGCTGGTGCAGCGCGTGGACACCATGGACGGCGCGGCCGACAAGGCCGCCGAGCTCGCCGCTGCGGCCAAGTAAGGGAAGAGGGACTGTAGAACCATGGCTATCTTCCTGACCAAGGACAGCAAGGTCATCGTCCAGGGCATGACCGGCGCCACCGGCATGAAGCACACCAAGCTGATGCTGGGCGACGGCACCAACATCGTCGGCGGTGTGAACCCCCGCAAGGCCGGCACCTCCGTCGACTTCGACGGCACCGAGGTACCGGTCTTCGGCTCCGTCGCCGAGGCGATGGAGAAGACGGGCGCCGACGTCTCCGTCCTGTTCGTGCCGCCGGCCTTCGCCAAGGCCGCCGTCGTCGAGGCCATCGACGCGGAGATCCCGCTCGCGGTCGTCATCACCGAGGGCATCGCCGTCCACGACTCCGCCGCCTTCTGGGCCTACGCGAAGTCCAAGGGCGACAAGACCCGCATCGTCGGCCCCAACTGCCCCGGTCTGATCACCCCGGGCCAGTCCAACGCCGGCATCATCCCGGGCGACATCACCAAGCCCGGGCGCATCGGCCTGGTGTCCAAGTCCGGCACGCTGACCTACCAGATGATGTACGAGCTGCGGGACATCGGCTTCTCCTCCGCGGTCGGCATCGGTGGCGACCCGGTCATCGGCACCACGCACATCGACGCGCTCGCCGCCTTCGAGGCCGACCCGGACACCGACCTGATCGTCATGATCGGCGAGATCGGCGGCGACGCCGAGGAGCGTGCGGCCGACTTCATCAAGGCCAACGTGACCAAGCCGGTCGTCGGCTACGTCGCGGGCTTCACCGCCCCCGAGGGCAAGACCATGGGCCACGCCGGCGCCATCGTCTCCGGCTCCTCCGGCACCGCCCAGGCCAAGAAGGAGGCCCTGGAGGCCGCGGGCGTCAAGGTCGGCAAGACGCCGACCGAGACGGCCAAGCTGGCCCGCGCCATCCTGGCGGGCTGAGTCCGCGCCGCGGCGGGAAGCCGCGGCACCCGTGAGGGCCCGCACCCGGAGCGCCGGGTGCGGGCCCTCACGCCTGCCCCGGGGCCGCGGTCCCGGGGCGCGGACGGGCCTGTGGCCCGTATCCCGGGGCCCGCCGCGTGACTTCGTCCCTTCACCGTCGCCCGGTCCCCGTCCACTGCCGGGAACCGCTCGTGTCCGGGCACCCGGTGAGCGCCGTCGTTCCGCCGGACGCGCCGTTCCGCGCCCCCTCCTCCGCACCATGCGCGAGCCGGCCCCGGCCCTTCGGGAGACGGGTCACCGTGGACCCGCCACCGCCTCGCGGCAGCAGTCAACGAAGTCCCGCACGACGGGGTTGCCGTCGTCCACGGGAGCCCAGGCCACCGCGACCCGGCTGGGGCTGACACCGCTCACCGGACGGTAGGCGACCCCGGGCCGGGCGTAGAAACGGGCGGCCGACTCGGGCGCGAGCGCGACCCCGTAGCCGTTCGCGATCGCACTGAGCCAGTCGTCCGGCTGGTCGGTGACGGCACCGATACGGACGGGCCGGCCGCCGCGCTCGTCCGCCGCCAGCCAGTAGTCGCGCCAGGGGCCGGTATCCGGCGGCGCTGCCACGAACGGCTCGTCCCACAGCTCATGGAACGACAGCCCTTCACGCGCGGCCAGCGGATGACCGGAGGGGAGCGCCACCCACCGGGGTTCCTCCAGCAACTCCGCCACGCGCAGCGCGCCCTGGCCGGGGAACGGCAGCCGCAGCAGGGCGGCGTCGACGTCCCCGTCGGCGAGTCCCGCGCTCGGGTTCGACCAGGCCGCCTGCCGCATCTCCACCCGCCAGCCCGGCCGGCGCCGGGCGAACTCCGCGATGATGCCGGGTGTCGACTCGTTGGCCGCACTGGCCAGGAAGCCCACTCTCAGTACCCGCTCCGCCCGGCTCGCCGCGCCCTTGGTCTCCCTCAGCATCCCGTCCCAGTCCGCCAGCAGCGACGGGACCCGCCGCGCCAGGGCCCGGCCCGGTTCGGTGAGCGCCATACCAGCCCGGGAGCGCGTGAACAGCACCGCGCCCAGCAGGGTTTCCAGCTGTCGGACCTGCCTGGTCAGGGCGGGCTGCGACACGAACAGCCGCTCCGCCGCGCGGGTCAGGCTCCCCTCCTCCGCCACGGCGACGAAGGAGCGCAGCAACCGGGTGTCCACATCCATGCCGCCAGGTTATGGAAACGGGTATTGGACGCCCCCGCAGGCCGCTCGGCAGGCTGGACGTGTTGCACGGCGGCCGCCCCCGGACCGCACACCGCGGGCCGTTGCCACGCCCCCGTCTCCGCGCATCCGTCGCGGTCGCCGTCGCGGTCCGAGGACCGGTCCCGGTCCGCAGCTCGTCCCCGCCGTTTCCGGATCGGCGCCGACGCGTCCACCGTCCCCTGCTCTCGCCGTCCCGTTCCTGCAACGACCCTGCCCGATCGACGCCGGTCCGTCCCCGTCCTTGCCCTCCGAGCCGAACAGAGGCCCTTGTGTTCACCGCCTACGCAGTCGTCACCGTCATCACCATCGCGGCCAACGCCGTGGAGGCCGCCGCCAACTTCCTGAGGGCGCGGTTCGTGGTCGCCAACGCCGCCGCGGTCGGCGTCCCGCCGTCCTGGTTGCCCGTCCTCGGCGCGCTGAAGGGCGCCGCGGCCCTGGGGCTGCTGCTCGGCCTCCTCGGTTTCACCACCATTGGCACGGCCGCCGCCACGGGACTGGTGCTCTTCTTCATCGGGGCCCTCGTGTGCCACGTCCGCGCCCGTGTCTTCCACAACATCGCGGGCCCGCTGCTCTTCCTGGCCCTGTCGGCCGCGGCGCTCGTGCTCGCTGCCACGGTGCCGGCCGCCCACGGAGGCTGAGGACTGTCGCGTTCCGCGGTCTCCATGCCGGGTCTCCGCACCTTGTCCCCGCGCCGGGTCCCCGCACCGCTTCCCTGCGCCGACTTCCTGCGCCGGTCGGTGCCCCGCCCCTTCCGCCCGGCAAGACGCCCAGTGCCTGCCCCTCCGCCCAGCCCACGCCCGGCGCACGGCGGACGACCAGCACTTCGGGAGGGACGCAGGATGTCCTGGTCGACGTCGAAAGCCGACGTCCAGTGGACCTGCTGCCCGACCGGGAGGCGTCCAGCTTCGCGGTTCGGCTCGCGAAACGGCCCGAAGTGGAGGTGGTCCGCCGCGATCGTGCACCGTTTTCGCCGAAGGCGCCACGGCCGGGGCACCACAGGTGGTGCAGGTAGCGGACAGGTGGCGTCCTTGGCGCAACCTGAGCGAAGCCGCGCAACGGTGCGTCGCAGGCCACCGAGGCCGTGGGCACGTGACTCCGACTGTCCGTTGCTCACGGCCTGGAGAGCTGGTGACATCACACCAGTCAGCCCTCCCCGGAATGTGAGCCAGAGCCCGAAGTGGTGAACAACTGCCGTCCCCGTTCTCCTGTGCAGTGCCAGCCCCCTGCGGGTTCCGTCAGCCCAGCCCGGGGGTGAGCCGTGCCGGGCCCGCCGCGGGGTCGGCACGGAGGCGGTCGCGCAGCTTCTTCTCCTTCGTGCTCAGTTTCTGCGGCCCCGGGTGGGGGGCCGGGACGCCCTCGACCTGACGGCTCGGGGGGACCGGCGGTTCGTACTGCCGGGGCGAGGTCAGCAGGGCCACCCCCGTGGTCGCCACGATCAGGGCCGTCGCCACCACGACCACCCGGGTCCAGCGCTCCGCCCGCCGCTCGCAGCCGGTGCGCACGGCGGGCCCCGGGGCGGGCAGCGGTGCCGGGACGCCGTCGGCCAGGACGCGCAGCGCCTCCTGGAGTTGGACGGTGTCGGCGAGGTGGGGCAGCCGTTCGGCCACCGCCTGCCGGGCGTGGAGGACCCGGTTGCCCGCCGCGGGCGTGCTGGCCTCGGTCTCGGCCGCGGTCTCGGGCAGGTCGAGCCCCAGGCCGTCGTAGAGCAGCAGGGTGCGCCGGTACACGGGCGGGAGGGCGTGCAGGGCCTCCAGCAGCTCCCGGTGACCGGGGTCCGCCGGGGGCTCGTCCGGGTGGCGGTGCGCGGGGCGCAGGCGCTGCCACGGGGACAGGGCGTAGTCGTGGGCGGCGGCGCGCACCCAGCCGGTGGGATCGCGGTCGACGGCCACCTCGGGCCAGCGGTGCCAGGCCAGCTGGAAGGCCTGCTCCACGGCCGCATGGGCCAGCCCGCGGCGCGCCGTGAGGAGGTGCGTCTGGCGGACCAGCGCGTCCGCGGCCCGCGCGTACAACTGGTCGAACGCCTCCTCCGGGCTGGTGGCGACCGGGGACACCTCCCGGGCTGCCCGATCCTCGTCGCTGTCGCTGTCGCTGTCGCTGTCGCTGTCGCTGTCGCTGTCGCGGTCGTCGGGATCGGCGCCGTCCTGCTCGGGGGCGGTGGCCGGGGCGCGAGTGGTGCGGTCCCGCGCCGGATCGCCCGCACCGCCGCCCCCGGGGGCCAACGCGTCCTTCCCGTCGCCGTCCGGGACGCGTCCGCCGTCCGCCTCCGGCGTCCTCCCGGCGGACACCGCCGCCGCGCCGCCGTCCGTGCCTCCGCCCGGGCTCCCGGCACCGTCCGCGCCGCCGTCCGCGCTCCCGGCGCCGGGCTCCGCCCCGGTGCCGGCCCGGTCCCCGCCGCCGTCCTCCTGCCGTACGGAACGCCCCGGTGCCGGCCGGGCGGCCGTCCCACGGCCCTGCGACGGCTCCTCGGCCGCCTCCGTCTCCGTCGCCGCGGTGGCCGCCCGCGTGCTCTGCGAGGAAGCGCGGGCCGTGCCCGCCCCGGCGGGGTGCGCGCTCGGCGCCTCCTCCGCGAAGGAGGCCAGTGCCTTGGCGTACGCCGCCCTCTTGCGTCCCCGGGGGGTGGTGCGCCCCGTCTCCCAGGAGCGGATGGTGGCCTTGGTGACGCCCATCTCGGCGGCCAGCTGGGCCTCGGTCAGCGACTTCGCCTCACGCAGCCTCCGCCGCTCCTTGGGAGGAGGCAGGGAGGACCCGGATGCGGAGTGAGCGGTGCTCTGTGTCATACGAGGGCTCCATCGGGGCGCGGCGGCGGACGAGGGCGGGGCGGATCAGGGGCGGCGGAGGCGTGTGCCGAACTGCGCCCACCGATCGGAAAATTGCATAAAAGTATCTTGTGCGACACTTCCGGCATTGCGGTGTTACGCGGAGGAAGCGCGTGTCGTTGGCAGCATGTCGACGTGACCCCGATGACCGACCAGAGCGCCCGGCCGCAGACCGGCAGGGCCCGCCAGGGTGCCTCCTGCGCCGTCGCCGCATGCGTCAGGGGCGTGGTGGCCGCCGGGCTCGGGCTCGGCCTGCTGACGGTGCTGGTGACGGTGCTGTGGATCAGCTCGCCGTACCCGGACGGCGGCTCGGGCACGGCCCTGCGCACCGCCGGGGCCCTCTGGCTGCTCGCCCACGGAACGGACCTGGTGCGCTCCGACACGCTCTCCGGGACCCCCGCCCCGATGGGCCTCGCCCCGCTGCTGCTGCTCGCCCTTCCCGGCTGGCTCGTGCACCGCGCGGCACGTGACGCCCTGGAGCCGGCCGAGGGGCACCCCGAACCGGCCGTGCCCCTGGTGGTCGGGGGAGTGGTCGCCGGTTACGTCCTCGTCGGGACGCCGCTGGCCTTCTGGGTGGCCGGTGGGCAGCTGGCCGCGGACCCGGCCGAGGCCCTGGCCCACCTCGCCCTGCTGGCCTCCGCCGCGGCACTGCTCGGAGCCTGGGCCGCCCGCGGCCGCCCCCTCGGCCCCGCGCCGGCCTGGCTGCCGCGGCGGGTACGCGTGGCGCTGGCGCGCTCGCGCTCCGCGGTGGTCCTGCGCTCCGCCGCCGAGGCGACGCTGGTGCTGGTGGGCGGCGGGGCGGTCCTGGTCCTCACCTCCCTGGTGTGGCACGGCGGCGCCGCCCGGGAGGCCTTCCTCGGGCTCGCGGGCGACTGGTCGGGGCGTGCCGCGGTCGGCCTGCTCGCCCTCGCGCTGCTGCCGAACGCCGCGGTGTGGGGGGCCGCCTATGCTCTGGGCCCCGGCTTCGCCCTGGGGGCCGGTGCCACGGCGACCCCCCTCGGGCTGACGGGCACCCCGGCCGTTCCGGACTTCCCGCTGCTCGCCGCCGCCCCGGGCCCCGGACCGGGCACCGCGCTGCACGCGGCGGCGGTCTCCGTGCCGCTCGCCGCCGGGCTGCTGGTCGCCTGGCGGGCGACCGAGGGCGCCGCGCCCCGCTACGGGGACCCGGACCAGGCATGGACGGTCCCGGCCACGGTGCTGGCCGTCGTCCTCGGAGCCCTGGGATGCGGTGCGGCCACCGCCCTGCTCGCCGCCGCGGCGGGCGGGCCGCTGGGCAGCGGCCGACTGGCCGTGTTCGGCCCGGTGTGGTGGCTGGTGGGAGGGGCCGCGGCGCTCTGGACCGCCTCGGTCGCCCTCCCGGTGACCCTGGCGGTACGCGCGTGGCGGGTGCGGTCCGGCGCGGGCGGCGGCGCCGAGCCCGAGGGGGGCGGCGTATCGGGCGACGGGCAGGGGGCGGTCGCCCCGGCCCCCTCCGCAGCGGGCCCGGCCGTCGCGGCCGTGCCCGGGGAGGGGCGGGGCGACGGCCCCCTGGAGGATCTGGACGACGACCTGGAGCCCTACGACTTCCTCCCGCTGGACGCCTGGGCCGAGCGGGCCGCCGCCGTCCCCGCGCCTCCGCCGTCCGCCGTTCCGTCCGGGCCCGTGCCACCGGCGCCCGGGCCGTCCCGCCTGCCCCGGGCTGCCTCCGATCCCCAGGCTCCCCCCGGTCCGCAGCCCGCCCCGGCGGGTCCCGCCCTCGCCCCTGCCTCGCCCCCGTCCGTCGCGGAGGCGCCCCCGTCGCCCCCCAACGCCCCCGCCTGACCACCACCCCGCCCGGCCGTCCCGGAGTCGCATCGCGCCCCGTCCCGGCCGCTCACCGGCGAGCCGCGCCGCCGTCCTCGCCGAGCCTCCGCCCCCGCTCGCGAGCCGCGAGGCCCGCGCCCCGGTGCCCCGTCCGACGCCGCGCGCCGTTCCGCACCCTGTCCCCCGACGGCCGCGCCCCGCCCCCGAACGCCGCTCGGCCCGGCCCCGTCGAGGGGCCGGGCCGAGCCGGTCGTGGGGGAGCGGTGCCCCCGGGTGTCACTCCGTGACGCCGAGGTAGCCCTGCAGGGGCTCGGGCAGCAGGTCGTTGCAGGAGACCTGGGCCGACTTCGTCAGCGCGTCGTTCACGCAGGTGTAGTAGTCGCGGTACACGAGCTGCGCGGTGAACGAGGCCGCCACGATCAGCAGGGCGAGGCCCGCCATGGCCAGGCCGCTGATCGCGGCCGTGGTCTGCGGGCGGCTCGGCGGGCCCGCGGGGCGGGCGCCGCCGGAGGCGGCACCCTCGCCGCGCCCTTCGGAGGAGGGCTTGGCGCGCAGCGAGCTGATGCCCCAGTAGAGGGACAGGGCGCCGAGCAGCAGCGCGATCTCGGAGAAGCGGAAGACGGCGAAGAAGAAGGCCCACATGCCGCCGAGCAACGCGTACCGGGCCCGGCGCTGCACCGGGTCGGTCGGGTCCCAGCGGAGCCCGCCGGGGTTCTCCGGGCCCTGCCCCCCGCCGCGCTGCCCGCCCGGGCGCCCGCCGAAGCCTCCGCCGGAGCGGCCGGGCTGCCGGTCGCTCCATCTGCCGCGGCGGCCGGGGGAGCCCTCGGAGCCCTCGGAGCCCTCACCGGAGTCCGGTGCGTCGGAGGAGTCGTCGCCGGAGGGGCGGCGGGGCTGCCAGGGCTGGTCGGCCCGGCCCTCGGGCGGCGGCGCGAAAGGGTTGTCCTCGTCCGTGGACTGGCGCTCCCGCGGCAACAGGAGGTCCGTACGGTGGCGTCGGTCCGGCATCTGGTGAACGTCTTCCCCTCGTCAAGCCCGTGGTCGAGCCCGCCCGGGCGCGGGCTCTGCCCCCAGACGCTACCTTCCGGCCACGCCCCCGTCCCGCGGGGGCCGTGCTGTATGCCGGTATCGTTGCTGACGGTCGGCCCCTTCGTAGAGTTCCCCGTATCCGGGAACGCGAAGCCTTCGTACGACCGTACAAAGCCGCACGCAACGCGAAAAGAGTCCCCCGTGGCCCGCGCCCGCCTCGTCGTCCTGGTCTCCGGATCGGGGACCAACCTCCAGGCCCTGCTCGACGCCGTGGCCGCCGATCCCGAGGGGTACGGCGCCGAGGTCGTCGCCGTCGGTGCGGACCGGGACGGCATCGCCGGCCTGGAGCGCGCCGAGCGGGCCGGACTGCCGACCTTCGTGTGCCGGGTGAGGGACCACGCGAGCCGCGAGGAGTGGGACGCCGCCCTGACCGAGGCGACCGCCGCCCACGAGCCGGACCTCGTGGTCTCGGCGGGCTTCATGAAGATCGTGGGCAAGCGGTTCCTCGCCCGCTTCGGCGGGCGCACGGTCAACACCCATCCCGCGCTGCTGCCCAGCTTCCCCGGTGCCCACGGTGTGCGCGACGCGCTCGCGTACGGCGCCAAGGTCACCGGGTGCACCGTCCACTTCGTCGACGACGGCGTCGACACCGGCCCGATCATCGCCCAGGGCGTGGTCGAGGTGCGGGACACGGACGACGAAGACGCTCTCCACGAGCGCATCAAGGACGTCGAGCGCTCGCTGCTCGTCGAGGTCGTGGGGCGCCTCGCCCGGCACGGCTACCGCATTGAGGGACGAAAGGTTCATGTCGGTGAATAACTCCGGTACCTCCGGGAGCAGGCCCATCCGTCGCGCGCTGGTCAGCGTCTACGACAAGACGGGTCTGGAGGAGCTCGCCCGAGGGCTGCACGAGGCCGGCGTCGAGCTGGTGTCCACCGGCTCGACCGCGTCGAGGATCGCCTCGGCCGGTGTGCCCGTCACCAGGGTCGAGGAGCTGACCGGCTTCCCCGAGTGCCTGGACGGCCGGGTCAAGACCCTGCACCCCCGCGTGCACGCGGGCATCCTGGCCGACCTCCGCCTGGACGCCCACCGCGCGCAGCTGGCCGAGCTGGGGGTGGAGCCCTTCGACCTGGTGGTCGTGAACCTCTACCCGTTCCGGGAGACCGTCGCCTCCGGTGCCTCGCCGGACGAGTGCGTGGAGCAGATCGACATCGGCGGCCCGTCGATGGTCCGCGCCGCGGCCAAGAACCACCCCTCGGTCGCGGTCGTCACCAGCCCCGCCCGCTACGGCGACGTGCTCGCCGCCGTGCGCGGCGGCGGCTTCGACCTGGCCGCCCGCAAGCGGCTGGCCGCCGAGGCGTTCCGCCACACGGCCGCCTACGACGTGGCCGTCGCCTCCTGGTTCGCCTCCGACTACGCCCCGGCCGACGACGCGGCCTTCCCCGACTTCCTGGGGGCGACCTGGGAGCGCGAGAACGTGCTGCGCTACGGCGAGAACCCGCACCAGGGCGCCGCGCTGTACGTCACCGGCGAGGGCGGTCTGGCCCAGGCCGAGCAGCTGCACGGCAAGGAGATGTCCTACAACAACTACACGGACACCGACGCCGCGCGCCGCGCCGCCTACGACCACGCGGAGCCGTGCGTCGCGATCATCAAGCACGCCAACCCCTGCGGGATCGCCGTGGGCGCGGACGTGGCCGAGGCCCACCGCAAGGCCCACGCCTGCGACCCCCTCTCGGCCTTCGGCGGCGTGATCGCCGTGAACCGGCCGGTGTCGGTCGCCATGGCCGAGCAGGTCGCCGAGATCTTCACCGAGGTCATCGTCGCCCCCGGCTACGAGGACGGCGCGGTCGAGGTCCTGGCCAGGAAGAAGAACATCCGTGTGCTGCGGGCGGAGGGCGCGCCGTCGGCGGCGGTCGAGCTGAAGCCGATCGACGGCGGTGCGCTGCTCCAGGTCGCCGACCGCCTCCAGGCCGAGGGCGACGACCCGGCCGTCTGGACGCTCGCCGCCGGCGAGCCGCTGTCCGCGGGGGAGCTGGCCGAGCTGGCCTTCGCCTGGCGGGCCTGCCGCGCCGTCAAGTCCAACGCGATCCTGCTGGCCAGGGACGGCGCCTCGGTGGGGGTCGGCATGGGCCAGGTCAACCGCGTCGACTCCGCGAAGCTCGCGGTCGAGCGCGCGGGCGAGGAGCGGGCCCGGGGCTCCTTCGCCGCCTCCGACGCCTTCTTCCCCTTCGCGGACGGTCTGGAGATCCTCACCGCCGCGGGTGTCAGGGCCGTGGTCCAGCCCGGCGGTTCGGTCCGCGACGAGCAGGTCGTGGAGGCCGCGCGGAAGGCGGGCGTGACGATGTACCACACCGGGACCCGCCACTTCTTCCACTGAGCCGGCATCCGGCGGCCGGGGCCCGCACGGGCCCCGGCCGCCGGGCCGCGCCCCGGTGGAGCGTGAACGCGGCGGAGGCCGTGCGCCGCAGCTGCGGCGCACGGCCTCCGCCGTCACAGACGGAACGTTTCTCCGTCCGATGGGCGCCTCAGTGGCGGGGGCGCCGGAACCACTCGGCCGTGTCGCCCTTGGCGGCGAACACGATCAGCAGGATCGCCACGATCAGGGTGATCAGGCCCACCGGAATCGTGAAGAGGCCGCTGATGATCGCGAAGGCGCCGTAGACGATGGCGCACACGCGGACGGTGTTGCCGCCGCTGGTCCACTTCAGCGCGAGGACCAGGCCGAGCGCGGCGAAGACCAGCGACAGGCCCAGCAGGAAGCCGAGCAGGCCCTTGCCGATGTCGGCGAAGACCTCGGCCTCGGTGCCGTCCAGCCCCGTGGCGTTCGCGTCGAACTCGGAGATGTAGTAGCCGTACAGGCCGGCGACGACCACCTGGCAGGCCACGATCACGAACAGGAAGATGCGGGCGGCCTTGGTGATGCCCGGCATCTCGGTCGGACCGGCCGCCGCGTAGCCGGGGGCGCCGTAGTTCTGGACCGGCGGGGCCTGCGGGTAGCCCTGGCCGGGCTGGGCGCCCTGCGGCTGGCCGTAGCCGGGCTGCTGGCCCGGCTGCTGGCCCTGCTGGGCGTAGGGGTTGTTCGGGTCGCCGAAGCTCATGGGTTCCTCCGTTGGAATGCGGGGACGGCGCGGTCCGAGCGGAGGATCCTTGCTGCGTATGCGGTTTTGCCCCCCGGCACTGCCCGCGGCACTGCGCGCCTCATCGTCGTATCAGCGCCGCCGCGTTGTCCAGTCGCTTACCGCCTCCGTTGTGCGGATGCAACCCCGCACGGGCGGCGGAAGCGGCCCTCCGTGCGCGGGCCTGCCCGCACCGGCGGCCCCGCCGCGCCCCTACGGCGGGACGACCGGGCCCGTACGGCGGGACGACCGGGCACGGGGACGTCCCCTGTCCCACCGGCGGCCCCGCCGGGCCCGTACGGCGAGACGTGGGCGGCCCGGATTGGAACCGGGGCGGGTCCATCCGGGAGGATGGCCCCATGACTGCCCAGATTCTCGACGGCAAGGCCACCGCAGCCGCGATCAAGTCCGACCTGACCGCCCGCGTGGCGGCCCTCAAGGAGCGGGGGGTCACCCCGGGGCTCGGCACCCTGCTGGTCGGTGACGACCCGGGGAGCCGCTGGTACGTCAACGGCAAGCACCGGGACTGCGCCCAGGTCGGCATCGCCTCCATCCAGCGCGAACTGCCCGCCACCGCCACCCAGGAGGAGATCGAGGCGGTCGTCCGGGAGCTCAACGACAACCCCGAGTGCACCGGCTACATCGTGCAGCTCCCGCTTCCCGAGGGCATCGACGCCAACCGGGTCCTGGAGCTGATGGACCCGGCCAAGGACGCCGACGGGCTCCACCCGATGAGCCTGGGCCGGCTGGTGCTCGGGATCGAGGGCCCGCTGCCGTGCACCCCGTACGGCATCGTGCAGCTGCTGCGCCACCACGACGTGCAGATCAAGGGCGCGCACGTGGTGGTCGTGGGCCGGGGCATCACCATCGGGCGGCCGATGCCGCTGGTGCTGACCCGCAAGTCGGAGAACGCCACCGTGACGCAGTGCCACACCGGCACCCGCGACCTCTCCTCCCACCTGCGGCAGGCCGACATCATCGTGGCGGCCGCCGGTGTGCCGCACCTGGTCAAGCCGGAGGACGTGAAGCCCGGCGCGGCCGTGCTGGACGTCGGCGTCAGCCGGGACGAGAACGGCAAGATCGTCGGGGACGTGCACCCGGGTGTCGCCGAGGTCGCGGGCTGGGTCGCCCCCAACCCGGGCGGCGTGGGGCCGATGACCCGCGCCCAGCTGCTCGTCAACGTGGTCGAGGCGGCCGAACGCGCCGCTGCCGAGGGCTGAGAGGGCCGAGGGCCGCACGGGCCGACAGGGAAGGGCGGAGGGCTGACGCGATGGGCGCAGAATCGAACGAGGTCTCCGGCGCGGACACGCCCGCGCCGCCCGCTGCCGCGCGCGAGGCCGGGCGCCCCCCGGCCGCCGTCGGGCGCGGAGCGCCGTCCGCGGAGGCGGCGGACGCGGCCGGGCGGGCGGAGGCCGAAGCGCCGGGCGGGCACCCCGCCTCGCGCCGCCCGCCCGCGGTGACCCGCGACACCGCCCGCCCCGAGGGCGGCGGGCGCGCGGCCCCGGGCGACGCGCCCGCCCCGGTCCGGCAGTGGCCCCTGCTCACCGTCCTCGGCATGACGGGGGCGGGCCTGGTCGTCGTCGGCACCGACGCCTTCGCCGACGCCTTCCGGATCGGCACGCTCCTCATCGGCGTCGCCCTGCTCACCGGGGCCGTGCTGCGCCGGGTGCTCGGGCCGGTCGGGATGCTGGCCGTCCGCTCCCGCTTCACGGACATGATCACCTACGGCGTGCTGGGCGCGGCGATCGTGCTGCTGGCGCTGGTGGCCCAGCCGGACCCGTGGCTGGACATCCCGATCCTGGAGGACGCGGTCCAGTTCACGGTCCGCTGACGACCGGCGCCCCGCTGACGACCGGCGCCCCGCTGACGACCGGCGCCCCGCGGCCGGGCCGCGGCCCCACGGCACGGGAACGGCGCCCGTCCTCTCCCCCGAGGGAGGACGGGCGCCGTCGTGCATCCAGGGTCATGGACGTGCCAAGAGGCTTTCAAGGCCGGTCCTGCGGCTGTGGCGCGGAAGTGACCATTCCGCAATTGTGTGATCGTTCTGCCACAAGCGGGTGCGGGGCGGGGCGCCCGCCCCGGCCGCCGATACGGACGAGCCCCGGTGCACGGGGCCGCGGGCGGCCGGGGGCCCCGGTCGGATAGCCTGGTCCGCCGGAAGTCTCTTCACGTCAAGATTCAGGTCGGGGCGTGGCCGGGACCTCCCGTTCGAGGGGCAGCGCTGCCCCCACCGCCAGCTGTCTTACGGAGATCGCCATGACCCGCACTCCCGTCAACGTCACCGTGACCGGCGCGGCCGGCCAGATCGGCTACGCGCTGCTCTTCCGTATCGCCTCGGGCCACCTGCTCGGCGCGGACGTGCCGGTCAAGCTGCGCCTGCTGGAGATCCCGCAGGGCATCAAGGCCGCCGAGGGCACCGCCATGGAGCTCGACGACTGCGCCTTCCCCCTGCTCAAGGGCATCGACATCACCGACGACCCGAACGTGGCCTTCGATGGTGCGAACATCGCGCTGCTCGTCGGCGCCCGCCCCCGCACCAAGGGCATGGAGCGCGGCGACCTGCTCTCCGCCAACGGCGGCATCTTCAAGCCGCAGGGCAAGGCCATCAACGACAACGCCGCGGACGACATCAAGGTCCTGGTCGTCGGCAACCCGGCCAACACCAACGCCCTGATCGCCCAGGCCGCCGCCCCGGACGTACCGGCCGAGCGCTTCACCGCGATGACCCGCCTGGACCACAACCGCGCCATCTCGCAGCTGGCCGCGAAGACGGGCGCCGACGTCTCCGACATCAGGCGCCTCACCATCTGGGGCAACCACTCCGCGACCCAGTACCCGGACATCTTCCACGCCACGATCGCCGGCAAGAACGCCGCCGAGGTCGTCTCGGACGAGAAGTGGCTGGCCGACGCGTTCATCCCGACCGTCGCCAAGCGCGGTGCGGCGATCATCGAGGCCCGGGGCGCCTCCTCCGCCGCCTCGGCCGCCAACGCCGCCATCGACCACGTCCACACCTGGGTCAACGGCACCGCCGAGGGCGACTGGACCTCCATGGGCATCCCGTCCGACGGCTCCTACGGCGTCCCGGAGGGCATCATCTCCTCCTTCCCCGTCACCTGCGCGGGCGGTTCCTACGAGATCGTGCAGGGCCTGGACGTCAACGAGTTCTCCCGTGCGCGCATCGACGCCTCGGTGCAGGAGCTCGTCGAGGAGCGCGACGCGGTCCGCGGCCTCGGCCTCATCTGACGGGCCCCTCCGCCCGCCCCGCACGCACACGCACCGCCCCCGCCGGCTCCGGCCGACGGGGGCGGTGCGTTTGCGTGTCCGCCCGTGCGCGGCTCGCCCGTCGGGGTGGAGCCGTGTGCGGAGGGTTGACGGGAGAGCCCCCGGCCGCCCCGCTCCGCCGGCGGTGCCGCTCCCGGGACGCGGGTCGCCCGCGGGAGCGGTGCGGACCTTGCTCGACCCGTGGTGACCCAACGGCGGAATGAATCAATACAAAAGGGCCCCAAACCCTCTCTCTTCAGCGGCTTGAAAGTGAAACAGGCCACTTTCCGTGAAGTGCTGCGCATGGTTTTTCGGTCCCGGGGCAGGCGGCCAGACCGCCGGGTCGTGCCCGGCAGGGGGACGAATCGGTAACGAAAGGCCATAACGCGACGTGTCGGCAGCACAACAGAGCATCCATGTGGGCGGAGAGTGGCGCGCAGCCGTCTCCGGCGCCACGCGCGAGATCATCGACCCCGTCGACGCGAGCGTCTTCGCCGTCGTCGCCGAGGGCGGCGTGGCGGACACCGACGAGGCGGTCGCCGCCGCGCGGGCGGCCTTCGACGACGGCTCCTGGCCGCGCACGCCGGTCGCCGAGCGCGCCGCGCTGCTGCGCCGGGTCGCCGACCTGCTGGAGCGCGACCGCGAGAAGCTCGGCGCCCTGGAGAGCCGCGACGCGGGCAAGACCCTGGAGGAGGGGCGCGTCGACATCGACTGCGTCCGCGACGCCTTCCGCTACTTCGCCGACCTCGTGGCAGGGGAGGGCGGCGGCCGCGTCGTCGACGCCGGGTCGGACGAGATCCACAGCGTCGTCGTCCACGAGCCCGTCGGCGTCTGCGCGCTGATCACGCCGTGGAACTACCCGCTGCTCCAGGCCAGCTGGAAGATCGCCCCGGCGCTCGCCGCGGGCAACACCTTCGTGATCAAGCCCAGCGAGATCACCCCGCTGACCACCGTCGCGCTGATCGAGCTGCTGATGGAGGCAGGGCTGCCGCTCGGCGCGGCCAACATCGTCACCGGCCCCGGCGCCACCGTCGGCGCCCGGCTCGCCGAGCACCCCGACGTCGACCTGGTCTCCTTCACCGGTGGCCTGATCAGCGGCACCAAGGTCGCCAAGGCCGCCGCCGACTCCGTCAAGAAGGTCGCCCTCGAACTCGGCGGCAAGAACCCCAACGTGGTCTTCGCCGACGCCTGCGCCACCCCGGAGGGCTTCGACACCGCCGTCGACCAGGCCCTCAACGCGGCCTTCATCCACAGCGGCCAGGTCTGCTCCGCCGGGTCCCGGCTGATCGTCGAGGAGTCCGTCCGCGACCGCTTCGTCGCCGAACTCGCCCGCCGCGCGGAGCTGATCCGCCTCGGCCGCGGCACCGACGAGGGCGTGGAGTGCGGCCCGCTCGTCTCCGCCGCGCAACTGGCGAAGACCGAGGACTTCGTGGCCTCCGCCCTGAAGGAGGGCGCCGTGCTGAGGGCCGGCGGCGTCAGGCCCGAGGGGCCGGGCTACTTCTACCGCCCCACCGTGCTGGACCACTGCCACCGCGGGATGCGCGTCATCCGCGAGGAGGTCTTCGGCCCGGTCCTCACCGTCGAGACCTTCCGCACCGAGGACGAGGCCGTGGCCCTCGCCAACGACACCGAGTACGGCCTGGCCGGCGGCGTGTGGACCGCCGACGCGGGCCGCGCCCGCCGGATGGCCGCCCGGCTGCGCCACGGCACCGTCTGGATCAACGACTTCCACCCCTACCTGCCGCAGGCGGAGTGGGGCGGCTTCGGCAAGTCCGGCATCGGCCGCGAACTCGGCCCCACCGGCCTCGCCGAGTACCGGGAGTCCAAGCACATCTACCAGAACCTCGCTCCGCGTCCCGTGCGCTGGTTCGCGGGCTGACCGGAGAGAGGGAGACACGCACATGAACGACCACCAGGAAGACCTCTACGACTACGTCGTCGTCGGCGGCGGCACCGCCGGCTCGGTCATCGCCTCCCGGCTCACCGAGGACCCCGGCACCACCGTCGCCGTCATCGAGGGCGGCCCCAGCGACGTCGGCCGCGACGACGTGCTCACGCTGCGCCGGTGGATGGGCCTGCTCGGGGGCGAGCTGGACTACGACTACCCCACCACCGAGCAGCCCCGCGGCAACTCGCACATCCGCCACAGCCGCGCCCGGGTGCTGGGCGGCTGCTCCTCCCACAACACCCTCATCGCCTTCAAGCCGCTGCCCTCCGACTGGGACGAGTGGGCCGAGGCCGGGGCCGAGGGCTGGGACGCGGCGTCCATGGACCCGTACTTCCCCAAGCTGCGCAACAACATCGTCCCCGTCGACGAGGCCGACCGGAACGCCATCGCCCGCGACTTCGTCGACGCCGCCCAGGGCGCGCTCGGCGTCCCGCGCGTCGAGGGCTTCAACCGGAAGCCCTTCCACGAGGGCGTCGGCTTCTTCGACCTCGCCTACCACCCGGAGAACAACAAGCGCTCCTCCGCCTCGGTCGCCTACCTCCACCCCTTCCTGGACCGGCCGAACCTCCACATCGCCCTGGAGACCTGGGCCTTCCGGCTGGAGCTGGACGGCACCCGCGCCACCGGCGTGCACGTGCGCACCCAGGACGGCGAGGAGCGCCTGGTGCGCGCGCGGCGCGAGGTGCTGGTGTGCGCCGGCGCCGTGGACACGCCGCGCCTGCTGATGCACTCCGGCATCGGCCCCCGGGCCGACCTGGAGAAGCTCGGCATCCCGGTCGTGCACGACCTGCCCGGCGTCGGCGAGAACCTGCTCGACCACCCCGAGTCGGTCGTCGTCTGGGAGACCCACGGGCCCATCCCGGAGAACTCCGCGATGGACTCCGACGCGGGGCTGTTCGTCCGCCGCGACGACTCCGAGCGCGGCCCGGACCTGATGTTCCACTTCTACCAGGTGCCCTTCACCGACAACCCCGAGCGCCTCGGCTACGAACGCCCCGCGCACGGCGTGTCGATGACCCCGAACATCCCCAAGCCGCGCAGCCGCGGCCGGCTCTACCTCACCAGCGCCGACCCCGAGGTCAAGCCCGCCCTCGACTTCCGGTACTTCACCGACGAGGACGACTACGACGGCCGCACCCTCGTCGACGGCATCCGCATCGCCCGCGAGATCGCCGCCCGCGAGCCGCTGGCCGGCTGGCTCAAGCGGGAGGTCTGCCCGGGGCCCGAGGTCACCTCCGACGAGGAGCTGAGCGAGTACGCGCGCAAGGTCGCGCACACCGTCTACCACCCGGCCGGAACCTGCCGGATGGGCGCCGCCGACGACGAACTCGCGGTCGTCGCACCCGACCTGAGGATCCGGGGCCTGGAGGGCATCCGGATCGCCGACGCGTCCGTCTTCCCGACCATGACCGCCGTGAACCCGATGATCGGCGTGCTCATGGTCGGCGAGAAGTGCGCGGACCTGCTGGGAGGCAACCGATGACAGCACCGACCGCATCCGAGGCGGCGAAGGACACGGCCGCGGACGGCCCCTCGGACGAGCCCGTGTTCTCCGTGCGCGGCCTGTGGAAGGTCTTCGGCCCCAAGGCCGACCGCGTGCCGGGCGACCCGGAGCTGGCCGCCCTCGACGCCGCCGAACTGCGGGCCCGCACCGGCTGCACCGCGGCCGTGCGCGACGTCTCCTTCGACGTCCGCAAGGGCGAGGTCTTCGTCGTCATGGGGCTCTCCGGCTCCGGCAAGTCGACCCTGGTGCGCTGCCTCACCCGGCTGATCGAGCCCACCTCCGGAGCCATCGAGATCGACGGCGAGGACGTGCTCTCCATGGACGCCTCCCGGCTGCGCGAACTGCGCCGCCACCGCGCCTCCATGGTCTTCCAGCACTTCGGCCTGCTGCCGCACCGCTCGGTCCTCGACAACGTGGCCTACGGCCTGGAGGTCCAGGGCGTCTCCCGCTCCGAGCGCCGCGCCCGCGCCGCCGAGGTGGTCGCGAAGGTCGGCCTGGAGGGGCTGGAGCACCGCCGCCCCGGACAGCTCTCCGGAGGCCAGCAGCAGCGCGTCGGCCTCGCCCGCGCCCTCGCCGTCGACCCCGAGGTCCTGCTGTTCGACGAGCCGTTCAGCGCGCTCGACCCGCTGATCAGGCGCGACATGCAGGAGGAGGTCGTCCGGCTGCACCGCGAGGAGGGCCGCACCATGGTCTTCATCACCCACGACCTCAACGAGGCGCTCAAGCTCGGCGACCGCATCGCCCTGATGCGCGACGGCCGCGTCGTGCAGCTCGGCACCCCGGAGGAGATCGTCGGCGCACCGGCCGACGACTACGTCCGCGACTTCGTCCGCGACGTCCCCCGCGAGCAGGTCATGACCGTCCGCACCGCCATGCGCCCGCCGCTCTCCGGCGAGGCGGACTCCGGCCCCGCGCTGCCGCCCGGCGCGACCGTCTTCGAGGCCATCGAGGCCGTCGCCCGCACCGGGGAGACGGCACGGGTCGTCGAGGACGGCCGCTGCCTCGGCGTCGTCGACCACACCGCGCTGCTCACCGTGGTCGCGGGCACGGACCGCCGCGAGGAGGTGGCCGCGTGATACCGCATCCCAGAACCCACGCGGCCCCCGAGGGGCGGTGGACGCCATGAGCGCCACCGCCACGGCGCCGCCCGCGCCCGAGAAGGCGGCCCCCGCCGCCACCGCCGCCCGCCCCTCCCTCGCCGAGCTGCTGCGCCACCCCCTGCGCGGGAAGCTCGCGGTCCTGGCCCTGGTCGCGGCCGTGGTCGTACCGACCGCCGCACTGCTGTGGGGCACCGGCGCCTGGCCCGAGAGCCTGACCGCGGACATCTCCGCCCCGCTCGACGACGCCAACCGGTGGGTCATCGACAACCGCGACACCCACCCCCTGTTCCTGTACTTCCTGCTGCACCTGTCCAACACGGCCACCGACGCCGTCGGCAGCGTGTACGACGTGCTCGACGCCATGGGCTGGACCGGCGTCCTGGCCGCTGCCGTGCTGTTCGCCTGGCGTGCCGCCGGACTCGGCCGCCCCGGCGCCAAGGTCGCCGCCACCGCCTTCGGCGCCTTCGCCGTCTGCGGGCTGCTGGGCATGTGGGACGCCACGCTGCTCACCCTCGCGCTGATGGTGGTGGCGGTCACCCTGGCGGCCCTGCTCGGCATGGCCATCGGCCTCCTCGCCGGGCTCTCCGACCGGGTGGACCGCGCCCTGCGCCCGGTCCTCGACACCATGCAGGTGCTGCCCGCCTTCGCCTATCTGCTCCCGTTCGTGCTGATCTTCGGCACCGGCACGCCCGCGGCCCTGTTCTGCACCGTCATCTACGCCGCACCGCCCATGGCCCGGCTGACCGCGCTCGGGCTGCGCGGCGCGGATCCGTCGGTGCTGGAGGCGGTCACCTCGCTGGGCACCAGCCCCTGGCAGCGGCTGCGCACGGCCCGGCTGCCGCTGGCCCGCAAGCAGATGCTGCTGGGCCTCAACCAGACGATCATGATGGCGCTGTCCATGGTGGTCATCGCCGCGCTGGTGGGCGCCGGCGGTCTCGGCGAAGAGGTCTACTCGGCGCTGTCCACCGTCGACGTCGGCAAGGCGCTGGCGGCGGGCATCCCGATCGTGCTCATCGCCGTGTGGCTGGACCGCACCACCGGCGCGGCCGGGGACCGCATCGGCCAGGGGGCGCCGGGCACCGGCCTGCTGCACGGCCGCTCCGCCTGGGCCCTGGTCGCCGGCGGCGTCGCCGCGGCCGTCGCCGCCCGGTTCGCGGTCGGCGCCGCCTGGCCCGAGGGCTGGACGGTCACCATCTCCACGCCCGTCAACCAGGCGCAGGCGTGGGTCACCGACAACCTGTCCTCGGGCGTGCCGCTGCTCGGCGGGACCGAGGTCTGGTCCGAGAACTTCACCCTGTGGATCCTCAACCCCCTGCGCGACGGCCTGATGTGGCTGCCCTGGTGGTCCGTCCTGCTGCTGGTCGCCGCGATCGCCTGGCTGGTCGGCTCCTGGGTCTCCGCACTCACCGCGACGGCCGCCATGTCGCTGATCGGCGTGCTGGGTGTGTGGACGAAGTCCCTGGACACGCTCTCCCAGGTGCTGGCCGCCCTCGTCGTGACGCTGATCCTCGGCGTGGCCGCCGGTGTGCTGTGCGCCCGGGCCGGGCGGCTGGAACGCTGGCTGCGGCCGCTGCTCGACGCCATGCAGACCATGCCGCAGTTCGTCTACCTGATCCCCGTCGTCGCCCTGTTCGGCGTCACCCGCACCTCGGCGATCATCGCCGCGGTCGTGTACGCCCTGCCCGCCGTGGTGCGCATCACCGCCCAGGGCGTGCGCGAGGTCGACCCGGCGGCGATGGAGGCCGCCCGCTCGCTGGGCGCCTCCACCCGGCAGCAGCTGCTCCAGGTGCAGCTGCCGCTCGCCCGGCCGGCGCTCCGCCTCGCCGTCAACCAGGGTGTCGTCCTCGTACTCGCCGTGGTCGTCGTCGGCGGCCTCGTCGGCGGCGGCGCCCTCGGCTACGACGTGGTCAAGGGCCTGTCCCGCGGCGAGATGGGCCTCGGCATGACCGCCGGAGTGGCCATCGTCTGCCTCGGCCTCGTCCTCGACCGGCTCACCCAGTCCGCCCGCAAGCGCGGCTGAGGCGCCCGCCGGGCCCCCGTCCCCCCGTCCCCCCGTTTGACCCAACCCTCGTCCCACACCAGGAGCACCACCCATGCGAAAGCTCACCAGAACCACCCGCGTCGCCGCCGCTGCCACCGCCGTGCTCGGCATGGTCGCGCTCAGCGCCTGCGGCGCCGCCGAGACCGGCAAGAGCCAGGACGCCAAGGGCGACAAGACCGTCAAGCTGACCGTCCCGTCCTGGGTCGGCGCGCAGGCCAACACCGCGGTCGCGGCCTACCTCCTCGAGAGCGAACTCGGCTACGAGGTCAAGCAGCAGCAGATGGGCGAGGTGCTCGCCTGGGACGCGCTGTCCAAGGGCGACATCGACGCGATCATGGAGGACTGGGGCCACCCCAAGGAGGAGAAGCGCTACATCGAGGACAAGAAGACCGTCGTCAAGGGCGGCGACCTCGGTGTCGAGGGCCACATCGGCTGGTTCGTCCCGAAGTACTTCGCGGACGAGAACCCCGACGTGACGGACTGGAAGAACCTCAACAAGTACGCCGACCAGTTCCGCACCGCGGAGAGCGGCGACAAGGGCGAGATCCTCGAGGGCTCCCCCGACTACGTCACCAACGACGACGCGATCATCAAGAACCTCGACCTGAACCTCAAGACGAACTACTCGGGTTCCGAGGCCGCGCAGATCACGGCGATCAAGAAGTACGCCAAGGAGAAGAAGCCCTTCCTGACGTACTGGTGGACGCCGCAGTGGCTGAACGCCGAGGTCGACCTGGTCGAGGTCCAGCTCCCCGAGTACACCGAGGGCTGCGACGCCGACCCGGAGAAGGTCGCCTGCGCCTACCCGGTCACCTCGCTGCAGAAGTTCCTGAACGCCGACTTCGCCGAGAACGGCGGGGACGCGGCCCAGTTCCTGAAGAACTTCGAGTGGAGCACCGAGCAGCAGAACGAGGTCGCCCAGATGATCGCGGGCGACAAGATGGAGCCCGAGGCCGCGGCCAAGAAGTGGGTCGAGGCCAACGAGGACACCTGGAAGAAGTGGCTGCCGTAGGCGGCACCGCTTCCACGGCCACCGGGGCCGGGCCGTCGGGCCCGGCCCCGGCCCCGTTCCGGGGGTGCCGTCGGGCCGCCGGAGGACCCTCCCCGACCGCGCGCCCCGCGGGCGGGAGCGGCCGCCGCGCGGGGGCTCGTCCCGGGCGCGGGCTCGCGCCGGGCCGACCGCCGGGGCGACCGCGGGGCCGGAGGCGCCCGCCGATCGCTCCCGCGGGCCCCGGCGGACGGGTGCGCGCCCCCGGACGCGGTGCATCGCACGGCGGAGGGCCGCCCTCATACTGGGTGCATCCGGGTGAGGCGCGAACGCGGCGAGGTGCCGTGGCCGTCGTCGTGCGCCCGCCGGGGACCCACGGTCCCCGGCCGTTCCCGACACGCCAGGAGGAATCCGCCGTGAGGCCCCGCCGTACGACCCGGACCGCGCTGCTGGTGGCCGCCGGCCTGCTGGCCCTGGCCGGCTGCTCCTCGGAGCCCGAGGTGCCCGCCGGTCCCGGCACCGACGACGCCGCCGGGGAGGTCTGGGCGGGCCTCGACGCGACCCATGTCGCCGGGATCTGCCGCGCCTACGAGGCGGCCGAGCCCGACGGCGAGGGCCAGCGGGCCCTCCACGACGCGCTGCGGGACCTCGGCAAGGACGAGACGGAGACCGCCCGGCTGCTCCCGCACGCGCTAAACGCCTGCGGTTGAGCGCGCCGCGCGCCGCCCGGAGCCGCACGGCCCCCGCCTCGTCCGCCGCGCGCCGACCGGAGCCTCCGCCCGCCGCACGGCCCCCGCCTCGTCCACCGCGCTCCGACCGGGCCCCTGGCCGCCGCACGGCCCCCTCTGATCCGCCGCGCGCCGGCCGGAAGGCCGTCCCGGTCGGGGCTCACCCCCGCGGCGCCCCCGGCGCCTCCCGGTGCCCCGCGCCCGGTGCCAGCTCCCGGGCGAGTCCGGCCACCATGCCCTGGACCCGCTCCTGGAGGCCCCCGCCGAAGGTGATCCGCCGGGCGCCGAGCCGCCCCAGAGCTGCCGGGTCGGCGCCCTCGGCCTCCGCGAGCACGTTCACCGGCAGCTCCGTCCCGGCGCAGAGCCGGGGCAGGTGTCCGGCGGGGGCGCGGATCGGGTACACCCCGTCCGCACCCGCGTCCGTGTAGAGCGCGATGCGGGCGAGGGCGTCCGCCAGGTCCCCGGTGCCGTGGAGGTAGGTGTCCACCCGGGCGTTGACGAACAGCGCCCCGCCCGCCGCCGCGCGGAGCCCGGCGAGCCGGTCGGCGTGCCGCCGGGGGTCGCCCGGGGTGCCGCTCGCCGCATCGCCGTCCTCCAGGTTGCAGCCGACCGCGCCGGTCCCGAGGACGCGTTCGGCCAGTTCGGCCGGCGGCAGCCCGTAGCCGCCCTCGACGTCCACGCTGACGGGGATGTCGACCGCCCGTACGATCCGGGCGACGGCGGCGAACATCTCCTCCGCGGGCACCGAACCGTCGGCGTACCCGAGCGAGGCCGCCACCCCGGCGCTCGGTGTGGCCAGGGCGGGGAACCCGGCGTCGGCGAAGGCGCGGGCGCTCGCGGCGTCCCACGGTCCGGGCAGCACCAGGGGGTCGTCGGCCGCGCGGCCGGTGTGGAGGGCGCGGAAGGCGTCCGCGGTGGGGGTCGCCATGGCGGTGCCCTTCAGTGGGAGTGGGAGTGGGAGCCGGGCGTGTAGTGCCCGGGGGCGAGGCGCCCGGTCACCCCGAAGCGGTTCCAGGCGTTGATGACCGTGATGGCCGTGATCAGGCGCGCGAGTTCGGGCTCGTCGAAGTGGGCGGCGGCCCTCGCGTACACCTCGTCCGGTACGAAGCCGTCGGTCAGCACGGTCACCGCCTCCGTCAGCTCGATCGCCGCGATCTCCTTCTCCGTGTAGAAGTGCCGCGACTCCTCCCAGGCGCTGAGCTGGACGATCCGCTCCACCGACTCGCCCGCCGCCAGCGCGTCCCTGCTGTGCATGTCGAGGCAGAAGGCGCAGTGGTTGATCTGCGAGGCGCGGATCCTCACCAACTCCAGCAGCACGGGGTCGAGTCCCGTGCGGGAGGCCGCGTCCAGCCGGACCATCGCCTGGTAGACGTCGGGCGCCACCTCGGCCACGGAGATCCTGGGGGAGTGCTCGGCGTGTTTCGCGTCGGTCGTCATGCCCCGAGCCTAGGAGCGGTGTGGCGCAGCGCTATGGTCCACTTCCATGACGGATCAGTGGGCCACTTTCGGTGCCGACCTGCATCTGGAACTCCGCGGCCCGCGTCTGCGCTCGGGACTGATGGACGCCCTGCGCGAGGCGGTGCGCAGCGGGCGCCTCGCCCCGGGCGCCCGGTTGCCCTCCTCCCGTTCGCTCGCCGCCGATCTCGGCGTGGCCCGCAACACGGTCGCGGACGCCTATGCGGAGCTGGTCGCCGAAGGGTGGCTGACGGCGCGTCAGGGTTCGGGTACCCGGGTCGCCCGGCGGGCCGAGCCCCGCCGCCCCCCGGCGCGCGCCGTCCCCGCGCGCCCGGTGCGGACCCGCCCCGCCCACAGCCTGCTGCCGGGCAGCCCCGACCTGGCCTTCTTCCCCCGGGGCCAGTGGCTGGCCGCCGCCCGGCGGGCCCTGAACGCCGCACCCCACGAGGCGCTCGGCTACGGGGACCCGCGCGGCCGCATCGAGCTGCGCACCGTCCTCGCCGACTACCTCGCCCGGGCCCGCGGTGTCCGGGCCGCCCCCGAACGGATCGTGGTCTGCGCCGGGTTCGCCCACGGGCTGCGGCTGATGGGGGAGGTGCTGCGGCGGCGCCGGGTCCGGGTCGCGGCGGTCGAGTCCTACGGCCTCGACTCCCACTGGGCGGTGCTCCGCCAGGCAGGTCTGGCCATGCGGGTGCTGCCCTTCGACGCACAGGGCACCCGCATCGGCGAACCGGACGGGCTGCGGGGCGCGGGTGCCGCGCTGCTGACCCCGGCCCACCAGTTCCCGCTCGGGACGGCCCTGCACCCGGACCGCCGGGCCGCCGCCGTGGACTGGGCGCGCCGCAGCGGTGCGCTGGTCCTGGAGGACGACTACGACGGGGAGTTCCGCTACGACCGCCAGCCGGTCGGCGCGCTCCAGGGGCTGGATCCCGAGCGGGTGGTGTACCTCGGCACGGCCAGCAAGTCGCTGGCGCCCGGGCTGCGGCTCGGCTGGATGGTCCTGCCCTCCGACGTGGTGGAGGAGGTGCTGCGGGCGAAGGGGCACGAGGAGTGGGCCGCCGGGGCCTTCGACCAGCTGACCCTCGCCGAGTTCATCGCCTCCGGCGCCTACGACCGCCATGTGCGCGGCATGCGGGTGCGCTACCGGCGGCGCCGGGACCACCTGGTGGCGCTGCTGGCGGAGCAGGCCCCGCGGGTGCGGGTGAGCGGCATCGCGGCCGGGCTGCACGCGGTCCTCGAACTCCCTCCGGGAGGTGAGGAGTCGGCGCTGCGGGCGGCGGCCTGGCAGGGGCTGCTGGTGCCCGGGGTGGGCCGCTTCCGCCATCCCGACGCCCCGCAGGGCGGCCCCGAGGGCCTGGTGGTCGGCTACGGCACACCGCCGGACAGCGCCTGGGCGGGCGCCCTGGGGGCCCTGTGCAACACGCTGCGGGCCGCGGGCGGGGCCTGATCCCCACCGGGCCCGCGGCCCGGTCCGCCGCCCGGGTCCGCTTCCCCGGGCGGCGGGCCAGGGATCAGGCGCGGGCCAGTTCGGCGGCCCCGAAGGAGACGTTGAAGCGGTCGCACCAGATGGTGACGCTGCTGTACGCGGACGGGTCGACGCCCTCGGGCAGAGGGTAGTTCTGGCTGCCCTTGTTGCCCTTGAGCTTCCCCAGGCTCACGTACTGCCCGTCGTCGAAGACGTGCCAGCCCGCCTTGCCCTCCTTGACCGGGGCGTCGGTCAGCCAGACCCGCAGGTCGGGGCCGTTGCTGGTGTCCAGGTCCTCCAGCCGGACCACATGGGAGCCGTCGGCGAGGCGCACCAGGCGGACCGTGCCCGTCGTCGTGTGCTCGTGGCTGATCAGCTCACCGCTCGCCACCGTCTCCGGGCCCGCGGGAGCCGGGGAGGGCTCCTCGGCGGGGGCCTCCTCGGAGGGCGCGGCCTCGGAGGGGGCGGGGGAGTCCGCCGGGGCGGGGGGCGCCGCCGCCACCGCGCCGGGCAGGGACTCCTCCACCGTGGTGTCCTGCCACAGCTTCCACGGCTGGAACCAGTACAGCCCGGCCCCCAGCAGTACCACCGCGACCGCCGCCGCCACCGCGACCGTCCCCCGGCCGAATCGCCCGCCCCGCATGCCTGCCATCGTGCTGCTCCCTGTTCGTGTGCCGTTCCCCGCCATTCAACGCCACCGAGGGGCGGCGCGGGGGCCGCGGAAGATGACGGAACCCTTACGGCCGCCGCCCCGGCCCCGTCCGCCCCGCCCCCGTCCGCTCCGGACCCGGGCGGGGGCGGGCGGCGGTCCGAGGGCGGGCGGAGCGGTCTTACGGAGCGGTGACGCGCGGGCGTGGCCCGCCGCCCGGACGGGGCCCGGGCTCCTACCGTGGCCGGTATGCGAGTTCTGGTCACCGGCGGCGCCGGGTTCATCGGGTCCCATGTGGTCGAGGCGCTGGCGGCGCGCGGCCATGAACCGGTCGTGTTCGACCTGCGGGAGGACGCCGCCGCGGACGTCCGCGACCGCGCCGCGGTGGCGGAGGCCCTGTCCGGGGCGGACGCGGTCTGCCACCAGGCCGCGATGGTCGGGCTCGGCAGCGGCGTCGCCGACGCGCCCGACTACGTCTCGCACAACGACCTCGGCACCGCCGTGCTGCTCTCGGCGATGGCCGAGGCGGGCGTGGCCCGGCTGGTGCTGGCCGGATCGATGGTGGTCTACGGGGAGGGCCGCTACCGCTGCGCCCGGCACGGTGGGGTGCGGCCGGGCCCGCGGGCGGTCGAGGACCTCGCGGCCGGGCGCTTCGAGCCCCCGTGCCCGGTGTGCGGCGACCCGCTGGAGCCGGCCCAGGTCACCGAGGACGCGTGCCCCGACCCGCGCAACGTCTACGCGGCCACCAAGCTGGCCCAGGAGCACCTGGCCGCCGCATGGGCGCGTGCCACGGGCGGCTCGGCGGTGTCGCTGCGCTACCACAACGTCTACGGCCCGCGGATGCCCCGCGACACGCCGTACGCCGGAGTGGCCTCCTTCTTCCGCTCCGCCCTGGCCCGGGGCGAGGCGCCGCGGGTGTTCGAGGACGGCGGGCAGCGCCGCGACTTCGTCCACGTCCGGGACGTCGCGGAGGCCAACGCGGCCGCCCTGGAGGCGGACCCGGTCCCCGGGCTGCGCGTCTACAACGCGGGGAGCGGCACCCCGCGCACCGTCGGGGAGATGGCCGACGCCCTGGCGGCCGCCCACGGGGGGCCGCACCCCGTGGTGACCGGCGAGTACCGCCTGGGCGACGTGCGGCACATCACCGCGGACTCCTCCCGGCTGCGCGCCGAACTCGGCTGGAAGCCGGGGGTCGACTTCGCCTCCGGGGTGCGGGAGTTCGCCCGGGCGCCGCTGAGGGAGGAGTGACGCGGCCCGCACCGGGCGCCCGCTGCGGGCCGTCAGTACGCGGCGGTGAGGCGCCGCGCGCCGGTCCGTCGACCGGGACGCACCCGGTTCGGCCCGCACGTCCGCCGGACCGTCCGCGCCCCCGCCGCGCGGGCCGTCACCGCCGCGCGGCCGGGAGCGTCACCTCGAAGCGGCAGCCGCCGGGGATGTTGCGGACGGCGGTCCGCCCCTGGTGCGCCTCCACGATGCCCCGGACGATGGCGAGTCCCAGGCCCGCCCCCGCGGGCGGGGTGCGGGCGTCGCTGCCCCGCCAGCCGGTGTCGAAGACCCGCGGCAGCTCCTCCTCGGGGATGCCGCCGCACCCGTCGGACACGGACACCACCACCACGCCGTTGCCGGAGCGTTCCGCGGCCACCGCCACGGTCCCGTCCGCGGGGGTCCGGCGGATGGCGTTGACGAGCAGGTTGCCCAGCACCCGGCTCATCTCCGTGCTGTCCACCTCCACCGGCACCGCCTCCACGGAGGTGCCCACCAGCTTCACCCGGTGCTCCCGCGCCAGCGGGTCCGCACCGGCCAGGGCGTCGCCGACCAGGTCGTGCAGGGAGATGCGGGCCGGGGTGAGCGCAAGGGTCCCCGCGTGGATGCGGGACAGCTCGAACAGGTCGCCGACCATGCCGTTGAGCCGCTCGACCTCCGTCCTGATCTGCCGCAGATAGCGGTCCGGGTCGGCGGCCACCCCGTCCTCCAGGGCCTCGGCCATCGCCCGCAGGCCGGCGAGCGGGGTGCGCAGGTCGTGCGAGATCCAGGCGACGAGCTCCCGCCGGGAGGCCTCCAGCGTCCGCTCGCGTTCCCGCGACTCGGCCAGCCGGGCGCTGGTGGCGGCCAGTTCGCCGCTGAGCGCGGCCAGTTCCGCCGTGGTCGGCCCGTCGGGTGCGGCGAAGGCCCCGCCGTCGCCGAAGGACCGGGCGGCCAGACGCAGCTCGTTGCTGCGGGCGACCACCCAGCGGCCGAGCAGCAGGGCCGTCGCCAGGGACACCACCGCGGCCATCGCCACCACCGTGGTGACCACCGCCAGGTCGTGCGGGGACAGGAACATCGCCCAGGCCACGGCGAGCGTGCCGGCCAGCATCGCGGCCACGGCGACGGTGGCGACCACGGCCAGCGAGGCCGTGACGGAGCGGCGCCGCAGCGGCAGCAGCACGGCCGCGCCGAGCACCCCGGCGGCGGCCGCCCCCATCAGGGCGTACAGGGCGATCAGTACGGTCTCGCTCACGGCCGGCCCCCGTCCTCGCCCGTGCCCGCGTCCCACGCCGCGTCCGTGCCGGTGTCCGTGTCCGTGTCCGTGCCGTACGGTCCGCCGTCCGGTCGGCCCCCGGCCTCGAAGCGGTAGCCCACGCCCCACACGGTCCGGATGAGCCGGGGCCTGGCAGGGTCGTCCTCGATCTTGCCACGCAGACGGCGCACATGGACGGTCACGGTGGACAGGTCGCCGAAGTCCCAGCCCCACACCTCCTGCATCAGGTCCTCGCGGGTGCAGGCCCGCCCCGGGTGACGCAGGAAGAAGGCCAGCAGGTCGAACTCGCGCAGGGTCAGCGAGAGCTCCGCCCCGCCCTTGCGGGCGCGCCGCGCCGCCGGATCGACGGTGATGCCCGCCGCGCTCAGCGGGCGGCTGCTCTGTGGGGGAAGGGTCCGCCGGAGCACCGAGCCGACCCGCAGCACCAGCTCCCGGGGGCTGAACGGCTTGGTGACGTAGTCGTCGGCGCCCACCTCCAGTCCCATGACCCGGTCGTCCTCGTCCCCACGCGCGGTGAGCATGATGACCGGCACCGGCCCGCGCCCCCGGAGCCGGCGGCACACCTCCAGCCCGTCCATGCCGGGCAGCATCAGATCGAGGACCACCAGGTCGGGCCAGTGCTCGGCGGCCCGCAGCAGGGCGGCGGGCCCGTCCCCGGCGCGGTCGACGGCGTAGCCCGCCCGGTCGAGGTACCCGGCGACCACCTCCGCCACCGTCGGGTCGTCGTCGACGACCAGGACACGCGCGGCCGTGCCGGCGCCATGCTGCTGGGGGGACTGCTGCTCCATACGCCCAGCCTCGCACCGCGGTGCCGCCCGTGGGGGTCCCGACCGGGTCAGGACGGCCGATGTCCGTGTTTCGTAAGGGCGAGGAGCCCGGTTTGCCCGATTAGGGTCCGTAGGGTGAGGCGTGTGACGACGCCCACAACACCTCCGGAAGCCGAGATCGTGCTCCCCTGCCTCGACGAGGCCGCCGCCCTGCCCTGGGTCCTGGCGCGCATCCCCTCGGGAATGCGCGCCATCGTGGTGGACAACGGCTCCACCGACGGCTCCGCCGACATCGCCCGGGACCTGGGCGCGCGGGTGGTCCACGAGTCCCGGCGCGGCTTCGGCGCCGCCTGCCACGCGGGCCTGGCCGCCGCCACCGCCGACATCGTGTGCTTCTGCGACTGCGACGCCTCCCTCGACCCCGGGGACCTGGTGCCCTTCGTGCGCCGGATCCACGAGGGCGCGGCCGACCTCGTCCTCGGACGCAGGCGGCCCGAGAGCCGGGGAGCGTGGCCGCTCCACGCGCGGGCGGGCAACCTCGCCCTGGCCCGGATGCTGCGCCGCCGCACCGGGCTCCGCCTGAACGACCTCGGCCCGCTGCGCGCCGCACGGCGGGAGGCGCTGCTCTCCCTCGGCCTGACCGACCGGCGCAGCGGCTACCCGCTCCAGATGGTCGTCCGCGCCGCCGACGCCGGGTGGCGGATCACCGAGCGGGACGTCCCCTACCGTCCGCGCACCGGCGCCTCCAAGGTGACGGGCACCTGGCGGGGCACCTGGGGGGCCGTCCGCGACATGCGCCGGGTGCTCGCCGAGCCCCCCGGGCAGGCCGAGCCCGCCGAGCCCGAGGCGGCGGGGGCGGTGCGGTGACCACCCTCCTCGTCATCGCCAAGGAACCGCGCCCCGGCCGGGTGAAGACGCGCCTCACCCCGCCCTACACCCCCGAGGAGGCGGCCCGGCTGGCCGCCGCGGCGCTCGCCGACACCCTGGCGGCGGTGGCCGCGGCCCCCGCCTCCCGCCGCGTCCTCGTCCTCGACGGGGCGCCGGGGCCCTGGCTGCCACCCGGCTTCGACGTCCTCCCGCAGTGCGGCGGCGGCCTGGACGCGCGCCTGGCCGCCGCCTTCGCCGCCTGCGAGGGGCCCGCCCTGCTGATCGGGATGGACACGCCGCAGGTCGCCCCCGAGCTGCTGGCCGGAGCGCTGGACGGCCATGACGCCTGCTTCGGCCCCGCCGAGGACGGCGGCTTCTGGGCCCTGGGCCTCGCCGCCCCCGACCCGGCCCTGCTGCGCGGGGTGCCCATGTCCACTCCCGCCACCGGGGCCGCCCAGCGGGCCCGGCTCGCCGCGGCGGGCCTGCGGGTGCGCGAACTGCCGCTGCTGCGCGATGTCGACACCGCGGAGGACGCCGAGGCGGTGGCCCGGCAGGCGCCCGAGAGCCGCTTCGCCGCCGAACTCGCCCTGCTGAGGAGGCCGGTCCACCCATGAGCACCCGACACGACCGGCCCTCCCGGGCCGCCGCCCGCTCCTCGACCTGGTCCGCCGAGCCCTACGCCGACGCCCTGCGGACCGGCCGGGGGCCGCTGTTCCTGCGCCGCCGCGACGGCTGGCTGCTGCCGCTGGACGTGGAGCGCTGGTGCGCGGGCCCGGACGCCGTCGACCTGGCGGTCCTGGAGCGCTGCGAGGGCGCCGTGCTCGACGTGGGGTGCGGTCCCGGGCGGCTCGTCGGCGCCCTCGCCGCCCGCGGTCGCCGCGCCCTCGGCATCGACGTCAGCGAGGCCGCGGTGGCCCGCACCGCGGCGCTCGGCGGCCATGCCCTGTGCCGCTCGGTGTTCGAGGCGCTGCCGGGCGAGGGCCGCTGGGACACCGCCCTGCTCCTCGACGGCAACCTCGGTATCGGGGGCGACCCGCGGGCCCTGCTGGACCGGCTGTCGGAGGTGGTCGCCCCGGAGGGGCTGCTGATCGCGGAGACCGCCCCGGTGGACGTCGACGAGCGCGCCGACGTCCACCTGGTACGCGGTGCCGACCCCCGGGCCGACGCCGGCTCACCCTTCCCCTGGGCCCGGCTGGGCACCCCGGCCCTGCTGCGCCACGCCCGCGCGCTGGGCTGGGGCCCCGCCGATCAGTGGTCGGCCGGCGGCCGCTGCTTCGCCGCCCTGCGCAACCGGAGCACCAGCAGCAGGCCGGAGGCGCCGAACAGGACGGCCGTGATGAGCAGCCAGCGGGCGGCGAACCCGTCCCCCGGCAGTCCCGTGCCCGCCTCGTAGCGTTCCGCCACCCGGCCGCTGATCAGCGGGAACCACAGCAGCAGGAGCAGCCCCGACAGGGCGGCCGGGACACGCACGTACAGCACCGCGTCGCGGTGGCCCAGCGCGCCGAGGCCGTGCACCAGGGCGCGGTCCGCCGCCGCGTACAGCGGCAGCAGCACCAGGTCGTGCAGCAGGGCCGCGCCGACGAACCACAGCAGGATCCCGAACCAGTCGCCGGACAGCAGCCGCACCCCCGCGTAGCCCGCCAGGGCGAACGAGGCGGCCAGCAGAACCAGTTGCAGTGGGCTGCCGGCCGCGGCGCGCAGCCGGTCCCGGGACGGGGGCACCGGGCGCAGGGACCGCAGGGACCGCATCACGACCGCCCTCCGTCGGAGCCGGACAGGTCGCCGAAGTCCAGCCGGGTGACCCACTTGGTGTTGAGCACGCCGGGCGCGTTGGGGACGATCACCCGGGCGGGGAAGCCGTGGTCGGGGGTCAGGGGCTCGCCGTTGACGTCCAGTGCGAGCAGCGAGCGCCCGTCGGCGACCTGGTTGGCGCGCAGGGCCGCGATGCGGAACGAGCCGCGCCGCTGGAGCGACTCCACGAGGACGTCCGGCGGGTCCTCGGGGCGGTACCCGGCGAGTTCGGCGAGATCCCGCAGGCGCACCCCGCGCCACCACTGGGCGGAGGTCGACCAGCCCTCCACGCAGGCGATGGGCAGTGCCGCGCTGTGGAGCGGCAGCTCCAGCAGCCCGGCGCGGCTGAGGCGGACGGTGCCCGCCGGGCCGGTGACGGTCAGCCGCCAGGCGTCCTCGGTGGTCTCCGCCGGGCGGATGCCCCGGGAGGCGGCCGTCTTGTTGATCTGGAAGCCGCCCGGGCCGTCCCCCGGGTCGGTCCACCCGTGGGGGGCCAGCAGGGCGGTGGTGCGCAGCGGGCCGTCGAAGCTGCGGCCCACCGTGGTGGCGAAGAGCAGCAGCGAGCCGCCGCCGACGAACCACAGGGCCCCGCGACGGGACACCGTGGGCGCGTCGGGCCGGGGCGCCGCCAGGTCCGCCGGGTCGGGGTCCGCCGGGCCGGGGTCCGCCGGGTCGGGGCCCGCCGGTGGGCCGCCGTCCCCGCCCTCGCCCTCCGGCTTCCCGCCCCCGGCCTCCGGCTTCCCGCCGGGGGCCGGGACGGCGGCCTCGCGGGTGCCCTCCGGGGGGCCTTCCGGCCCCGCCTCCGGCGGGGGAGGCGGCGCGTCCCCGCGGCGGTGCGCGCGCAGCGTCCGCAGCGCCGTCGGCGTCCGCAGCGCCGCATGGAGGGCGAACGCGGCGAAGAACACCCAGGCGCCGTAGAAGTGCAGCCGGTAGAAGGACCCGGGGAAGATGTAGTCCAACTGGATGTTGAGCAGCCCGGTGACGAACTGGAAGAGCGCACCGCCCACCAGCAGCAGCAGCGACAGCCGCTCCAGCCCGTGCGCCAGGGACCGGGCCGGAGGCATCGCGAACAGCTTCGGCACCACCGACCACAGCTTGGCCAGCAGCACCGGCACCAGCACCACGCCCAGCGTCACATGGACGCCCTGGGTGAACCGGTACAACCACACCGGGTCCGTGGGCCAGTCGAACAGGTAGAAGCCCAGCAGGCCCTTGTCGGGCGTCTTGTCGTTCACCCGGGACAGGTCCGGGTTGTAGGCGGCGTACGACAGCAGACCGGTCACGAACAGCACCGTTATCCCGGCCAGCAGCACCACGCCGAGTACCGAGGTGAACCAGGTGCCGCGCAGGGGGCTGCGCCAGAACCGGGGCGAGGAGGGAAGCCTGTGCTCGTGCATGCCCCGACCGTAGGCCGCGAAGGGGGCCCCGGAGCGGGTGCGACTCATGACGAAACCCTGACGCCGGCCCCGCCGCGCCCGTTCGGGGGCCGTCGCGGGCCTAGCGTGCCGGGTGTGATCCGCTCGTGCCTGCGACGCGACCTGGCAGCCGCCTCGGTCGCCGCCCTCCTCGTCCTCGTGGCCGTGCTCGTCGGCCACTACGTCCAGAACACCCAGCACAACCTGTCGGTGCGATGGGCGCCCTTCGTCGCGACCTGGAACCCCCACGTCGGGCCGGGCACCGCGGCGGCCCCGCTGGTCGCCGCGGCCGTGATCGCGTACGGACCCCCGCTGGCGGACCGGCTGCCCTGGCGCGGGCTGCTGCCGGGCCTCTGGGCGGCGGCCATGGCGTGGATCTGGTCGCTGGCCCTGATCGACGGCTGGTGGCGGGGCATCGCGGTCAAGCTGACGACCCGGTACGAGTACCTCCAGGTGATCGACCGCTTCGACGACATCCCGGCCACACTGCGCACCTTCAACGACCACATCCTGATCGGCACCCCCGACAACTGGCCCCCGCACATCGCGGGCCACCCGCCCGGCGCGACGCTCACCTTCGTACTGCTCGACCGGATCGGCCTCGGCGGGGGAGCCTGGGCGGGCGCGTTCGTCATCACCGCCGGCGCCTCGGCGGCCGTGGCGGTGGCGGTGGCCGTGCGGGCCCTGGCCGGCGAGCGCCTGGCCCGGCGCGCGGCGCCCTTCCTCGCCCTGGTCCCCGGCGCCGTGTGGATGGGGACCTCCGCCGACGCCTACTTCGCCGGGGCCGCCTGCTGGGCCGTCGCCCTGCTGGCCCTGGCCGTCACCCGGCGCTCGCCCTGGTGGGCCTCCGCCTCGGGGCTGCTGTTCGGCTGGTGCCTCTACCTCTCCTACGGCTTCACCCTGCTCGCCCTCCTCGGCGGGGGTGTGCTGCTCCTCGGGCGGCGGCGGCTGAGGGAGCGGCCGCTGCTGCTCGTGCACTTGGTGGCGGGGCTGGCCGTGGCCCCGGTGGCGTTCACCCTGCTGGGCTTCGCCTGGTGGGAGGCGTACCCCCTGCTCGTCGAGCGCTACCACCAGGGTGTGGGCGGCACCCGGCCCTACTGGTACTGGGTGTGGGCCAACCTCGCGCTGGCGGTGGTGATCACCGGGCTCGCCACGGCGCCCGGTCTCCGCCGCACCGGGGCGGCGCTGCGCGCGGAGCCTCGGCGGGCGCTCACCGCGCCCGGCACCGGCGGCGAGGACGCGGCCGCCGCACGGCTCGCCGTGCTGGTCGCCGCGGGCCTGCTGGCGATCGTCGCGGCGGACCTGTCCGGGATGAGCAAGGCGGAGACGGAGCGGATCTGGCTGCCCTTCGCGATGTGGCTGCTGCCCGCCTGCGCCTTCCTGCCCCGCCCCCGCGGGTGGCTGGCGGCCCAGGCGGTCCTGGCGCTGCTGGTCAACCACCTTCTGCTGACCAGTTGGTGACGCGAGGTCACTCCCGGGCGCCCTGCGGCGGTGCCGCCGCCCGGGCGCCCCGGCACGGGTGCGCCGCCCGTTGCGCCGACCGCCCCACCCCCGCCCGTGCGTCGCACCCCCGCCCGTGCGTCGCGGCCCCGCCCGGGCCCGTGCGCCTGCGGGTCGCTGCCGACCGTACGCAGCGCACCGGGCCCGGGGACTGCCGGACCCGGGCAGTGCCCGGTGGACCGCTCCTCGGGCAGAATCGGGGGTCCGGGGCGCCGGACGCGGCCGTCCGCCACGCCCCTGCCCCGCGCACCCGCCCGCATCGGACGGGCGTGCGGCGGAGGCACCACGACACGGGGGAGGACCGGGGATGGAACGGCGCAGACTGCGCTCGGGCGCGGTGGTGCTCGGAGGGATGGGGCTGCTCGCGGCCACGCTCACGGCCTGCGGGTCGGAGCCCGACAGGCGCTGCGTGGACCCCTCGTCCTACGACGTGCTGCCCGACTCCAAGTGCCGCGACAACCGCGGCAGCGGGGGCAGCAGCAGCGGCACCTACTACTACGGCGGGACCGTGAAGAACGGCAAGGTCTCCGGCGGCAGCTTCAGCAAGTCCGCCGTGAGCCGCGGCGGCTTCGGCAAGTCCGGGTCCGGGTCCGGCGGGGGCTGAGGCACGCAGTGGAACGCCACACCATCGAGCCCCGCCCCGGCTGGCAGGAGACGGTCGAGGCACAGGGCTGCGTCTACCCGCTCACCCGCCACCCCGACGACTCCCTGCGCCCCTACTGGGACGAGAGCGCCTACTACGCCTTCTCGCTGCCCGAGGTGGAGGCGCTGGAGGAGGTCGTCGAGGAACTGCACGCGATGTCGCTCGCCGCCGCCGCGCACATCGTGGAGAAGGACCGCTTCGCCGAACTGGGCGTCACCGACCCGCAGGTGGCCCGCCTGGTGGCCGAGTCCTGGCACCGCCGCGAGGAACTGCCCTCCCTGTACGGGCGGTTCGACCTCCACTACGACGGCACCGGCCCGGCGCGGATGCTGGAGTACAACGCCGACACACCGACCTCGCTCGTCGAGGCCGCCAGCCCGCAGTGGTTCTGGATGGAGGAGCGCTTCCCCGGCGCCGACCAGTGGAACTCCCTCCACGAGCGCCTCGTCGCCGCCTGGCGGCGCAACCGGCCCCTGCTCCCGCCCGGCCCCGTCCACTTCGTCCACACCGAGGACGACACGTGCGGCGAGGACCTCATGACGGCCGCCTACCTCCGCGAGACCGCCGAGCAGGCCGGCCTGGAGACGGTGGCGCTCTCCGTCGAGCGGATCGGCTGGGACCACATCTCCGGCCGCTTCGTCGACGAGCACCTGCGCTTCATCCGCTGCTGCTTCAAGCTCTACCCGTGGGAGTGGCTGGTCACGGACCGCTTCGGCCCGCATGTCGTCGAGACCCTCGACAACGGCGGCGGCACCGGCTCCACCTGCTGGATCGAGCCCGCCTGGAAGATGCTGCTGTCCAACAAGGCCCTGCTGGCGATCCTGTGGGAGCTCTACCCGGGCCACCCCAACCTGCTGCCCGCCTACCTGGACGGGCCCCGCGAACTCGCCGCGGGGCCCGGCTGGGCGGCGAAGCCGCTGCTCGGCAGGGAGGGCGCCGGGGTGAGCATCCATCCGCCCGGCTCACCCGCCGCGACGCGGGACGAACCCTGCTGCTACCAGGAGTTCGCGCCGCTGCCGGACTTCGACGGCAACCGCGTGGTGCTGGGGGCCTGGGTCGTCGACGGCGAGGCCGCCGGCCTGGGAATCCGGGAGTCCGAGGGCCTGGTGACGGACGGCTACGCCCGCTTCCTGCCGCACCTCATCCGCTGAGGCGCTCCCCGGCGCCGGGCAGCGCCTCCAGCAGCACCTCCCGCAGTCGCGCCAGCCCCCAGTCCAGGTCCTCCTCGGAGATCACCAGCGGCGGGGCGATGCGGAGCGTCGGGCCGTGGGTGTCCTTCACCAGCACACCCCGGTCCAGCATCCGCTCGGCCACCTCCCGCCCGGTGCCCGCCTCCGGCGGCACGTCCACACCGGCCCACAGCCCCCGCCCGCGCACCGCCTCCAGGGCGCCCGCCTCCAGCAGCGCCCCCAGCTCCCGGTGCAACCGGTCGCCCAGGTCCGCGGCCCGCCACTGGTACTCGCCGCCGCGCAGCATCGCGATCACCTCCAGGGCCACCGCGCACGCCAGGGGGCTGCCGCCGAAGGTCGACCCGTGCTCACCGGGCCGGAACACCCCCAGCACCTCGGCCGAGGACACGACGGCGGACACGGGCACGATCCCCCCGCCCAGCGCCTTGCCCAGCACATAGACGTCGGGCACCACGCCCTCGTGCTCGCAGGCGAAGGTCCGCCCGGTCCGCCCGAGGCCCGACTGCACCTCGTCCGCGATGAACAGCACCCCGCGCTCACGGGTGAGCCGGCGCACCTCGGGCAGATAGCCCTCCGGCGGCACGCGGACCCCCGCCTCGCCCTGGACCGGTTCCAGCAGCACCGCCACCGTGTTCGCCGACAGCGCCGCCTCCAGCGCGGTCGCGTCGCCGTAGGGGACGATCTCGAAGCCCGGGGTGTAGGGCCCGAAGTCCGCGCGGGCGGCGTGGTCGGTGGAGAAGCCGACCAGGGTCGTCGTCCGGCCGTGGAAGTTGCCGCCCGCCACGATGATCTTCGCCTGGCCCTGCGGAACGCCCTTGACCCGGTACCCCCACTTCCTGGCGGTCTTCACCGCCGTCTCCACCGCCTCCGCGCCCGTGTTCATCGGCAGCACCCTCTCCATGCCGCACAGCTCGGCCAGCTGCGCGCAGAACGCCCCGAAGCGGTCGTGGTGGACGGCCCGGGAGGTGAGCGCCACCCGGCCCAGCTGCGCGGTGGCGGCCTCCACCAGGCGCCGGTTGCCGTGGCCGAAGTTCAGCGCCGAGTAGCCCGCCAGCAGATCCAGGTAGCGGCGCCCCTCCACATCGGTCAGCCACGCGCCCTCGGCGGAGGCCACGACGAGCGGGAGCGGGTGGTAGGTGTGCGCGCAGTGCGCCTCGGCGGCGGCGATCGCGGAGGCCGTGGCGTCCGGGCGAGGGGGCCCGGCGGAGGGGGCGGAGGCGGTCGGGCCCGGCGCGGCCGTGTCGGGCAGGGGCGCCGGGGAGGGGGAGGAGGCGGTCGACACGGGGTGCTCCGATCGTCGGTGCGGGCCGTTCGGCGGCGGACCCGGCCGCGGGGACGGGCCCCCGCCTCCATCGTCGCTCGCCCGGCGCGCGGACGGCGCCCGGACGGGGCCGCCCCGCCGGGCGCCGCGCCCCGTGCGGGACGGGGCGCCCGCGGGCCGGGACGGGCGGCCGAGCGGCGCCGCGCACCTGAGACAATGGTCCGCATGGCCTCCTCTGACCTGACGCCCGCCGCAGACCACCGCCCGCAGGGGGACGGCTCCGCCCCGCCGGCCCGCCCGCGTGTGCTCTCCGGCATCCAGCCGACCGCCGGCTCGTTCCACCTCGGCAACTACCTCGGTGCCGTCCGCCAGTGGGTGGCGCTCCAGGAGACCCACGACGCCTTCTACATGGTCGTGGACCTGCACGCGATCACCGTCCCGCAGGACCCCGCGGAGCTGCGCGCCAACACCCGCCTGGCGGCCGCCCAGCTGCTGGCCGCCGGGCTGGACCCCGAGCGCTGCACCCTCTTCGTGCAGAGCCATGTGCCCGAGCACGCGCAGCTGGCCTGGGTGATGAACTGCCTGACGGGCTTCGGCGAGGCGTCCCGGATGACGCAGTTCAAGGACAAGTCCGCCAAGCAGGGCGCGGACCGGGCGTCGGTCGGCCTGTTCACCTACCCGATCCTCCAGGTCGCGGACATCCTGCTGTACCAGGCGCACGAGGTCCCCGTCGGCGAGGACCAGCGCCAGCACATCGAGCTGACCCGCGACCTCGCCGAGCGCTTCAACAGCCGCTTCGGCCGGACCTTCACCGTGCCCAGGCCGCACATCCTGAAGGAGGTCGCGAAGATCTACGACCTCCAGGACCCGTCGATCAAGATGAGCAAGTCGGCCTCCACCCCGAAGGGCCTGATCAACCTGCTCGACGAGCCCGGGACCACGGCGAAGAAGGTGAAGAGCGCGGTGACCGACACCGACACCGTGATCCGCTACGACGCCGAGGCCAAGCCCGGCGTCAGCAACCTGCTCACCGTCTACTCCACCCTCACGGGTGCCTCCGTCGCGGAACTGGAGCAGAAGTACGAGGGCAAGGGCTACGGTGCGCTCAAGACCGACCTGGCCGAGGTGATGGTCGACTTCGTCACACCGTTCCGGACCCGGACCCGGCAGTACCTCGACGACCCGGAGACGCTGGACTCGCTCCTCGCCAAGGGGGCGGAGAAGGCACGGAGCGTGGCCGCGGAGACCCTGGCCAGCGCATACGACAAGGTGGGATTCGTCCCGGCCAAGCACTGAGGCCACCGGGGCGGCCCACGGACGGCCCCCGCCGCGGACGCGGGCCGTCACGGTCCCGTCACGGAGCACTCCCGCGGCGGGGCCGGGACCACCGGCCCGAGTCCGAGGGCTCTGGCCACGACACGGGTGGAGCCGCCACACTGGCGGCGGACCCACCCGGTCCGCGAACGACCCGGCAGCGCCCCGGGCGGCGCGGACCGGGGACCGGCAGAACGACGACCGAGTACGCAGAGGAGAACGACGTGGGGACCGTAACGCTCGGCGTTTCGATCGCGGTCCCGGAGCCACACGGCAGCCTGCTCCAGGACCGCCGCGCGGGCTTCGGGGACCCCGCCGCCCACGGCATCCCGACCCACGTCACCCTGCTGCCCCCGACCGCGGTGGACGCCGCGCTGCTGCCCGCCGTCGAGGCGCACCTGGCGGCGGTCGCGGCGGGCGGCCGTCCCTTCCGGATGAGGCTGTCCGGCACGGGCACCTTCCGGCCGCTGTCACCCGTGGTCTTCGTCCAGGTCGTCGAGGGCGGCTCCGCCTGCTCCTGGCTCCAGGAGCGGGTGCGGGACGCCTCCGGGCCGCTGGTGCGCGAGCTCCAGTTCCCCTACCACCCGCACGTCACGGTCGCCCACGGCATCTCCGAGGAGGCCATGGACCGGGCCTACGCGGAGCTCTCCGAGTACGCGGCCCAGTGGACCTGCTCCTCCTTCGCCCTGTACGAGCAGGGCGCCGACGCGGTCTGGCGCAAGCTGCGCACCTTCGCCTTCGGCGGGGGGATCGCCGGGGTCCCCGCGCAGGGCTCCCCGGTGGACGAGCACGCCACCACCTGAGCCCCGCGGCGTCCCGGGAGCACCGCCGCGCCCGGCGCTCTGTTCGACTCCTCCCCTCCCGGCGGGTCGCGGGTACTGCGCGCGTGCCCAACGGGTAGGCGTAGCCGCATGGACTGGCTGATCAAGCTCCCCGTCGTCGGCCCTCTCGTGGAGCGCCTGATGCGCACCCACGCCTGGCGCAGCTACGAGACCCTCGACCGGGTGCACTGGACCCGGCTCGCCGCGGCCATCACCTTCCTGAGCTTCCTCGCCCTGTTCCCGCTGATCACGGTCGCCGCGGCGATCGTGGCCGCCACCCTGGACCAGGACGCGCTCGACACCCTGGACGAGAAGCTGTCGGAGCAGGTCCCCGGCATCTCCGACCAGCTCGACATCGACGCCCTGGTCAGCAACGCCGCCACGGTCGGGGTGGTCGCCGGTGCGCTGCTGCTGCTGACGGGCGTGAGCTGGATCGGCTCCATGCGGGAGTGCCTGCGCGCGGTGTGGGAGCGCGACGACGAGGACGAGGGCAACCCGATCGTCCGCAAGGCCAAGGACCTCGGGGTGCTCGCCGGGCTCGGCGGCATCGGCCTCGCCTCCTTCGCCGCCTCCACCCTCGGCTCGTCCGCCGTCGGCCGGGCCGCGGACGTGCTGGGCATCGGCGGGGACGGCGCCGGGGGAGCGCTGCTGAGGGCGGCCGCGATCGCCGTCGCCGTGATGGCCAACTTCCTGATCCTGCTCTACCTGCTCACCCTGCTGCCCGGGGTCCGGCCGCCCCGCCGCCGCCTGGTGGTCGCCGCACTGATCGGCGCCGCCGGTTTCGAGCTGCTGAAGCTGCTGCTCAGCGGCTATATCAGCGGGGTGGCCTCGCGGAGCATGTACGGCGCGTTCGGTGTGCCGATCGCCCTGCTGCTGTGGATCAACTTCACCGCGAAGCTGCTGCTGGCCTGCGCCGCCTGGACCGCCACCCCCTCCAGGCAGGCCGCGGACGCCGACGGGTCCGCGGGCGGGGGCGAGGGCGCCGACGGGGCCGAGGGCGGCTCCGAGGGCGACGGCGGGTCCACGGGCGGCGGCGGGGGCCGGCCCCGGGACGCGGCCGACGGCCCCGGCGACGGCGTCGAGACGCCCACCGGACCCGTCACCGTCACCCGGCCCGTCACGGACGCGGGGGGTCCTCCCCCCGGTCGGGCAGGGGCCAGCGGCGCTTGACCAGGAACGCCGCGGCGGCCAGCAGGATCAGCACCCCGCCCGCGACGGCCAGCGCGATCCCCATGCCGCTCGACCCGGTCTGCGCGGCGGCCACCGGGTCGGACGGCCCGCTCGCGCCGTCCGCGTCCTCGCGCACCGGCTCGACGTCGCTCGGCTTCTCGGCCGACCGCGGGGCGACCAGCTCCCCGACCGGCGTCACCTTCCCCGAGGCGGCGAAGCCCCAGTCCAGGAGGCGGGCCGCCTCCTTGTAGACCGCCTGGCTCTCCTCGGAGTCCGGGTTCATCACCGTGACCAGCAGCACCCGGCCGTTCCGTTCGGCGACGCCCGTGAACGTGGAGCCGGCGTGGGTGGTGTTGCCGTTCTTGACGCCCGCGATGCCCTTGTACGGGCTCACCCCGCTCTCCCCGGTGAGCAGGCGGTTGGTGTTCTGGATGGCGAAGCTCTCCCGCTTCTTGCCCGGCTTCTGCTCGCCCGGGAACTGCGCCGTCACCGTGGAGCAGTACTCCCGGAAGTCCTTCTTCTGGAGCCCGCTGCGGGCGATCAGCGTCAGGTCGTAGGCGGAGGAGACCTGGCCCGGCTCGTCGTAGCCGTCCGGGGAGACCACCGTGGTGTCCAGGGCCTGGAGCTCCTCGGCGTGCGCCTGCATGTCCCGGACCGTCTTGTCGATGCCGTCGTTCATGGCGGCCAGCACGTGCACCGCGTCGTTCCCGGAGTGGAGGAACACCCCGAGCCACAGGTCGTGCACCGAGTAGCTGTGGTCCTCCTTCACCCCCACCAGGCTGCTGCCCTCCCCGACGCCCGCGAGGTCCTCGTCGGTCACCGTGTGCTCGGCGTCCTTGGGCAGCTTGGGCAGCAGCGTGTCGGCGAACAGCATCTTCATGGTGGAGGCGGGGGGCAGCCGCCAGTGGGCGTTGTGGCTGGCGAGGACCTGGCCGCTCTCGGCGTCGGCGACGATCCAGGACCGCCCGGTGACCTCCTTCGGCAGCACGGGCGCACCGGCACGGAGGTTCACCTGGGTGCCCGGCTTGCCGAGCTGGACACCGCCGACGGTCGACATGGCGGCGGGGGGCTGCGGCTGCTTCTTCTCCTTGGGCTTCTCGTCGTGCACCGCGGCGAGCGCGGGAGCGGTGGTCAGGGCGGGTACCAGCGCGGCGGCGGCGACCACCGGCGCGGCCCGCCGCACAGCGGCTTTGAGGGCGGCAGACAGAGCAGACACGGACGAGAACGTACAGGGCGCACCGGAAAATATGGAGATCGGCCCGCTGACCCGCCGGGGCCGACGCCGAGACGGAGCACCCCGGGGCACGGGCCGGCCCGGCGCCCGCGATACTTGACCCATGAAGCTCAGCCGCCCGGTGTCCTGGTTCCTGCTCGCCTTCGGGGCGTGGAGCTGGTTCATCTGGATCTCTTTCGTCAGGAATCTCTACAAGGACGGGAGCGGGCTGGCCTTCGACGACGCGGGCGAGGCGACCGGCTACTTCTGGGTCCATCTGCTGCTGGCCGTGACGTCCTTTGTCCTGGGGACGGTTGTAGGGGCCATCGGGTTGCGCGGGGTGCGCGCCCTGCGCCGTGAGCGCACCGACAAGGGGTAGGGGAAACCGTCCATGGTGGCTGTCGCCGTGCTCGTGATCATTCTGGTCGTCGCCGTGTTCGCCGGAGCCCACTGGTACGTGTGGCGCCGCCTGGTCCGCGACACCACCGCTCCCCGCAGCACGGTCCGCCGCCTGGGCACGGCGGCGATCTGGGTGCTGCCGGTGCTGACCGTCGGCGCGTTCACCGCCGGGCGCGTCGACGCGCCCTTCTGGCTGGAGCAGGTCCTGGCCTGGCCCGGCTACCTCTGGCTCCCGGTCCTGCTCTACGTGATCCTGGCGCTGCTCGTCGGCGAGGCCGTCCGCCCGCTGCTGCTGCGGTTCCTCGCCCGCCGCGGGCGCGGAGCGTCCGTGCCCGGTGCCGAAGCCGCCGCGCCCGCGGAGGTGGCCGTGGGCGCCGCCGCCGGACGGGCGGGGGCGGGCGCCGGAGCGGCCCCCGCCCCCGCCGCGCCCCCGGCACCGGCCGGCCCGCCCGCCGCGACGGCCCCCGGCCCGGACACCGCCCCGCCCCGCGCTGACCCGCCCGCCGGTCCCTCGCGGCGCCTGTTCGTCTCCCGCGTGGTCGGCGGCGCCGCCGCGGCCGCCGCGCTCGGGACCGTCGGCCACGGCACCTACGGCGTACTGCGCGGCCCCCGCGTCAAGCGGGTCACCGTGCCGCTGGCCAAGCTGCCGCGCGCCGCGCACGGCTACCGGATCGCGGTCGTCAGCGACATCCACCTCGGCCCGATCCTGGGCCGGGCCCACACCCAGCGCATCGTGGACGCCATCAACGCGGCGCAGCCGGACCTGGTCGCGATCGTCGGCGACATGGTCGACGGCACGGTCGAGAACCTCGGCCCGGCCGCCGAGCCGCTGACGCAGCTCCGGGCCCGCCACGGCTCGTTCTTCGTGACCGGCAACCACGAGTACTTCTCCGGCGCCGACGCCTGGGTCGACCATGTGCGCGAGCTGGGCCTGCGCCCGCTGCGCAACGAACGCGTCGAGATCGCGGGCGGCTTCGACCTCGCGGGCGTGGACGACGTCGCGGGCGAGTCCTTCGGCCAGGGCCCGGACTTCGCCGCGGCACTGGGCGACCGGGACCGGGCCCGCGCCGCCGTCCTGCTCGCCCACCAGCCCGTGGTGATCCACGACGCCGTGGAGCACGGCGTGGACCTCCAGCTCTCCGGCCACACCCACGGCGGGCAGCTCTGGCCCGGCAACCACCTCGCCGCGCTGGCCAACCCGACGGTCGCCGGGCTGGAGCACTACGGCGACACCCAGCTCTACGTCACCCGCGGCGCGGGCGCCTGGGGCCCGCCGGTCCGCGTCGGCGCCGAGTCGGACATCACCCTCGTCCAGCTCGCCTCCCGCCAGGCCTGAGCCCCGGGCGGCGGGGGCCGGCGGGGCCGGCCGGGGCCCCCGGCCGCGCGGGAGCCGCCCTGCGGGGCCGCACGGCCGGTCGGGGCGTGTCACCCGCCGGCGTTGGACGGTGCACCGGCACTGCTGCTTAGCTGGGCGAGGACCGTCCCGACCGACCTGTGTGAGGTGCCCCGGTGGAGACCCCCCGTCTTGAGGAGGTGCGCCTGACCTCCTTCAAGAGCTTCACCGGCCAGTGCCTGCCCCTGCACGACCTCACGGTGCTGATCGGACGCAACGGCAGTGGCAAGTCGAACGCCCTGGACGGGCTGATGGTGCTGTCCCGCCTCGCCCTCGGCGAGCCGGTCCGCGACGTGCTGGACGGGCCGCGCAGCGGAGGGGACGAGCCGATCCGGGGAGGAGTCGAGGGGTGCACGCCCCTCGGGCGGGACAGCTTCTCCCTGGGCTGCCGGGTGCGGTCCGGCGCGGAGGTGTTCGACCTCGATCTGGAGGTCGCGGTGCGCCCCGAGGTGCGGATCCTGCGTGAGGAACTGACGGCCGTGGAGGGCGTGCAGTACGGCGGACGCAGACTCGCGGCCGGGCGCTCGCTCCTGGCCAGTGATCCGCCCGACCACCGCCGGAGCGATCTGAAGGTGCGGTGCTTCAACGGCCGCCGAGGGCTCGACCCGGGTATCCCCTTCGCCGCCGACCGACTGCTGACGAGCCAGGTCCCGGTGCGGCTCCCCCTCACGACGGAGGCCGCCAAGCTGGTGCACCGAGCCGCTCGGGCGGTGCTCCCGGTGCTGCGCGAGGTCTTCCTGCTGGACCCGGTACCGCACCTCATGAGGCAGTACGTCAACGCCCGGGACACCGAACTCCGCCGCAGTGCGGACAACCTCAGCGCGGCCGTGGAGTCGTTGAGCGAGACCGATTCCGCCGCGTTCGACAGGCTCACCGACCTCGTGGCCGGGATGCCGGAGTACCCCGTCAAGGGCATCAGCAGCGTGGACACGCCCCTCGGTGACGTGCAGTTGGTTCTGCGCGAGACGGGCTATCACGGCAAGGAGCACGACGTGCCGGCGAGGCTCCTGAGCGACGGGATGCTCCGCTTTCTGGCCTTCGGCACGGCGTTGCTCAGTGCTCCGGTCTCCGACGGCGCCGAGGAACCGCTGCGGGCTCAGCGGCACCTGGTGATCGAGGAGATCGAGAACGGCCTCTACCCGACCCAGGCGGCGCGTGTACTGCGCCTGATGAAGGAGGAGTCGGAGCGCCGCAGCATCGACGTCCTCTTCACCACGCACAGCCCGGCGCTGTTCAACTCCCTTGCCGCACAGGACCACTCGGGCGTCGTGGTGTGCAGCAGGGATCCCGCCTCGGGCGAGAGCGTGCTGACCCGTCTGACGGACCTGCCCGGCTACGTCGATCTGCTGGCCGCGGGTGACCTGGGCGATGCGGTCACCAAGGGGCGGCTACCGGATGCCGTCCACCCTCGGGACACGGGCTCCGACTGCTTGTCGCCGACTTCATGGACACGTCCGTATTCGTCGAACTGCTCGATGTCCCTCATATGAACGTCCGGCGGGCGGCGTCTTCCGCCGAATGCGGCGACGGTGGTACAGCGGGCCAAGCGCCGGTTGTAGAGCGTGCTGGCGGCGTTGAGGTCTCCACCACGACCGTGGCGTACTTCGTCCGCAACGAGCGCGAACGGAGAAGCCCCGCCCACGCGCCACGGGGAAGCGCGTGACCGGGGCTGCGACCCACCCTTACAGGGCCGCGCTCAGCCCCTCGCAGACCTCGGCGCTGGTAGGCCGGTCAGCGGGCGAACGGCTGAGCATGTGGGGGATGAGAACGCCCAGCACCCCGGGCACGTCCACGTGGCGGTGAGGGCCCGCGACGACGGCTCGCCGCTGAACCTCCCGGGGGGCGTCGTCCGGGTACGCCACGTGCCGCCATCCCGTCGCGCTGATGAACAGTGCGGCCCCCAGTGCGTACACATCCGCTTCCCGCGTCGGCGTCGCTGCTCCCGACGCCAGCACGGCGGCAGAGACCTCCGGCGCTTCGTAGTGGACGAGACAGCCCCGGTACGGGAAGTCACAGGCGCGGGGAACCGGTCCTCCACTGGCCAGCGCAAGATCGATCAGGAACGCGCCGTCGGCCTCTCCCAGGAGGAGATGCGCGGGCTGTACGTCCCCGTGCACCCACCCCATCTCGTGCAGCCCTGACAGGGCCACGGCGCACGACAGGGCCTCGCCGATGTCCGGATCGGCCGCCGAGTCCCGGCAGGGTGCCCACCGGTCGTAGAGGCTGTCGCCACACCGCCACGGCTGAGCGCCCCATGTGCCGTGCTCCCACTCCCCGCTGAAGATCCGCTCGCGGGTGAGTTGACGCAGGACCGCCGCCTCACGGGCAGGTGCCAGCGCGGTCCATGCGTGTGTCCGACTCGGGTAGCCCACCTTCACCGCGTAGTGACCTGCCGCCGTCCTGACCTTCCACACGGATGACCCGCGCCGGTTGAGGACCAGTTCGGGGGGACCCGGATCGAGGGGTTGCAGGGCACCGTCCGGGGGGCCGTACGGACCATCGAGAATCATGCTTCACCTTCCAACGGTGTGGCCGGTTGCCGCAGTCGGGAACCGGCCACACCTTCACCAGTCTGGGTCAGCCAGCCGTCACGGCCCGGTAGTCGCGCCCGCAGTCGGAGTCGCACTGCGCTGCGTTCTCGTCGTTCACGATCCACAGTGCGTCCAGCACCCTGAACCCGTTGGCCTTGATCGCGCCCGCAGTCGCCCGTACCTCCTCCAGGACACGGCCACCACCACCCGGGCGCGGGTTGTGCTCCAGGAACCGGCCCGCGTACTTCTCGCAGAACTCCCGGTAGTCGGCCGTGTGCAGGATGAACGAGTGCAGTGCTCCGTCCACGTCGTCGCTCGGGACCATCTTCACCGTGGCCGTGCCGACCGTGGCGAGGAACGCGAGGGCCTGATCGGTCGCCCGCTCCGCCTTTTCCAGGTCGTAGCCGAAGTGGGTAGCGGTGAACTCGGCGATGCTGTCGAACAGGTCCGAGCCGACCAGCGCGCGGCCGGTCCGAAGGTCGTTCGCGGTTGCCGTCATGGCTGTGCCTCCTTGTAGTGGATGAACTGTTCCGCAGTGCGCCGAACGAGGACGGGAGCCGCCCGCCTTGTGGCCGCCTCCCACTCCCGGCCCCCGTTCAGCGGGCGGAGTTGGTAGCGCGGTCCCACGTTCCCCATGACGCGGCCTACGAGGCCCGTGGAGACGTCCAGTGCCGTTTCTCCCACCCCCCAGTTCCGGGGATGCTCACCTGCCATCTCAGGGCTGCTCACGGGTGCACTCCTCGCGCTCGTTCGGCTGCTCACAGAAGGCAACCGCATGACCACGGGGAGGAGGTACCGTTGCGCCAGTGCCAGGACTTAAGAGCTTCAAGCGGAGTGAAGACGAGGGGAGTTGATGACCAGTGCTTGGCCCCAACGAGACTCTTGCCCGACTGCACCGAGAAGCCGGCTGGACGCTCCGCCAGTTCGCCCAAGAGGTCAACAAGCTCGGGACCGAGCGGGGAACGCCTCTCAGGTACCGCGAACCCTCGGCGCACCAGTGGCTCAACGGGCACATGCCGAAAGAGGCCGTCCGCCCACTGATCTTGGAAGCACTGGCCCGGAGACTCGGGCGCCCCATCACGCACAGCGAAGCGGGATTCCCCTCCCCTCCGGCCGAAGGGTCCAGCGAGCTCCCCAGTACCGTGGAGGGGCTGCTGGACCTGGGGAGGTCGGACATGGACCCATCGCGCCGGGGCGTGCTCGGAGCGGGCCTGTTCTCTGTCGCCCTCACCGTGCCCGACTGGCCGGACGCAGTCGGCCGAATGGAAGCCGCCCGGAAGGGCGGGGCACGGCGAATCGGAATATCCGATGTCCAGTCGGTCATCGCCATGACTGAACGTCTCTCGGACATCGACGATCAATTCGGCGGGCGGACGGCGCGGCCGATGGCTGCCGCTTACATGGTCAACACCGTGGTCCCCTATCTGCGCGCTGACGCTCCGGAGAATGTCCGCAAGGCGATGATGGCGGCCGCGTCGGACCTCTCGTATCTCACGGGGTACATGGCCGTTGACGAGGGGCTACACGGAACGGCTCAGCGCTACTACCTGAAAGCGCTCGAACTCGCCGGGGCATCCGAGGACCACCTCACGTTCTGCACCACTCTCCGGGGGATGAGCGTTCAGGCCGTGGACCTCGGGCACGGGCCCCAGGCGCTGCGCCTCGCTGACGCCGCTTCCGCCGCTTCCCCGCAGGCCGGTCCCCGCATGCGCGCTTTTCTTGCCGGGCAGCAGGCGCACGCAGCCGCGCAAGAGGGAAACAAGCGCATGGCCCTGCAGCGCATCCGGGAGGCGGAGAAAGCCATGGAAAGGGCCGAGTCGCAGTCAAGGGCTCTGGGGTCCTACAATCCTTCCTCGCTGGCGTACCACGTCGGGCAAGTGCGATACCAGACGGCTGATCTGACGGGATCCATCGAATCGCTCAAGGAATCGAACCGGCTGCGACCCGGCACGTTTCGGCGGACAAGCGTTCGCTATCTGTCCATACTGGCCGAACGTCAACTGGAGATCGGCCACTTGGAGGCGGCCTGCGAGACGTGGGAGAGCGTGCTGGAGCTGTACCCGCTCGTGCAGTCCGGGCAGTGCGACCGCAGTATCAGCGCCATGTTCCGTCGCATCCGCCCCTATGTGAAGAACCGGACAGTGCGGGACTTGCAGGAACGTGCACGACTGGTGACGCCCCCGAGCTTGATTCCTTCCTAGGAATCCAGGAACAGAATGGTTCACACCCTCGGTTGACGGGCGCAGTCGCAGATCTTGCTGCGCGTCAGGTACGCAGTGGTTCCGGTTGGTCCGACTCCGGAGGGCGAAGCCCGGAACTGCTGCGTCCAGCGGGACCCCGGTGGAGTTCTCCCGGATGTCCCCTCCCATCGCCGGACATGGCAGTCGTGCATCGTGCGGGCTGATTCACCGGTCGGGGTAGCGGGTCGAGCAGGGGACCGATACTCCCCTTCCTTTGAATGGCATCCACCATGGACGCACAGACCCCCGCTTGGCGACCTCCCCTGACCGCCCCGCCTCCGGCCGCCTCGCGCGGTCCGTGGCGCTCAGGTGCGGGCCGCGGGTCCGGAGGGCTTCTCGCCGCCGGCCCGGCCGGGTCCGGGCCGCTCGTCCCCCGGTTCGTCCCGCCCCGCCTCCGCCCCGGTCCCGCCGCCCGCTCCCGCGGTGCGGCGGGAGGCCGCCGCCTGGGCCATCCCGGGGAGGAAGTCGCTGAACAGCTCGTGGACTTCGCGCACCAGCGGCCGCAGCACCCGGAAGCGGGCCAGTGCCACGCCGCGCCCGGTGAGGCGGGCGCCCCGCACGGCGAGGCGGCGGCTGCGCTCGCTGCCCTCGGAGCGGTCGAACACCCAGTACAGGACCAGGCCCATCTGCGAGAGCCACATCAACTCGGGGAGGATGTCCCGCAGTTCCTCGGCCACCTTCGCCTTCGACCCGGCGAGCACCTCCCGGTGGATCGCGATGGCCGCCTCGCGGGCATGCTCGGACTCGGGGGAGAAGGGGCTCAGCGGGCTCTCCGGGTCGGCGGCGTTCTTGAAGAACTGCGCGGCGAACTCGTGGTAGGGCGCGGCGATGTCGAGCCAGGCGGTGAGCACCCCGGCCATCCGCGCCTCGAAGTCCTTCTCCGCTTCCAGCACGGGCCGGACCGCGACGCGGTGCTCCTCGGCGATCCGGTCGTAGAAGCCCTGGACGAGGTGTTCCTTGGAGGCGAAGTAGTAGTAGGCGTTCCCGACGGAGACCCCGGCCTCCTTGGCGATGGCCCGCATCGTGGTCTTGTCGTAGCCGCGCTCCTGGAAGAGCCGCAGGGCGGTCTCCAGGATCAGCGTCCGGGTCTGCTCGCTCTTCGGGGTCCGGGCCTCGCCCGATGCGGGCGCCTTGGCCGCGGAGCCTCCGGACGCCGGGGAGCCTCCGGACGCCGCGGAGCCCCCGGATGCCGCAGGGCCCCCGGCGGCCATCGGCTTCCCCGGCACCGCGGCGCCCCCCGTCGCCGCGGTGCCGGGAGAGGCCCCGGCGCCGGCGGGCGCCGGGGTGCCGGGGGTGGTCGGGGTGCCGGGGGACGTCGCATCGCTCACGGGCACCGAGCCTAACCGGGTGCGGCGCACTGCTCGCCACAGGGAGCAGTGCTCTCCGGTGCGGCTGCGGGCGGCGTCGGGCCGCCCGCGGTGCCCAGCCCCCGGGCCGCGCGGTACTTCGCCGCGGCGAGCATCGTGGCGCGGACGAACGGCGCCCCGGCCGGGGTGGCCAGCCAGTGGGCTCGCGGCCGGTGCTCGGCCAGTGCCCACAGGCAGACGACCCAGGCGGCCTGGCCCGTCCACACCTGACCGCGGTCGCCGACGACGGTGATCTCGCGGAGGGTGCGCGCGTGGTCCAGCTCCGGGAAGCGGCGCCGTGCGGCGGCGGACCCGGCGGCCACCGCCCGCAGCGGGGTGAGCTGCGGCTGCCGCAGCAGCCAGTTCCTGAGGTGGACGCAGAGCCCGCAGTCCGCGTCGTAGAGGACCGTGAGCGCCGACACCGGTGTGCTCAGCATGGTCACACCTGCGCGGTGCCGGCGGCGGGCGGGTTCCAGGGGGCGGGAGCGGCGTCCGACTGCCTGGTCCACCCCTGGGGGCCGACCGGCGGCGTCTGCTCGCGCTCCATGACGCCCCGGCGCCGGATCCTGTTGAGGACGTAGACGTTGCCGAGGTGCATCACGCCGAGGACCAGCAGCACCACACCGATCTTCACCGACAGTGCCTCGAACAGCCCCCGGGCGTCGGCGACGGCCTCGGCGGCCTTGAGGTAGAGGGCCACGAATCCGAGGTTCACCAGGTAGAAGCCGACGACGAGCAGATGGTTGACGGCATCGGCGAGCTTCTCGTTCCCCTTCAGCACGTCGGCGAGGAAGATCTTCCCGTTCCTGCTGAGGGTCTGCGCCACCCATACGGTGAGCGCCCCGCTGATCAGCAGGTAGACGACGTACGCGATGACAGTGAGGTCCATCCCCCACCCTCCCTTGAACCTGTTCAAAAGCTGGCGGTGACGACTCTAGACCTCCTTTTGAACATGTTCAAGCCGAGGGTCCCCCGGAATCGGGGCGGAGGTGGGGGCTGTGTGCTCCGCACGAGGGGCGCGCGGCGGCGGCGGGGCGCGTGCGCCCGTCCGAAGCGGTGAATATGCCCCCGGAATGGGGTGATGCGCGGGAGGCGCCCGGCCTCCGGGGCAGAGCTGACCTTGATCATCTTCTCCGGTCCGGGCGGCGCCCCCGGCGCCCGCCCGCGCCCTCACCCGAAGGAACGCCGTGAACCTGAAACTCGCCGCCCGCCCTCGCAGAGCCGCCCTCGCGGGCCTGCTGTCGCTGGTGACGGCCGCCGCCGCCTGGGCCGCTCCCGCGACCTCCGCAGCCGCCCAGGAGGGCAGGGTCAAGGGATGGGGTGCCAACGCCAACTACCAGCTCGGCGGCACCCTCACCACCTCCAAGTACAAGCCCGTGACCGTCCCCGGGGTGACCGGGGCCAGCGTCGAGGCCCTCGCCGCCGGCTACCACCACAGCCTGGCGCTGCTCTCCAACGGCACGGTGGAGAGCTGGGGACGCAACGCCGAAGGGCAGCTCGGCATCGGCAGCACCGCCGCCCAGGACCAGGCGTCCACCGTCGCCGGGCTCCGCGGGGTGGTGGCTGTGGCCGCGGGCAGCAGCCACAGCCTGGCGCTGCTCGCGGACGGCACCGTACGGGCCTGGGGCCTCAACAGCTCCGGGCAGCTCGGGGACAACACCACCGCGACCCGCACCGCCCCGGTCACCGTCTCCGGGCTGACCAACGTCGAGGCCATCGCCGCGGGCGGCGCGCACAGCCTCGCCGTGCTCGCCGACGGCACCGTCAAGGCCTGGGGACTCAACGGCAACGGCCAGCTCGGGGACGGCTCCACCGCCACCCGCACCACCCCGGTGACCGTGAGCGGCCTGGACAACGTCCGCAGCGTGGCCGCGGGGAACACCCACAGCCTCGCCCGGCGGGCCGACGGCACGGTCTGGGCCTGGGGCCGCGGATCGGAGGGGCAGATCGGCGACAACGCCACCGCGCAGCGCCTCACCCCGGTCCAGGTCGACGGGATCGGCACCGCCCGCGACATCAGCGCCGGCGTCTACCACAGCGTCGCGCGCCTCGCCAACGGCACCGTCGTGACCTGGGGGTACAACGCCCAGGGGCAGATGGGCGACGGCACCACCACCAACCGCCCCGCGCCCATCGTCCTGGACGGTGCCGAGCAGATCCGGGCCGTCTCCGCGGGCGGCTACCACACGCTGGTCCTCGACCGGGAGGGCCGCGTCCGGGCCGTCGGCTACAACAACAACGGGCAGATCGGCGACGGCGCCACCGCCAACCGCACCGCCCTCACCGAGCCGGTGAACAGCCTCAGCAGCGTGTCGCTGATCGCCGGAGGCGGCGAGTTCAGCCTCGCGGGCTGACCCGGTCCGCTGCGGGCCGACCCGGTCCGCTGCGGGCCGACCCGGTCCGCTCCGGCGCGTGCGGGGCCGGCCGCCCGGCCCCGCACCTACCTCTGATCTTGCGAGAGTGCCCCGGTCTTCGGGTCGGGGGTGGATCGCATCTCAGGGTTGCTCTGACCTCAGCTGTGGGCGCGGGTCTGCATTGTCTGCCGGAGCCCACAGCCGGCCGTGCTCAGTCGGGGCGCTTTTGCTGCGCGATGTAGTCCTTGACCACCTGGAGCGGTGCCCCGCCGCACGAGCCGGCGAAGTACGAGGGCGACCAGAACCGGCCGTGGGTGGTCGCCCGGTTGACCCGGCCGGTGAACTCCGCGCGCAGACGGCGCGACGAGACGCCCTTGAGGCTGCTGACCAGGCTGGCGAGCGCGATCCTCGGCGGGTAGTGCACAAGCAGGTGGACGTGGTCGGCCTCGCCGTTGAACTCCTTCAGCTCCGCGTCGAAGTCCTCGCACACCTTGCGCATGACCTCCTCGCAACGCGTCGGCATCTCGTCGTTCATGACGCCGCGCCGATACTCCGTGACGAACACCAAGTGCGCGTGCAGGTGGTGGACGACTGTTCGACCTCTGCGGATATCGGGATTTGGCACTCATCATGGTGACATAGGCCAACGGTAGAGTGATCGTTATGCAGCTCCGGTAGTCCTTCCGGGTGTAGCCGAGTGCCGGTCAGCGCACGGCGCTGGCGAGGGCGTTCGGGTGCGCGCGGGTCGTCTTCAACGACGCATTGCGCGTCCGCGAGGAGGCCCGCAGGTCGGGGCTGCCGTTCGTCACCTCCGCCGAACTGTCCAAGCACCTCACGGCCGTCAAGAAGACCCCGGAACGGGCCTGGCTCGGCGAGGTGTCGGCGGTGATCCTCCAGCAGTCCCTGCGGGACCTGGACACCGCGTACCGGAACTTCTTCGACGGCCTCAAGGGCAAGCGCCCCCGCATGGGCGCTCCGCGCTTCAAGTCGAAGCGGGACAAGCGGCAGTCGATCCGCTTCACCGCGAACGCGGCATGGCGGATCACCCCGGGCGGGAAGCTGCGCCTGCCGAAGATCGGCGACCTCAAGGTCAAGTGGTCCCGCACGCTGCCCTCCGCGCCGTCCACGGTCACCGTGGTCAAGGACAGGGCGGGCCGGTACGTCGCGAGCTTCGTCGTCGAGACCGACGCCTCCGAGGTGCTGCCCCAGACGACACCCGAGGTCGGTATCGACCTCGGCCTCGGGCACTTCGCCGTCCTCTCCGACGGGACCAAGGTCGACAGCCCGCGCTTCCTGCGCCGGGCCGAGAAGCGCCTGAAGAAGGCCCAGCGCGCCCTCTCCCGCAAGGAGAAGGGCTCCAGCAATCGGAACAAGGCCCGGACCAAGGTCGCCCGCGCACACGCGCGGGTGGCCGACGCACGCCGCGAGTTCCACCACCAGCTCTCCACGCGCTTGATCCGCGAGAACCAAGCGGTCGCCGTGGAGGACCTGGCGGTGAAGGGACTCGCGCGCACACGCCTGGCCAAGTCCGTGCACGATGCCGGCTGGTCGGCGTTCGTGTCCATGCTGGAGTACAAGGCCGCCCGGTACGGGCGCACCTTCATCCGGATCGGCCGCTTCGAGCCGACCTCCCAGATGTGCTCGCAGTGCGGCGTCAAGGACGGCCCCAAGCCGCTGAACGTCCGCGAGTGGACATGCCAGGCGTGCGGGGCGGTCCTGGACCGGGACATCAACGCGGCGGTCAACATCGCCAAGGCCGCCGGACTGGCGGGGCCAGCCTGCGGAGCGCAGGTAAGACGGGCACCCGTGCCCGCACCGCGCAGCGAAGCAGGAACCCACCCGAAGCGACCCACACAGCGAACGTGGGAGCAGGCGCGAATCCCGGGCCTTCAGGCCCGGGAGGATGTCACATGCTGCTGACCGACCGCGCGTAGTTGACCTGCCCCATCACCTGCTGGAAGGTGTGCGGGCTGGTGGCCGGGATCATCGTCGAGTGGTGCTTGCCGCCGCTGGTGACGGTGACCTGGACGAACCCGGTCGTCGTCTTCTCCTTCATCAGCAGGAACAGCAGCCCCAGGAGGCAGAAGACGAAGAACACGACGGCGAGCACGATCGCGTGGGTGGGGATCTTCTCCTCCGTGCGCGACATGTCCGTCGCGTTCCACACCGCGCCCTTCAGCGGCAGCGTGCCCGCCGGGGTGACGATCCCGTCGGGGAGCACCGTGATGTCCCCGATGGACACCAGCGGCTGACCGCCCGTCGGCACCGGGGCCCCGCCCGGGTGGGACGGCAGCGCCACGCCCCCGGGCTGCGTCATCGCGTAGGGCGGGGTGGAGCCGTCGGCGAGTGTCGGGTTCTGCGGGTAGCCGTACGGTCCCGACGCCGGTCCCGGATAGCCGTACCCGGGCGCGCCGGGCGGCTGGGACGGGCCCCAGTTGTACTCCGGCTCCCCTTCGCGGTACGGATTCGCCTCGGTCATTGTTCTCCCCGCTTCCCTGCCTGTCAGACGGTCCCCTGATCCTGCCAGTTCCGCACCCGCCCGGTGAAGTCCGGTGCCGTGGCGCACGCGAGGGCCCCGGCTCCCGAGAAGTGGAGCCGGGGCCCTCGCGCCCCGCGGGCGCGCCCGCGCGCGCCGGGGGCAGGGTGTCAGAAGCGGCGCGTGATCAGCGCCCGCTTGACCTCCTGGATGGCCTTGGTGACCTCGATACCGCGCGGGCAGGCGTCCGTGCAGTTGAAGGTCGTGCGGCAGCGCCACACGCCGTCCTTGTCGTTGAGGATCTCCAGGCGCTGCTCGCCCGCCTCGTCGCGCGAGTCGAAGATGAAGCGGTGCGCGTTGACGATCGCCGCCGGGCCGAAGTACTGGCCGTCGTTCCAGAACACCGGGCACGAGGAGGTGCACGCGGCGCACAGGATGCACTTGGTGGTGTCGTCGAAGCGCTCGCGGTCCTCGGCGGACTGCAGGCGCTCACGGGTGGGCTCGTTCCCCTTGGTCACCAGGAACGGCATGACGTCCCGGTAGGCCTGGAAGAACGGCTCCATGTCCACGATCAGGTCCTTGAGGACCGTCAGGCCCTTGATGGGCTCGACCGTGATCGGCTTCTCCGGGTTGATGTCCTTGATCAGCGTCTTGCAGGCGAGCCTGTTCTTGCCGTTGATCCGCATCGCGTCGGAGCCGCAGATGCCGTGGGCGCAGGAGCGGCGGAAGGTGAGGGTGCCGTCCTGGTCCCACTTGATCTTGTGGAGCCCGTCGAGCACCCGCTCCTTGGGGTCGATCTCCAGCTGGAAGTCCTCCCAGACCGCGTGCTCCGACACCTCGGGGTTGAAGCGGCGGATCCGGAAGGTGACGGTGATGTACGGGGAGGCGCCCGAGGTCTCCTCGGTCTTGTCCAGTACGGGGGTAGCCATCAGTACTTACGCTCCATCGGCTGGTAGCGGGTCTGGACGACCGGCTTGTAGTCGAGACGGACGGTCTCGGAGCCGTCTTCGCCGACCTCGCGGTACGCCATGGTGTGGCGCATGAAGTTGACGTCGTCGCGGTTCGGGTAGTCCTCGCGGTAGTGGCCGCCGCGGGACTCCTTGCGGGCCAGGGCGGAGACGGCCATGACCTCGGCCAGGTCGAGCAGGTTGCCCAGCTCGACGGCCTCCAGCAGGTCCGTGTTGAACCGCTTGCCCTTGTCCTGGACGGACACGTTCTTGTACCGCTCGCGCAGTTCGGCGATCTTCTCGACCGCGGTCTTGATCGTCTGCTCGGTGCGGAACACCATCACGTTGGCGTCCATCGTCTCCTGCAGCTCGCGGCGGATCTCCGCCACGCGCTCGCTGCCGGTGGAGGCGCGCAGGCGCTCGACCATCCCCTCGACCAGGGAGGCCGGGTCCTCGGGCAGCTCGACGAAGTCGGCCTTCGCGGCGTACTCGGCGGCCGCGATGCCGGCCCGGCGGCCGAAGACGTTGATGTCCAGCAGCGAGTTGGTGCCCAGGCGGTTGGCGCCGTGGACCGACACGCAGGCGACCTCGCCGGCGGCGTACAGGCCCGGGACGACGGTGGTGTTGTCCGCGAGCACCTCGCCCTGGACGTTGGTCGGGATGCCGCCCATGGCGTAGTGCGCGGTGGGCTGGATCGGGATCGGGTCCGTGTAGGGCTCGATGCCGAGGTAGGTCCGCGCGAACTCCGTGATGTCCGGGAGCTTGGCGTCCAGCTGCTCCGGCGGCAGGTGGGTGAGGTCCAGGTAGACGTGGTCGCCCTCGGGGCCGCAGCCGCGGCCCTCGCGGATCTCCGTGTAGATGGAGCGGGAGACGACGTCCCGGGAGGCGAGGTCCTTCATGACGGGGGCGTACTTCTCCATGAAGCGCTCGCCGTCCTTGTTGCGGAGGATGCCGCCCTCACCGCGGGCGCCCTCCGTCAGCAGGATGCCCATGCGCCAGATGCCCGTCGGGTGGAACTGGAAGAACTCCATGTCCTCCAGCGGCAGGCCGCGCCGGTAGCAGGCCGCCTGGCCGTCACCGGTGAGGGTGTGCGCGTTGGAGGTCACCTTGAAGAACTTGCCGTTGCCGCCGGAGGCGTAGATGACGGCCTTCGCCTGGAAGATGTGGAGCTCGCCGGTGGCCAGGTCGTAGGCGACCACGCCGGCGGACTTCCGGACGCCGTCGACCTCGGTGATCAGCTGGTCCAGGACGTAGAACTCGTTGAAGAACTCCACGCCCTCCTTGACGCAGTTCTGGTACAGCGTCTGGAGGATCATGTGGCCGGTGCGGTCCGCGGCGTAGCAGGACCGGCGGACCGGTGCCTCGCCGTGGTTGCGGGAGTGGCCGCCGAAGCGGCGCTGGTCGATGGTGCCGTCCGGCGTCCGGTTGAACGGCAGGCCCATCTTCTCCAGGTCGAGGACGGCGTCGATGGCCTCCTTCGCCAGGATCTCGGCGGCGTCCTGGTCGACCAGGTAGTCACCGCCCTTGACCGTGTCGAAGGTGTGCCACTCCCAGTTGTCCTCCTCCACGTTCGCCAGCGCGGCGGCCATGCCGCCCTGGGCGGCGCCCGTGTGGGAGCGGGTGGGGTAGAGCTTCGTCAGGACCGCGGTCCGGCTGCGCTTCGTCGCCTCGATGGCGGCGCGCATGCCGGCGCCGCCGGCGCCGACGATGACGGTGTCGTACTTGTGGATCTTCATGGCGTGGATTACCTCAGCCCCGTGCCTAGCGGATGTTCGGGTCGAAGGTGAAGATCACCAGCGTGCCCAGAAGGATGGTGAACACCGTGGCGGTGTACAGCAGGCCCTTGAGCCACAGGCGCGTGTTCGGCCGCTCCGCGTAGTCGTTGATGACCGTGCGGAGGCCGTTGGCGCCGTGCAGCATGGCGAGCCACAGCATCAGCAGGTCCCAGGTCTGCCAGAACGGGGACGCCCAGCGGCCGGCCACGAAGGCGAAGCCGATCTTGGAGACGCCGCCGTCCAGCACCAGCTGGATCAGCAGGTGGCCGATGACCAGGACGACGAGGACCACGCCCGAGAGGCGCATGAACAGCCACGCGGCCATCTCGAAGTTGCCGCGGGTCGACTTCGGGGTCTTCCCGGTGCGCTTGCGCGGCGCCTCGATGTACGGGGCCGGGTTGTCGACGTCGTAGTGGCGGGCCTCGCCCTCGCCCTCGACCTGGCCGATTGCGGAAGTCGTGTCAGTGGACATCTCTCGCCTCAGCTCCCGAACAGTTCACGAGCGGCGTGGCCGAGCACGGGGTACAGGGCGCCCGCCATCAGGACGACCCAGATGCCCATGACGGTCCACAGCATCTGCTTCTGGTAGCGCGGGCCCTTGGACCAGAAGTCCACGGCGATGACGCGAAGGCCGTTCAGCGCGTGGAACAGGATCGCGGCGACGAGGCCGTATTCGAGCAGCGCGACGATCGGCGTCTTGTAGGTGGCGACGACCTGGTCGTACGCCTCGGGAGAGACACGGACGAGAGCGGTGTCAAGCACGTGTACGAACAGGAAGAAGAAGATGAGGACGCCGGTGACTCGGTGAGCCACCCAGGACCACATTCCTTCCCGGCCGCGGTACAGCGTTCCAGCCGGCACGGATGAACCCTCCGGGAGCGGGGACTGGGGCCTGCCGGCTTGGGATGTCGGTCGGGCCCGGCCGGGTACGGTCCACCGGCCCTGGACATCGTAGCGACGTGTTGTCGGTTCGTTCGCCCGGGGTGCACCGGTGTGATCAAACAGGCAATCAATCAGCCTCGTACGGGCTACACCGGACGCCCGGGACGGCCCTTCCCCGGCGCGGACGCCAGCGCCCGCACCACCCGGGAGCGGGCCAGGGCGCGCAGTTCGTCGGCGGCGACCGAGCGCTCCTCGTCCGGCTCGTGCGCGAGGCGGCGCCGGATCCCGGCGAGGACCTGGTCCAGGTACTCGTCCGGACGGTGGCCGTCGAGGCAGATGACGAACGCGTGTCCGAACCTGCTCTCGTACGCGGCGTGGGCGGCGGCGAGCGCGGTGCGCGCGGCGGGCGGCGCGTCCGGGGCGGGCCCGGCAGCGGACTCCAGGGCCAGCGCCTCGTGGACATCGGCGGGCGTCAGGTCGTAGGCCGCCTCGTCGCACGCGGCCAGCAGGGCGCCCAGGTCGGGGTAGGGGCGGTGGGCGGCCACCCGCCGCGCCCAGCGGTGGCTGCCGCAGCAGCCGAGGAGCAGCGCCTCGGCCCGGGGCGCGGGGGACGCGTTGAAGGCGGCCAGGCCCGGCGCGCCCGGCGCGCGGCCGCTCGTGCCCCCGCCGGTCGGGTCCGGTGCGGTGGGGCGTGCGGACGGTATGGCGCGGGTGGCGCCGCCTGCGGGGGCTGCGGCCGGGGGCCTGACGGCCGGCCCTCGCTGCGGCAGGGCGGCGGGAGTGTCGCTGGACAGCGGGAGCTCCTCGGAGAACCAGCGGGACGGCTGGGAAGGGAGGCGGGACGGCTGCGGAGGGAGGTGCGGGACGACTGTGGGGAGGGAGGTGCGGGACGGCTGCGGAGGGAGGTGCGGGGCGACTGGGGAGGGAGGTAGGGATGAGCCGCAACGCTATCGATCTGTGTCGAAAGCTGTGCGAAGCATGCGCGAATTTCACCCGGACGGGAGAGTTTGGGATCCTCATATGGACGCGAGGGGTGGACGCTGATGGGGGGTGTCGTTTGCGACGATCGCCGTATATGGAGGTAAGCGCATGATATGGGGCCCCCGGATAGCCGGTCGCTCTCGTGCCGCAGGCGCGACGGCCGCGCTGCTCGCCGTCTTCTCTCTCACCCTGGCGGGCTGCTCCGCCGCCGACGGCGATCCCGGCGCGGCAGCGCCCGGCGAGCCCGCGACCACCTCCCCGTCCCCGTCGCCCAGCCCCACCCGCAGCTACCCCCTCTCCGAGGCGCCCGGCACCGTGCCCGCGGTCCAGCGGCACCAGGCGGCCCGCGGCCCCGGGTGGGAGCCCGGCCCCGAGAGCGGTGTGGTGATCGCCGAGGGCAGCGAGGGGCTCGCCGACGAGGCCCGGCTGCTGGCACGGGAGCTGGAGCTCGACTACCGCGGAACCGTCCCGGCCCGCGCCGGGGACGTGCGGCTCGCCCTCGCCGGGAGCGGACCGGCCGAGTCCTACACCCTCACCACCCGCGGCGACCGCGTCGCGATCACCGGGCCCGACGAGGCCGGCGTCTTCTACGGCACCCGCACCCTGAAGCAGGCCCTGCGCACCGGCGGCGCCATGCCGGAGGGCGTGGTGACCGACCGCCCCGACCGCGCCCAGCGCGGCCTCAACCTCGACATCGCGCGCAAGCACTTCACGGCCGAGTGGATCGAGGCCCGGATGCGTGAGATGGCCGACCTCAAGCTCAACCAGCTCGGTCTGCACTTCTCCGACGACCAGGCCTTCCGCATCCAGTCGGACACCCACCCCGAGGTGGTCTCCGACCCGCACCTGACCAAGGCCGAGGTCCGCAGGATCGTCGCGCTCGGCAGGAGCCTGCACATCTCCGTCTTCGGCGAGATCGACTCGCCCGGCCACCTCGGCGCGGTGCTGCGCGCCCACCCCCAGCTCCAGCTCCGCAGCGTCCAGGGCGTCCCCCGCCAGGGCGCCATCGACATCTCCCAGCCGCAGTCCGCCGAGATCGTGGACGACCTGCTGCGCGAGTACACCGCCCTGTTCGGTGCGCGCTGGTTCCACGTGGGCGCCGACGAGTACCAGGCGCTGACGGTGCGCGACCCCGCGGCCTCCTACCCGCAGCTGGCGACGGCCGCCCGCGAGCGCTACGGCGCCGGGGCGGGGGTCCAGGACCTCGCCGAGGGCTGGCTCAACGACCGGGCCGCCGTGGTCCGCGGAGCCGGCCAGATCCCGAAGGCGTGGAACGACGGCTTCTTCGCCGGGGGAGTGGTCAGCGCCGACCAGGACATCGAGGTCGAGTACTGGACCGGCAAGGAGATCGGCGCCCGCGAGCCGTCCGGGTACCTGGCCGAGGGCCGGAAGATGGTCAACCTCAACGACGAGTACCTCTACTACGTCCTCGGCGAGCCCAACGAGTTCGTCTACCCGACCGGCGAGCGCATCTACGAGGAGTGGACCCCGCTGGTGCTGCGCGGTTCCGAATCCGTGGCGGAGAAGTACTCGGACCAGATCCTCGGCGGACGCTTCGCCGTTTGGTGCGACCTCGCGAACTCCCAGACGCCCGAGCAGGTCGCGGAGGGCATCCGCCGCCCGCTCCAGGCGGTCTCCCAGAAGCTGTGGGACGCGGACGAACCCTCGCTCACCTGGACGGAGTTCGAATCCCTGGCGGATCGGGCCACTACCGGGTGAATCCCCTCCCCATGCCTCGCTGACCAGCACAAAGGTGCTGGACGCCGGTGCCGCCGCCCACGTAAGGTCCCCGGGCGGCGGCCCGCCCCCGGTGCGCGGAGCCGTCTTCTCGCGTTTCCCGCGGCGCCACGGGGGAGTGGCGCCCCTTCTCCGTCTCCATGAACCAGGGGGGTTCGTTCGTCATGCCGTGTTCCCAGTGCGAGCACAGATCCACCACGTCCGCAGGGGCGCCCTGCCCCGCGTGCACGGGCCAGGCCGCCGCCGCGGCACCCGCCGCCCCGGCGGCCCCGGTCACCACGCTCACGCCCACCCCCGCCCCGCCGCCCGGCGTGGTCGGGTCGGGGGTGCTCCGCTCCCCGGTGGGGCTGGGGCGGGCGGCGATGATCCTGCTGCTCCTCGTGGCGGTGGCCGACATCGCGTACATCATGGCCACGCTCAACATGCGCCGCCTGGTGGCAGGGGTGCTCGACGACGGCTTCGTCGCCTTCCCCGAGGCGGACGCAGAATTCGCCGACGCGCTGATGGCCGCGACCTCGTTCGCCAGTATCGTCTTCGTGCTGGCGACCATCGTGGTCTTCATCATCTGGTTCCACCGGGTGCGCTGTAATGCCGGTGTCTTCGCCACCGACTGGTTCACCAACGGCACGGGCATGGCCATCGGCTCCTGGTTCATCCCGATCGGCAACCTGTGGATCCCCCGGCGCGTCGCCGTCGAGACCTGGACCGCCAGCCGGGCCGACCACCTCGCCCCCTCACGGCACGAGCCCACCACGCTGGTCAACGCCTGGTGGACGGCGTGGCTGATCACGATCTGCCTCGGCCGCGTCGCAAGCCGGCTCTACGACCGTGCGGAGACGGCCGACGAGATCGTCTCGGCCGCCGACCTCCTGGTGGCCGCTGGCGTCACGAACATCGTCGCCGCCGTGCTCGCCATCCTGTTCGTCCGCAGGCTGACCCACATGCAGCACACCAAGGCCCTGGCGCTGTCCCAGACGCCCCGGACGGTGTGAAACCGGACCACGGAGCGCCCGCGGCTGCGGCGCTCCGTGGTGAGAAGGTGACACGGAGGTATGGCGGAACCCCACCGCACTCCCGTAGGGTCAGGGCGAACTTTCAGCCAGCGGCTGATGCGTTTTTGAGCCATCGGCCTGGCGGGGGAGAGCCATGCCCCCGTCCGCGAGGGGAGGCGTCCGCATGACGTCGAGCAGCCTGTCGGAACTGACCGCCACGGCGGACGAGCGGACGCTGGCGGTCAGCGGCCTCGCCTGCCTGGAACGCTGCCTCCCGGTCCTGGTGGACGACGCGGACGCGCTCCGTCCGCTGTGGGCCGCCGCTGCCGCGGGGGGTGGCACCTGGGCCGAGCGCCTTGCCGAGGTGCGCGCCGCGATCGGCGAGCCGGGTCCGGGCGACGCGTCCGCCGCTCCGGTCCGCCGGATGCTGGACGGCATCCCGGACGACTGGGCCTCCGAGTCCCTGGCGGCTTGGGCCGCCCTCTGCGCCGGTCTCGCCGTCGACGTCCACCGCGCGGCGGACCCGCTCGGCGACGGCGGGCCGCTCGTGGACGGCGAGCGCCTGCGCCAGACCCAGACCCTCGACGCCCTCGCCCGCGACGAGGGCGGCATGGGGCCGCGGGTCGCCCTCGACCTCTCCACGGAGGGCCGCCGCGTCCTGCGGGCCGCACTGTCCCGGAAGGCCCGCGCGGCCGGGGCCTAGGGTCTGTGACCTGGAAGGTTCACCGGCTCCTGGCGGATCCATCACGCCGTGAGAGGGTCGACTGCCCCAGCTGATGCCTTCCTCGCCGCGGACGCGGGCGCGTTCACGGCGTCGGGCGGCTGGGACGTCGGGCGTTCGTGTTCCGAGATTAGGTCATGTCCGACGGGTCGAGTGCCTCGTCGAGCGGTGCATCAACGCGCTCAAGGCATCCGGGGCCGTGGCGACTCGATACGACAAGAGAGCCTACGTCTTCCACGGCACGGTGACTCTGGCCGCGCTTTGCCTGTGGATCCGCCCCTGATCTCTCGAATGCCCTTCCGTGGCGGTCATGTCGATGAACTCAGTCGTCGGCGGCGACGAGGAGAGTGATCCGTCCAGCGGAGCGGTCGATGAGCACGAACTCGTGGAAGTGCTCGTGCACACGCCCCCAGTCATGAACGGCCTCATTCCCCAGCCCGCTCAGGTGGTAGATGTGGTCGGCTGCCGCCAAGCGGTCGAACACCTCCTGCTGCAGATCCGCCTCCAGTTCGGCGGGCACGTCCCCGGACTGGTTCACCCACCCCCACAGGACGTACGCGCTCTTCTCCCGATTGACGGCTTGGTAGACGTCAGGGGTAACCAGCCTCAGCCAATACGGACCGTGCCTAGCCCCCTCCGACAGGACGCCACCGCCTGCGTAGTCGTCCCGGAACTGCTCATGCCCAATGAGCGCCGAGAGCAGTTCCTGAGCTTCGCCGGACTCAGCCGGGAACCGCAGGTGCTTGAGGTCGACCCACCTGTAGCCGTGTGACCTCGGGTCCCGGAACGTGTAGTTCCGAAAATTGATCAAGGCACTGGCCTCGTGGGTGAGCGGGTTCTCCATAGGCCACAGCCTAGGAGCCGAACAAGGTGACTCTGCGGCCCCATCGGACAGACCCTAGGAGCCGTTCCACCAGAGGCCGGGTGAGCGGGTCCTTGTCGAGCAGCGGCCAGCCGGTCAACTGGACGAAGAACCTCGCCAGCTCCGTCTTGCCGCTCCCGGCGTAGCCCCCGACCAGGATCAGGACGGGGCGGTGCGGGTCACCGCCGGTGTGCCTCCGCTTCCAGGCGTCGATGATGCGCTGCTGGAGAGCGAAGTGCCCGGCGTCTTCGCTGCCGGGCGAGATGCGGTGGATGGCCCGTTCAACGGCCAAGACGTGCGCGCCAGTGAGGCGGTCGTCCATCGGCGTGAGTTTGAACGACGTCTCTTCACCGGGCAGAGCGGTCCGGAATCCCAGGTCAGGCTCGGTGGCCCGGTAGAGGAGGCAGTAGGCACGACGGTAGTGCGGGCCCGGGTAGACCTCGCCCTGCTCGTGCTGCCACAACGTCTGAGGATTGGCGGCGGGGATCCCCTTCAACTTGGCCCGCGCAGCCCGACGCCCTCTCCGAGGCGGTCGCGGCCTGCACCGCCAACCGCGAACGTGCCCGGCTCGTTGCTGACGCCCTGCGGGCCGGAGGGCCCGAAGCCCTCGCCCTGAAGTACACCGACACCGCGACCGCCCAGCGCATGGCCGCACTCGTGCAGAATCCCGGCACGCAACTCGCCGAGGTCAACCGTGCGTTCCGTATCGCCATGCGCCGCCTCTACCGCACTCGCAACATCATCCTCCACGGCGGTGCCACCCAAGGCGTAGCCCTGGACGCTTCCCTGCGAACGGCCGCGCCTCTCCTTGGAGCCGGTCTGGACCGCATCGTGCACGCCTCATACACCGAAGGGCTCGACCCGCTCGACCTCGCAGCCCGCGCCGAAGTCGCCCTCGAACTCGTCGACGGAGAAACCGGCCTGTCTACGGTGGACCTGCTCGAGCCGCCTCACTGAGCACACCCCACGGGCCACCTCTTCACCCATTGATCCGGTGGACGCACCGAAGGCAGCCTGTAGATCACGCCTCGTGCTTCCTGCGGCAGGAGAAGTGCTCAGGCAATCCTTCGGGGCCGGGGAGGCTTGCGGGCTGGCCGCAGTTGAAGCGACAGAGGGGGATCGCCATTCCTGACGCGTCGACTGGTACTCGCGCGGTCATGGTTTCCCGGAGGCGGGACTCGAGGACGATGGAGCGGCTTCCGCGCTTCTGCGCCGGTTCTGATCGCACATCCGAGGGCCGGCGATCCTCGGTGCAGCTGTCGCGCCGATCACCTTGCCGTACGGCTGCCGGGCGCTCCTTCCCATCCGAGTGTGGCCCGTTCGCCTCGAGATACTTCTGCCATTGCTGCAGGGGGGAGCCACCCGTGGTGCCCCGCTCGCTGGAGCGGGATCCGTGTACCGCCAGTGGCGGTTGCGGCTCCGACGGGGGCGGCCGCCCCCAAAGTGCCGGTGAAGAACCGCGTCAAGGCGGTGCCCGGCTTCGATAGGCGATGCTCGGCTCCAGCGACATCGTCAGGCAGTGGCGACCGAGGGGCAGCCGAGGCAGCGAGCTGAGCCCGGCCAGTGACAGTGGCCGGGCTCAGCTGGTAGTGCCAGGGATGTCAGAGTATCTCGACGATCACCTTGTCGATGCTGATGGTGCAGTCGGGCACGTAGACACGCACAGTGCCACTCTTCTGATCCACGCGCTGCGAAGTCTTGTCTGCCTCGTAGTCGCAGACAGCCAGTGCGCGCCACTTGCCGGAGCCGGTGCATTCTGCCCAGCCCCCCGTCTCGCCAGCGCTTGTCTTGCAGGACAGCGCCAGTGCGCCGGCCTCGCTCGCCATCGCTGGAGCTGCACCCAATGTCAGTGCGGCGATGGCCAGGGCAGCCAGGATACGGCCTCTCATCGTTTCCCCTTGCTGGTGGATGCCTGCCGTGCGGGTCGTGAGGATTGCGCAACAGGCAAAGGATGATCTACCCCTGCTTGACATGCGAGTCAATGGGGGCTTAACTGCTTGCATGACGGATGAACTATCGAGCGACGGCATGTATCGCTTCCGCGCGAAGCGGCAGCGAGACGGATGGATTCTGCGGATCGCCGGCACCGAAGAGGCGTGGATCCGCCGCCTCACGGAGGCGTCCGAGGCCGCCCGAAGCTTGATTTCCGCAGCAACCGGAATTCCGACAGCCCAGATCAACGTGCAGATTGATGTCGAACTGGATGAGCCCCTGCAGAGCAGAAAAAAGGAAGCCGTGCAAGCAATTGTGGATGCCCGTCACGCCCAAGAAAGGGCGTCCAGGGCTTACCGAGAGGTAGCCAGAAGTCTCCAAGCATCCGGGGCGTCGGGAGCAGAGATCGCCTTGATCCTTGATGTGTCTCGGCAGCGTGTTTCGCAGCTGCTGGCCACTAAATAGGGTCATTCGGAGGCTCGGGCTGCGGACTACTTCATTTCAACCTGAACGCGGTCGATGTCGAACGAGCAGTCCACCGCGTATCGTCGCATTGTGCCACCGCTCTGCGTTGCCCAGGTCGTGTACTTGTCGAACCCGGGGCTGCAGATGGAAACGACCCGCCACGTGCCGGATCCGGTGCATTCGGCCCATCCCCCGGTGCTGCCGACGCTGGTCTTGCAGGACAGGGCCTGCGGTGCGGCCGTGGCGGTCGGGACGGTAAGCCCGAAAAGGGCCGTCGCACCGATAACGGCTGCAGCGATGCCTCGTCTGTTCATTTTTTCCTCCCCTGTTCGTGCCGCAGGAGCGCGGCACAGACGCAGCCTGCATGACATCTATTCGACACTCAACCGCTTGTCGAGAACATGGCCGGGAAGCGCAACGGCTGTCCGGAGTCAAATCCGGACTTTACTGCGTCGAGACCACCATCAAATCAGCCGTATATCTGGCTGAATTCTCGGTAGGCGTGAGGATCGAGAACCTTCCTTACCGGAATAAACTGGTGCAGAAGTTGCAGCCTTTAACTGGGCGAAGGTGGCGGACTGCCGAAAATGGACAAGATCGACTTTGCCGCCCGCTCGGTGTTGCTGCTTTTTCCGCCAACGTATCCAGTTCCTGTTGATCGCCGGCGCTGCAGTGATGCAGGCTGCGTCTGTGCCGCGCTCCTGCGGCACGAACAGGGGAGGAAAAAATGAACAGACGAGGCATCGCTGCAGCCGTTATCGGTGCGACGGCCCTTTTCGGGCTTACCGTCCCGACCGCCACGGCCGCACCGCAGGCCCTGTCCTGCAAGACCAGCGTCGGTGACACGGGAGGGTGGGCCGAATGCACCGGATCCGGCACGTGGAGGGTCCGTTCTGTGTGCAACTTCGCTGACTACGACCGGTACACCGAATGGGTAACCACAAACAGGAAGACCCGTGTGTACGCGTCGGACTGCGCCTTCAACATCATCGACGTCGTAGTACAGGTGAAGTAATCCGACGGAAGAGCAGGCCGACTGGCGATGGCCTGTCTGGCCATGACTAGGTGCGACAGCATGGTCGCCGGAAGGCACTCCAGGTAAAGCGGGCAAATTCCTTGACATGAAGTGAACCCTGTAGCGAGTACAGGATCGGATTGGCGCCCGCTAACAGCAGACGTGAGCCCCGAACAGGAGTGTGCGTACCGGTCCGGGGCTCACGCTCACACAATAGTGCTTCGTCGGAGATGGCGAAGACCTCTGCAGGTTTAGTTCTCGGAAAATTTGCCGACAACGCACTGCCCCTTTTTCGCAATAGTGACTATCTGCCCAATATGGACACAGGGCGCCTGGTCGGGAGATCCAAGAGCTGGCCGAAAGATGCCACCAGTTTGGCGCATATTTGATCCTCGCGAGAGTTGAAGAGCCGTTGTGGCGCTTAAGTCCTGCGTACCGTCTGTCAAAATGCAGGCGGCATCGGACACCGATGCCGCCTAGCACGCATAATGAGTGAAGGACCGAATGAAGGTATCGTCATACCCGATAAAAAATAAGCAACATGCCGGATCGATGGAATCTTGTGAGAAACGTAGCCGTGCGCGACGGTACGCAACACCACTTTCTGCAGTGCTTCTTTTTTCCTCTATCAAAGTATTCGGTCTTGCGGTCCTGGCGCTCTGGTCTCATACTCAGGAAAAAAGCGCGGTGCGCTTACTCAGTCAGCGCTGGGACTCGCTGTGGTATGTGCGAGTAGCAGAGCATGGTTACGACTTTACGTTGAAAGCGCAAGACGGCCGAGAGCTCTCGAGCAAAGCTTTCTTCCCTCTTTTGCCATGGCTGGAAAGAGGTGTCAGCGCTGTCGGGCTTACTCCCAGCCAGGCAGGCTTGCTTGTCAGTGCGGTGGCATCGATCTTCGCAGCCCTTGGCCTTTTTCACCTGGGACGCCACCTTCACAGCCCACAAGCGGGTACATTGCTTGTCTGCCTCTGGGCCTCCCTGCCGGTCGCCATCGTGCAATCCATGGCGTACAGCGAGTCCCTGTTTGTCGCGCTCGCCGCCTGGAGTCTCTACTTCCTCCTGCAGGATCGCTGGGTAGTCGCCGCGTCCCTGGCCTGTGCGGCCGGCTTGACGAGACCTGTTGGAGTCGCCCTCGGCCTAGCAATTTGCGTTCACGCATTCACTCGCCTGCGACATGTGGACAATAAGGGGAAAATACTTGCATCATGTGCCTTGTCCCTCGCTGGAGCCTCCACATACATTCTTTGGGTGGGGGTTCAGCAAGGCAATTTCCTCGGATACCTGGACGTGCAAGAGGCATGGGGTAACGGATTCGACTTCGGATACTCCTTCGCCCTTTTTATAGGCGAGCTCGCCTCCCCGTCACCGATCATCGCATCATTATTCCTCATCGTTCTCATTGCTATCACTACCGCACCTCACCTCCTGATGTACATTCAGGGATACCCGCTACCTCTGATCGTGTACTCGGCAGTAGTCGCTTCCATGGCTATGGGGGCTTCCGGGTATTTCGGATCGAAGCCGCGACTTCTCATACCGGCATTTCCGCTACTCCTTTTGATTGCGGTCACTCTTTCTCGGTCCGCAAAGCCCTATCTGTGGATCGCGCCCCTTGCAGTGACCAGCGCCCTCTACGGCGCCTTCTGGCTCAACGGCTCGGGGCCGCCGTAATCGGATCCCGACCACAAATCGGTGCATCGGAACCGGTGATGGCTCCGAAGCCGACCGAGAGCGGGTCACCATGGCCCACCGGGCACCGGTTCGCCGACCGCACACGGGCCCAGCACGCTACCGTCCACACGCTGCTGGCGGGTCTGCCGCACGATCGGGGGCTCTTCGGTGGCCCTGCTGGGAGGCATCGCTGTCGCGGACCCGGCCCCGCCGGCTGCGTCAAAGCCCAAGTCAGGGGTGACCTTGACGGTAGGCGGCGGTGAGTCGGCCCAGCACATCATCACCTGCGCACTGTTCGCGAATAAGCCGAACTACAGCGGAGGCATCATCACCGCCACCGGCGGTATGAGCGGCTGCGTGCCCTCGACGCCCGAGGGCTGTGCAAGCGAGGTGGATCTGCAGGTCTACCTCTCCGGCCCCGGCGTCTGGTCAACAGCGGCAGCAAGTACGCGGCAGACCAGGTGCCCTCCGCCAGCCCGCTCGACCACCGCACGCATGAACTGCGACTCCGACACCACGTCGTGGTCCTACCGCACGGATACGCTGGCGAGCATCTGTCACGACGGGACCACCGACAGCAACACATCGACCAGCGCAGTCCTCAGTGTGAAGTGCGGCTGACGCCCCACACCCGAAGATCGCGTGACGCCACCCTCCCGGGGGCCTACGAGGCGGTCGGCGTGGTGCGCCGAACGTGCAGGGGCGGCGGCAGTGGAAGCCGGAGTCCTGCCACTCCCCGGATGTTCAGTTCGCCGGCCTCTGCCCGGCGCAGCAATTCGCCCCCGTTCTTCAGCGCCATGACGACCCGGGTGCGCAGGCGGGGGTGGAACGGCATGGCGAGCGGGACTAGGGGCTGTCCGGCGGATCATGTGCGGAGCCATAACCGGATGGCGGCGACGGTGACCGTGCCGTGGAAGACGTAGGCCCGCTTGTCGTATCTC
>NZ_JBIDBN010000009.1:0-256960 GCF_043203115.1 Streptomyces sp. NPDC048001
CACCGAGCTCGCCGAGTGGCTCCTCGAGCAGCGCCGGACGGATTCCGAAGGCCCCTGGTGGCCCGGCCAGCTGACCCTGGGCCCCTCCCGGCAGCAGCCCGGACGGCCCTCCTGGTGCTACGGCACCCCGGGCATCGCCCGCGCCCTCCAACTCGCCGGCCTGGCCCTGGGCGTGTCCCGCTGGCAGGAGGCGGCGGTCGTGGCGCTGCGCTCCGCGCTGACCCGCGGCGGCTCGGGCGAGGCGGAGCCGCCGGTCGAGGCGGGGCTCTGCCACGGACTGGCCGGGCTGCTCCAGATCACCTGGCGCGCGGCCCGCGACAGCGGCGATCCGCGACTCGCCGGGCACCTGCCTGGGCTGGCCGCCCGTCTGCTGGACCTCGCCGACGAGGACGCGCCGTTCGGCTTCGCCACCGCCCCGGGGGAACGCCCGCCCGAGGAGCACCCGGGCGGCTTCCTCACCGGCGCGGCGGGTGCCGCGCTCGCCCTGCACACCTTCGCCTCGGACACCGCGCCCACCAGCCGCTGGGACCGCGCGCTGCTGCTGGCCTGAGCCGCCCGGCCCGCCCGCCCGCCCGCCCGGCCCCGACCGGGGGGCGGCGGGTGGTGTCAGGCCCTCCCCAGGACGGGCTCGTGGCTGACCCAGGCGCCGCGGACCTCCTTCCAGCAGCGCCTGCTGAGCTCCACGTAGCCCGCCGGGTCCACCCGGGCGGCCGCGGTGTCCGCGTCCACGTCCCACCACCGGTCGCACTCGACGTGCAGCCGGACGAGGTCGGCGCGCGGGTAGGGGTTGTGGCAGTACGCGGTGGCCCGGGAGCCGTCGACCACCGTGCGGCAGTCGGCCCGGTAGGGGGTCGGCCGCGGGGCCGGGGGCGCCGCGTCCCCCTGGCCGCCGGACCAGAGCGTCCTGGACGCCGTCGGGGTCGCGACCAGCAGAAACGCCGTCGCGCCCAGCAGGAGCATGTTGCGCCGGTTCCTCCGCACGAGCAGAACACCCCCTCGGCCGAGCTGCGGCGCCGAGCGCCGCAGGAGCACCACAAGGAAGATTGCTCCTCCAGCATCACCGCCGGGCCCCCTCGGCGCCCCGCCCGTTGCGCCGAACGGGCGACGCCCCGCCCCCCGGTCTCCGCGGGGGCGGGGCGTCGCGTCGGCAGGTCGGGGCCGGTCAGGCACCCATGATGTGCACACCGCCGTCGACGTGGACGATCTCGCCCGTCGTCTTCGGGAACCAGTCCGACAGCAGGGCCACCACACCGCGGCCGGCGGGCTCCGGGTCGGCCATGTCCCACTCCAGCGGGGAGCGGTCGTCCCAGACCTTCGCCAGCTCGGAGAAGCCGGGGATGGACTTGGCGGCCATGGACCCGATCGGGCCGGCGGAGATCAGGTTGCAGCGGATCCGCTGCTTGCCGAGGTCGCGGGCGAGATAGCGGCTGGTGGCCTCCAGGGCGGCCTTCGCCGGGCCCATCCAGTCGTACTGCGGCCAGGCGAACTGCGCGTCGAAGGTGAGGCCGACGACCGAGCCGCCCTCCTCCATCAGCGGCAGGCACGCCATGGTCAGGGACTTCAGCGAGAAGGCCGAGACGTGCATGGCCGTCGAGACGGACTCGAAGGGCGTGTTGAGGAAGTTGCCGCCGAGGGCGTCCTGGGGGGCGAAGCCGATGGAGTGCACGACGCCGTCCAGGCCGCCGAGCTCGTCGCGGACGAGGTCGGCCAGGCGGGCCAGGTGCTCGTCGTTGGTCACGTCCAGCTCGATGACCTTGGCGGGCTTCGGCAGCTTCCTGGCGATGCGCTCGGTCAGCGTCGGGCGGGGGAACGCCGTGAGGATGATCTCGGCGCCCTGCTCCTGGGCCAGGCGGGCGGTGTGGAAGGCGATGGAGGACTCCATCAGCACACCGGTGATGAGGATGCGCTTGCCGGCGAGGATTCCGCTCATGTGATCAGTGACCCATGCCCAATCCGCCGTCGACGGGAACGACGGCTCCAGTGATGTACGAGGCGCTGTCGGAGGCGAGGAACGCGACCGCGGCGGCGATCTCCTCCGGCTGCGCGTAGCGCCCGAGGGGCACCTGGGAGACGATCCCGGCGCGCTGCTCCTCGGTGAGCGCCTGCGTCATGTCGGTGTCGACGAAGCCGGGCGCGACGACGTTGAAGGTGATGTTCCGCGACCCGAGCTCGCGGGCGAGCGAGCGGGCGAAGCCGACCAGGCCCGCCTTGGAGGCGGCATAGTTGGCCTGGCCCGCCGAGCCGAGCAGCCCGACGACCGAGGAGATGAGGACCACGCGGCCCTTCCTGGCCCGCAGCATCCCCCGGTTCGCACGCTTCACGACCCGGAAGGTGCCGGTGAGGTTGGTGTCCAGGACGGAGGTGAAGTCCTCCTCCGACATCCGCATCAGCAGCTGGTCCCTGGTGATGCCGGCGTTGGCCACCAGCACCTCCACCGGACCGTGCTTCTCCTCGATCTCCTTGTAGGCCTGCTCCACCTGCTCCGCGTCGGTGATGTCGCACCTGACGGCCAGGAGACCGGCCGGCGGCTCCCCGGACCGGTAGGTGATCGCGACGTTGTCGCCGGCGTCGGCGAACGCGCGGGCGATGGCGAGGCCGATGCCCCGGTTTCCTCCGGTGACGAGAACCGAGCGGCTCAACGGATCACCCTTTCCCTCTGCAGTCAGATACGTCTGCAAACTATCGGTAGGCGGCGCCGTACGGGGAATCGGGGCCTGACAGCGCCGTCGGGCCGTCGCTGTCGGATCCCTACAGAAGCACGCTCCGTCCGCGCGCCCCGCCGAGGGCGCGGCCGCGGCACGCGCCACCGCCTCCCGGCCCGGTCCGCCCCGGCGTGAGCTGCACGCACGGCGGAGAAAGGGCCCCGGGCGGCGGCCCGGCCCCGCCGCCCGGGTGGGGCCGGGTGCGGTCCGGGGGAGCGTCCGGGGCGCTCGGCCGTCCAGCGGTTCCGACAGGCCCCCGCCCGCCCCGCGGCGCCGGTGTGCGCCGCCGCCTCGCCCGGACGGCCGGGTCCGGGCGCGGGTTCCCGGGGGCCGGCCCGCGCGCGCCGTCCCCGACACCGGGCGCACCTCCCGGACACGGCGCCCTCGAACCGTGATTCACTGCGTGCCGTAGCGATCCCGGTGAGTCACTGGAGGAAGACCAGCCGTGCCCCACGACATCGATCAGACGTTCACCGCGCTGCCGCTGCGGGCGCTGGCCGACGCCGCGCTCGCCCGGGCCCGCGCGCTCGGGGCCGAGCACGCCGACTTCCGCCTGGAGCGGGTGCGCAGCGCCTCCTGGCGGCTGCGCGACGCCCGTCCCGCGGGCTCCTCCGACACCACCGACCTGGGGTACGCGGTGCGGGTGGTGCACGGCGGGGCGTGGGGCTTCGCCTCCGGCGTCGACCTGACGATGGACGCGGCGGCCCGGGTGGCGGGGCAGGCCGTGGCCATGGCGAAGCTCTCCGCGCAGGTCATCGCGGCGGCCGGTTCGCAGGAGCGGGTGGAGCTGGCCGACGAGCCCGTGCACGCCGACAGGACGTGGGTCTCCTCCTACGAGACCAACCCCTTCGAGGTGCCCGACGAGGAGAAGAGCGGTCTGCTGGCGGACTTCAGCGCGCGGCTGCTGCGCGCCGACGGCGTCGCCCATGTGGACGCCTCGCTGCTGACCGTGCAGGAGAACAAGTTCTACGCGGACACCGCGGGCACCGTCACCACCCAGCAGCGGGTGCGCCTCCACCCGCAGCTCACCGCCGTCGCCGTGGACGGCACCTCGGGCGAGTTCGACTCGATGCGCACCCTCGCGCCGCCCGTGGGCCGGGGCTGGGAGTACCTGCGGGGAACCGGCTGGGACTGGGACGGCGAGCTGGAGGAGCTGCCCGGGCTGCTGGCCGAGAAGATGAGGGCCCCCAGCGTCGAGGCGGGCCGCTACGACCTGGTGATCGACCCCTCGAACCTGTGGCTGACCATCCACGAGTCGATCGGCCACGCCACCGAACTGGACCGGGCGCTGGGCTACGAGGCGGCCTACGCGGGCACCTCCTTCGCCACCTTCGACCAGCTGGGCACCCTGGCGTACGGCTCACCGGCGATGCATGTGACCGGCGACCGCACCGCCGAGCACGGTCTCGCCACCGTCGGGTACGACGACGAGGGCGTCGCGGCGCAGAGCTGGGACCTGGTGCGCGGCGGCACCCTGGTCGGCTACCAGCTGGACCGGCGGATCGCCCGGCTCACCGGTCTCGGGCGCTCCAACGGCTGCGCCTACGCCGACTCCCCCGCGCATGTGCCGGTGCAGCGGATGGCCAACGTCTCGCTCCGGCCGGATCCGGGCGGCCTGTCGACCGAGGACCTGATCGGCGGGGTGGAGCGCGGGATCTACGTGGTCGGCGACCGCTCCTGGTCCATCGACATGCAGCGGTACAACTTCCAGTTCACCGGGCAGCGCTTCTTCCGCATCGAGAACGGACGGCTGGCCGGGCAGCTGCGGGACGTGGCCTACCAGGCGACGACGACCGAGTTCTGGGGCTCGATGGAGCAGGTGGGCGGGCCGCAGACCTATGTGCTCGGCGGTGCCTTCAACTGCGGCAAGGCCCAGCCGGGGCAGGTCGCGGCGGTCTCGCACGGCTGCCCGTCCGCCCTGTTCCGGGGCGTCACCATCTTGAACACCACGCAGGAGGCCGGTCGATGAGCGCCCGCACCACCAAGCCGCACGAGATCGTCGAACGGGCGCTGGAGCTCTCCACCGCCGACGGATGCGTGGTGATCGCCGACGAGCACTCCTCCGCCAACCTGCGGTGGGCGGGCAACGCGCTGACCACCAACGGCGTCACCCGCGGACGCACCCTGACGGTGATCGCCACCGTCGACGGGGCCGAGGGCACCGCCTCGGGCGTGGTGTCCCGTTCGGCGGTCACGGCGCAGGACCTGGAGCCGCTGGTGCGGGCAGCCGAGGAGGCGGCGCGCGGCGCCGGCCCGGCGGAGGACGCCCAGCCGCTGGTGGCGGGCGTACCCGAGTCCCCGGACTTCGCCGACGCGCCCGCCGAGACCTCCTCCGCGGTGTTCGCCGGCTTCGCCCCGGCGCTGGGCGAGTCCTTCGCCAGGGCCCGCGCGGGCAAGCGGGAGCTGTACGGCTTCGCCCACCACGAGCTGACCTCGACCTACCTCGGGACGTCGAGCGGACTGCGGCTGCGGCACGACCAGCCGAACGGGACCCTGGAGCTCAACGCCAAGTCGCCGGACCGCTCGCTCTCGGCCTGGGCGGGCCGCTCGACCCGGGACTTCACCGACGTGGACCCGGGCGCGATGGACCGGGAGCTCGCGGAGCGGCTGGGCTGGGCGGAGCGGCGGGTGGAGCTGCCCGCCGGGCGGTACGAGACGCTGCTGCCCCCGACGGCCGTGGCCGACCTGCTGATCTACCAGCTGTGGTCCTCGGCGGCGCGGGACGCGGCGGAGGGCCGCACGGTCTTCTCCAAGCCCGGCGGCGGCACCCGCGTGGGCGAGCGGCTCTCCTCCCTCCCCCTGACCCTGCGCAGCGACCCGCGCGAGCCCGGCCTGGAGTCCGCGCCCTTCGTGATCGCGCACGCCTCGGGCGACGACGCCTCCGTCTTCGACAACGGCCTCGCGCTGGAGCCCACCGAGTGGGTGAGCGAGGGGCGCCTGGACCGCCTGGTCACCACCCGGCACAGCGCCGCGCTCACCGGCCTGCCGGTGGCCCCCGCCGTGGACAACCTGGTCCTGGACGCGGGGGGCGGGCGCTCCCTTTCGGAGATGGCCGCCTCCACGGAGCGGGGGCTGCTGCTGACCTGCCTGTGGTACATCCGCGAGGTCGACCCGGCGACGCTGCTGCTGACGGGGCTGACCCGGGACGGCGTCTACCTGGTGGAGGGGGGCGAGGTCGTGGGCGCGGTGAACAACTTCCGGTTCAATGAGTCGCCCGTCGACCTGCTGGGCCGGGCGACGGAGGCGGGGCGCACCGAGAAGACGCTGCCGCGGGAGTGGGGCGACTGGTTCACCCGTGCCGCGATGCCCGCGCTGAGGGTGCCCGACTTCAACATGAGCTCGGTCAGCCAGGGCGTGTGACGGTCCCCTCCCGCGGGAGGCGCCCGCCCCGTCCGCCCCTCGGTCGGCCGTCGCCGCCTGCCGGGCACGCCATAGACTGGCCGCCCATCCATCCACACGAGGAGACCGAAGAACCGTGACGGACATCGTCGACGAGCTGACGTGGCGCGGGCTGATCGCCCAGTCCACCGACGAGGACGCATTGCGCAAGGCTCTCGCGGACGGTCCCGTCACCTTCTATTGCGGTTTCGACCCCACCGCGGCGAGTCTGCACGTGGGGCACCTGGTGCAGGTGCTGACCGTGCGGCGCCTGCAGCAGGCCGGCCACCGGCCGCTGGCGCTGGTCGGCGGGGCCACGGGGCAGATCGGCGACCCGCGGCCCACCGCGGAGCGCACGCTGAACGACCCGGAGACCATCGCGCAGTGGGTGACCCGGCTGCGCTCCCAGATCGAGCCGTTCCTCTCCTTCGAGGGGGAGAACGCCGCGGTCATGGTGAACAACCTGGACTGGACCGCCGGCATGTCGGCGATCGAGTTCCTGCGCGACATCGGCAAGCACTTCCGCGTCAACAAGATGCTGACCAAGGACTCGGTCGCCCGGCGGCTGGAGTCCGAGCAGGGCATCAGCTACACCGAGTTCAGCTACCAGCTGCTCCAGGGCATGGACTTCCTGGAGCTGTACCGCCGCTACGGCTGCACCCTCCAGCAGGGCGGCAGCGACCAGTGGGGGAACCTGACCGCCGGGCTCGACCTGATCCACCGCCTGGAGCCGGAGGCGGAGGTGCACGCCCTGGCCACGCCTCTGATGACCAAGGCGGACGGCACCAAGTTCGGCAAGTCCGAGGGCGGTGCGCTCTGGCTCGACCCGGAGATGACCACCCCGTACGCCTTCTACCAGTACTGGCTGAACACCGACGACCGGGACGTCTCGCGCTTCCTGCGTATCCTGTCCTTCCGCTCGCGCGAGGAGCTCACGGAGCTGGAGGAGCAGACGGCCCGGCGGCCGCAGGCGCGGGCCGCGCAGCGGGCGCTGGCCGAGGAGCTGACCACGCTGGTGCACGGCGCGGAGCAGTGCGCCGCGGTGGTGGCCGCCTCGAAGGCGCTGTTCGGTCAGGGCGAGTTGGCGGAGCTGGACGAGGCGACGCTGCGCGCGGCCCTTTCCGAGCTGCCGCACGCCCGGGTGGCGGAGCTGCTGCCGGTGGTGGACCTGCTGGTGGAGGTGGGCCTGGCGCCGAGCAGGTCGGGTGCGCGGCGGACCGTGAAGGAGGGCGGAGCCTACGTGAACAACGTGAAGGTGACCGCCGAGGACGCGGTGCCCGCGGAGGCCGAGCTGCTGCACGGCCGCTGGCTGGTGCTGCGGCGGGGCAAGCGGAACCTGGCCGCGGTCGAGGTGGCCGCGGGGTGACCCGCCGCGTGCGGGGGCACCTGCCCCGCACGCCGGGCTCCCACGGCGGGGCCGGGTGGACGTCGCGTCCGCCCGGCCCCGCCGTGGCGCCGAGGATGCCGGGGCCGCTCAGGCCCGTTCGCGTCTGCCGCCCTTGAGCGAGGTGTAGGCCATGTCGCCGAGGAAGACCACGACGACGGCCGCCGCCAGCTGCAGGATGTGCCGGCCCCAGTCGATGCCGGAGGTCGCCGCGATCCCGAAGCCCCGGGCCAGGGCGTTGCCGATGATCGCGCCGATGATGCCGAAGATGGTGACCAGCCAGAGCGGACTGTGCTGCTTGCCCGGGATGATCGCCTTCGCGATCAGGCCGAGCACGAATCCCACGATGATCGCCCACAACCAGCCCATGGCTGCCTCCTCGTACGGCTCCGCGTGAGCAGTTACCCCTGCAAGTCTCCGCGCGCGTCCGCGCCGCCGCACCTCGAAGGCGGTGCCGGGGGGCGCGCCCGGTACCTCCGGGCGGCGCCCCGGGGGCGGCGGGCGGGCCGGGGCGGCGTACCGTGGGGACGGCCGGTCGCGGCAGCGCCGGGCAGACGAGGTCCGGCACGGAAGCGGGTGGTGGAGCGCGATGCGCAGGCAGGGCGGTGCGGAGGTCTTCCGGATCACGGGTGCCCGGCGGGGGCTGGCCGAGGACGTGCGCGGGCGGCAGCGCCGCTATGTGATCTCGATGTCGGTGCGGACGGTGGCGGTCGTGCTGACCGCGGTCCTGTGGGACGTGGAGCGCCATGTCGCCGTGGTCACGCTGGTCCTGGGGATGCTGCTGCCCTATGTGGCGGTGGTCGTCGCCAACGCCGGCCGGGAGAACGCGCCCTCGCTCCCGTCTGCGTACCTGCCGGACCCGGTGCGCCCGATGATCTCCCCCGCGGCTCCGGACGCGGCGGCCGAGGACGACCGGTTCGCCAACCTCAGGAAAACCTCAGATCAATCATGAAGTTCCTGTGCCCGTCCGGGCGTTGTCCGTGACATACTTCCTACGCGCTCCGCATCCCCCGTCGGAGCGACGGACCGACGCCGGGCAGCTCCCCCCGTGGCTGCCCGGCGTCGCCATGCTGGGACAATGGCGCGGTGAGTGACGAGACGCCGATCTGTTCCGCGAAGGGCTGCCGCGTTCCGGCGGTCTGGGTCCTCGCCTGGAACAACCCCAAGCTGCACACCCCCGAGCGCCGCAAGACCTGGCTGGCCTGCGGGGAGCACCGGGAGCACCTGTCGCAGTTCCTCGGTGTGCGCGGGTTCCTCAAGGACGTGGTGCCGCTTCAGGAGTGGGAGCGGCGCGCCGGGGAGGACGGGCGCACCGGAGGGTGAGTGCGCCGCGGGAGGGGTCGGCAGGCCCCCCGGGCGCGGGGCGGCCGAGCGGGCGCGGTCAGCCGCCGATGGCCGACATGGGGCGCTCGGGCTGGAGGAAGGACGGGTCGTCCAGTCCGGATCCGGCCTTCTTCCCCCACATCGCCTGCCGCCAGATCCGGGAGATCTCGCCGTCCGGGGCGTCCGAGCGGAGCGCGGCGCGCAGGTCGGTCTCCTCCGTGGCGAACAGGCAGGTGCGCACCTGGCCGTCGGCGGTCAGCCGGGTGCGGTCGCAGGCCCGGCAGAAGGGCCGGGTCACCGAGGCGATCACCCCGACGCGGTGCGGGCCGCCGTCGACCACCCAGCGCTCCGCGGGCGCGGAGCCGCGCGCGGAGCCGTCCTCGGGAGCGAGGGTGAAACGGGTGCGCAGCGCCTCGAGGATGTCACCGGCGGTGATCATGCCCTCCCGCTTCCAGCCGTGCTGGGCGTCGAGGGGCATCTGCTCGATGAACCGCAGCTCGTAGCCGTGGTCCACGGCCCAGGCGAGCAGTTCGGGCGCCTCGTCGTCGTTGAGCCCGGGCATCAGGACGGCGTTGACCTTCACGGGCGTCAGGCCCGCCTCCCGGGCCGCGGCGAGTCCGTCGAGCACGTCCTGGTGGCGGTCGCGGCGGGTGAGCGCCTTGAAGACCTCCGGGCGCAGGGTGTCCAGCGAGACGTTGACCCGGTCGAGGCCGGCGTCCTTCAGGGCCTGGGCGGTGCGCCGCAGTCCGATGCCGTTGGTCGTCAGGGACGTCTTCGGCCGGGGCTCCAGGGCGGCGACCCTCTCGACGATGCCGACCAGGCCGGGCCGCAGCAGGGGCTCTCCCCCGGTGAAGCGGACCTCGGTGATGCCGAGGTCGGTGACGGCGATGCGGACGAGCCGGACGATCTCGTCGTCGGTGAGCAGGTCGGGCTTGGCCAGCCACTGCAGGCCCTCCTCGGGCATGCAGTAGGTGCACCGCAGGTTGCACCGGTCCGTGAGGGAGACACGCAGGTCGGTTGCCGTGCGGCCGAACGTGTCGATGAGCACTGCTGGCCCCCTCCCCGGGTGGTGGAACTGACGCCTCCGAGCGTACGCCAGTCCGTCGGCGGGCAGGCGGCCAGATTGCCACGGACTCCGGCCCGGCCGCGTCGTAGGGTCCTACGACGCGGCCGGGCCGGAGGTGGTGCCGGGCGGGCCGCTCAGCGGTCCCGGGCCCCGGTCAGTGGGCGCCGACGCCGGTCAGCGACCTGACCTCCAGTTCGGCGTACTTGTCCCGGTCGGGCTCCTCCTTCGACAGCAGGGAGCCGAGCCAGCCGAGCAGGAAGCCGATCGGAATGGAGATGAGACCGGGGTTGGCCAGCGGGAACCAGGCGAAGTCGGCGTCCGGGAACATGGAGCTGGCCCTGCCGGAGACCACCGGGGAGAAGAGGACCAGGACGACCGACGCCGTCAGGCCGCCGTAGATCGACCACAGCGCGCCCCGGGTGGTGAACCGCTTCCAGAACAGGCTGTAGAGGATGGTCGGCAGGTTCGCGGAGGCCGCGACGGCGAAGGCGAGGGCGACCAGGCCGGCGACGTTGAGGTCGCGGGCGAGGGCGCCCAGGGCGATGGACACGATGCCGATGAACACGGTGGCCCAGCGGGCGGCGCGGACCTCCTCCTTCTCGGTGGCCTGTCCCTTGCGGATCACGTTCGCGTAGATGTCGTGGGCGAAGGAGGAGGACGAGGCCAGGGTGAGTCCGGCGACCACGGCCAGGATGGTGGCGAAGGCGACCGCGGAGATCACCGCCAGCAGGATGGCGCCGGAGGCCGAGTCGGTGCCCCCGATGTGCAGGGCGAGGAGCGGCGCGGCCGTGTTGCCCGCCGCGTTGGACTCGGTGATCGTCTCCGGGCCGACGATCGCCGCGGCGCCGAAGCCGAGGGCGATGGTCATCAGGTAGAAGGCGCCGATGATGCCGATGGCCCAGTTCACCGACTTCCGCGCCGCCTTGGCGGTGGGCACGGTGTAGAAGCGGATGAGGATGTGCGGCAGTCCGGCGGTGCCGAGGACCAGTGCGAGGCCCAGCGAGAGGAAGTCCAGCCGGGAGGTGCCGCTCACGCCGTACTTGAGGCCGGGCTCCAGGAAGGCCGCCCCGTGTCCGCTGTTCTCCGCGGCCTTGCCGAGCAGGGCGGAGATGTTGAAGTCGAACTTCCACAGCACCAGGAAGGTGATCAGCAGGGTGCCCGCGATGAGCAGGACGGCCTTGACCATCTGCACCCAGGTGGTGCCCTTCATCCCGCCCACGGTGACGTAGACGATCATCAGCAGGCCCACCAGGGTGACGATGGCGATCTTGCCGCCGTCGCTGGTGATGCCGAGCAGCAGGGAGACCAGCACGCCTGCACCGGCCATCTGCGCGAGCAGGTAGAAGATCGACACCACGATGGTGGAGGTGCCCGCGGCGGTGCGCACGGGGCGCTGGCGCATGCGGTAGGCGAGGACGTCGCCCATGGTGTAGCGGCCGGAGTTGCGCAGGGGCTCGGCCACCAGCAGCAGGGCGACCAGCCAGGCCACCAGGAAGCCGATGGAGTAGAGGAAGCCGTCGTAGCCGAAGAGCGCGATGGCCCCGGCGATGCCGAGGAAGGAGGCGGCGGACATGTAGTCGCCGGAGATCGCGAGCCCGTTCTGGAAGCCGGTGAACTGGCGCCCGCCCGCGTAGAAGTCGGAGGCGTCCTTGGTCTGGCGTCCGGCCCACACGGTGATCAGCAGGGTGGCGACCACGAAGGCGGCGAACAGGGTGATGATCAGTGCGCGGTGCTCGGTGGTGGCGTTCTCCGCCGCGAGGTGCAGCGCGGGGCTCATGCGTCGGCCTCCATACGGGACTTGATGGCCTCCGCCTGCGGGTCGAGCTTCCCGGCGGCGTGCCGGGAGTAGAACCAGGCGATGAGGAAGGTGGTGGCGAACTGCGCGAGCCCGAGGACGAGCGCGACGTTGACGTTGCCGAGGAGCCTGGTGCCCATGAAGCCGCCCGCGTAGTTGGACAGCAGCACGTAGAGCAGGTACCAGGCGATGAAGGCGACGGTCAGGGGGAAGGCGAAGGAGCGGTGGGCCCGGCGGAGTTCGCCGAATTCCGGACTCTCCTGCATGCGGACGAACGCTTGGGCGGTGGGCTGGGCGGGGGCGGTGTCCGGGCCGCTCGGGGGCGGCGGCGCATCGGTGGTCACGGAATCTCCTCGCGACACGGGGCGGATGGGGGTCGGCTGGACGGTGGTGCCCTGGGGAGTGGCGGGTTGTCGTTCCACTCCCTGACAACGGCACGGGGTGCGGGGCGAACCGGTTCACACGGGTGGTTCTCCGAGGTGCCCGCAGGTCGCCGCCGCCCCGGCGTGGGGACGGGACGGGTACCGCCGGGTTCCGCCCGTGCCGTACGCGCCCGCCTCCGGGGGGACCGGCGGTATCCGGCTGCATCCGTCCGCCGGATCCATTGAAGTGCCCACATGATCAGCGATAGCTTCACTCGTCATGAACCCGCCCATTCGCAAGGGGTGTTTGGGCGGTTGTCACGGATGATGTGGAGAACCCATGGCTCATCTGGGATCCGGACGACGACGCGCTCTCGCGCTCCCCGTCGGTCTGGCGCTCACGGCATCGCTGGGCTTCCTGCCGACGGGTACGGCGTCGGCAGCGGTCACGGACGATGTCCCCGCCGCGGTGTCGACGGACGGCCCCAAGCTGTCCTACGTGGTCAACGTCAAGGGCGGCTACGGCACCTCGAAGGCCGTCAAGAAGGCGATAGCCAAGGCCGGCGGCACGGTCGTGTACGCATACGACCGGATAGGCGTGATCGTCGTCCACTCGCAGAACCCCGCGTTCGCCGAGACGATCCGCGGCGTCCGCGGTGTGCAGTCGGCCGGTGCCACCCGCACCGCGCCGATCGCGGCGGCGAAGGACACGGCGATCGACTCGGAGCGCCCGCTGGGCGCCGAGGAGGCCGCGGCCGCCGCCGAGGCCGCCGTGGACGGGCAGGACCCGCTCGAACCGCTCCAGTGGGACCTGCCCGCCATCAAGGCGGACCAGGCCCACAAGAAGTCGCTCGGCAGCAAGCGGGTGACCGTCGCGGTCATCGACACCGGTGTGGACGACACCCACCCCGACCTCGCCCCGAACTTCGACCGCAAGGCGTCGGTCAGCTGCGTCGGCGGTGTGCCGAACACCGCGGACGGCGCCTGGCGTCCGGGGCCGGACGAGTCCGACCACGGCACCCACGTCGCGGGGACCATCGCCGCCGCGAAGAACGACGTCGGCATCACCGGTGTCGCGCCGGGTGTGAAGGTCTCCGGCATCAAGGTCTCGCAGCCCGACGGCTTCTTCTACACCGAGGCCGTGGTCTGCGGCTTCGTGTGGGCGGCCGAGCACGGCGTCGACGTCACCAACAACAGCTACTACACCGACCCGTGGCTGTTCAACTGCAAGAACGACGCGGACCAGAAGGCCCTCGTCGAGGCCGTCTCCCGTGCCGCCCGGTACGCGGAGCGCAAGGGTGCGGTCAACGTGGCCGCGGCGGGCAACTCGCGGATGGACCTCGCCGCCGACGAGCTCACCGACGTCACGAGCCCGAACGACACCACCCCGGTGGAGCGTGTCGTCAACCCGCGCGAGTGCCTCGACATCCCCACCCAGATCCCGGGTGTGGTCACGGTCTCCGCGCTGGGCGCGAAGAACCTGAAGTCCTCGTACTCGAACTACGGCCACGGTGTCGTGGACATCTCCGCCCCCGGCGGCGACGCGACCCGCTACCAGGCCCCGGAGGGACCGGCCGTCGACGGCCGCATCCTCTCCACGCTGCCCGGCGGCGGCTACGGGTACAAGGCAGGCACCTCGATGGCCTCCCCGCACGTCGCGGGCGTGGTCGCGCTGATCAAGTCGAAGCACCCCTACGCGCCGCCGGCGCTGGTCAAGGGCCTGCTGTACGCCCAGGCCGACGACACCGCGTGCACCAATCCGTACGACATCAACGGCGACGGCACGGTGGACGCGGTCTGCGAGGGCGGCACGCGCAACAACGGCTTCTACGGCACCGGCGTCGCCGACGCCCTGGACGCCGTCCGCTGGTAGCCGCACCCCCGGGTGCGGCCGGTCCCTGAGGGCCGGCCCCGGACCGGACCCGGCCACCGGGTCCGGTCCGGGTGCGGCGGCCGCACCGCAAGGGCCCCGCGGGGGCCGGGCCCGGCAGGACCGGGACCGGCCGCCCGCGGGGCCCTCCGCCTCGGCGGGTGCCCGCGGGGCGGCGGCCCGTACCGCGCGCCCGGCCGCCGTGCCATAGTGGCGGCATGTCGGATGATCTTCCCCCGGGCGTCGCGGAGGGCTGGGCCGCCCTCGGCGGCGACCCGGCGCTGACGGAGCGGGTCACCGCCGCGGGGACGGGCGGCCTGCGCTCCCGGCTCCCCGCCCTGCCCCTCGCACGGGCCACCGTCGCCCTCTGCTCGCTGGCGGCCGCGGAGCTGGCCGCCCGGCGGGGCGGCGGCCCGGTGCCCGCCGTCCGCGTCGACGACGGGGCGGTGACCGCGGCCTTCCTCGGCGACCGGCTCGTACGGCTCGACGGGGCGCCGCCGACGGCCTTCGCCCCGCTCTCGCGCTTCTGGCCCGCCGCCGACGGCTGGGTCCGCACCCACGCCAACTACCCGCACCACCGGCGCCGGCTGCGGCAGGCGCTCGGCCTGCCGGACGGCGCGGGGGCGGCGTCCGTGGCCGGAGCCGTCGCGGAGCGCCCCGCCACCGGGGTGGAGGAGGCGGTCTACGCGGCGGGCGGCCTCGCCGTCGCCGTGCGCTCCGCCCGGGAGTGGGCCGCGCATCCGCAGGGTGCGGCGGCCGCCGCCGAGCCGCTGCTGCTCTGCGGGGCGCTGGGCGCGGCCGGGGCGCCGCCCGCCGCGGAGGCTCCCCGGGCGCTGCCGTGCGCCGGGCTGCGCGTGCTCGACCTGACCCGGGTGCTCGCGGGCCCGGTGGCCACCCGCACCCTCGCGCTGCTCGGCGCGGACGTGCTGCGCGTGGACTCCCCCGGCCTGCCGGAGGCACAGGACCTGCACGACGACACCGGGCTCGGCAAGCGCTCCGCGCTGCTCGACCTCGGGCGCCGGGCCGACCGGGCGGTGTTCGAGGAGCTGCTGTCCTCGGCGGACGTGGTGGTGACGGGCTACCGGCCGGGCGCGCTGGACCGCTTCGGGCTGCTGCCCGGCGACCTCGCGGCCCGGCGGCCGGGGCTCGTGGTGGGCCGGCTCTCCGCGTGGGGCCGCAGCGGGCCCTGGTCCGGCCGCCGGGGCTTCGACAGCCTGGTGCAGGCCGCCTCGGGGATCGCGCTGCGGGAGGGGGACGACGGCGTGCCGGGGGCCCTGCCGGCGCAGGCGCTGGACCACGGCACGGGGTATCTGCTCGCCGCCGGTCTGCTGCGGGCCCTGACCCTCCGGCACTCCTCGGGCACCGGGCGGGTGGTGGACGTCTCACTGGCACGGACCGCCGCCTGGCTGCTCCACGGGCCGGGCACGGCTTCCGGACCGTCCGCCGCGGAGGAGGACCTCGGCGCGGAGGAGGACTTCGACGCGGAGCCGTGGACGACCGAGGTGGACACCCCGCGGGGGCGGCTGCGCCACGCGCTGCCCGCCGTGGCCTTCGACGGAGGCCCCTCCGGCTGGGCGGCCCCCTCGGGTCGCTGGGGCGCGGACGCCCCCGGGTGGCGCCGGTGAGCACGGGCGCCACCGCGGCGCACGCCCCTCACACCCCGGTGGCGCCCAGCAGGGAGCCGACCGCGTAGGTGACGCCCATCGCGACCGCCCCGCCGCCGACGTTGCGCAGCACGGCGCGTCGCGGGGGTGCGGCGCCCAGGCGTGCGCTCCACCAGCCGGTCAGGGCGAGGGTCGCCAGCACCGACAGGACCGTGACGGTCAGCCGGGCGGAGGCGGGCGGCAGCACCATCGCCAGCAACGGCAGCAGGGCGCCCACCGTGAACGCCAGGAAGCTGGCCCCCGCCGCGTGCCAGGGGTTGGTGAGGGCGTCCGGGTCGATGCCGAGTTCCACCCGGGCGTGGGTGCGCAGGGCGTCGCGGGCGGTGAACTGCTCGGCGGCCTCCCGGGCCACCGCCCCCGAAAGGCCCCGGTCCGTCAGCATCTGCGTGAGCTCATCCAGTTCGGCCTCGGGCTGCTCCGCCAGCTCGCGCCGCTCCTGGGCGAGGGCGGCCAGCTCGGAGTCGCGCTGGGTGGACACCGAGACGTACTCGCCCGCCGCCATGGACAGCGACCCGGCCAGCAGCCCGGCCAGGCCCGCGGTCAGCAGGGCGGAGCGCTCCGAGGTCGCCCCCGCGACGCCGACGACCAGACCGGCGGTGGAGACGATGCCGTCGTTGGCCCCGAGCACCGCCGCGCGGAGCCAGTTGAGGCGGGTGCCGAGTCCGCCGTGGCCCGCCTCGTGGCCCGCCTGCGCGGCCGCGGGACGCCGGGCGCCGCCCGCGTCCCCCGCCCCGCCCGCGTCACCGGGCCGCCTCTCGTCGCTCACGCGGACAGCGTCTCATCCCGGCCCGGCCCGGGGTGCGTCAACCCGCTGGGGGCGCGGCGGTCTTGCGCCGCCCCGGCGGTGACCGGGGCGGGGCGCACCGGGGGGTCGAGTGCTGTCGGCGGCGGCCCGTATTCTCTGTGACCATGCTCGACGACCGAACGACCGCAGCGACGACCTGGCCGACCGCCTACCCCGAGGGGTACGCGGTCGTCGACGTGGAGACCACGGGGCTCGCCCGGGACGACCGGATCGTCTCGGCCGCCGTCTACCGGCTCGACGCCCGGGGCGAGGTCGAGGACCACTGGTACACCCTGGTCGACCCGGAGCGGGACCCGGGACCGGTGTGGATCCACGGGCTGACGAGCGAGGTGCTCCGGGGGGCGCCGCTGTTCGGTGAGATCGCCGGGGAGTTCGCCTCCCGCCTGGAGGGCCGGGTGCTCGTCGCGCACAACGCCGCCTTCGACTGGAACATGATCGCCCGGGAGTACGCGCGCGCCCGCGGCGAGGCCCCGACCCGCCAGCGGCTGTGCACCATCGCCCTGGCGAAGGAACTCCGGCTGCCGCTGCCGAACCTCAAGCTGGAGTCGCTGGCCGCGCACTTCGGGGTGGTGCAGCAGCGCGCCCACCACGCGCTGGACGACGCGCGGGTGCTCGCCGAGGCGTTCCGTCCCAGCCTGCACGCGGCCGCGCGGGGCGGTGTGCGGCTGCCGCTGCTGGAGTGCCGCCCGCTGACGGAGTGGACGGACTCCGCCGCCCCGGCGCGTGTGGGGTACCAGGCGTCCCACGGGCACCGCGGCTGGCGCCCGTCCCGCAGGCGCCCGCCGTGCCCGTACCCGAACCCGGGCCGCTACACGCCCGGCGGGCCGCTGGTGCAGGGCATGCGGGTGGCCTTCTCCGGCGACACCTCCACCGAGCGGGAGCTGCTGGAGGACCGGGCGGTGGAGGCCGGCCTGCACGTGGCGACGAGTGTGTCGCGGCTGACGAGCCTGCTGGTCACCAACGACCCGGATGCCGCCACCTCCAAGGCGGTCAAGGCCGCGGCCTTCGGCACCCCCGTCCTCGACGAGGCGGCCTTCACGCAGGCGCTGCGGGACGTGGCCCCCGCGCCGGGCGGGCGCCGCGCCCCGGCCGCTCCCCCGCCGCAGGCACCCGCATCGGAGTGAAAGCGCGGCGACTCGCCCCCGGGCCGCTCGCCCGGGGCGGCCCGGGCGTTTCACCCTGTGGCGCATGGCACGTTGCGAGGTTTGCGGAAACGACTACGGCATGTCCTTCGAGGTGCACGCGCAGGGCGCGGTGCACGTCTTCGACTGCTTCTCCTGCGCCATCCACCGCATGGCGCCCATCTGCGAGCACTGCCGGGTCCAGATCATCGGCCAGGGCGTGGAGGCCGAGGGCCACTGGTACTGCGGCGCCCACTGCGCCAGGGCGGAGGGGAGGGCCGGCATCGTCGACCGGGTGTGAGCCACGGGAGCCCGCCCCTCCGGGGCCGGGCTCCCCCCGGCGCGCCGGCCCCGGGACGGGACCGAGACCCCCTCGTCCGGGGGCCGCGGCGCGCCGGGTACCGTCGAGCCGTGTACCGCTTCCTGTTGACCCGGCAGTGGGTGATCCTCACCCTGATCGCCCTCGTCCTCGTCCCCTCGATGGTCGAGCTGGGCTTCTGGCAGTTCCACCGCCATGAGCGCCGGGTCGCGCAGAACGGGCTGATCGCCGACAGCCTGGCCGCGGCACCGGTTCCCGTCGAGGAGCTCACCTCGCCGGGCCACACCGTCCCGCGGGCCGACTACTGGCGCACCGCGCGGGCCACGGGCACCTTCGACACCGAGGGCGAGGTCGTGGTGCGGCGGCGCACCAACGCCGAGGACAGGGTCGGGTTCCATGTGCTGACCCCCCTGGTGCTGGCGGACGGCCGGGCCGTGCTCGTCAACCGCGGCTGGGTCCCCTTCGGAGCCGACCAGACGGCGTTCCCCGAGGTGCCGGCCCCGCCGCGGGGCACCGTCACGGTGACGGGGCGGCTGAAGGCCGACGAGACGACCGGCACCAGCGGGATCAAGGACCTGGCCGGGCTCCCGCCGCGCCAGGTGATGCTCATCAGCAGCGCGCAGCAGGCCGAGCGGCTGGACCGCGAGGTCCTCGGCGGCTATCTGGAGCTGACGGAGCCGCGGTCCGGCCCCGAGGGGCCCGAGCAGATCCCCGCGCCGGACCACGACTCGATCGGCGCCCACATGGCCTACGCCGTCCAGTGGTGGCTGTTCGCCGCCGGGGTGCCCGTCGGCTGGGTCGTCCTCGTCCGCCGTGAACTGCGGGACAGGGCCGCGGCGCGGAGGCCCGGCACCCCGGAGCCCGCCCCCGCCGCTGGTTGACGGCCGACTCCGCCGGGAACACGCCAGAGCGTGACCCTACGCATCGAGGACTACGCCCTCATCGGCGACCTCCAGACGGCCGCGCTGGTCTCCGCGACCGGCTCCGTCGACTGGCTGTGCCTGCCGCGGTTCGACTCCGCGGCCTGCTTCGCCGCACTCGTGGGCAACGAGGAGAACGGCCACTGGAGGATCGCGCCCCGGGGCGCCGGGCGGTGCACCCGGCGCGGCTACGTCGGGGACTCGCTCGTCCTGGAGTCGGTGTGGGAGACCCGCACGGGCACGGTGCGGGTCCTCGACTTCATGCCCCAGCGCGACGAGGCCCCCGACCTGGTGCGGATCGTGGAGGGCGTCACCGGCAGCGTCGAGATGGCCGCGACACTGCGGCTGCGCTTCGACTACGGCTCCGTGGTGCCGTGGATGCGCCGGGCTGACGGGCACCGGGTGGCGGTGGCGGGCCCCGACGCGGTGTGGCTGCGCAGCGAACCCCAGGTCAAGACGTGGGGCCAGCAGTTCAGCACCTGCTCCTCCTTCACGGTCGCGGCGGGCGAGTCGGTGGCCTTCGTCCTCACCTGGCACCCCTCGCACAAGTCCCGGCCCCCGCTCATCGACCCCCACGAGTCGCTGCGCCACACGCTGGAGGACTGGACCGCGTGGGCCTCGGTGTGCGGCTACCGCGGCCCCTACCGCGAGGCGGTGGTGCGCTCCCTGATCACCCTGAAGGCGCTCACCTACGCCCCGACGGGCGGCATCGTGGCGGCCCCGACCACCTCGCTCCCGGAGGAGCTCGGCGGGGTGCGCAACTGGGACTACCGCTTCTGCTGGCTGCGGGACTCCGCACTGACCCTGGGGTCACTGGTGTCGGCGGGCTACCACGAGGAGGCCGCCGCCTGGCGGGACTGGCTGCTGCGCGCGGTGGCCGGCGACCCCGCCGACCTGCAGATCATGTACGGCATCGCGGGTGAGCGGCGGCTTCCCGAGTTCGAGGTGGAGTGGCTGGGCGGCTACGGCGGAGCGGTGCCGGTCCGGGTCGGCAACGAGGCCGCCACCCAGCTCCAGCTGGACGTCTACGGCGAGGTGATCGACTCCCTGTTCGTCTGCCGCCAGGCCGGCCTCCCCGCCGAGCGCCACGCGTGGAACATCCAGCTGAGCCTGCTGGGCTTCCTGGAGTCCACCTGGCGCCAGCCCGACGAGGGGCTGTGGGAGGTCCGCGGCCCGCGCCGCCACTTCGTCCACTCCAAGGTGATGGCCTGGGCGGCCGCCGACCGGGCGGTGCGCACCCTGGAGACGGACCGCTCGCTGCCCGGGGAGGCGGCCCGCTGGCGCGCCATGCGCGACGAGGTGCACCGGGAGGTGTGCGAGAAGGGCTACGACCCGGTGCGCAACACCTTCACCCAGTCCTACGGCTCCGAGGAGCTGGACGCGGCCACGCTGCTGATCCCGCACGTCGGCTTCCTCCCGGGCGACGACCCGCGGGTGCTGGGCACCATCGAGGCGGTCCGGCGGGAGCTGGCCGTCGGGCCCCTGGTGCGGCGCTACAGCACGGCGGGCGCCGGGGTGGACGGACTGCCCGGCGGCGAGGGCACCTTCCTCGCCTGCTCCTTCTGGCTGACCGACGCCCTGTGCATGGCGGGCCGCCACGAGGAGGCCCGCGAGCTGTTCGAGCAGCTGCTGGCGCTGCGCAACGACGTGGGCCTGCTGTCCGAGGAGTACGACCCGGCGGCCGAGCGCCTGCTGGGCAACTACCCGCAGGCGTTCAGCCATATCGGCCTGGTCAACACGGCCCTCGCGCTCGCCCGGCACGACGAGGCAGGATAGGGCGCATGGATCTTGGACTGAAGGACCGCGTCTTCGTCGTCACCGGTGCCTCCCGGGGCCTGGGCCGCGCCTCCGCCGCGGCTCTGGTCGCCGAGGGCGCGCGGGTGGTGATCACCGGCCGTGACGCGGCGGCGGTCGAGGAGGCCGCCGCCGACCTCGGCCCGGGTGCGGTGGGCCTGGCCTCGGACAACGCCGAGCCCGCCGCCGCGGAGCGCGCGGTGGCCGCGGCCAGGGAGCACTTCGGGCGGTTCGACGGGGTGCTGATCAGCGTGGGCGGCCCGGCGCCGGGCTTCGTCGCGGACAACACGGACGAGCAGTGGCGCTCGGCCTTCGAGTCGGTGTTCCTGGGGGCGGTGCGGCTCGCCCGCACCGCCGCGGCGGAGCTCTCCGAGGGCGGGGTGATCGGCTTCGTGCTGTCCGCCTCCGTCCACGAGCCGATCGCGGGTCTGACGGTCTCCAACGGTCTGCGGCCCGGGCTCGCGGGCTTCGCGAAGTCCCTCGCCGACGAGCTGGGGCCGCGCGGGATCCGCGTGGTGGGGCTGCTGCCCTCCCGTATCGACACCGACCGCGTCCGGGAGCTGGACGCGCTCTCCGGCGACGCCGAGGCCGCCCGGGCGGCCGGTGAGGCCGCCATCCCGCTGCGGCGCTACGGCACGCCCGGCGAGTTCGGGGCCGTGGCGGCGTTCCTGCTGTCCCCGGCGGCCTCCTATCTGACCGGGGTCATGCTGCCGGTGGACGGCGGCGCACGGCGCGGCTTCTGACGGACCCGCGGGGCGCCGGGGCTCAGCTGACCCGCTGGGCCCGGTGCCTGGAGGCCCGCAGCCTCGCCTCGGCCGGCAGCGCGGCGAGGCCGGTCGAGGTGCGGGCGTTGCCGAGGACGCCGTCGGCCAGACCGGAGAGGACCTCCTCGGGTGAGGCGTGCGCTTCGAGATGGAGCAGCACACGGGCACCCGGCGCGGTGCGGCGGCGCCCGGTGAGCGCCACCGCGGCCCGGGAGACGCCCGCCATCGACTCGGCCTCGCCCCGCATCGCCTCTTCGAGGGCCCGGCCGCGCAGCACGGCCCCCTCGCCGTCGCCGCTGTCCACCAGGATCTCGGCGAGCCGTGCGCGCCGCAGCTGCGCGAGCAGCCACCACAGGGCGAGCAGCAGGACGAGGGCCAGGACGCCGATGACGACGGGCCACCACCAGCCCTCCGAGCGCCACCGCGCCCGGTCCGCGTCGCTGAGCAGGACGTCGGAGGGACCGGACCAGGGCCACCAGGAGGGCACGTCGAGTCCCGTCCCGGCGGCGAGGACGGCGCCGCCGACCGCGACCAGCACCAGGCCCGCCAGGCCCAGCAGCACGCGGTTGGCCACCGGGAGCATGCGCCTCATGTCCTCCTCCCCGTGGGGCGGGCGACGCGGACGGTGAGGACGCAGGGGCGGGCGAGGCCGAGTTCCCGCAGGCCGATGGCGAGCGCGGTGTCGAGGTCGGCGCGCACCTCGTCGAGTTCGCGGAAGTGGGAGCGGGCGCGGACGGTGGCCCTGCCCCGGCCGACCCGTACCTTCGCCGACTGCACCCCGGAGACCTCCACGGCCCGGTCGCGCAGCACCAGTGCGGCCGCCTCGCGGTCGAGTCCGGCGCGCACCCCGGGGTGGTCGCGGCGCATGGGCAGGACGGCCCGCAGGCCGGGTGTGGCGGCGAGGACGAGGAGCCAGAGGCCGAGGAGCACCACGGCGGCCGCGACGGCGAGGACGGCCACCTCGTCCAGGCGCCAGCGGTCCAGGTGGTCGGCGAGTGCGCGCCGCCAGTGCATCGCCGGGCGGTCGGCGCGGACGGCGGCCACGTCGTACAGCAGCAGGCCGGTGGCGCCGAGGAGGACCAGCGCGAGCAGGCCGGCGGGCACCCTGCGGGCGGACCAGAAGCGCCCGGCCCGGGGCCCTGCGGGTTCCGCGGGGGCGCTGCCGCGGGCGGCGGGCGGCCGGGCCGCGGCCGGGGCCGCCTCCTCGGCGGGGGTTTCCCCGGGCGCGTCGGCGCTCACCGGAGCCTCCCCTCCGCGGTGGCGTGCTGCGGCGCGGAGTGCAGCCGCTCGACCTGGACGGCCACTTCCGGCACCTCCATGTCCGCGAGTTCCCGTACCCGGCGTGCGACGTGCCGCCGCACACGGGCGCACCGGCCCCCGATGTCGCAGGGGTAGTCGAGTTCCAGGCTGATCCTGATGCGGGCCGCGCCGTGGTGCACCACCACCATGGCGTGCGGGGCCGCGCCGCCCTCGGGGACGGGCAGGGCCTCCCTGGCCGCCCGGGTGGCGATCTTGGCGACGACCCGGTCCGCCACGGTGGTGGACCCCCGCTCGGCGGGGGCGACCCGGCGCGGGCGGGTCGGTGCGGGCTCACCCCCGGCCACGGCGGATCACCGCCGCCCGCTGCCGCGGCCGCGCAGGAAGTCGCCGATGTCGAGGTCGCCCTCGACGAAGCGGCCGACCACGAACCCGACCGCTCCCAGCGCGGCGACGAGAAGAAACGCCCCGAACCCGCCGAAGTACCCGGCGAATCCGAGAGCCATGCCGGCGACCATGCCGACGACCGCCATGCTCATGGTGGACTCCTCTCCTGGACCTGGGGGCTACTGGAGCCGGGGCTCGGGCTCGACGTCGTCCTCGTCGGGGAGCTTGACGTCGCTCACCGCGATGTTGACCTCGACGACCTCCAGGCCCGTCATGCGCTCGACCGCGGAGACGACGTTCTCCCGGACGGCCCGGGCCACGTCGGCGATGGAGACGCCGTAGTCGACGACGATCTCCAGGTCGAGCGCGGTCTGCACCTCACCCACCTCGGCCTTGACCCCGCGTGCCGGACCGGACCTGCCGCCCGCACCGGGAACCCGGTCGCGCACCGCGCCGAAGGTGCGGGAGGCGCCGCTGCCCATGGTGTGGACGCCGACGACGTCGCGCGCCGCGAGCCCGGCGATCTTCTCGACGACGCCGTCGGCGATCGTGGTCCGTCCGCGGACCTGGGCGTCGGCCCGTCTGCCGGGCGCGCTCCGGCGGGGGGCGTCGGCCCCCTGCTCGACGACGGCCGCCTGCGGGGGCCGGTTGCGCTCGCCTGTCTCGCTCATCGCGTGGTCCTTTCACGGAGCGCCGCGGGTGGGCCCGCCAGGACGGCCTCCGGCCTCCCCGCGGGACCGGGCGGCCGGCTGCCGCCCCGCACCGGGTGCGGTGGGCACGGGCCGGAGATCCGGCCCCTGCCCACACTAAGTGCGCCTGCCCCGTTGCGCGCCGGGGATGCGGCAGCACGGAGGAATACCCCCGTCCGCACTCGGCCGCCGGGAGCGCCGGGGGCGGGCGCGCCGTCTCAGTCCGACAGTCCGGCGAGGTCGCGCAGCCGGCGGGCCTGGGCGGCCCGCTCGGCGGCCCGCTGCTCGTCGTAGCCGCGGGCGGTCGCCCCCTGGAGCAGGGCCTTGGTCTCCACCACGGCGTCGCGCGGGGCGGCGAGCAGGGCGGCCGCGAGGTCGCGGACGGCCGCGTCGAGTTCGGCGGCCGGGACGACCAGGTTGGCCAGGCCGGTGCGCTCGGCCTCGTCGGCGTGGACGAAGCGCCCGGTGGCGCAGATCTCCAGGGCGCGCGCGTAGCCGACGAGCGAGACCAGGGGGCTCGTGCCCGCGAGGTCGGGCACGAGCCCCAGGGCGGTCTCGCGCATGGCGAACTGGACGTCCTCGGCGACCACCCGCAGGTCGCAGGCGAGGGCGAGCTGGAAACCCGCACCGATCGCATGGCCCTGGACGGCGGCGATGGTGACGAGGTCGGGGCGGCGCCACCAGGTGAAGGCCTCCTGGAAGGAGGCGATGGCGGCGTCGACCTCCGCGTCGGTGCCGCGGGCCAGGTCGACGAACGACGGCTCTCCGTCGAAGCCCTCGGGAGTGAAGGCCTGCCGGTCGAGTCCGGCGGAGAAGGACTTGCCCTCACCGCGGAGCACGACGATCCGCACGTCGCCCGGGAGCAACCGGCCGGCCTGCGTCAACGCCCGCCAGAGAGCGAAGTCCTGGGCGTTGCGCTTGTCCGGCTTGGCCAGCGTGACCGTGGCGACGGCGCCGTCGACGGTGAGTCGTACACCGTCCTGGTCCAGCAGGGAGTCGTGCGAAGTCATGGGGCGCCTCCGTGGGTGCAGTGGGCCCGCGACAGCGGGCTACTGCACAGTAACCACCCGGAGGACCGTCGGGCCGCCCGGGTGGCCACCGCATCGGGAAAACGGTGTTCCGAAGGAGCCTTTCTGCTGACGGGGCTCAGGTCGAGGGAGCCTTCTTGCCCCTCGTCGCTCCGCCGCGTCCACGCAGGACGACGCCGGACTCGCTGAGCATCCGGTGCACGAATCCGTAGGAGCGGCCGGTCTCCTCGGCCAGCGCCCGGATGCTCGCACCGGAGTCGTACTTCTTCTTCAGGTCTGCCGCGAGCTTGTCGCGCGCGGCGCCGGTCACCCGGCTGCCCTTCTTCAGAGTCTCGGCCACCCGTGCCTCCTCATGGGAAGTGCGCTCTGGACTTCTCATGATCACCCCTCCCGGGCGTCCTGGCCACCCATTCGGCAAGGTCGATGCGGAACTCGTCGCGGCGCACGACACGGCCACCACGACCGGAATGCCGCATTCCAATCGAACGCTTGAGCGCTCATTTTCGGCCATGAAACGAAAAGAGCAGGTCACAGGGGGTCCGTGGAGTCCATGGCGGCAGGAGAGCGGAGGCGGCCCGTCCGCCAGGCGCCACGCCGGGGTACGAGATCGACTCACACAGATGACGGAGTGCGCCTAGGCCGAATGATCCATGGGCGGGTGATCACCGGGGCCCTCCCGGGGCCCCGGCGGTCCCCGGGGGCCTCCGGGCGGGGGTCTCAGGCGAGGGCCACCAGGTCCGCGTAGTCCGCGCCCCACAGATCCTCGACGCCGTCCGGCAGCAGGATGATCCGCTCCGGCTCCAGCGCCTCCACGGCGCCCTCGTCGTGGGTGACCAGGATGACGGCGCCCTTGTAGGTGCGCAGCGCCCCGAGGATCTCCTCGCGGCTGGCCGGGTCCAGGTTGTTGGTGGGCTCGTCCAGCAGGAGGACGTTCGCCGAGGAGACCACGAGGGTGGCCAGCGCCAGACGCGTCTTCTCGCCGCCGGAGAGCACCCCGGCGGGCTTGTCCACGTCGTCGCCCGAGAACAGGAAGGAACCCAGCGTCTTGCGCACCTCGACCAGGTCCAGGTCGGGAGCGGCGGAGCGCATGTTCTCCAGGACCGTGCGGTCCGGATCGAGCGTCTCGTGCTCCTGGGCGTAGTAGCCGAGCTTGAGGCCGTGCCCGGGGGTCACCGCGCCGGTGTCCGGCTGCTCCACCCCGGCGAGCAGCCGCAGCAGGGTGGTCTTGCCCGCGCCGTTGAGGCCCAGGATGACCACCCGGGAGCCCTTGTCGACGGCGAGGTCGACGTCCGTGAAGATCTCCAGCGAGCCGTAGGACTTCGACAGGCTCTCCGCCGTGAGCGGGGTCCTCCCGCAGGGAGCGGGCTCGGGGAAGCGCAGCTTGGCGACCTTGTCGGCGACCCGTACCTCGTCCAGGCCGGCCAGCAGGCGCTCGGCGCGGCGGGCCATGTTCTGCGCGGCGACGGTCTTGGTGGCCTTCGCCCGCATCTTGTCGGCCTGGGAGTTGAGCGCGGCGGCCTTCTTCTCCGCGTTCTGCCGCTCGCGCCGGCGGCGCTTCTCGTCGGCCTCGCGCTGCTGCTGGTAGAGCTTCCAGCCCATGTTGTAGACGTCGATCTGGGAGCGGTTGGCGTCCAGGTAGAAGACCTTGTTGACCACCGTCTCGACCAGGTCCACGTCGTGGGAGATGACGACGAAGCCGCCCCGGTAGGTCTTGAGGTAGTCGCGGAGCCAGACGATCGAGTCGGCGTCGAGGTGGTTGGTCGGCTCGTCGAGCAGCAGGGTGTCGGCGTCCGAGAACAGGATGCGGGCCAGCTCCACGCGGCGGCGCTGACCGCCGGAGAGCGTGTGCAGGGGCTGCCCGAGCACCCGGTCCGGCAGTCCGAGGGCGGCGGCGATCGTCGCGGCCTCGGCCTCGGCCGCGTAGCCGCCCTTGGTCAGGAACTCGGTCTCCTGGCGCTCGTACTGCCGCAGGGCCTTGTCCCGGGTGGCGCCCTGGCCGACCGCGATGCGCTCCTCGTTCTGGCGCATCCGGCGGATCAGCACGTCGAGGCCGCGCGCCGACAGGATGCGGTCGCGGGCCAGCACCTCCAGGTCGCCGGTGCGCGGGTCCTGCGGGAGGTAGCCGACCTCGCCGGAGCGGCTGATGGTGCCCGCCGCGGGGATGCCCTCGCCCGCGAGGCACTTGGTGAGGGTGGTCTTGCCCGCTCCGTTGCGGCCGACGAGGCCGATGCGGTCGCCCTTGGCGATGCGGAAGGAGGCGGACTCGATGAGGACGCGCGCGCCGGCGCGCAGCTCGATACCGGATGCGGTGATCACGGGGGACGTACTCCAGGGCGGTGTCGGACGGCGGAAGGGACGGGGAGCGACGCTTCGACGCCGTCTAATGCGCAAGGAGACAAGCCATACGGGCCAGTCTAGCGGGGCGGGCAAGTGCTTTTCCGCGGTGCGCGGCGGGCCCGGGACGCCCCGGACGGGCCGCTTTCCCGGCCGCACGCAGCGGCATCGGCGGGCGGCGCCCCGGCGGGGGTCACCGCCACCGGGCGGCGGGGGTGCCAGACTGAGACCCGGATCACATCTGCCGCCGAGCATCCGAGGAGTTGGCGCCGTGCCCCACTCTCCGAGCATCTGCCCGACCCTGGTCTACGAGGACGCCAAGGCCGCGATCCGGCAGCTCACCGGGGCCTTCGGCTTCACCGAGCACGCGGTCTACGAGAACGAGGACGGCTCGGTCGCCCACGCCGAGCTCGCCTTCGGCAACGGCATGGTGATGCTGGGCAGCAGGGGGACGGGCACCGCGTTCGACCGCCTGATGCGCGGGGGCGGCCCGGTGGGCGTCTTCGTCCACGTCGACGACGTGGACGCGCACCACGCCCGCGCGGTCGAGCACGGGGCGGAGATCGTGGCGGCCCCCGCCGACCAGGACTACGGCTCCCGCGACTACATGGCCCGGGACCGGGAGGGGAACGTCTGGAGCTTCGGCAGCTACGCGCCCGCGGGTGCCGCGGCCGGGTAGCGCCCGGCCGCGGCACCGGCTCAGACCCCGCCGGTGTGCACCTGGAAGGCCGCGCGGCGCACCGCCTTGGCGAGGGCCGGGTCCGGGTGGGCGGCGGCGAGCGCGACGAGGACCTGCACGGTGCGGGGGTGGCCGCCCGCCCGCACCTCCTCGATGAGGGCCGGCACCGTGCCCTGGACGGCCGACTCCAGGTGCCGCAGCAGCAGCTGGGGCTCCCCGTGGTCGGCCACGGCCGCGGCGGTGTCGACCCAGAGCCAGGTGGCCTCCTCCCGGGTGAGGGCCTCCGCCGCCTCCTCGGGGTCGGCCCCCTCGTACTCGGCGATCCAGAGCAGGGCGTAGGGGCGCAGGGAGGGCTCCGCCGCCGCGGCGCGGACCTCGGCCTCCGCCGGCCCGCCCACCACGCGCAGCGCCTCGAAGGCGAGGCCGCGCAGCAGGGCGTCCTCCCCGCGGGCCGCGGCGAGCAGTTCGCCGACGGCGCTGGAGACGGTGCGCGCCGCGAGCCAGGCCCGGTACTCGGCGCGGGCCGGGCCCGGGGTGAGGCGGGCGCAGCCGCGCAGCATGTCCTCGGCGGACTGCTCGATGTTCCCGGCGGGGCTCTGCGCGGCCACGCAGATCTGCTCCAGCTTGACCCAGACCGCCCAGTTGCCCAGGGGGGTGAGGGTGGCCTGGCCGGGCCCGAGGGTCAGCGCGCCGACCGAGGCCAGGCCCTGCAGCGCCCAGTCGAGCAGCACCGGCACGGGGACGTCCGCGTCCGCGGCGGGCGCTTCGGACTCCGCGGGGCGGGCCGCCGGGCCGCCCTCCGGGTCGAGCGGGTCGCAGCGCTCCTCGCGGAGTTCGGCGACCCGCTGCTCCAGCAGGTCCAGCAGCGCCGGGACGTGCACCGGCCCCGCGGAGAGCTGGAGCAGGGAGAGCAGCTGGGGGACCGCCTCGACGACCTCCGCGACGGCGGCCGGCGCGAGGTGCTCCGGTACGGGGTGCGCCAGCGACCAGGCGTCGAAGAGGGCCACCCAGCCGCGCAGCACGGCCATGTCGTCGCGGTCCCAGGCGCGCAGCCGCCAGCCGGGCCGGGCGGTGTCGCCGTGGATCTCGATCAGCCCGGACAGCCGGGCCCGGTCCCAGCCCGTACGCACCTGGTCCGGGGTCAGCCCGAGCGCGGCCGCGGCCCGCCGGCGCGCCTCGGGAAGCGAGCGGGCCGCTCCGGGACCGCGTTCCACCGCCGCCCAGCGGGCGATGCGGACGGCGTCGGAGAGGAGTGTGCGCGCCTGGCCGGCCAGCTCCGCGGGGGCCGGGGTGCCCTCGGGGGGACGGGGTGCCGGACGGGTGCGCCGGGTCGTCACGGCCCGCCGCGCCGTGGCCAGGGACCCGGGGCGGACGAGTCGGAGTCTGGAGTTGCGCGCCAACTGCTCATCAGGCTTTCGGGACGTCACGGGGAGCAGTCTTCCCGTTGACGGCCCGAAAGCCCAAACGGACTCCGCGAACACGGGTCCGGACAGGCACCGGGCCCGCCGGGGAGGGTGCGCGCGGGGGCGCGGGGGACCTGCGGGGTGCACGCGTCACATGAGGGGGACGAGGAAGCGGCGCACGGCCTCCTCGTACTCCTCGGGTGCGGCGTTCCACATCGCCCCGTGGGGGGCGTCCGCGACGGTGTGGAGGGTGACCAGGTCGGGCCGTTCCGCGGCCAGGCGCCGGGAGTGGTCCCAGGGGGCGAGGGCGTCCCCGGGTCCGTGCGCGACGAGGACGGGTACCCGCACCGCCGCCGGGTCCAGCGCCTCGGCGAGGCCGTCGCGGTGCGGTCCGGTGCGCCCCAGGGCGGCGCGGACCGCGAGCCGGACGAGGGGTGCCGGGGTCCCCCGGGCCGCGGCCAGCGCCCGCACGGTGCCCTCCCAGTCGAAGACCGGGGAGTCCAGGACCAGGCCGCTGATGCGGTCGCGCAGACCGGAGCCCGCGGCGGCCCGCAGGGCCATGGTGGCGCCGGTGGAGAAGCCGTGGACGACGACGCGCTCGGCCCCGTGGCGCACGGCGTGGCGCACGGCGGCGTCGAGGTCGCGCCACTCGGAGTCGCCGAGGTGGCTCAGCCCGTCCGGCGGGCGGGGCGCCCCCGCGTCGCCCCGGTAGGCGAGGTCGAGGACCGGGAAGCGCAGCCGGTGCAGCAGGCCCAGCACGTTGAGCGGGTGCTCCCGGGTGGTTCCGATGCCGTGCACGGTGATCACCCAGGTGGTGCGGTCGCCGGGCACGAACCAGGCGGGCAGCGCCCCGAGTTCGCCGGGCACGAGGACCTCGGAGAAGGGCAGCCCGAGCGCGGAGGCCGGGTCGCCGCTGTGCACCTGGGGGGTGAGGCGGACACGGGCGCCGGTGCCGATGCCGTGGTCCGGGCCGCGCACCAGTCGGCGGACCACGGCGTCCGGGGAGGCGGCGCCGCCGAGGACCGGCCCGACGACGGCGTGGACGCCCGGCCCGGTCAGCCCGTAGAGGCCGGGCCGCAGCGAGGCCAGGCTGCGGGTCAGGGAGATGGTGCCGGGTCCGGTGCCGTGGACGGTGAGCCGGGGGTCGCCCGGCAGGGGCCTGCGCAGGGGCGTCCCCAGGGCGGCGCTGCTCGCGAGGCGACCGGCGGCGACCGCGGCCGCACCGGCGCCGAGAAGGACGGTGGAGACGGCCGCTGCCGTCGCTGTAGCCGGGCGCACGGCTCCAGTGTGGGCGGGCCCCGGGGGGCCTGCCAGCGGAGGGCGCCCGGGCGGGGGCGGCCCCTCAGCGCTCCCCGGGCGGGTCCTCAGCGCTCGCCGGGCGGGTCCTGGCCGTAGCCGCGCAGCCGGTCCGCGGTGTCCGCGAGCTGCGCGGCGTCCAGCAGGCGGGGGGTGCGGCCGGGGACGGAGGCGGCCGCGAGCCAGACCCGGCACATCCACTCCAGCTGGACCGTGCGGTCGAACGCCTGGTCGAGGGTGTCGCCGAGGGCCACGGTCCCGTGGTTGCCGAGCAGGCAGGCGGTGCGCCCGCGCAGGGCCCGGACGGTACGACGGGCCAGTTCCGCGGTGCCGTAGGGGGCGTACGGAGCGACCCGGGGCGGGCCGCCGAGGGCGGCCGCCATGTAGTGGACCGGGGGGAGCTCGGTCACCAGGGTGGAGACGGCGGTGGCGTGCACGGCGTGGGTGTGCACCACGGCCCGGGCGGGTGTGGCGCGGTACACGGCCAGGTGGAGGGGGAGTTCGCTGGTCGGGGCGAGCCGGCCGAGCACCCGCGTCCCGTCGAGGTCGACGCCGACGGCGTCCCCGGGGCCGAGCCGGTCGTAGGGGACGCCGCTGGGGGTGGCCAGCACCGTGTCGCCGACGCGGACCGAGACATTGCCGGAGGTGCCCGCGACGAGTCCCTCCGCGGCGGTCCTGCGGGCGGTGGCGACCAGTTCCCGCCACGCCCTGTCGATCATGTCCCCGCGCGCCTCGTCGGTCATGGGCCGATCCTGCCAGCACCATGTCCCGGTGGAACAGGCACCACAGAGGACGGCGGAGGGTGTTCGAGTGGCCACCGGGCACGGCCGCCGACGCGACCCGCACACAAGCGGAACCACGGGACCCTGTTTGGGGACACCGCAACGCCCGACCCAGTTCACCTTCCGTTCACCCAGGTTGCCTACGGTCCACGCGTCAGTAACGTCAAACGATTGCCTGGGTAAATGGAACACATCACTCTGCTGCTCGCGATTGTGATCGTGACAGCGCTGGTGTTCGATTTCACGAACGGTTTCCACGACACCGCGAACGCGATGGCGACGACCATCTCGACCGGCGCGATGAAGCCCAAGTCCGCGGTGGCCATGTCCGCCGTTCTGAACCTCGTCGGAGCCTTCCTGTCGGTGGAGGTCGCCAAGACGATCTCCAGCGGACTGGTCGACGAATCAGGCATCTCACCCGAAGTCATCTTCGCGGCGCTCGTCGGCGCCATCCTCTGGAACCTGCTGACCTGGCTGGTCGGCCTCCCCTCCAGCTCCTCCCACGCGCTGATGGGCGGCCTGATCGGCGCCACCGTGGCCTCGGCGGGCTTCTCCGCCGTCAACGGCGGCGTCGTGGTCACCAAGGTCCTCATCCCGGCGATCGCCGCCCCGCTCGTCGCGGGCATCGGCGCCATGTTCGCCGCGAAGCTCACCTACCGGATCGGCCGGAACACCGACGACAAGCAGACCGCCAAGGGCTACCGCGCCGGCCAGATCGCCTCCGCGGGCCTGGTCTCCCTCGCCCACGGCACCAACGACGCCCAGAAGACGATGGGCATCATCACCCTCGCCCTGGTCGCCGGCAACGTCCTCTCCCCCGGCTCCAACCCGCCCCTGTGGGTCATCGTCTCGGCCGGCCTGGCCATCGCGCTGGGCACCTACCTCGGCGGCTGGCGCATCATCCGCACCATGGGCAAGGGCCTCACCGACCTCCAGCCCCAGCAGGGCTTCGCCGCCCAGACCAGCGCCGCCAGCGTCATCCTGGCCTCCTCCAACCTGGGCTTCTCGCTGTCGACGACCCACTCCTGCTCCGGCGCCGTGATGGGTGCGGGCCTCGGCCGCAAGGGCGGTGTGGTCCGCTGGTCGACCGCCACCCGGATGTTCGTCGCCTGGGGGCTGACGCTCCCCGCCGCCGGCCTGGTCGCCGCACTCTCCGAGTTCGTCACCAAGCAGGGCGACTGGGGCGTGGCCGTGGTGGCCGTCTTCCTCGTCGCCTCCTCCCTGGCGATCTGGATCGTCTCCCGCCGCCAGGTGGTCGACCACACCAACGTCAACGAGGCCGAGGAGGGCCCCGCCGACGAGCCCGCGGGCGTCGTCACCACCGCCATCGCGGCCGTCGCCCCGCCGCCCGCCGGTGAGGCCACGTCCCCCGTCTCCACCCCGGCCGAGCCCGAGCCGGCCCGTCCGGCCGCGGTCTAAGGAAGCAGTATGAAGATCGACTGGGTAGCCCTCGGCTCCGTCTTCGGCGTGAGCCTCGTCGCCACCGTCGCCCTGGTGGCCCTGTTCACCCTCGGGGTCATCGGCCTGACCAAGCAGGAGTCGGCCGCGGGCTCGGGCGCCGCCCTGGCCCGCACCGGTGCCTACGCCTGCTTCGCGCTCTGCCTGGCGGCCGTCTCCTTCGGCATCTATCTGATCGTCGTCTGAGCGGTGTCCGCCTGACGGCTTCGAGGACCGCCCCGGGTGCCCCGCGCACCCGGGGCGGTCCCGCGTGCCGGTACGCCCGGCCCGGACCGGGCGCCTCCCCGCGGCCACGGGGCGCCGCATCCTCTCCCGCCGCAGGTCAGGGGTGAGTTGACGGGCGTTCGCGGCCATGGTGGACTGCCGGGGCCATACACGGCGGCAACAGGAGAGGAAGCCCGGTGGAAATCCGGCGCGGTCCCGCCACTGTGACCCGGTCGCCCGGGGAGCCAGGAACTCTCGCCGCCGTTCGCTCCGGACCAGGGCGCGGACCCTGAGTGAGGACTCGCCACATGCCCGGCCGCGGTTCAGCCCTGCCGTTCCGACACCCCTCCCGGGGACACTGACCCCGTGCGTGCCGAACGGATCTTCCCGTACGGCGCCGCCGCCGGACTCGCCGCCGACCTGCTGATCGGGGACCCCCGCACCGGCCACCCCGTGGCCGCCTTCGGACGCGCCGCCGCGGCCGTCGAGCGCCGCCTGTGGCGCGACGACCGGGCCCGCGGCGCGGTCCACACCGCGGTGTGCGCCGGGGGCGCCGTCGCGGTCGCGGCGCTCGCCGCACGGGCCGTGCGCCGCTCCCCCGCCGCCTCCGTGGCCCTCACCGCCGCCGCCACCTGGGCCGTCGTCGGCGGGACCACCCTGGGCCGGGAGGCCCGAACGGTGGGCGCCGCGCTGGCCGCCGGGGACATCGAGGCCGCCCGGCGCAGGCTCCCGCACCTGTGCGGGCGCGACCCGGGGGCCCTGGACGCACAGCAGCTCGCCCGCGCGGTCGTGGAGTCGGTCGCCGAGAACACCTCCGACGCCGTCGTCGGCGCCCTGGTGTGGGGGGCCGCGGCGGGGGTCCCCGGGCTCGTCGGCTTCCGCGCCGTCAACACCCTGGACGCCATGGTGGGCCACCGCTCACCGCGCCACCTGCGCTACGGCTGGGCCTCGGCGCGCCTCGACGACGTCGCCGGGTGGCCCGGGGCCCGGCTCACCGCCGCCCTCGCGGCCCTCGCCGGCCCCGACCCGGCCGGAGCGCTCCGCTCCTGGCGGCGGGACGCCGCCCGCCACCCCAGCCCCAACGCCGGCCCCGTGGAGGCCGCCTTCGCCGGCGCGCTGGGCGTACGGCTGGGCGGGACCCTCGCCTACGGCGGCCGGGTCGAGCACCGGCCGGAACTCAACCCCGGCGGGCGGCCGGTGGAGCATGCGGACATCGACCGGGCGGTGCGGCTGTCGCGCCGGACCGGGACACTGGCGCTCGCCGTCTGCGCGGGCGCCCGGCTGGCCGCGGGGGCGCTGCTGCGCCGCCGCGCCCGGCGGAGCGGGGCGGCCACCGGGGCGGCCCCGGAGGGGAGGCGGGGATGAGCGGCGGGCTGCTCGTCGCGGGGACGACCTCGGACGCGGGCAAGAGCGTGGTGACGGCGGGGATCTGCCGCTGGCTGGTCCGGCAGGGCGTGAAGGTCGCCCCGTTCAAGGGCCAGAACATGTCGCTGAACTCCTTCGTGACCCGGGAGGGCGCGGAGATCGGCCGGGCGCAGGCCATGCAGGCCCAAGCGGCCCGGGTGGAGCCGACGGCGCTGATGAACCCGGTGCTCCTCAAGCCCGGCGGGGACCGCTCCAGCCAGGTGGTGCTGAAGGGGCGGCCGATCGGCGAGATGAGCGCCCGCGGCTACCACGGGGACCGCCAGCGGGAGCTGTTCGAGCCGGTGATGGCCTGCCTGGAGGAGTTGCGCGCCACCCACGACGCGGTCATCTGCGAGGGCGCCGGGTCCCCGGCCGAGATCAACCTGCGGCGCACCGACATCGTCAACATGGGCGTGGCCCGGGCCGCACGGCTGCCGGTGGTCGTGGTCGGCGACATCGACCGCGGCGGGGTGTTCGCCCAGTTCTTCGGCACCACCGCGCTGCTGGCGCCCGAGGACCAGGAGCTGGTCGCCGGCTACCTGGTGAACAAGTTCCGCGGGGACGTCTCGCTGCTGCAACCGGGGCTCGACATGCTCCACCGGCTCACCGGCCGCCCCGTCCACGGGGTGCTGCCCTACGCGCACGGCCTCGGCATCGACGAGGAGGACGGCCTGCGGGTCTCCCTGCGCGGCGCCGTGCGCGAGTCGGTGGTGGCCCCGCCGGTCGGCCGGGAGCTGCTGCGGGTCGCCGTCTGCGCCGTGCCGCTGATGAGCAACTTCACCGACGTGGACGCCCTGGCCGCCGAACCGGGCGTGGTGGTGCGCTTCGTGGACCGCCCGGAGGAGCTGGCCGACGCCGACCTCGTGGTCGTCCCCGGCACCCGGGGCACGGTGCGCGCGCTGGACTGGCTGCGCACCCGCGGACTGGCCGACGCCCTCGCCCGCAGGGCGGCCGAGGGGCGGCCGGTGCTCGGTGTCTGCGGCGGGTTCCAGGTGCTGGGCGAGCACATCGACGACGAGGTGGAGTCCCGTGCCGGTGCGGTCCCGGGGCTGGGGCTGCTGCCGGTCCGGGTGCGCTTCGCCCGGGAGAAGACGCTGGCGAGGCCGTCCGGAGCGGCGCTCGGCGAGGCCGTCGAGGGCTACGAGATCCACCACGGGGTGGCCGAGGTGCTGGGCGGCGAGCCCTTCCTGGACGGCTGCCGCGTCGGAGCGGTGTGGGGCACCCACTGGCACGGCTCCCTGGAGAGCGACGGCTTCCGCCGGGCGTTCCTGGGCGAGGTGGCCCGGCAGTCCGGGCGCCGCTTCGTCCCCGCCCCGGACACCTGCTTCGGCGCCCTGCGCGAGGAGCAGCTCGACCGGCTCGGCGACCTGGTCGAGGAGCACGCCGACACCGGTGCGCTGCTGCGGCTGATCGAGCAGGGCCCGCCCGCGGGCCTGCCGTTCGTCCCCCCGGGCGCGCCGTGAGCGCCGCACCGGCCGAACCGAGAACCCTCAGCGACGTGAAGGAGCGATCATGAGCACCCGCTACCCGTTCACCGCGGTCGTCGGGATGGACGACCTGCGGCTGGCGCTGCTGCTCAACGCCGTCAGCCCCGCGGTGGGCGGCGTGCTGGTACGCGGCGAGAAGGGGACCGCCAAGAGCACCGCGGTGCGGGCCCTCGCGGACCTGCTGCCCGAGGTGGCGGTGGTCGCGGACTGCCGCTTCTCGTGCGACCCCGCCGCGCCCGACCCCGGGTGCCCCGACGGCCCGCACCCGGCCGCCGCCCCGGACTCCCGTCCGGCGCGGATGGTGGAACTCCCCGTGGGCGCCTCGGAGGACCGCCTGGTCGGGTCCCTGGACATCGAACGCGCCCTCGCCGACGGGGTGAAGTCCTTCGAGCCGGGCCTGCTCGCGGACGCCCACCGGGGCATCCTCTACGTGGACGAGGTCAACCTGCTCCACGACCACCTGGTCGACCTGATGCTCGACGCCGCGGCGATGGGCGCCTCCTACGTGGAGCGCGAGGGTGTCTCCGTCCGGCACGCCTCCCGGTTCCTGCTGGTCGGCACGATGAACCCGGAGGAGGGCGAGCTCCGCCCGCAGCTGCTCGACCGGTTCGGGCTGACGGTGGAGGTGGCCGCCTCCCGCGACCCGGACCAGCGGGTGGAGGTCGTCCGCCGGCGGCTGGCCTTCGACGATGACCCGGCCGCCTTCGCCTCCCGCTGGGCCGAGGACGAGGAGGAGCTGCGGGAGCGGGTCCGCCGGGCGCGGGAGCTGCTGCCCCGGGTGGCGCTGGGCGACACGGCACTGCGCCAGATCGCGGCGACCTGCGCGGCGTTCGAGGTCGACGGGATGCGCGCGGACATCGTGATGGCCCGGACGGCCACCGCGCTGGCGGCCTGGGCGGGCCGCTCGGAGGTCGTGGAGGAGGACGTGCGCCGGGCGGCCCTGCTCGCGCTGCCGCACCGCCGCCGCCGCAACCCCTTCGACGCGCCCGGCCTGGACGAGGACACCCTGGACGAGACGCTGTCCCGCTTCGGCGGCGAGGACGAGCCGGACCCGGACCCCGACCCCGGGCCGCCTCCCGGCCCCGGCGACGACGGGGGCGGTGGCGGTGTCCCGCCGCAGGGCGAGGGCCCCGCGGCCGACGGTGCCGCGCCCGATCCGTCCGGGACCGGCCCGGAGGCCGGCGGTGCCCCCGGGCCGGACGGGCGGCAGGCCCCCGGGGGCCCGGGGGGCGGCGAGCAGCGGCCCGTCCCCGCCGCGGACCCCTTCCGGGCGCGGATGTTCAGCGTCCCGGGCCTCGGCGACGGGGCCGCGGGGCGGCGCTCCCGGGCCCGTACCGAGCACGGCCGCACCACGGGCGCGCGGCGGCCCCGGGGCGGGCTGACCCGGCTCCACCTGGCCGCCACCGTGCAGGCCGCCGCCCCCCACCAGCGCGCACGCGGCCGCGCCGGGGCGGGCCTGGTGGTCCGCCGGGACGACCTGCGCCAGGCCGTGCGGGAGGGCCGGGAGGGCAACCTCGTGCTGTTCGCGGTGGACGCCTCCGGCTCGATGGCCGCGCGCCGGCGCATGGGGGCCGTCAAGGGCGCGGTGCTGTCGCTGCTGCTCGACGCCTACCAGCGCCGGGACAAGGTCGGGCTGGTCACCTTCCGCGGCCGGGACGCCGAGCTGGCGCTGCCCCCGACCTCCTCGGTGGACGCGGCGGCGGCCCGCCTCGGCTCGCTGCCGACCGGCGGGCGGACGCCGCTGGCGGCCGGGCTGCTGAAGGCCCGTGAGACGCTCCGCGTGGAGCGGCTGCGCGATCCCGCGCGGCGCCCGCTGCTCGTCGTGGTCACCGACGGCCGCGCCACCGGGGCGGGCGACGCCTTCGGCTCGGCGCTGCGCGCGGCCCGGCTGCTCGCCGCCGAGGGGACCGCGTCGGTCGTGGTCGACTGCGAGTCGGGGTACGTGCGCCTCGGTCTGGCCGGCACCCTCGCCGGCGAACTCGGCGGCACCGCCGTCACCCTGGACGAGCTGCGCGCCGACTCGATCGCCGGCCTCGTGAGGGACGTCCGCACCGCAACCACCGCCAGGAGGGCCGCCTGATGCCCAAGGGACAGCCGTCCGTCGTCCCGGACGACGGACTCACCACCCGCCAGCGCCGCAACCGGCCGCTCGTGTTCGTGCACACGGGCGTCGGCAAGGGGAAGTCGACCGCCGCCTTCGGGCTCGCCCTGCGGGCCTGGAACCAGGGCTGGCCGATCGGGGTGTTCCAGTTCGTGAAGTCGGCCAAGTGGAAGGTCGGCGAGGAGAACGCGCTGAAGGTCCTCGGTGCCAGCGGGCAGGGCGGCACGGTGGCCTGGCACAAGATGGGCGAGGGCTGGTCGTGGATCCAGCGCACGCCCGCGGACGGCGAGCCGGCCAACGAGGACAAGGCCCGCGAGGGGTGGGAGCAGGTCAAGCGCGACCTCGCCGCCGAGACCCACCGGCTGTACGTGCTGGACGAGTTCGCCTATCCGCTGCACTGGGGGTGGATCGACACCGACGAGGTGATCGAGGTGCTGCGCACCCGGCCCGGCACCCAGCACGTGGTGATCACGGGCCGCAACGCCCCCGGCAAGCTGGTCGACTTCGCCGACCTGGTCACCGACATGTCCAAGGTGAAGCACCCGATGGACACCGGCCAGAAGGGCCAGCGGGGCATCGAGTGGTAGCGCGTCTCGTCATCGCCGCGCCCTCCTCGGGCGCGGGCAAGACCACGGTGGCGACCGGTCTGATGGCCGCGTTCGCCGACCGCGGGCTCGCGGTGTCCCCGCACAAGGTGGGCCCGGACTACATCGACCCGGGGTACCACGCGCTGGCGACGGGCCGCCCGGGGCGCAACCTGGACGCCTACCTGTGCGGTCCCGAGCTGGTGGGCCCGCTGTTCGCCCACGCCGCCGCGGGCTGCGGGCTGGCCGTCGTCGAGGGCGTGATGGGCCTGTACGACGGCGCGGCGGGCCAGGGCGAGCTGGCGTCGACCGCGCAGGTGGCCAAGCTCCTGCGGGCTCCCGTGGTGCTGGTGGTGGACGCCTCCTCGCAGTCCCGCTCGGTGGCCGCGCTGGTGCACGGCTTCGCGTCCTGGGACCCGGAGGTCCGGATCGGCGGGGTGATCCTCAACAAGGTGGCCACCGACCGCCACGAGCGGTTGCTGCGGGAGGCCCTGGGCGGCTCCGGGGTACCCGTGCTGGGCGTGCTGCGCCGGGCTCCCGCGGTCGAGACGCCCTCCCGGCACCTGGGGCTGGTCCCGGTGGCCGAGCGGCGCGCCGAGGCGGTCGGGGCGGTGCGGGCGCAGGCGGAGCAGGTGCGGGCCGGCTGCGACCTGGACGCGCTGCTGGCGCTGGCCCGCTCGGCCCCGCCGCTGGACGCGGCCCCCTGGCGCCCGGAGGACGGACTGGCAGAGGGCGGAGCGGCCGGGGGCGGCGGGGAGCGGCCGGTGGTCGCGGTGGCCGACGGTGCGGCCTTCACCTTCTCGTACGCGGAGCACGTCGAGCTGCTGCGGGCCGCGGGGGCGCAGGTCGTGCCCCTCGACCCGCTGCACGACGAGCGGCTGCCCGAGGGCACCCGCGGTCTGGTCGTCGGCGGGGGCTTCCCCGAGGTGTACGCGCCGGAGCTGTCGGCGAACGAGCCCCTGCGCCGGGACGTCGCCCGCCTCGCGCTCTCGGGTGCGCCGGTCGCGGCCGAGTGCGCGGGCCTGCTCTATCTGGCGCGCTCCCTGGACGGGCGGCCGATGTGCGGGGTGCTCGACGCCGAGGCGCGGATGTCGCCGCGGCTGACGCTCGGGTACCGGGAGGCGGTGGCCCTGGCGGACAGCCCGCTGGCCGCCGCGGGTTCCCGGATGCGCGGCCACGAGTTCCACCGCACGGTGCTGGAGCCGGGCGCGGGCCCGGTGCCCGCGTGGGGCATGGTCCGTCCCGAGCGGCGGGTGGAGGGCTTCGTCCAGGGCGGCGTGCACGCCAGCTATCTGCACACCCACTGGGCGTCCCGCCCCGGTACGGCGTCCCGGTTCGTGGCCGCCTGCCGGGCGGGCGCGGGACACCGGGTGTGAGGGCGCGCGGGGGCGGGCTCCGGGCGCGGACCGCCGGTGGCCGGTCATCCGGCCAGGCCCACGACGAGCCAGACGAAGCCCACGCCGCCGACCGTGCACAGCAGGGTGGATCCGGCGGGACGTTCCGCGTGGGCCTCTGGAAGGATCTCGGCGGCGGCCAGGTACAGCAGCACTCCCCCGAAGAAGCCGAGGTAGCCGCCGAGAAGCGCCTCGGGGAAGGCGAACAGCAGGGTGGTGGCCGCCCCGGCGACGGGGGCGAGCGCGGCCGCGAGCAGCATCAGCTGCGCCCGGCGCCTGGTGTTGCCGTAGAGGCTGGTGACCGTGTACGTGGTGAAGCCGTCGGCGAAGTCGTGGGTGACGACGGCGAGGGCGACGGTGGCTCCCATCCCGCCGCCGATCTGGAAGGCCGCGCCGAGCGCCACACCGTCCATCAGGCTGTGGAGCACCATCGCGGACGCGGCCGCGACGCCCGTGCGCGGATCGCGTACCGCCGGCCCGTCCGCCGTCCGGCGGGCCGCGGGCAGCCGCTGGGCCAGATGCGCGACCAGGAAGCCCGCGACGAACAGCAGCAGGCCCCGCGGCACCCCGAGGAACGGCCCGCCGGCGGCCGCCAGGGCCTCCGGCAGGAGTTCGAGCCCGACCACGCCGAGCATCAGCCCGCCCGCGAGGCCGAGCACCAGCGGCCTGCGGCCGGTGGCGCGCTGCGCCGTCCAGCCGCCGAACAGCGTCATCAGGAACGCGCCGAGCGCGACGAACACCGCCATGCGCCCTTGCTAGCCCATCCGCGAGGGCGTCCGCACCCCGCGGGCCCCCCAGTCACCCGGTTGCCCCGGATCGGCTCCCGGGGCGAGCGGTGAGCGGGCCGGGTGCGGTGCGGGACCTGGTGGTCGGCGTCGGGGCCTCGCGCGGGGCGCCGCTCGCGGAGGTGGAGGGGCTGGTCCGACGCTGTCTGCGGGAGGCGGGGCTGCCCGCGGAGCGGGTGGCGGCGCTGGCCACCCTGGACGCCCGGGCCGGGGAGCCCGGGGTGGTGGGCGCGGCGGAGCGGCTGGGGGTGCCGCTGCTGGCCTACCCGGCGGGGGAGTTGGCCGCGGTGGAGGTGCCCGGAGGATCCGCGGCCGTGCTGGCGGCGGTGGGCACGCCCTCGGTCGCGGAGGCCGCGGCCCTCGCCGGGGGCGGCGAACTGCTGCTCCCCAAGCGGGTGTCGAGGCCGGCCGGGCGCCGGGCCTCCGCGACCTGCGCGATCGCGCGGCGGAGCGGGAGTGTGCTCCCGGGCACTGCCGGGATCGGCCCTTACGAGCCATGATGGCCTGCGTGCGTTCTTCCCCCCACGTTCACGAGGAGACCCATCGTGTCGATCCCCCCTGCACCCTTGCGCGGCGGCCATGTACACCCGCGCTGACCTCGACGAGGGCGGCGAGCGGCCCGGGACGCCGGCCCCCGTCCACGACCTGCGCCACCACGGGGACGCCGAGGTGCGCGACGGCGCCGCCGGTCTGGTCGACCTCGCGGTCAACGTCCGCGCCGGCACACCGCCCCGCTGGCTGCGGGAGCACATAGCCGGCTCCCTGTCCGCTCTCGCCGCCTATCCCGACTCCCGGGCCGCCCGGGCCGCGGTGGCCGCCCGGCACGGGCTCCCCGAGGAGCGGGTGCTGCTGACGGCGGGTGCGGCGGAGGCGTTCGTCCTGCTGGCCAGGGCGCTGCGGGTGCGCAGACCCGTGGTCGTGCACCCGCAGTTCACCGAGCCGGAGGCCGCGCTGCGGGACGCGGGGCACGAGGTCGGCCGGGTGCTGCTGCGGCCGGAGGAGGCGTTCCGGCTGCGGCCGGAGGCGGTCCCGGAGTCGGCGGACCTGGTGGTCGTCGGCAATCCGACCAACCCCACCTCCGTGCTGCACCCGGCGGAGCTCCTCGCCCGGCTGGCCCGCCCGGGGCGGGTGCTGGTGGTGGACGAGGCGTTCATGGACGCGGTGCCGGGCGAGCCCGAGGCGCTGGCCGGGCGCACCGACGTGCCGGGCCTGGTGGTCCTGCGCTCCCTGACCAAGACCTGGGGGCTGGCCGGGCTGCGGATCGGGTACGTCCTGGCGGAGCCGGGCACGGTCGCGGCCCTGGAGCGGGTCCAGCCGCTCTGGCCGGTCTCGACGCCGGCGCTGGCCGCCGCGGAGGCGTGTATGCGCCCGGCGGCGCTGGCGGAGGCGGAGCGGGCCGCGGCGGAGGTCGCGGCGGACCGGGCGCACCTGCTGGCCGGGCTGGCGGAGTTCGACGAGGTCCGCGCCGTCCCGGACGCGGCGGGGCCGTTCGTGCTGGTCCGGGTCCGCCGGGCAGCGGAGGTGCGCGAGGTGCTGCGGGGGCTCGGTTTCGCGGCCCGCCGGGGCGACACCTTCCCGGGCCTGGACGGCGGGTGGCTGCGGCTGGCCGTGCGGGACAGGGCGACGACGAATCGATTCCTCCAGGCTCTGGACCAGGCTCTGACGGCGGTGGGCTGAGCGGTCCGGGCGCCGCCCGGTCGGGCCCCTCCCCCCTCGGTGGGGCCCGACCGGGCGCCGGACGGGCGCGTCGCCGGACGGGCGCGGAGCGGCGGGGTGCGCGGGCGGTCCGCGCCCCCTCGCCGCTCCCGCGGCCCGGTGTCAGCCCTGGCCGCGTGAGCGGCGGCGGGCCAGGACGCTCGCGGCGGCTCCCCCGACGAGCAGCACACCGGCGGCGCCGGCGAGGTACGGGGTGGTGGAGCTGGCGCCGGTCTCGGCCAGGTTCTGCGTCGGCTCGCCCGCGGACTGCACCGAGATGTTGTTCTCCGGTTCCGCGGGCGACTCCGCCTCCTCACCGGGCTCGGCCTCCTGCGCGGGCTGCTCGGGCCCGGTCTCCTCCTGCGCGGGCTTCTCCTCCTCGGCCGGGGCCTGGGGCGAGGTGCAGGTGGCCTCGGCGAGCGTGATCTCGCCCTCGACCTCGGCGACGTTGAGCTCCAGCGGGTCGACGGACACCTTCAGCTGCAGGGCCGCCGCCGCGGCGGTGGTGGAGGTGGTACTGGTCTTCGACAGGTCGAGGGTGACCTTGCCGACGGCCGGGACGTCGACCACGGTCGGCCCGCCGGCGCTCAGCGTGACCTTCTTGCCGAGGACCCGGACGTGCCCGAGGACGTTCGCGGCGGCGGTGGGCTGCTTCCCCGCCTCGCAGCTCACCTCGGAGGTGACCTGCCGGAGTTCGATCAGGGAGAGCAGCGGCAGGCCGGGCACGTGCACCTTCGCCTGCACCAGGGTGCTGGACGCCTCGGCCCGGCCGCCCTCCACGGCGGCCTCGGCGGTGGCGGTGTCCGCCCGCAGGATCCGGATCGGGCGCCCCTTGTCCACGCCGTCCAGGGTCACGCTGAGCGCGGTCTTCTCGGCGCTCTGCGGGGCTTCGACGGCGTTCAGGGTGGTCCGGAGCGGGACCTGGACCGTCTTGTCGAGCAGCCCCACGTCCAGCCCGGCGCGGAGCACGACCGCGGAGGCCTCGCCCCCGGTCGGGCCGTCGGTGGCGTGCGCGGGCGCGGCGAGGGCGAGCGGTCCGGCGGCCAGCACCCCCGCGGCCAGCACGGCGGTGGTGCGGCGGGCGGGGACGCGGGCGGACGGCGCACGGAAGGTGTTGCTGTTCACGGTGGTGGAACCCCCACAGAAGACATGGCGCCGCCGAACGCCCGCGGGGACGCGCGGGGCCCTCGTCCGGCGGCGAAGACACCCAGATCTTTACGCACGGAGGGTGAACACAGGGGCACCTGACGTGAGTTCACCCCAAAGGGGGGTTTCCGCTTCGGTATTCGATTCCCGAGGCATGTGCGTTCGCTCCCGCCCCGTCCGTCACTCCCCCGGGGTGGTGCGCCCGGCCCGCGTGCGGGCGCACCGCGCCCGAGGCCGTGCGTGCGCCGAAAGTGTTTCAACGGTCGCGACGGGCCGGAGGTCACGGCCGGTCAACACGGCTGCACGGCACCGGCCTCAGCCGACGATCCGGCCGTTGAGCACCACCCGGCGCGGTCCGGCCAGGGCGCGGACGTCGGCGCGCGGATCCTCGTCGTACACCACGAGGTCGGCAGGGGCGCCCTCCTCCAGTACCGGGCGGCCCAGCCACCGCCGGGCGCCCCAGGTCGTCGCGGAGAGCGCCTCCACGGGCGGGATGCCCGCCCTGACCAGCTCGCCCACCTCGTCGGCGACCAGCCCGTGGGCCAGCGAGCCCCCCGCGTCGGTGCCCACGAAGACGGGCACGCCCGCGTCGTAGGCGGCGCGCACGGTGTCGTAGCGGCGCTCGTGGAGCCGGCGCATATGGGCCGCCCAGCGCGGGAACCTGGCCTCGCCGCCGTCGGCCAGGTGCGGGAAGGTGGCGATGTTGACCAGCGTGGGGACGATGGCCACCCCCCGCTCGGCGAAGAGCGGCACGGTCTCCTCGGTCAGCCCGGTGGCGTGCTCGATGCAGTCGATTCCGGCCTCCACCAGGTCCCGCAGCGAGTCCTCGGCGAAGCAGTGGGCGGTGACCCGGGCGCCGAGCCGGTGCGCCTCGGCGATCGCGGCCTCGACGGCCCCGCGCGGCCAGCAGGCCGTGAGGTCGCCCTCCTCCCGGTCGATCCAGTCGCCGACGAGCTTGACCCAGCCGTCGCCGCGGCGCGCCTCGCGGGCGACGTAGGCGGTGAGGTCGCCGGGCTCGATCTCGTGGGCGTAGTTGCGGATGTAGCGCCGGGTGCGGGCGATGTGGCGGCCCGCGCGGATGATCTTCGGCAGGTCGTCGCGGTCGTCGATCCAGCGGGTGTCGGAGGGCGACCCCGCGTCGCGGATCAGCAGGGCGCCCGCGTCCCGGTCCGCGAGGGCCTGCTTCTCGCTGGTGGCCGCGTCCACCGGCCCGTGCCGGTCGAGGCCCACATGGCAGTGGGCGTCGACGAGGCCCGGGAGCGCCCAGCCGCGCACGGTGACCGCCTCGGCGCGGGGGCGCTCGTAGGTGATCCGGCCGTCCACCACCCAGAGCTCGTCGCACGCCTCGTCGGGGCCCGTGAGCACCCGCCCCTCCACCTTCAGCACCGTGTGATCGCTCATACAAGGCAGGGTACGAGGGCCTCGGTAGGCTCGGCCGGGGCCGGGCCGCCCGGCCGCGGGCGCGGACGGACGGCGGCGCGCCGCCGGGCACCCGCCCCGGCAGCGCGCCGGGGCCCCGCCTCCGGCCCTCCCGGGCCGGCCGAGCCGACGAGCCAGAGAGCCGAGCACCGCCGTGACGCACCCCCTGCTGGACCTGCCGCCGCTGACCGCTGCCCGGTTCGCCGCCATCGAGCGCCGGGTCGCCGCCCTGCTGGAGACCCGGCAGGACGTGGTGATCATGCAGGGCGAGGCGCTCCTGCCGCTGGAGGGCTGCATCCGCGGCGGTGCCCGCCGCGGCTCGACGGCCCTGAACATCGTCACCGGGCCCTACGGCCGGACCTTCGGCGACTGGCTGCGGGACTGCGGGGCGGAGGTGGTCGACCTGGCGGTCCCGTTCCACACCGCGGTCACCGCGGAGCAGGTGCGGGCGGCGCTGGCCGCCCGCCCGGAGACCGGCTTCGTCTCGCTGGTCCACGCCGAGGCCGCGACCGGCAACACCAACCCGGTGGCGGAGATCGGCGAGGCGGTCCGCGCCCACGGGGCGCTCCTCATGGTCGACGCGGTGGCCTCCGTGGCCGCCGAGCCGCTGCGGGTCGACGCCTGGGGCGTCGACCTGTGCGTGATCGGCGCGCAGAAGGCGATGGGAGGCCCGGCGGGCGTCTCGGCGGTCTCGGTGAGCGACCGGGCCTGGGAGCGGATGGCCGCCAACGCCGGGGCGCCGCGGCGCTCCTACCTGTCGCTGCTGGACTGGAAGGAGCGGTGGATCGACACCGGGCGCCGGGCACTGCCGCACGCCCCCGCGCAGTTGGAGATGCTGGCGCTGGAGGCGTGCCTGGACCGCATCGAGGCGGAGGGGCCCCGGGCGGTGCGGGAGCGCCACGCCTCGGCCGCGGCGGCGGTCCGTGCGGGCGCGGTGGCGCTCGGTGGCGGTCTGGCCCCCTTCGTACGGGAGGCCGCCGAGGCCGCCCCGGTGGCGACGACCCTGCGGGCGCCGGAGGGGGTCGACGCCGGGGAGCTGGTGGCGTCGGCGCTCGCCTCGGACCCCTCGCTGCCGCTGGTGGCGGGCGGCGGGAGCCTGGCGAAGGAGCTGGTCCGGGTCAACCACCACGGTGCGGACGCCACCCGCGGCACGGTCCGCTCCTCGCTGGCGGCCCTCGGCGCGGCGCTCGCGGCGCAGGGCCGGGCGGTGGACGTCGAGGGCGCGCTGCGGGCGGCCGACGGCTGCTGGTGAGCGGGCTCCGGCCGGGCGGTGCCCGGCCCTGCGCCGCGGTCCGCCGCGGTCCGCCGCCGGAGCCTCCGGCCGGGCGACGCGCGGATAATGCGGAAAGTAATAACAGAATGCGCGGGGGCATCCTCCGTGCAACACCCGCAAAACACCGCGAGCGAATTCCCATGGATAGCTCCCCACATTCTGCTGCCCCCGATTCCGGAGGCTAAACCCGCGGATTCCCAACGATTTCGTTGACACTTCGGGGGCGTGTCACGGACGTTTCGCGAGTGTGACCGACACCACACAAAATTTGTTTTGCCCCCAAATGTCCGTGCGTACCGGGGCAAATCGCCACCCGGGCAGCCGGGAGGTCGCGCCCGCGCGATAACACATACCGGGGCGCCACCCAACCCCTCCGCCCGATGCAATCTCGAAATTTGCTCGGTAAATTCAATTCGCATGACCGCCGCACAAGAAGACCTTGTACGAGCCCGAGACGCATTCCCGGATTCCGGCGCAGAGCCGGAGCCTTTCGAGATCGACACCCCACGAGTGGAGGACGGAGCCGCGATCTGGCGCATCGCCCGCGACTCCGAGGTCCTGGACCTCAACTCCTCGTACAGCTACCTGCTGTGGTGTCGCGACTTCGCCGCCACCTCGATCGTGGCACGCGGACGGGACGGCGAGCCCCTCGCCTTCGTCACCGGATACGTACGGCCCGACCGGCCGGAGGCCCTCGTCGTCTGGCAGGTCGCCGTCGACGCGGCGCACCGCGGGCGGGGCCTGGCCGGCGTCCTGCTGGACGCACTGACGGCCAAGGTCACCGGCGGTCGCGGGGTCCGCGAGATCGAGACCACGATCACGCCCGACAACACCGCGTCCGACCGGCTGTTCACCTCCTTCGCGGAGCGCCACGACGCAGCGCTGCGCCGCGAGGTGCTCTTCGACGGCGGGCTGTTCCCCGAGGGGACGCACCAGCCGGAAGTGCTCTACCGCATCGGCCCGCTCGCAGCCTGACCCCCCCACCCTTGGAGACCGCCGTGACCATCACCCCTCCCGCCCTCAGCGTCTTCCAGACCCTCGAGTCCGAGGTCCGCAGCTACTGCCGCGGCTGGCCCGCCGTCTTCGACCGCGCGCAGGGCAGCTATCTGCACGACGAGGACGGCCACACCTACCTGGACTTCTTCGCCGGTGCCGGCTCGCTCAACTACGGGCACAACAACCCGGTCCTGAAACGCGCTCTGATCGACTACCTGGAGCGCGACGGCATCACCCACGGCCTGGACATGGCCACCGCGGCCAAGCGCGCCTTCCTGGAGTCCTTCGAGAACGTCGTGCTGCGCCCGCGCGACCTGCCCTACAAGGTCATGTTCCCCGGGCCGACGGGCACCAACGCCGTCGAGGCCGCGCTCAAGCTGGCCCGCAAGGTCAAGGGCCGCGAGGCGATCGTCTCGTTCACCAACGCCTTCCACGGCATGTCCCTGGGCTCGCTGGCCGTCACCGGCAACGCCTTCAAGCGGGCCGGCGCGGGCATCCCGCTGGTCCACGGCACCCCGATGCCCTTCGACAACTACTTCGACGGCCAGGTCCCGGACTTCCTGTGGTTCGAGCGCCTGCTGGAGGACCAGGGCTCCGGCCTGAACAAGCCGGCCGCGGTGATCGTGGAGACGGTCCAGGGCGAGGGCGGCATCAACGTCGCGCGCCCCGAGTGGCTGCGCGCCCTCAAGGACCTGTGCGAGCGCCAGGACATGCTGCTGATCGTCGACGACATCCAGATGGGCTGCGGCCGCACGGGCGGCTTCTTCTCCTTCGAGGAGGCCGGCATCACGCCGGACATCGTGACGCTGTCGAAGTCCATCAGCGGCTACGGACTGCCCATGTCCCTGTGCCTGTTCCGCGCCGAGCTGGACATCTGGGAGCCCGGGGAGCACAACGGCACCTTCCGCGGCAACAACCCGGCGTTCGTGACCGCCGCGGCCGCCCTGAACACCTACTGGACCGACGGGCAGATGGAGAAGCAGACCCTCGCCCGCGGCGAGCAGGTCGAGCGCGCGCTGCTGGCGATCGTCGACGAGGAGGGCGGCCAGGGACTCAGCTTCCGGGGCCGCGGGCTCGTCTGGGGCATCGAGTTCGACGACCACAGCCGCGCCGGCAGAATCTGCTCCCGCGCCTTCGAGCTCGGCCTGCTGCTGGAGACGTCCGGCCCGGAGAGCGAGGTCGTCAAGCTGCTGCCGCCCCTCACGGTCTCCCCGGACGAGCTGGACGAGGGCCTGCGCATCCTGGCCCGGGCCGTCCGCGAGACCGCCTGACCCACCGCAACACCACCGAAAGGGAAGCAACGTACCGTGATCGTCCGATCGCTCAAGGACATCGAGAACACCGATCGCCATGTGCGGGCCGCGTCCGGCACGTGGGAGAGCAAGCGCATCGTGCTCGCGAAGGAGAAGGTCGGCTTCTCGCTCCACGAGACCGTGCTCTACGCGGGCACGGAGACGTCGATGTGGTACGCGAACCACATCGAGGCCGTGCTCTGCGTGGAGGGCGAGGCCGAGCTGACCGACCACGAGACGGGCGAGACGCACTGGATCTCCCCGGGCACGATGTATCTGCTCGACGGGCACGAGCGCCACACGCTCCGCCCGAAGACGGACTTCCGCTGCGTGTGCGTCTTCAACCCGCCCGTGACCGGACGGGAGGACCATGACGAGAACGGCGTGTACCCGCTGCTGACGGAGGAGGACTGAGGCATGACCACCGCACCCGAACGCACCGACCTGTACCCCACCCGGGGCGCCCGCGAGGTGCTGACCCCGCGCAAGGACCCGGTCGTCTGGTCCCCGCCGGGTGCCGCGGGGCCGATCGGGACCGCGGACCTCGCGGGCTTCGAGCGTGACGGTTTCCTCACCGTCGACGAGCTCCTGACCGACGACGAGGTCGCCGTCTACCGGGCCGAGCTGGAGAGGCTGGTCGCCGACCCGGCGGTGCGCGCGGACGAGCGCTCCATCGTCGAGCCGCGCTCCCAGGACGTCCGCTCGGTCTTCGAGGTGCACCGGATCAGCGAGGTCTTCGCCGCCCTGGTGCGCGACGAGCGCGTGGTGGGCCGGGCCCGCCAGATCCTCGGCTCGGAGGTGTACGTCCACCAGTCGCGGATCAACGTGAAGCCCGGCTTCGGCGCCTCCGGCTTCTACTGGCACTCGGACTTCGAGACCTGGCACGCGGAGGACGGACTGCCGAACATGCGCACCGTCTCGGTGTCGATCGCGCTGACCGAGAACCGGGACACCAACGGCGGGCTGATGATCATGCCCGGTTCGCACCGGACCTTCCTGGGCTGCGCCGGTGCCACGCCGAAGGACAACTACAAGAAGTCGCTCCAGATGCAGGACGCGGGCACGCCGTCGGACGAGGCGCTCACCGGCCTGGCGGGCGAGCACGGGATCCGGCTGTTCACCGGCCGCGCGGGCTCGGCGACCTGGTTCGACTGCAACTGCATGCACGGCTCGGGCGACAACATCACCCCGTACCCGCGCAGCAACGTCTTCATCGTGTTCAACAGCGTGGAGAACACCGCGGAGGAGCCCTTCTCCGCTCCCGTGCGGCGCCCGGAGTTCATCGGGGCCCGGGACTTCACCCCGGTGACGTAGCACCCGCACGACGGGCGGGGCGTCCGCCGCCCCCGTCCGGGCGTCGGCCGGCACACGGCCGGGGCAGGTCCTCCTCAGGAGACCTGCCCCGGCCGTGTGCCGTCGTGCGCCGTGCGGCCGGGCCGTACGGGGTCAGCCCTGCGCGGCGGCGCCCTCCTCCGCGGGCAGTGCGGGGTAGTCCGTGTAGCCGCGGTGGTCGCCCCCGAAGAACGTGGCGGGGTCGGGGGTGTTGAACGGGCCCCCGGCACGCAGCCGGCGCGGCAGGTCGGGGTTGGCGAGGAAGAGCGCCCCGAAGGCCACCAGGTCCGCGACGCCGTCCTCGACCAGGGTCAGCGACTCGGGTCCGGTCGGCCCCTCGGTCGCCGGGTTCAGCACCAGGGTGCCGGAGAACAGCTTGCGCAGGGTGAGCACCAGTTCGCGCTGGGCGGGGCCGCTCTCGACGACGTGGAGATAGGCGAGCCCGAGCGGCTCGACGGCCTCGGCCAGGGCCGTGTAGACCGGCTCGGGGTCCGGCTCGTCGATGTCGTTGAACGGGTTGCCGGGCGAGATCCGCAGCGCCGTGCGGTCGGCGCCGATCTCCTGGGCGACCGCCCTGGCGGCCTCCACGGCGAAACGGGTGCGCGCCTCGTCGCCGCCGCCCCACGCGTCGGTGCGCAGGTTGGTCCCGGGGGCCAGGAACTGGTGGATCAGATAGCCGTTGGCACCGTGCAGCTCAACCCCGTCGAAGCCGGCCTCGACGGCGTTGCGCGCCGCGGCCGCGAAGTCGGCGATGGTGGCCCGCACCTGGTCGCCGGTGAGCTCGGCGGGGGTGACGAAGTCCCGCGGGCCGGTGTGGGTGTAGATCTGCCCGCGGGCGGCGACCGGCGAGGGGCCGACGGGGGTGAGGCCGTCCGGGAGCAGGGAGGGGTGGCCGATCCGGCCTGCGTGCATGAGCTGGGCGAAGATCGTCCCGCCCGCCTCGTGCACCGCGTCGGTGACCTCGCGCCAGGCGGCGACCTGCTCGGCGGTGTGCAGTCCGGGGGTGTCCGGGTAGCCCTGGCCGACGGGCGAGGGCTGGATCCCCTCCGTGACGATCAGCCCCGCCCCGGCGCGCTGCCGGTAGTACTCGGTGGTGGCGGCCGTGGGCGTCAGGCCGGGACCGTGGGCGCGGCTGCGGGTCATCGGCGCCATGACGATGCGGTTGGCGAGCCGGCGGCCGCCGAGCAGGACCGGGTCGAAGGCTGTGGTCATGAGGATCTCCCAGGTTTATATGGTCGGCCAATGATTCCGACGGGAGTCACTGTAGCGCATTACTTGGCCAGCCAAGATAAAATGTGTGACAGCATGTGGGGCGGGCCCGCGACCGCCGCACCGGCGGAAGGGCGGCCCGGCACCCGCCACCCGAGAGCAGCCCGCGGCCCGACGGCGGTCCGCGGCCGAGGAGGCCCCATGTCCGGCGCCCAGGGCGACGCAGCCTGCGGTGACGCCCTTCCGTTCGCCGCGCGCGGGGGCCCCGTCAGCCACGCCCTGTCACGGGTGGCCAGGCTGCACCGCATCGCCGCCGGGAAGCTCCTGCGGCGCCTCGACCTCTACCCCGGCCAGGAGTTCGTGATGATGCGGCTGTGGGGCGCCGGACCGGTCCGCCAGTCCGAACTGATCCGGGGCGTCGGCCTCGACCCCTCGACCGTGACCAAGATGCTCCAGCGCCTGGAGCAGACCGGGCACGTCCGCCGCGGCCCCGACCCGTCCGATCGCCGGGCGGTGCTCGTCGAGGCGACCGAGCGCAGCTGCTCCCTGCTGACGGAGGTCACCGCGGCGTGGACCGAGCTGGAGGAGTGGTCCCTGGCCGGCCTGGAACCCGGGGAGCGGCAGGAGCTGGCCCGGCTGCTGGGCAAGGTCGAGGCCAACCTCTGCGTGGAGTCGGCGGACTGCCCCCTCGGGCGGGAGGCCGCGGCGCCCGAGGGCCTCGCCGTGCCGGAGTGCGCCGCCGAGCCCGGCCCCGTCCCGGGCTGAGCCGAGCGGCGCTCCGGGGCGGGCGCCCGGCGCGCGGTTCCGGGGCTGCTCAGGCCCGCTTCCCCACGGCCCGCTCGATCGCGTCCAGCGCGCGGTCCACGTCGTGCGCGGTGTTGTACAGGTGGAAGGCGGCCCGCAGGTTCCCCGCCCGCGCCGACACCGAGATGCCGTCGGCGGCCAGCGCCTCGGCGCACCCGCCGAGCCCGGTCACCCCCACGACGGCCGAAGCCGCCTGCACCGGCTCCCGGCCGAGGGCCTCCAGACCGGCGCGGAAGCGGTCGGCCAGGCTCAGCGCATGGGCATGGAGCGCCTCGGTGCCGACCTCCTCCACCAGGGCCAGCGACTGGCGCCCGGCGTGGTAGGAGAGGAAGGCCGGGGGCTCGTCGTAGCGGCGCGCCGAGTGGGCGAGTTCGCCGATGGGGCCGTACACCGTCTCCCACAGCCGCTCCGCGGCGAAGGTGCCCGCGTGCATCGGCAGCAGCGTGCGCTGCGCCTCCTCCGTCACCGTCAGGAAGGACACCCCGCGGGGGCAGAGCAGGAACTTGAAGCCGCCGGTCACGGTGTAGTCCCACTCCCCCGCGCGCAGCGGCAGCCAGCCCGCCGACTGGCTCGCGTCGAGCAGCGTGCGCGCCCCGTGCGCCGCGGCCGCCGCCCGGACGGCCTCCAGATCGGCCACGCGGCCGTCCGAGGACTGCACCGAGGACAGCGCGACGAGCGCCGTGTCCGGCCCGACCGCCTCGGCCAGCGACTCCAGCGGTGCGAAGCGCGCCGTGAGGTCGCCGCGCACCGTGAAGGGTGTGATCACGGAGGCGTACTCGCCCTCGGGGAAGAGGACTTCCGCCCCGCGCGGCATCGACGCGGCGATCAGCCCGACATGGACGGAGACCGATCCGCCGACGGCCACCCGGGTCGCGTCCACACCCGCGATCCGGGCGAAGGAGGCCCGCACCGCCTCGACGGCGGCCCAGTCCCCGGAGCCGCCCGCCCGCCCGTCGGCCAGCTCCTGCGCCAGCCTGCCCACGGCGCGCACCGCCCGGTGCGGCAGCAGCCCGCAGAGCGAGGTGTTGAGGTAGGTCGAGGCGGGCGCGAACTCGGCTGCGGCCAGCGGATGAAGGCCGGGGGTGCTCGGTGTCGTCTCCATGTGATCACCCTGGTCCGCGCACGGCCGCCGGTCAACCGGCGGGGCCGGGCCGGGTGTTGGCCGGTACGGTGCCGCCATCGCCCGCGCCCGGCCGCGGGCCCTTCGCGCGGAGCACGCACCCGCCGTGCTCGCCTTCGAGCGGCGGGGAGGGCGGGACGGCCCTCAGCGGGCGGGGACCTCGCAGGCCCCGTCGGCGTCGCAGGCGGCGGCCCCGCCGGGGCCGGCGGGGTGCCGGGCCTCCGGCACCGCGCCGGTCGCGGGCCCGGTGTCCTGGCGGCCCCGCCACGCCTGCTCCAGAGCCTGGGTGAACAGCTCGGCCGGCTGGCCGCCCGAGACCCCGTAGCGCCGGTCGAAGACGAAGAACGGCACACCGGTGGCGCCGAGCGAGGCCGCCTCGCTCTCGTCGGCCCGCACCTCCTCGGCGTAGGCCGCGGGGTCGTCGAGCACGGCGCGCACCTCGGCCTCCTCCAGCCCGGCCTCGACGCCCAGGTCCACCAGGACGGCGCGGTCGAAGACGGAGCGCTCCTCGGCGAAGTTCGCACGGTAGGCGAGCGAGAGCAGCGCGTCCTGGCGGCCGCGGGCCTTGGCGAGGTGGAGCAGCCGGTGGATGTCGAAGGTGCTGCCGTGGTCGCGGCCCTCGGTGCGGTAGCCGAGCCCCTCGGCGCGGGCGTTGGAGGCGACGTGCTCCTCCATGGCGCGGGCCTCGTCGAGGGTGCGGCCGTACTTCCGCGCGAGCATGTCGATCACCGGGGCGACGTCTCCCGGCGCGCGGTGCGGGTCGAGCTCGAAGGAGCGGTGCACCACCTCGACCGCGTCGCGGTGGGCGAACGCGGCGAGCCCCTTCTCGAAGCGGGCCTTGCCGATGTAGCACCAGGGACACGCCACGTCGGACCAGATCTCGACACGCATGGTTCTCTCATCACTCCAGGTCGTACGGGTCTGCCGCCGGTTGCGACGGCGGCCGCAGGGGGAACACCGCGGCGGCGCCCCGCATTCCGCCCGGCTTCCGGTCCGCCCCGTCCGGGGCGGCGGACCGGGCACCGGTGGCCCGGAAACCCGGGGCGGGGCGTCACGAGAGCCCGACCGCGGCGACGGGCGTCCCCCCGAGCCGGTCGCCGAAGGGACCGGAGGAGCGCCTCGGGAGCACGGGGCCGAGGAGCGCCCGGGAGCACGGGGCCGAAAGAGTAAGGGAACGGTAAAGCGGACTCGCTCGTTACGCCTTTCATGACAGCTATGACCCCCGGCTCGAACATCCCTCTCACCGCCGTGCGCGTGGCGGTGGACGTCACCGCCCCGGTGCGGCTCGACGTATCGGGCCTGCTGCTCACCGCCGACGGCAAGGTGCGCTCCGACGACGACTTCATCTTCTACAACCAGCCGCAGGGCCCCGGTGTCAGCTACCGGTCCGGCGGCGGGACGGCCCCGGACGCGGTGGTGGTGGACACCGCGGCGGTCCCGCCCGGTATCGAGAGGGTCGTCGTCACGGCGAGCCCGGACGCGGCGGGGCAGACCTTCCAGGGCATCGAGCCGACCGCGACCGTCCGCAACGCCGACGACGGCAGCGCGCTGGCCTCGTTCACGCCGCCCCGGCTGGGGTCCGAGACGGCGCTGGTGGTGGTCGAGCTCTACCGCCGCGGCGGGGCGTGGAAGGCCCGGGCGGTGGGCCAGGGCTACGCGAACGGCCTGGCGGGCATCGCGACCGACTTCGGCGTGTCGGTGGACGAGGCTCCCCCCGCCGCCGCGGCCCCCGCGGCTCCTCCGATGCCCCCCGCACCCCCGGCTCCCCCCGTCGCCGCGGTTCCGGCCGCCGCGCCCCAGGCCCCGCCCGCGCCCCCGGCGCCCGCGCCCGGTGCGGGGAAGGTGAACCTGGACAAGGGCCGGGTCAGCCTGCGCAAGAACGAGACGGTGTCGCTGGTCAAGGGCGGGCGCCCGCTGCTCTCCCAGGTGAAGATGGGCCTCGGCTGGGAGCCCGCGTTCCGGGGCAAGGACATCGACCTGGACGCCTCGGTCATCGCCTACGGCCCCCGGCGCAACCACCTGGACAGCTGCTACTTCGGCAAGCTCTCCATCCTCAACGGCGCCATCAAGCACTCCGGGGACAACCTGACGGGCGAGGGCGCGGGCGACGACGAGGTCATCGTGGTGGACCTGGGCCGCCTGCCCGCCGACGCCACGGGTCTGGTGTTCACGGTGAACTCCTTCTCCGGGCAGAAGTTCACCGAGGTCGCCAAGGCGTACTGCCGCCTGATCGACGCCGCCACCGGGGAGGAGCTGGTGCGCTTCGACCTCACGGACGCCGAGCCCCAGACCGGCGTCATCATGGCGAAGCTGATCCGCCAGTTCTCCGGCGAGTGGGAGATGACGGCGATGGGCGACTTCGTGAAGTCGCGTACCGTGCGCGGCATGGTCAAGCCCGCGGCCCAGGCGCTCTGAGCCCCGGGGAGTCCCGCGGGCACGGCGGGAGTCCCCGGCGCCACCGTGCGGAACGGCGAGGGGCGGGTGACCGGGCCCGGGCCCGGAACCGTTCTGCGGGCTGCCGGTGGACACCCCGTACGGCGGCTTCGACGACGGCCCGGCTGCACCCGGTGGCCTCCTCCCCGGGCCGGAGGCACGGGAACGGCCGGCCGGGGCCGTCCTGACGGAGCCGGGCGCGCCGGACGACAGGACGACGACGTCGGCCAGGGGCGGTGTCGCGGTGGCGGCGAAGGCGTCCGGACCGCCGGTCGTCCTCCCCCGCACGGACGCCGACGGCGGCTGACGGGACCGGCGGACCCGTCGGCCGCCTCTGCTCCTCCACGGGGCGGGGCGGCCGGCATCCGCGCCCCGGCCGGCAGACACGGCGCACGGGGGCGGCCTCAGGCCGCCCCGGTGCGCGAGCGCGCCTTGAACGCCGCCTTGCGGGCCTCCTTGGCGAGGCCCTTGTCCGGGTGCAGGGTCCCCATGGCCTCCAGCACCCGTGCGGTCGCCGGGTGGTCGACCCGCCAGGCCGCGTCGAAGAAGCCCCGGTGCTGGCCCACCAGCCCCTCCACGAGTTCCCGGAGTTCGCCCGTCTCTCCGCCGGCGGCCAGCTGGGCGGCGATCGTGTCGACGGCGAGCCAGAAGACCATCGACTCGGGCGGGGGCGGCACGTCCGCGGCACCGTGCTCGGCGAGCCACACCCGGGCCAGTCCGCCCAGTTCGGCGTCGTCGAGCACCGCGCGCACCGGGGCCTCGGCCCGGGGGCCGACGAGGGCCAGCGCCTGCTGGCAGTGCAGTCGGCGCAGCGGCCCGCCCTCGTCGCGCCCCCGGGCGGCGGCGAGCAGTTCACGGGCGGCCTCGGCCGGCGGACGCGGGGCGAGCCACTGCTCGGTCTCGGCGTGGACGGCGGCCTCGGGATAGTGGGCGAGCCCGTCCAGCAGGACGTCGGCGCCCTTGTCCGCGAGCTCGCCCACGGCGGGTGCCGCGAGCCCGGCCTCCAGCAGCCGCGCGCGGACGCCGTACAGGCCGAGCGCGGTGAGGCGGACCAGGCCGTAGCGGCTGAGGTCCTCCTCCGCGGGCTCCTCCCCGTCGTCGGCGTCGTCCTCGGCGGCCATCAGCGCCTCGTCGACGGGCTGGTAGGCCACCAGCCCGATCGGCTCCAGCAGCCGGAACTGGTCGTCCAGGCGCATCATCGCCTCGGAGACCTGCTCCAGCACCTCGTCGGTGGGCTCCGCCATATCCTCCGGCACGACCACCGAGGCGGCGAGGGCCGGGAGGGGGACCGCCGCGGCCTCGGCGCCTTCCGAGACCGTGAGGAGGTAGAGGTTGAGGAGGACGCCCTCCAGGAACTCGGCCTCGGCCTCGGGGTCCCAGTCGAGCGCCTCGAAGTCGATCTCGCCGTCCTCGCCGACGAGCGCGCCGATGTCGTCCACGACGGGCGCCTCCGCGTCGGCGAGCGCCACGTCGAGGGCGTCCAGCCACAGTCCGAGGACGTCCTTCGGCGAACCCCGGGTGACCAGCGCCAGGTTGGCCCCCGCGACGGCACCGCCCGTCGCCTCCCCGGCCGTGCTCCCCGCCGGTCCGCCGGGGGCCCCGGCGGGCTCGGGCCCGTCCTCGTCCTGCGGGTCCTCGACGTCCACGAGGCCGGTGTCGACGGCGACCCGCCACGCCTCGCTGGCGTAGGCCGGGCCGTCGTCGTCGGGACCGTCGGGCAGCCCCAGCTCCCGCGCGGCGGGCGCGAGTTGCTCCTCGACGAGTTCGCCGCCCGCACCGACCCGGGTCCCCGGGCCCGCCCAGCGCGCGAGCCGCACGGCCCGCGCGAGCAGCGGGGCGGCGAGGGCGTCCCGGGCCAGTTCCGCGTCCGAGGGCAGCAGCACCGGCGGGAGGGCGGGGCGGTCTTCTGGCATCTGGATCGGGTCTCCTCCGCGCGTACGGGCCCGGTCGGCCTCGTGGGCTCTGTCGGGGCACGTCCAGCCTAGTGCCCCGGGGGCCGGGGTTCGCCCCGTCCGGGCGGCCGCCGCGCCCCGCCGGGCGCCCCCGGCGGGGCGGTTCACCTGCGCTTCCCTGTACGTACAGACGGCAGCTCTTGACAAGTGGGCTTCCCAGCCAAGAGATTGACGCGCGTAGAGCTTGTCCTGTTCACGACCGTGGAACAGCGCGAAACCCCTCACCTCTCATCACCGGAGTACGTTGATGCCTTCCTCCGTCGTACCGAGAACCCCCGCCGTCGCGGCGCTCGTCGCCGCCGCGCTCGCCGCGGGCCTGCTCGCCGGCTCCACCGGCGCCTCCGCGGCCGAGAACCCCTCGGTGCGCATCCATGACATCCAGGGCACCACCCGTATCTCGCCACTCGCGGGCAGCCAGGTCGCCGACGTGCCGGGCATCGTCACGGGCGTGCGGACCTACGGCTCGCGGGGCTTCTGGATCCAGGACACCCGGCCCGACGACGACCCGGCCACCAGCGAGGGCGTGTTCGTCTACACCGGCTCGGTGCCCACCGTCTCCGTCGGCGACGACGTGCTGGTCTCCGGCACCGTCGGCGAGTACGTCCCCGGCGGGACCTCCTCCGGCAACCAGTCGGTGACCCAGATATCCAAGCCGACCGTGACCGTCCTCTCCCAGGGCAACCCGGTCCCGGCCCCCGTGACCGTGTGGGCCTGGTCGGTGCCGTCGGCGTACGCCCCGCAGGGCGACCCCGAGGACGGGGGCAGCATCAACGGCCGCACTCTGCGCCCCCGTTCGTACGCCCTGGACTACTACGAGTCCCTGGAGGGCACCAACATCCGCATCGGCACCTCGCGGGTGGTCGGGGCCACCAACCCCTACGCCGAGCTGTGGGTGACGGTCAAGCCGTGGGAGCACGCCAACCTGCGCGGTGGCACGGTCTACGGCTCCTACGGCTCCCAGAACACCGGCCGCCTGAAGGTGCAGTCGCTCACCCCGCTGGCCGAGCAGCCCTTCCCGGACGCGAACGTCGGAGACCTTCTGGGCACCACCGAGGGCCCACTCGACTTCAACCAGTACGGCGGCTACACGCTGGCGGCCCGCACCCTCGGCACGGTGCACGACCGCGGCCTGCGTCCGGAGAAGACCCGGCCGCAGCGCTCCGGCGAACTGGCGGTGGCCACCTACAACGTCGAGAACCTCGACCCCTCGGACCCGCAGGAGAAGTTCGACGCCCTCGCCCGGGCGGTCGTGGAGAACCTGGCGTCCCCCGACATCCTCGCCCTGGAGGAGATCCAGGACGACACGGGCAGCAAGAACGACGGCACCGTCTCGGCCGAGCGGACGCTGACCATGTTCACGGACGCGATCAAGGCGGCGGGCGGCCCGGCCTACGAGTGGCGCGCCGTCGACCCGGAGAACAACCAGGACGGCGGCCAGCCCGGCGGCAACATCCGCCAGGTGTTCCTCTTCAACCCCGAGCGGGTGTCCTTCACCGACCGGGGCGCGGCCGACGCCACGACCGCCACCGGGGTGGTGCGCGAGCGGGGCCGCGCGGCGCTGACCCACTCCCCCGGCCGGATCGACCCCGCGAACGCCGCCTGGGAGGACAGCCGCAAGCCGCTGGCGGGCGAGTTCCGCTTCCGGGGGCGCCCGGTGATCGTGATCGCCAACCACTTCGCGTCCAAGGGCGGCGACGAGTCGCTCACCTCGCACCACCAGCCGCCGAACCGCTCCTCGGAGGCGCAGCGCCTGCTCCAGGCGCAGACGGTCAACACCTTCGTGAAGGACGTCCTCGCGACCGAGCGGCGGGCCAGGGTCCTGGTGGTCGGCGACATCAACGACTTCGAGTTCTCGGGGACCACGCGGGCGCTGACACACGGCGGCGTGCTCCACGCGGCGATCACCTCCCTGCCGCGCTCCGAGCGCTACTCCTACGTCTACGACGGCAACAGCCAGGTGCTGGACCAGATCCTGACCAGCCCGGCGATCCGCCGCTTCGCCTACGACAGCGTGCACATCAACGCGGAGTTCGCCGACCAGAACAGCGACCACGACCCGCAGGTGCTGCGCTTCCGCCCGTAGCACCGGCGTCCGGTCCGGCCCGCGCCTCTTCCCCGCGCGGGCCGGACCGGCCCCGGGACGGCGAGCCCTCGGCAGGCGCGTCCCGGGGCCGGAGAACCGGTCAGTCGAGGCAGAACTCGTTGCCCTCGACGTCCTGCATCACGATGCAGGACTCGTTCTCCTCGTCCGCGACCATCGTCCGCACGTGGACCGCGCCGAGCGCGAGGAGTCGTGCGCATTCGGCCTCCAGCGCGGCAAGGCGTTCCTGCCCGACGAGGCCGGTGCCCGCCCGCACGTCGAGGTGCACCCTGTTCTTGGCCGCCTTCCCCTCGGGGACGCGCTGGAAGTACAGCCGGGGGCCGGCGCCCGAAGGGTCCTGGCACGCCGCCCACGAGCCCTGCTTCTCCGGCGGCTGGGCGCGGCGGTAGTCCTCCCAGGTGGCGAACTCCGCCGAGGGCGGGGGCATGACGTACCCCAGCACCTCGCACCAGAAGCGGGCGACGCGCTCGGGTACCGCGCAGTCGAAGGTGACCTGGAACTGCTTGATCGCGGGCATCCGCGCACCGTAGCAAGGGGGCTTCCGCGCCGTCGACGGGGTTTCCCGCGCGCGGCCCGGCCGTCCCGCGTCCAAGCGCAGACCGCAGCCGCAGCCGCAGCCGCAGCCGCAGCGGACCCGGATCTCGCGGGGCGTGTGTCCCGCAACGAGTCGAGCGCCCCCCCCCGGGCCGTGGGAAGGGCGCTCGACGATGACCAGCGTCGACGGCCGCCGACCGCTCGGAGGCAGGTCGGAGCGTTGATCGCCGGGACGGCCGCAGGCCGCGGCCGCCGATGGTCAGTTGTGGCTGTGCAGGACCTCGTTGAGGCCGCCCCACACCGCGTTGTTCGGGCGGGCCTCGACGGCACCGGAGACCGAGTTGCGGCGGAAGAGGATGTTGCTCGCCCCGGACAGCTCCCGCGCCTTGACGATCTGGCCGTCCGGCAGCGTGACGCGGGTGCCCGCCGTCACGTACAGCCCCGCCTCCACGACGCACTCGTCGCCCAGCGCGATGCCCACGCCCGCCTCGGCACCGACGAGGCAGCGCTCGCCGATCACGATGCGGACGTTGCCGCCGCCGGAGAGGGTGCCCATGGTGGAGGCGCCGCCGCCGATGTCCGAGCCGTCCCCGACGACGACGCCCGCGGAGATCCGGCCCTCGACCATGGAGGTGCCGAGGGTGCCGGCGTTGAAGTTGACGAAGCCCTCGTGCATCACGGTGGTGCCCTCGGCGAGGTGGGCGCCGAGGCGCACCCGGTCGGCGTCGGCGATCCGCACGCCCTTGGGAGCCACGTAGTCCGTCATCCGCGGGAACTTGTCGACGGAGGTGACCTGGAGGTGCAGCCCCTCGGCACGGGCGTTGAGCCGTACCTCCTCCAGCCGGTCGACCGCGACGGGGCCGAGGCTCGTCCAGGCCACGTTGGCGAGCAGGCCGAAGACGCCGTCCAGGTTCTGCCCGTGCGGCCGGACCAGCCGGTGGGAGAGCAGGTGGAGACGCAGGTAGGCGTCGTGGGCGTCGAGCGGCTTGTCGTCGAGGGAGGCGATCACCGTGCGGACGGCCACGACCTCGACGCCGCGCCGGGCATCGGTGCCGACGGCCTTGGCGGCACCCGCACCGAGCAGTTCGACGGCCTGCTCGGCCGTCAGCCTCTCGGTGGCCGCGGGGCCGGGCTCCTCGGCGAGCCGGGGCGCGGGGAACCAGGTGTCGAGGACGACGCCCTCGGGGGTGAGGGTGGCCAGGCCGGCGGCGACGGCGCCGGTGGTGCGCTGAGCGGTGGTGCTGTCGGGCGAGTCAGTCATGACAGGAAACCTAACGGTCCGGGGCGCGCGGGAGCGAACCGGTCTCAGGTGCCGGGCGGGGCGCCCCGCGCCCGGCATCCGGCGCGGCGGGGGCGGCGCCCCACGGCGTGCAGCACGCGGGCGCACGCGCCTTGACACCCCGGCTGCGCTGCGGCGACCTTGGTTACCGGGAAGTAAGGACGAGATGTCGGGGGTCTCACCATGGATCGGGGTGTCACGGAGCGGACGGCGGAGGCCGCCGCCTGGGAGCCGCTCTCCTTCGGCGGTGTACCGCTGCAGGCGCGGCTGGCCGCCGCGCTGCCGGAACTCACCTCAGCCGTCCTGGCCCGGCTGGTCGCCCGGGTGCCCGTATACGGGACGCTGCCGACCGAGCAGCTGGGCAGCGAGACCCGGCGCGTGATCGAGCAGGGCATCCGGACCTTCCTCGCGATCCTGCGCTCCGGTGAGCTGCCGGGCGAGGAGCGCCTGCAGGTACTGCGGCAGTCCGCCGCCAAGCGCGCCGAGGAGGGCGTTCCGGTCGAGGCCGTGATCCGGGCCTACCACGTCGGCGCCCAGGAGTGCCTGGCCCGGATGCTCTCCCACGCGGGCCCCGGGGACATGGCTGCCGTCCAGGAGACCGCCCTGCTGGTGCTGCGGTTCGTCGAGCAGATGACCGCCACGGTCGTCGAGGGGTACGTGGCGGTGCGCCACGCCACGGCGGGCGAGGAGCAGCTGGTGCGTCAGGGGGTGCTGACCGCGCTGCTGGACGGCGGGGACGTGCGCGCCGGGGCCCGCGACCGGGGGTTCGAGCTGCCGCCCTGCTACCTGGTGCTCGCCCTGGGCATCGGACTGCACCCGGACGAGAGCGCCGACGGGGTGAGCCCGGTGATCGCCACCAAGCGCAAGCTGCGGCGGCTGCGGGTGGAGCTGGAACGGCACACCGACGGGGCGGTGCTGTCCTCCCTGGGGCCGGACGGCGGGATCGCGCTGGTGCCGCACCGGGTCGGGCCGGGGGAGGTGGGCCCCGGGGACTGGCAGCGGCTGTCGGGGGTGGTCTCCCACATGAGCCGGGTGGCGGGGGTGGAGATCCGGGCCGGGGCGGCGGCGGCCGCGCCGGAGGGGGTGCGCGACGCGGCCCGGCTCGCCCAGGACATCCGCCGGGTGGCGACGGCCTCGGGCAGGGGGCCCGGCCTGCATCTGCTCTCGGAGGTGCTGCTGGAGTACCAGCTGATGCAGCCGGGCCCGGCGCGCGACGCACTCGCGGACCTGATGCGCCCGCTGGAGGGCCGCCCCGAGCTGCTCGGCACGCTGCGGGTCTTCCTGCAGAGCGGGCTGAGCCGGCAGCTCACGGCCGAGCGGCTGCGGATCCACCCGAACACGGTGGACTACCGGCTGCGCCGTGCCGCGGAGGCCACCGGCCTCGACGCGACCTCGGGCAGCGACGTCGTCCGGGTCCGGGCCGCACTCAGCGCCCACGACGCCCGCGCCTCCTGCCCGGCGGGCACTGTCTAGGGCGGGAGGCCGACGGGGCGGCCGGCACGGGCCCGGGGGCCGCACGCCCTGCGGCCCGGTGCGGCACGGACCGCCGCCTTACACGCGATGGTGACGTTCAGTGGCGGAACAGGTGGGGGCACCTCGGGAAATGAAGCCTTCCCAACCGCGAGGTGAAGGCACCTCTGTACCCTGTACTGGTTCAACTTCGATCCAGACATCGTCGGACCGAGTTGAACACGCATTGTCACGCAATCCCGCACGAGTATCTTCCATCGAAAGATCCAACGGCAGGAACGCGCGCCCCGCCGCCCCGGGAGTGGGTGACGGGGATTCCGGTCCGGCGGGGTGGGTGCTACAGCTCGGCGTGCTTGGCGATCTCCACCAGTTGAGCGAAGGTCCCGTGCGTCAGGGTCAGCTGGGGGCCGTTCGGGTTCTTGCTGTCGCGGACCCGGACTGCACCGGTGGTCGTCGCCTGGTCGAGGGCCCACTCGATGCACTGGCCCCCGTCGCCACCGCTGTATGTGCTCTTGACCCACCGAGCAGGGCGGGGGCTGTGGGCGTTGCTCATCTCGCGTGATCCTCCATGATCTTGCGAATCCGGGCCAGCGACTCATGTTCGGAGAGTGCCGTCATGCGTAGACGATCGAACGTGCCGACCGCAGTAGCCACCACGCTAGCCGTGTCGTCCACCTGCCCACCATGGGTGGGCGTTTCGGTGTAGACCGCGTGGGGCTTGCCGGTGGACGAGAGCAGCGTGAACGGCAGGTGGGCGGGAGCCGCACCCGCCGAGTAGGGCAGAACCTGAACCGTTACGTGGGGTGATTCCATCTGCGACACGAGGCCTTCGAGCTGAGCGAGCATGACGGACCGGCCGCCCACTTCGGCATGTAGGACAGCTTCGTGCACGATCACCCACAGGAGCGGTGGTTCCTCCCGCTCCATCACCTCTCGGCGCATGAGCCGAGCCTCAACGCGGCTCTTGATCTGGTCAGCGGACTCGCGCGGGTGCGCGGCGCGGAACACGGCTGCCGCGTAGTCCGGTGTCTGCAACAGCCCCATGAGGAAGGTGCAGGAGTAGTCCGTGACGCCGCTCGCCGACTCCTCGAGCGTGATGTACGGAACGAACCACGAAGGATGCCCTGCCTTGCTCAGTCTGGCTCGCAGCCGGGTGTACACCCCTGGCGTACCGGCTACGCGGTCCATGGCCGCTGTGAACGCTGCCGATGCCAGCACCACGCCGTTCTCCACCTTGCTGACCTGCGCCTGCTGGTAGTGCAGCTCTGCCGCGAACTGCCCTTGCGACATGCCCAGCGACTCGCGTAGCGCCTGGACCTCCTGGCCGAAGTAGGCGGCAGCGTTGGCAGGCCCGTTCGCTTGCTCGACACCTTCGCTCATACATTCAACTCCCCGGCATTCCGCCCCGGTTGGAATGGCTCCGCCCCTGTTGAGCCTACGCCTGAGCGGCCACGCTGTGAGTAGGTTCGTTACAGACAGCGGCACGGCGAAAGGGCGTGGCGACGATGGCTCAACCCGTTCTCCCGCAGTGACACGCGCCGTTGCGGCCAGGGGCCGCCCGTCCGGCTTCACGCGTCCCTCGGACCTGCGCCCCGGAATGCTCGGGTTCCACCTGGACGACGAGATGCCGGGCGTGATGGCCGAACGGGACGGGCACGCTGTGTGGCTTGCCGCTCGACCGGCCGAAGTGGGATGCCTACCGGAACCGGCTGCGTCCGGCCGCCGACCGCGAACGGGACCGGCTCCGGACCCCGGCCCGACCGTATGAGGACCGATTCAGAGAGATGCACCGGTAGACCCCCGTCCCCGCGCCGGACGCCTTGTTCCGGTTTCCCACCGCCGGAGGGATCCCGACACGGGGACGGGCACCACGCCTTGTAGCTCAGTCAGGAAGAGCCCGCGCGCGGAAGCTCGTCACATCACCGTGAGCGCGCGGAGGCCCCGGTTCGAGTCCGGGCAAGGGGACGACCCGCCCCGCTGTCTGCGCGACGGTCGGCAGTCAGGGCGGGTGCAGGTACACAGGCCGACGAGACAAGGGAGTACGTCATGACACTGCCCGTACTGACCAACGGTGGCGGTAGCGGGGGCGACGGCTTGCCGGGGGAGCCCTACCCCGGCCCGCACCAGCCGCCCACCCCGGACGGCGGACCCGGCGTACCCAACCCGCCGAAGAAGTAGGGTCACGAACATCGTGACAGCCGACGCACACCAGGACCGCCCCGGCCGCACCGAGCTGGGGCGCGTCCTCATGACAGGTGGTCTCCTCTCCGCGGACTGGGCACCTGCGTACGCAAGCGTCCCCCGCTCCGCCTTCCTGCCGAATCTCATCTGGCCGTTCGACATGGCATCCGGGCGCAGCGTGCCCGTGTCCCACAGCGATGACCCGCAGGAGTGGCAGGGCTACGCGGATGCTGACGTGCCGATCGTGACGCAGTGGGACGACGGCGCGCACCAGGGCAGCGAACCGGGGCAGATGCCCACGTCGTCCGCCTCCATGCCGAGTGTGGTGTTCCGCATGTTGCGGGACCTGGACGTTCCCCCTGGTGGCCGCGTGCTGGAGGTCGGCACGGGTACCGGCTGGAACGCCGCCCTTCTGGCGCGCAGGCTCGGCGCTGAGAACGTCGTGACCATCGAGGTGGATCGAGCGGTTGCAGACGCCGCACGCGCCGCCCTGGTGCGGTTCGGCACGCCCGTTCGCGTCGTCCACGGTGACGGCTTCACCGGCTGCGCCGACGCCGCGCCGTATGACCGGATCATCGCCACGTGCGGACTACGGACCATCCCGCACGCGTGGGTGGCCCAGTGTCGGCCGCGAGGGGTGATCGTTGTCCCGTGGGGAACCCATTGGGGCAACGGTGACGCCGTGGCCCGGCTGGTGGTCGCCGGGGACGGCAGCAGCGCGTCAGGTGCGTTCACGGGGCCTGTGGAGTTCATGAAGCTACGGGCTCAGCGTCTCGCCCCGCTGGTTCACCAGGAGTACGTGGACGGCGGCGTGGGAGACCGTGACAAGTCGTCCACCACGGTCACGGAGGGCGCGTTCCTTGGAGCGGATCGGTTCAGTCCCCAAAGGTTCGCGGTCGGGCTGCGTGTGCGCGACTGCGCACATGTGGTGGCCGAAAGGCGCGAGGGCGCACGGCCCGTGTGGCTGTACAGCCTCAGTGACAGGTCATGGGCGTGCGTGATGTTCCGTGACTCGGGTACGGCGTCGGTCTGGCAGTCCGGGACCCGCCGTCTGTGGGACGAAGCAGAGGCGGCCTATGAGTGGTGGCGGGACAAGGGCGAGCCCGGCCATGAGCGGTTCGGGCTCACCGTGACGGCGGAAGGGCACACCGCCTGGCTGGACGACCCAGCCGACCACTGGCCCGTCTGAGGCCCCCGCAACCGCCCAGCTCGCGCGTTGCCGGCACGTGGGCGGGGCGTTCGTTCCACGCCCTGACCAGTACGTCCCGGAGAACCGCTGGTCCGGCGTGTTGGGATCGGCGAGGACCACCCGAGGGGCGCTCCGCAGCTGTCCGACGTCGATGCGGCGGGCGCCCAGGCCGAGGAGGCGGGCCACCTCGGCCTCCTGGTCGCCGGGTCAGGTCCAGGTGGAGCCGGTTCTTCCCCGTCTTCCGCTCGGGGACGGGCAGGAAGACCGGGCCGGGCAACACATCGGGGCCCGAGCCGATGACGACCTCGTCGGCGTCCGAACACTGTCCGCCGGTCCAGCGGCCGGCACGAGAAGTCGGCAGGCCGGGCGGGGTCGCGGCAGTCCACGGCGATCCGGTCAGGCGAAAGGGCCGCGCCCGCCGGTGTACCGGCGGGCACGGCCCTGTCCGCAGCGACCCGGCGAGCCCGGCCCCGGCAGGTCCGCCCGGAGCCGGGTGTCGCGGGGACGCCGGTCAGACGTTGAAGCCGAGGGCGCGCAGCTGCTCGCGCCCGTCGTCCGTGATCTTCTCCGGGCCCCACGGCGGCATCCAGACCCAGTTGATCTTCAACTCGTTCACGATGCCGTCCGTGGCCGACTTGGCCTGGTCCTCGATGACGTCGGTCAGCGGGCAGGCCGCGGATGTCAGCGTCATGTCCAGGGTGGCGACGTTGGAGTCGTCGATGTGGATGCCGTAGATCAGGCCCAGGTTGACCACGTCGATGCCCAGTTCGGGGTCGACGACGTCGTACAGCGCCTCGCGGACCTCCTCCTCGGAGGCCGGCTTCAGGGCCGTGGTCTCGTTCTCGCTCATGCCGTCTTCCTCTCGGCGTCGGCGGGCTCGGCGTCGGCTGCCTCGCCCAGGGCCTGGGCGGTGGCGTCCTTCCAGGCCATCCAGCTCAGCAGGGCGCACTTCACCCGGGCCGGGTACTTGGAGACGCCGGCGAAGGCCACGGCGTCCTCCAGCACCTCCTCCATGGCGTCGTCGGGCTCGATGCGCCCCTTGGACTGCATCAGCTCCAGGAAGGTGTCCTGGATCCGACGCGCCTCGGCCAGCTCCTTGCCGACCAGCAGGTCGTTGAGGACGGAGGCACTGGCCTGGCTGATGGAGCAGCCCTGCCCCTCGTACGAGACGTCGGCGACGCGCGAGCCCTCGTACCTCACCCGGAGGGTGATCTCGTCACCGCAGGTCGGATTGGTGTGGTGCACCTCGGCGTCACCGTCACGCAAGCCCCGCCCGTGGGGGTTCTTGTAGTGGTCCAGGATGACGTCCTGGTACATGGAATCCAGCTTCACATCGTCCCCTAGCCGAAGAAGTTCCGGACGTGCTCCAGGCCGTCGACGAGGGCGTCGACCTCAGCCGGCGTGGAGTACAGATAGAAGGACGCCCGCGTGGTCGCGGGAATTCCGTACCGCAGGCAGACGGGGCGCGCGCAGTGGTGTCCCACGCGCACCGCGATGCCCTGCTCGTCGAGGACCTGGCCCACGTCGTGCGGGTGGATGTCGCCGAGCGTGAAGGAGATCGCGGCGCCGCGGTCCTCGGCCGTCGAGGGGCCGATGATCCGCAGGTCGGGGACCTCCAGCAGCCTGCGCACGGCGTACTCGGTGATCGCGTGCTCGTGCTGCGCGATCCGCTCCATGCCGATCGAGGCCAGGTAGTCCACGGCCGCGCCCAGCCCGACGGCCTGTGCGATCGGGGGCGTACCCGCCTCGAACTTGTGCGGGGCGGGGGCGTACGTCGAGGAGTGCATCGAGACGGTCTCGATCATCTCGCCGCCGCCGAGGAAGGGGGGCAGGTCCTCCAGCAGCTCCTGCCGCCCCCAGAGCACCCCGATGCCCGTGGGGCCGCACATCTTGTGGCCGGTGAAGGCCACGAAGTCGGCTCCGAGCTCCTGGACGTCCAGCACCATGTGGGGCGCCGCCTGGGAGGCGTCGACGCACACCAGCGCGCCGACGTCCTGGGCGCGGCGCACGATCGCCTCGACCGGGTTGATCGTGCCCATGATGTTGGAGACCAGGGTGAAGGAGACGATCTTCGTCTTCTCCGTGATGGTCTCCTCGATCGTGGACAGGTCGAGGCGGCCGTCGTCGGTGAGCCCGAACCACTTCAGCTTCGCGCCGGTGCGCTGCGAGAGCAGCTGCCAGGGCACGATGTTGGAGTGGTGCTCCATCTCCGTGATGACGACCTCGGTGTCGTGGTCGACCCGGTAGGGCTCGTCCGCCCAGCCGAGCATGTTGGCCACGAGGTTGAGCGACTCGGAGGCGTTCTTGGTGAAGATCACCTCGTCGCGGCTGGGGGCGTTGACGAAGGCCGCGACCTTGTCGCGGGCGCCCTCGTACAGCGCCGTGGCTTCCTCGGCGAGCACGTGCACGCCGCGGTGGACGTTGGCGTTGTGCCGCTCGTAGTAGCCGGTCAGGGCGTCGAGGACCTGGCGCGGCTTCTGGGAGGTCGCCGCGTTGTCCAGGTAGACGAGCCGCTTGCCGTCGTGGAGCACCCGGTCGAGGACCGGGAAGTCCTTGCGGATCGCCTCGGTGTCCAGAAGTCCGCTGAGACCCTGGTGGGACTGCGTCACGCCACTGCTCCCCTCTCGCTGTTCTCTCCGCCCGCGGGACGCGCCGGGGCCGCGCAGGCCGTGTGACGGCCGGCCGCCGTGCGCGCGTCGCTCACAGGGATACGCCGCCCTTCGTGTACGCCTCGTAGCCCTCGGCCTCCAGCTTGTCGGCGAGCTCGGGGCCACCGGACTCGGCGATGCGCCCGTCGGCGAACACATGCACGTGGTCGGGCTTGATGTAGCGCAGGATGCGCGTGTAGTGGGTGATCAGCAGGGTGCCGACCTCACCGGACTCGCGCACGCGGTTGACGCCCTCGGAGACGATGCGCAGGGCGTCCACGTCGAGACCGGAGTCGGTCTCGTCGAGAACGGCGATCTTCGGCTTGAGGAGCTCCAGCTGGAGGATCTCGTGGCGCTTCTTCTCACCGCCGGAGAAGCCCTCGTTGACGTTGCGCTCGGCGAAGGAGGGGTCCATGGAGAGCCGGGCCATGGCCTCCTTGACCTCCTTGACCCAGGTGCGCAGCTTGGGGGCCTCGCCGCGGATCGCGGTGGCGGAGGTGCGCAGGAAGTTGGAGACGGAGACGCCGGGCACCTCGACCGGGTACTGCATGGCGAGGAAGACGCCGGCGCGGGCGCGCTCGTCGACGCTCATCTCCAGGACGTCCTCGCCGTCCAGCGTGACGGTGCCGCCGGTGACCGTGTACTTGGGGTGGCCTGCGAGGGAGTACGCGAGGGTCGACTTGCCCGAGCCGTTGGGGCCCATGATGGCGTGGGTCTCGCCCTGCTTCACGGTCAGGTCGACGCCCTTGAGGATCTCCCGGGAAGCGTTGTCGGCTTCGACGGAGACGTGCAGGTCGCGGATTTCAAGCGTTGCCATGGGTGACTCAGGACTCCTGGGTGACGGAGACGAGCACATCGTCCCCTTCGATCTGTACGGGGTAAACGGGGACGGGGCGCGTCGCGGGAAGACCGGACGGCTTGCCGGTGCGGAGGTCGAAGCTGGAGCCGTGCAGCCAGCACTCGATGGCGCAGTCCTCGACCTCGCCCTCGGAGAGGGAGACGTTCGCGTGCGAGCAGATGTCGTTGATCGCGAACACCTCGCCCTCGGTGCGCACCAGTGACACCGGCGTGCCGTCGAGTTCCACCCGCTTCGGGGTGTCCTCCTCCAGCTCGCTCAGCGCGCAGGCTCGGACGAAGGCCATCAGACGGACGCCTCCAGCTCGGCCTCGATCTTGGCGATGAGGCGCTCCTCGACGTCGGCCAGGCCGATCTGCTGGACGAGCTCGGCGAAGAAGCCGCGGACGACCAGCCTGCGCGCCTCGGACTCGGGGATGCCGCGGGCCATCAGGTAGAACAGCTGCTCGTCGTCGAAGCGGCCGGTGGCGGAGGCGTGCCCGGCTCCGGCGATCTCGCCGGTCTCGATCTCCAGGTTGGGCACGGAGTCCACGCGCGCACCGTCGGTGAGGACGAGGTTGCGGTTCATCTCGTAGGTGTCGGTGCCCTCGGCGGCCGCCTGGATGAGCACGTCGCCGATCCACACCGCGTGGGCGTCGTCGCCCTGGAGGGCGCCCTTGTAGACCGCGTTGGAGGTGCAGTGCGGGGTGTTGTGGTCGACCAGCAGGCGGTGCTCCTGGTGCTGGCCGCGGTCGGTGAAGTAGAGCCCGAAGAGCTCGGCCGCGCCGCCGGTGCCGGCGTAGGCCACCCGCGGGTGCAGGCGGACCACGTCGCCGCCGAAGGTGACGACCACGGACTTGAAGGAGGCGTCGCGGCCGATCAGGGCGTTGTGCTGCCCGACGTGGACGGCCGTGTCGTCCCAGTCCTGGACGGAGACGACGGTGAGCTTGGCGCCGTCGCCCAGGACGTAGTCGGTGTTGGCGGCGAGCACCGCGTCGCCGGTGTGGTCGATCACGACGACCGCCTCGGCGAAGGCGCCGAGCTCGACGACCTGGTGGCCGTAGGCGGTACCGCCCTCGCCGTGGACGGCGATGCGGATCGGCTCGGTGAGCACCGTCTCCTTGGGCACGGTGACGACCGAGGCCTGCTCGAAGGAGGAGTACGCCTGGGCCGCGACGCGGTCGACGGGGGTGCCGGCCCGGCCGAGCCGGGCGTCGTCGCGGCCGACCGTCTCCACGGTGACGCCGGCGGGCGCCTCGACGGCGACCTTGACGCCCGAGCCGGTTGCGGTGGCGGTGCCGTCGTGCAGCCCGCGCAGCCGCTCCAGCGGGGTGAAGCGCCATTCCTCCTCGCGGCCGTGGGGGACGGGGAAGTCCGCCACGTCGAAGGACGGGGGGGCGCTCATGCGGGTGGCGACGGTCGACTCGGCGGCCACCGCGATGGAGCCGGCGGTGGTGGATCCCACCGGGATGTTCTGGGCCTCAGCCATGGCTGTCGTGTTGCTCTCTTCCTGCGTACCTGCGTGAGAAGTCGATCGCTGCGGGGCGGGGCGGCGTCAGCCGACCGAGCCCTCCATCTGCAGCTCGATCAGCCGGTTCAGCTCCAGCGCGTACTCCATGGGGAGCTCCTTGGCGATCGGCTCGACGAAGCCGCGCACGATCATGGCCATCGCCTCGTCCTCGCTCAGGCCGCGGCTCATCAGGTAGAAGAGCTGGTCCTCGGAGACCTTGGAGACGGTCGCCTCGTGGCCCATGGAGACGTCGTCCTCGCGGACGTCGACGTAGGGGTAGGTGTCGGAGCGGGAGACCGTGTCCACGAGCAGCGCGTCGCAGAGCACGTTGGACTTGGCGCCGGGGGCGCCCTCGCCGATCTCGATCAGGCCGCGGTAGGAGGTGCGGCCGCCGCCCCGCGCCACCGACTTGGAGACGATGTTGGAGGAGGTGTTGGGGGCCATGTGGACCATCTTGGCGCCCGCGTCCTGGTGCTGGCCCTCGCCCGCGAAGGCGATGGACAGGGTCTCGCCCTTGGCGTGCTCGCCCATCAGGTAGACGGCCGGGTACTTCATGGTCACCTTGGAGCCGATGTTGCCGTCGACCCACTCCATGGTGGCGCCCTCGTAGGCGACGGCGCGCTTGGTGACCAGGTTGTAGACGTTGTTCGACCAGTTCTGGATGGTCGTGTAGCGGCAGCGGCCGCCCTTCTTGACGATGATCTCGACCACGGCGCTGTGCAGCGAGTCCGAGGAGTAGATCGGCGCGGTGCAGCCCTCGACGTAGTGGACGTAGGCGTCCTCGTCGACGATGATCAGCGTCCGCTCGAACTGGCCCATGTTCTCCGTGTTGATGCGGAAGTAGGCCTGGAGCGGGATGTCCACGTGGACGCCCTTGGGCACGTAGATGAACGAGCCGCCGGACCACACGGCGGTGTTCAGCGAGGCGAACTTGTTGTCGCCGACCGGGATGACGGTGCCGAAGTACTCCTGGAAGAGCTCCGGGTGCTCCTTCAGCGCGGTGTCGGTGTCGAGGAAGATGACGCCCTGCGCCTCCAGGTCCTCGCGGATCTGGTGGTAGACGACCTCGGACTCGTACTGGGCGGCGACGCCGGCGACCAGGCGCTGCTTCTCCGCCTCCGGGATGCCGAGCTTGTCGTAGGTGTTCTTGATGTCCTCGGGCAGGTCCTCCCAGGAGGCGGCCTGCTGCTCGGTGGAGCGGACGAAGTACTTGATGTTGTCGAAGTCGATGCCGGAGAGGTCGGAGCCCCAGCTCGGCATGGGCTTCTTGTCGAACAGCCGCAGGCCCTTCAGGCGCAGCTTCAGCATCCACTCCGGCTCGTTCTTCTTCGCGGAGATGTCGCGGACGACCTCCTCGGAGAGACCGCGCTTGGCCGCGGCGCCGGCCTCGTCGGAGTCGGCCCAGCCGAATTCGTACGTACCCAGGCCCTCGAGTTCGGGGTGGGCAGTCTCCGTGGGGAGAGTCATGCGGGGTTCCTCCCGGCCTTGCTGGCAGATGCTGGTGTGGTGGTGGACGCGGTGCCGCCCGGGGGTGACCCGCGCGGGATGAAGGTGGTGCACACGCCGTCGCCGTGGGCGATGGTGGCGAGCCGCTGCACATGGGTGCCGAGGAGGCGGGAGAAGAACTCCGTCTCCGCCTCGCACAGCTGCGGGTACTTCTCCGCGGCGTGGGCGACCGGGCAGTGGTGCTGGCAGAGCTGCTCGCCGACCGGCGCGCTGCGGGCCGTAGCAGCGTACCCGTCGGCGCTCAGCGCCCGGGCCAGCGCCTCGGCCCGCCCCTCGGGAGCCGCGGCCTCGACGGCCGCGCGGTAGTTCTCGCCCTGGGACTCGATCCGGTCGCGGGCGAAGGCGGCGACGGCGGCCTCGCCTGCCGCGCCTCCCCCGGCCGACCGCTCGATCCAGCCGAGGGCGTCGACCGCGAGGGTGTCGTAGGACTGGTCGAAGGCGTCCCGGCCGGAGTCGGTCAGGGCGAAGACCTTCGCGGGGCGGCCCCGGGTGCGGGCGCCGTAGACGCGCTGCTCGCGCGGCTCGACGACGTTCTCCGAGGCCAGTGCGTCGAGGTGGCGCCGGACCGCGGCCTGGGTGAGGCCGAGGCGCCCGGCGAGGTCGGCCACGGTGGACGGCCCGTGGTCCAGGATGGAACGCGCGACGCGGTTGCGCGTGGAGCGCTCACCGGTCGCGTGGTCCGTCTGGAGAGACTCGCCGACGTTTTTCACAACGCCATTGTTGCGTAATTCCTCGGAGCGTGACAAGCCGCGTCCCGATCACCGCGCGGTGCCGTGCATCACTTAGGCATACCTAAGCTGACCTGCGGGAACGATCACCCGGCACCGTCCGGCGAGGCGTCCCGCCGGGCCCCGTCCCCGTCCGCCGACGGCACCCGCAGGCCCCGCGCGCGGGCCCGGTGCGCGAAGGCGCGGGCGTCGAGGACGGCCGCGCCGCCGGTGTCGTTGTCGAAGTAGGCGTAGACGTCACCACCCGGTCCGAAGGCGTCCGCGAGGCGGCCCGCCCAGGAGTCCAGCGCCCCGGGCCCGTAGCGCGGCCATGGCGCGGCCCGGCCCTCGTGGAGCCGCAGATACCCCCATTCGGCCGTCCGCCACAGCGGCGAGACCGGCCGCGACCCGCGGTCGGCCCAGCACAGGGCCGCACCGTGCGCGGCGAGGACTCCGCGGACCTCCGCCGTCCACCACGAGGGGTGCCGCGGCTCCACGGCCACCCGCACGCCGGCGGGGAAGCAGCCGAGCACCGCGTCGAGCGCGGCCGGGTCGCCGCGGAGCGTCGGCGGCAGCTGGAGCAGCACCGGCCCCAGCCGCCCGCCCAGCCCGCGCGCCCGCTCCATCAGCCGTGCCACCGGCTCCTCGGGGTCGCGCAGCCGCCGGACGTGCGTCAGGAAGCGGCTCGCCTTCACCGCCATGACGAAGCCGGGAGGCGTGCGCTCCCGCCATCCGGCGAAGGTGGCCTCCTCGGGGAGCCGGTAGAAGACGTTGTTGTTCTCCACGGTGCGGAAGCTGCGGGCGTACACCTCAAGCCACCGCCGCCGGGGTACGCCCTCGTCGTACAGGACGCCCCGCCAGTCGTCGTACTGCCACCCGGAGGTGCCGAGGAGGACGGGCACCCCGCCCGGGTTCCCCCGCCGCCCCCGACCATGCGCGCTCGCCGGGGGCGGCCCGCCAGTGCGCGGCGGCGGGGCCCGGCGGCGGGGTCCGGGCGCGGGCTCCTTAGACTTCCGGGCATGAGCAACGAGCCCGCCGTGCGCGTCAGGGGCCTGGTGGCGCGCTACGGCGACAAGACCGCCGTGGACGGCCTGGACCTGGACGTGCCCGCGGGCTCGGTGACGGCCGTACTGGGCCCCAACGGGGCGGGCAAGACCACCGTGGTCGAGACCTGCGAGGGCTACCGGCGCCCCGACGCGGGCACCGTGCGCGTCCTGGGCCTGGACCCCGTGGCGGACACGGCGCGGCTCCGCCCGCGCGTGGGCGTGATGCTCCAGTCCGGCGGGGTCTACCCGGGGGCGCGGGCCGGGGAGATGCTCGCCCACACGGCGCGGCTCCACGCCCATCCGCTGGACGTGGACTTCCTGGTCGAGCTGCTGGGCCTCGGCTCCTGCGGCCGGACACCCTACCGCAGGCTCTCCGGCGGCCAGCAGCAGCGGCTGTCCCTGGCCATGGCCGTGGTCGGCCGCCCCGAGCTGGTCTTCCTCGACGAGCCGACCGCCGGCCTCGACCCGCAGGCCCGGCGCGCCACCTGGGAGCTGGTGCGCCGACTGCGCGCCGACGGTGTGACCACCGTGCTGACCACCCACTTCATGGACGAGGCGGAGCAGCTCGCGGACCGGGTCGCCATCCTGGACGCCGGGCGGGTGATCGCCGGGGGCACCGTGCAGGAGCTGTGCCGCGGCGGGGCGGAGGACAGCCTCCGCTTCACCGGGCGCCCCGGACTCGACCTCGGCTCGCTGCTGAAGGCGCTGCCGGACGGCACGGCCGCCTCGGAGCCGGTCCCCGGGACCTACCGCGTCAGCGGCGATGTGGGGCCCGAGCTGCTGGCCACGGTGGCCTCCTGGTGCGCCCAGAACGGTGTGATGCCCGACGGCATCGCCGTCGAGCGGCACACCCTGGAGGACGTCTTCCTCGAACTGACCGGCAGGGAGCTGCGCGGATGAGCACCGGTACCTTCGCCCCCCGACCGGGCGCGGCGCCGATCGGGCGCATGATCGCCGCCCAGGCCGCCCTGGAGACGCGGATGCTGCTGCGCAACGGCGAGCAGCTGCTGCTGACGGTGGTCATCCCCTCCCTGCTGCTGGTGCTGTTCTCCACCGTCGACGTCGTCGACACCGGCGCGGGGGAGCCCGTCGACTTCCTGGCCCCCGGCGTGCTGGCGCTCGCGGTGATGTCGACGGCCTTCACGGGGCAGGCGATCGCCACCGGCTTCGAGCGCCGGTACGGGGTCCTCAAGCGGCTCGGGGCCTCGCCGCTGCCCCGCTGGGCGCTGATGTGCGCCAAGACGCTGTCCGTACTGGTGACGGAGGTGCTCCAGGTCGCCCTTCTGGCCCTGATCGCCTTCGGGCTCGGCTGGTCCCCCCGGGGCGGCCCGCTCCCCGTCCTGCTGCTGCTGGTGGCCGGCACCGCGGCCTTCTCGGGGCTGGGTCTGCTGATGGCCGGCACGCTGCGGGCGGAGGCCACGCTCGCCGCCGCCAACCTGGTCTTCCTGCTGCTCCTGGTGGGCGGCGGGGTGATCGTGCCGCTGGACCGGTTCCCCGGCACCGCCGCCTCCGTGCTGTCCCTGCTGCCGATCGCCGCGCTCTCGGAGGGGCTGCGGGACGTCCTCCAGCACGGCTCCGGCGTCCCCTGGGGCGACCTGGGGGTGCTGGCGGTGTGGGCCGTCCTCGGACTGGGCGCGGCCGCCCGGCTCTTCCGCTGGGAGTGACCCGGCGCCAGGATGCTCCCCTCGGGACCGGCACGAGGTGGAGGTCTGGATGGAACGGTGCGCAGCGCTGCGGCTCGACGAGGAGTGGGCGAGGATCCGGACCGGCAGACCCGGATCGGCACCCGGCGAGCGCGAGCGGATACTGACCGAACTGATCGCCGCCCTCGCCCCGCACGCGGTGGACGACCCCGCGCTCACCACCACCCTCGGACTGCGCTACGGCGACCTGGCCCGGCACCACTTCGACGTCGGCGGACGGGTCGACGCGCTGGCGGCCGCGGCCCATGCCGTCCGGTGCTGCGCCGCCGGGGCGCGGCACGATGCGCGATCGGCCCGGGCCCATGCGCGGGCCCTCGTCGACCAGGCCGTCTACCTCGCCGAACCGCTCAGCGACGAGCTGGGCCTGCCGCGCTACGCCTTCCATCCGCAGGGGGAGCGGCCGCCGGCCGAGGACCTGCTGGCGGGGGCGGCGGCGGTGGAGTCCACGCGCCGCGCGATCGCGGTCTGGGAGGGGCTCGACCAGGAGGATCCACGCAACCGGGAGGGGCTCGCCCAGGCGTACGCCTTCCTGGGCGACCGGCTGGAGGAGCTCGGCCGCCCGGTGGACGCGGCCGAGTGGGCGGTACGGGCGGAGCGCGCGTTCCGCGCGGTGCGTCCGGACGCGGGGCCGGGCGAGCGGGCGCGCACGGCGGTGCTGGAGCACCTCGGCGACCAGCTGGAGCGCCGGCTGCGCAGGTGCCCGTTCGCGGAGGGCCTGACCCGCTTGCGCGGGCGCGGGCTGCTGCCGGAGCGGCTGCTCGGGCTGGCGGTGGTGGCCGGGCGCATCGAGGGGATGGAGCCGGAGGCCATCGCCTCGGGCCTCGGCCTGGAGCGGGCGGAGGTGCGGCGCATCCTGAGGTCGCACTCGTGGCGGGCCGTCTGGCGCTTCGACGTGTGCGCGGACGGCGGGACGTGGACGCCGCTGGCGCACCCGTGGCGGGGGATGGACGCGGTGACCGACCGGACCGCCGCCGCGGTGGCCGCCGAGCTGGCGGACGCCTTCCGCAGCTCGGGGGTGCTTCCCCCGGAGCCCGTCCGGTGGCGCTTCGCGCTGTGGTGGGACGAGGAGGACCACCTGGACGGATCACGTGTCCGGATGACGTATCCACCCGGACCGGACCCCTCGTGAACGCATGCACAAGCCCCCGCCTACGATAGGGCCCGTGCAGACCCCCCTCGCCTACATCGCCCAGCGCTGGACCCCGTCCCCCCGGACCCTGCGCCGTGCCGCGCTCTCCGCTCTCGTGATGAGCGTGGTCATCATCGTGACGGGCGGTGCCGTCCGCCTGACCGGGTCCGGACTCGGCTGCGACACCTGGCCCAAGTGCACCGACGACAGCCTCTTCGCCACCCCGGAGCAGGGTCTGCACGGTGCGATCGAGTTCGGCAACCGGATGCTGACCTACGTCCTGTCGGCGGCCGTGGGCTGGACGATCGTCGCCGCGCGCTGCGTCGCACCGCGGCGCAGGGGGCTGTCCCGGCTGGCGTGGTCGCAGTTCTGGATCGTGATGGGCAACGCCGTGCTGGGCGGGATCACCGTCTGGGCGGGCCTGAACCCGTGGACGGTGGCGGGGCACTTCCTGCTGGCCACCGGCCTGCTGACGGTGACGACGCTCACCTGGGTGCGGGCCGGGGAGGGCGACGCCGCGCCGAGGCCCCGGGTGCCGCGGCCGGTGCGGAGGCTGTCCTGGGCGATCGTCGGGGTCTCCGCCCTGCTGATCGCGCTGGGGACCTCGGTCACCGGCTCGGGCAAGCACGCGGGGGACAGCAGCGACGTGCCGCGGATGCCCTGGGACTGGACCGCCGCCGCGCATGTGCACGCGATCGCCGCCTGGGTGGTCTGCGGGCTGGCCGTGGCCATGTGGCTGGCGGCCAGGGTGGTCGACGCGCCCGACGACGTCCGGGCCCGGGCGCGGGACCTGCTGCTGGTGGTCGCGGCGCAGGGCGTGATCGGCTATGTGCAGTACTTCACGGGCGTCCCCGAGCTGCTGGTCGGGGTGCACATGCTGGGGTCCGCGGTGATGTGGGTCGCGGTGGTCCGCCTGGCCCTGAGCCTCCGGGAGCGCCAGGTCGTGCCCGCGGCCTCCGCGCCCGCCCCGTCCGGCGAGGTGCTCTCCCCCGCCTGAGCCCCACCGGACACGCCTGCGGAACCGGGCCCCGACACCGTCGGGGCCCGGTTCCGCACGTGCGGGCCGTGGCAGTTCCGGTCGACCGGCGCACCGGGGGGCGGCACCGGTCGGGTGCCCGCAGGGGCGGGGTCCCCGGTCCCCTCGGGGCGGCCCGGTGCGGGGTTCCGCTCAGCCGGCCGAGGGCCCGCCGACCTGGATGCCCGCCATCCGGGTCCACTCGTAGGGGCCGGTGCGGACCTTCCCGGCGAACTCGCCGTCGAAGTGCTCGTGGAGCGTGATGCCCGACTTCTCGGCGGCGCCGACGGCGATCGCATGGGTGGGGGCGACCAGGTCTCCCCAGGCGCCGTCCTCGCCGACGAGCACGATCCTCGTACCCGTCTGGCCGATGTACGCGAGCTGGCCCTCGGCGCCCCCGTGGGCGTCGGCGAAGGAGCGGATCTGCTTGGCGAGCCTGGCCGCCTTGCGCGCGGCCCGCGCGTCCCGCCCGGAGTCCTGTGCGTTCTCGTCAACCTGGGTTTCTGCCATGGCCTGGATGCTACCGGCGGGTAGATCGCTTGGCGACGCCGGGGCGGCGTGGCGTGCCCCACGGCCGCGTCCGCTCCGCTGCCCCGCCCGACGGGGGCGGGGCAGCGGAGCGGACGCGGCCGGGCGGAGCCGGACCGGGAAGGGCCTCAGCGCAGGAACGGGAAGGGCTAGGGCCTCAGCGCAGGAAGGGGTCCACGGCGACGGCGACGAAGAGCAGCGACACATAGGTGATGGACCAGTGGAACAGGCGCATCTCCTTGAGCTTGGCGCCCGTCGCCCCCTCCTTGGCCCGGTTCTGCAGGCCGTGCGCCTCCCAGAGCCACCAGCCGCCCGCGGCCAGCGCCACGGCCGTGTAGAACCAGCCGGTGTAGCCGAGCGGGGTGAGCAGCAGCGACACCGCCACCATGACCCAGCTGTAGAGGACGATCTGGCGGGCGACGGCCGTGTTGCCCGCGACCACGGGGAGCATCGGGACGCCGACCCTGGCGTAGTCCTCCCGGACCTTCATCGACAGGGGCCAGTAGTGCGGCGGCGTCCAGAAGAAGATGACCAGGAACAGGATGACCGCGGCCCAGGACATCGAGTCGGTGACCGAGGACCAGCCGATGAGGACCGGCATGCACCCGGCGATGCCGCCCCAGACGATGTTCTGCGCGGTGCGGCGCTTGAGGATCATCGTGTAGACGACGACGTAGAACAGGAGGGCGCCGAGCGCCAGCGCCGCGGACAGCCAGTTGACCAGGAGGCCGAACCACACGGTGGAGACCACGGCCAGGACGAGGCCGAAGACCAGTCCCTCGCGCGGCGAGACCATGCCGGTGACCAGGGGGCGCTGCGCCGTCCGGTCCATCAGGGCGTCGATGTCCCGGTCGATGTACATGTTGAGCGCGTTGGCGCCGCCCGCGGAGAGGTAGCCGCCGAAGCAGGTGGCGAACACCAGCCAGAGGTCGGGCACGCCCTGCTCCGCCAGGAACATCACCGGGACGGTGGTGATGAGCAGCAGCTCGATGATCCTGGGCTTGGTCAGCGCCACGAATGCCTTGACGCGGGCCCCGAACGGTCGATGGCCCCCCGGGCCGGTGGCCAAGACGACCCCTGCGGGTCGGGACTCGACGGCCGTCACGCACACCCCTGACAGAGAAATCCCAGCAAGCTCCGCGAGCGGGTGCCCCGCCCGAACGCCTGCGAACGGTGACGGGGAGCGACAACCCGGTGGACGCTTGCGCGTACCACACCACTCTAGACGTTGCCCGGACGCCGATCTTCGCGGGGGTGTCCTCGTGTTGAGCCCCCCGGCCGCGCCGTCCGTATACGCACCCGAGAGGCGAACGGCGCGCCGGGCACGCACTCTGGCAGAAGCGCGGCCGACAGGTAAGACGCTTGTACGAGGGGACCCCGATTGCTGCAAAGGTAGGCTCGACAGCGCCCGGTAACACCCCTCGTCGCCGGGATCGACATGCGGAGAGGAGCCCTGACCCAGGGTGAGCATCAAGCCGACCACCACAGATCTCGAGTGGACCGCAGTGGACGAGCGGGCAGTGGACACGGTCCGTGTTCTGGCCATGGATTCCGTACAGAAGGTCGGCAACGGCCATCCGGGTACGGCCATGAGCCTGGCTCCGGCCGCCTACACCCTCTTCCAGAAGGTGATGCGGCACGACCCGGCGGACGCCGACTGGACCGGCCGCGACCGCTTCGTGCTGTCCGCGGGCCATTCCTCCCTGACCCTCTACATCCAGCTCTACCTGGCCGGCTTCGGCCTGGAGCTGGACGACCTCAAGGCCTTCCGCACCTGGGGCAGCAAGACCCCCGGACACCCGGAGTACGGCCACACCACCGGCGTCGAGACGACCACGGGCCCCCTCGGGCAGGGCGTCGCCAACGCGGTGGGCATGGCCATGGCCGCCCGCTACGAGCGCGGCCTGTTCGACCCCGAGGCCGCCCCGGGCACCTCGCCCTTCGACCACTTCGTGTACGCGGTCGCGGGCGACGGCTGCCTCCAGGAGGGCATCTCGGCCGAGGCGTCCTCGCTCGCGGGGCACCAGCAGCTCGGCAACCTGATCATGCTGTGGGACGACAACCACATCTCGATCGAGGGCGACACCGAGACCGCCATCTCCGAAGACACCATGAAGCGCTACGAGGCCTACGGCTGGCACGTGCAGCGCGTGGAGCCGAAGGAGAACGGCGACCTGGACCCGGCCGCCCTCCACGCCGCGATCGAGGCGGCCAGGGCCGAGACCCGGCGCCCGTCGTTCATCGCGATGCGCTCCATCATCGCGTGGCCCGCCCCGCACGCCCAGAACACCGAGGCCGCCCACGGCTCGGCGCTGGGCGAGGAGGAGGTCGCGGCCACCAAGCGCGTCATGGGCTTCGACCCGGAGCAGCACTTCGAGGTCTCCGACGAGGTCCTCGCGCACACCCGCGGGGCCCTGGACCGCGGCCGCGAGGTCCGCGCCGAGTGGGAGAAGGCGTACGCCGCCTGGCGCACGGCCAACCCGCAGCGCGCCGCCGAGTTCGACCGCATCCGCGCGGGCGAGCTGCCGACGGGCTGGGAGGAGAAGCTCCCGGAGTTCGAGACCGGCAAGGGCGTGGCCACCCGCGCCGCCTCCGGCAAGATCCTCCAGGCGCTCGGCGCCGTGGTGCCCGAGCTCTGGGGCGGCTCCGCCGACCTGGCCGGCTCGAACAACACGACGATCGACAAGACCTCGTCGTTCCTGCCCGCGGACAACCCGCTGCCCGAGGCCGACCCGTACGGCCGCACGGTGCACTTCGGCATCCGCGAGCACGCGATGGCCGCCGTGATGAACGGCATCGCGCTCCACGGCAACACCCGCATCTACGGCGGCACCTTCCTGGTGTTCTCCGACTACATGCGCAACGCCGTGCGCCTGTCGGCCCTGATGCACCTGCCGGTCACCTACGTGTGGACGCACGACTCGATCGGGTTGGGCGAGGACGGCCCGACCCACCAGCCCGTGGAGCACCTGGCCTCGCTGCGGGCCATCCCCGGCCTGAACGTGGTGCGCCCGGCGGACGCCAACGAGACCGCCGTCGCCTGGCGCGAGATCCTGCGCCGGTACACCAAGGAGTTCGGCGTGGGCGCCCCGCACGGCCTGGCGCTGACCCGCCAGGGCGTGCCGACCTACGAGCGAAACGAGGACGCGGCCAAGGGCGGCTACGTGCTCTTCGAGGCCGAGGGCTCCGACGGCGCGGCCGCCGCGCCGCAGGTCGTGCTCATCGGCACGGGCTCCGAGGTCCAGCTCGCCGTCGCGGCGCGCGAGCAGCTCCAGGCCGAGGGCGTCCCCACCCGCGTGGTGTCGATGCCGTCGGTGGAGTGGTTCGAGGAGCAGGAGCAGGGGTACCGGGACGCCGTGCTCCCGCCGTCGGTGAAGGCGCGGGTGGCGGTGGAGGCCGGCATCGGCCTGACCTGGCACCGCTACGTGGGCGACGCGGGCCGGATCGTCTCGCTGGAGCACTTCGGCGCCTCGGCGGACGGCAAGGTCCTCTTCCGCGAGTTCGGCTTCACGCCCGAGGCGGTCGCCGCCGCCGCGCGCGACTCCGTCGCCGCCGCCGCGCGCTGACGCCCGTACAAGACGACTAGGAGATGCAACTCTCATGACAGACGCACTCAAGCGCCTCTCCGACGAGGGCGTGGCGATCTGGCTGGACGACCTGTCCCGCACCCGGATCACCTCCGGCAACCTCGCCGAGCTGATCGACCAGCAGCACGTCGTCGGTGTCACCACCAACCCGTCGATCTTCCAGAAGGCGATCTCGGACGGCCACGGCTACGACCCGCAGCTGGAGGACCTCGCCGCCCGCCGGGTGACCGTCGAGGAGGCGGTCCGGATGATCACCACGGCGGACGTCCGCGACGCCGCCGACATCCTGCGCCCGGTGTTCGAGCGGACGCAGGGTCAGGACGGCCGGGTCTCCATCGAGGTCGACCCCCGGCTGGCGCACAACACGCGGGCGACGATCGCCGAGGCCAAGCAGCTCGCCTGGCTGGTCGACCGCCCCAACACGCTGATCAAGATCCCCGCGACCAAGGCGGGCCTGCCGGCGATCACCGAGGTCATCGGCCTCGGCATCAGCGTCAACGTCACGCTGATCTTCTCGCTGGAGCGCTACCGCGAGGTGATGGACGCCTACCTGGCCGGCCTGGAGAAGGCCAGGGAGCGCGGCCTGGACCTGTCGAAGATCCACTCGGTGGCGTCCTTCTTCGTCTCCCGTGTGGACACCGAGATCGACAAGCGGCTCGACGCCCTCGGCACCCCCGAGGCCGCCGCCGTCCGCGGCAAGGCCGCCCTGGCCAACGCGCGTCTGGCCTACGAGGCCTACGAGGAGGTCTTCGGCGGCGAGCGCTGGGCCGCCCTGGACCGGGCGCAGGCCAACAGGCAGCGCCCGCTGTGGGCGTCCACGGGCGTCAAGGACAAGGCGTACAAGGACACCCTGTACGTCGACGAGCTGGTCGCTCCCGGCACGGTCAACACCATGCCGGAGGCCACCCTCGACGCCACGGCCGACCACGGCGCGATCACCGGCGACACGATCCGCGGCACGTACGAGCAGTCCCGCGCCGACCTCGACGCCGTGAAGGCCCTGGGCATCTCCTACGACGACGTCGTCCAGCTGCTGGAGGACGAGGGCGTGGAGAAGTTCGAGACCTCGTGGAACGAACTGCTCGCCTCGACCGAGGCGGAGCTCAAGCGTCTCGCTCCCTCGGAGGGCTGACCTACCTTGTCCAGTGTTGACGGAGCCAACCCGCTCCGTGATGCTGCCGACCGACGGCTCCCGCGGATCGCGGGGCCGTCGGGCCTGGTCATCTTCGGCGTCACGGGCGACCTGTCCCGTAAGAAGCTGATGCCCGCGGTCTACGACCTCGCCAACCGGGGTCTGCTGCCGCCGGGCTTCTCCCTGGTCGGCTTCGCCCGCCGCGAGTGGCAGGACGAGGACTTCGCCCAGGAGGTCCACGACGCGGTCAAGGAGCACGCGCGCACCCCCTTCCGCGAGGAGGTCTGGCACCAGCTCATCCAGGGGATGCGCTTCGTGCAGGGCACCTTCGACGACGACGCCGCCTTCGAGCAGCTGAAGTCCACCATCGAGGAACTCGACAAGGCGCAGGGCACCGGCGGCAACTTCGCCTTCTACCTGTCGGTGCCGCCGAAGTTCTTCCCCAAGGTCGTCCGGCAGCTCAAGAAGCACGGGCTGGCCGACCAGAAGGAGGGCTCCTGGCGCCGCGCGGTCATCGAGAAGCCCTTCGGGCACAACCTGGAGACCGCCAAGGAGCTCAACCAGGTCGTGCACGAGGTCTTCCCCTCGGACGAGGTCTTCCGGATCGACCACTACCTCGGCAAGGAGACCGTCCAGAACATCCTGGCGCTGCGCTTCGCCAACACCCTCTTCGAGCCGATCTGGAACCGGTCCTACGTCGACCATGTGCAGATCACGATGGCCGAGGACATCGGCATCGGCGGCCGGGCGGGCTACTACGACGGCATCGGCGCGGCCCGGGACGTCATCCAGAACCACCTGCTCCAGCTCCTCGCCCTCACCGCGATGGAGGAGCCCGCCTCCTTCGACGCCGACGCACTGGCCGCGGAGAAGACCAAGGTGCTCGGAGCCGTGAAGCTCCCCCGGGACCTGGCGGCGAGCACCGTGCGGGCCCAGTACACCGCCGGGTGGCAGGGCGGGGAGAAGGCCGTCGGCTACCTCCAGGAGGAGGGCATCGACCCCCGGTCGACGACCGACACCTATGCCGCGGTCAAACTGGAGATCGACAACCGCCGGTGGGCCGGAGTCCCGTTCTACCTGCGCACCGGCAAGCGCCTCGGGCGCCGGGTGACGGAGATCGCGGTCGTCTTCCAGCGCGCCCCGCACTCGCCGTTCGACTCCACCGCGACCGAGGAACTGGGCCAGAACGCCCTGGTCATCCGCGTCCAGCCGGACGAGGGCGTCACCCTGCGCTTCGGCTCCAAGGTGCCGGGCACCTCCATGGAGGTACGGGACGTGTCGATGGACTTCGCCTACGGCGAGTCCTTCACCGAGTCCAGCCCGGAGGCCTACGAACGCCTCATCCTGGACGTCCTGCTCGGCGACTCCAACCTCTTCCCGCGCACCGAGGAGGTCGAGCAGTCCTGGAAGATCCTCGACCCCGTCGAGGAGTTCTGGGAGCGGAGCGGCAAGCCCGCGGAGTACCCCTCGGGGACCTGGGGGCCGGTGGAGGCCGACGAGATGCTCGCACGCGACGGACGGAGCTGGCGCAGGCCATGAAGATCGACCTCACGGACACCACCGCCGGAAAGATCAACAAAGCGCTGGTACGGGGGCGCCGGGCGATCGGCACCCCGGCCGTCGGCATGGTCCTCACCCTCGTCATCGTCACCGACGAGGAGAACGCCTACGACGCGCTGAAGGCCGCGGGCGACGCCTCCCGCGAGCACCCCTCGCGCACCCTGGTGGTCATCAAGCGCGTCTCCCGCTCGCCACGCGACCGGGCGAACACCCGGCTGGACGCCGAGGTGAGGGTCGGCGCCGACGCCGGCACCGGTGAGACGGTCGTCCTCAGGCTGTACGGCGAGGTCGTGGACCACGCGCAGTCCGTGGTCCTGCCCCTGCTGCTGCCGGACGCCCCCGTGGTGGTCTGGTGGCCGGTCAACGCCCCGGCGGACCCGGCCTCCGACCCGCTGGGCGCCCTGGCCCAGCGGCGGGTGACCGACACCTACTCCGCCGAGGAGCCGGTGCGCGAACTCGCATCCCGGGCGGGGGCCTACACCCCGGGCGACACCGACCTCGCCTGGACCCGCATCACGCCCTGGCGCTCGATGCTGGCCGCGGCGCTCGACCAGGTGGTCTGCGAGGTCACCTCGGTGGAGGTGGCGGGCGAGGAGTTCAACCCGAGCGTCGAGCTGCTGGCCATGTGGCTGGCCGACCGGCTGGACGTCCCGGTCCGCCGGTCGCTCTCCCCCGGGCCGGGACTCACCTCGGTGCGCCTGGAGTCCAGCTGCGGGCCGATCGTGCTCGACCGCGCGGACGGCTCGCTGGCCACGCTGTCCATCGAGGGCCAGCCGGACCGAGCGGTGGCGCTCAAGCGCCGGGAGACCTCGGAGCTGATCGCGGAGGAGCTGCGCCGGCTGGACCCGGACGACACCTACGCCTCGGCGCTCCGCTACGGCGTGGGCCGGCTGGGCGACCCGGCGGGCTCGCCTCCGGCCGGGGCCGCGGCACGGGAGGCGGAGGGCTCCGGCCCGGAGTCCGGCTCCCAGTCCAAGGAAGCGGACGGAACGGTACTGCGCAGGAAGCCCGGCGCCCGGCGCCACTCCGGCCGGTCCGGGAAGGCGGCAGCCTCGTGAGCGCCCCCAGGCTCGTCGTGCACCGCGACAAGGAACTGATGGCCCAGGCCGCGGCCGCGCGGCTGATCACGGCGATCGCCGATGCGCAGGCCGCCCGCGGCAAGGCCTCGGTGGTCCTCACCGGTGGACGCAACGGCAACGGCCTGCTGGCGGCGATGGCCTCGGCACCGGCGCGGGACGCGGTCGACTGGTCCCGGCTCGACCTGTGGTGGGGCGACGAGCGCTTCCTGCCCGAGGGCGACCCGGAGCGGAACGCCACCCAGGCCCGCGAGGCCCTGCTCGACGGTGTGCCGCTCGACCCCGCCCGGGTCCACGCGATGCCGGCCTCCGACGGGCCCCACGGTGCGGACGCCGATGCCGCGGCCGGGGCCTACGCGGCCGAGCTGGCGGCAGCGGCGGGCCCCGGTGGGTCGGCGGCGGTGCCCGCCTTCGACGTGCTGCTGCTGGGCGTCGGCCCGGACACCCACGTCGCCTCGCTCTTCCCCGGCCTGGCAGGCGTGCGGGAGAGGGAGCGGACCGTCGTGGGCGTCCACGGGTCCCCGAAGCCTCCGCCCACGCGTGTCTCGCTGACGCTCCCGGCCGTCCGCGCGGCGCGCGAGGTGTGGCTGCTGGCGGCGGGAGAGGACAAGGCCGAGGCGGTGTGGACGGTGCTCTCGGGCGCCGACGAGGTCGACGCCCCGGCGGCGGGGGCACGGGGCACGGAGCGCACGCTCTGGCTGCTCGACGAGGCGGCGGCCGCCCGCCTGCCCGCGGACCTGCTGCCGTCGCACCCGGCCTGACGCGCCGTCGGCCCCGCCCGTACCGACGGGCGGGGCCGCGTGCGTCCGGTGGTGCGGACGGCCTCAGAGCACGGCCTGCTCCGGGTCCTGCTCCAGACGGGCGATCGCCGCCCGGCAGGCTCCGACGAAGTCGTCGAAGAGGTCCGTGGTGCTCCCTGCCCGCCCGGCCCGGGTGTTCACGGCGAACATGGCCGCCCTCAGCTCCGTGGTCAGCTCCAGTTGGCCGCCCTTGCCGAGCATGGTGCGGTTGCACGGGTTGTCCGGGTCCACCCCGGCCAGGGCGGGGACCTCGGAGCCGTCACGCCAGGCGATGCCCACCGTGTCGAACTCGGCCTTCAGCAGCGACCTGAAGCGGGTGCTGCGCCCGCCGACGACGACGGCCCGCGGCACGGTGCCGGCCTGCGCCGCCGTGCACCCGTGCAGACTGAGCACGTTCAGGCTGGACGCGGCCATGGACAGGGCGACACGGTCGTCGCAGTTCGTCGACGTGACGTGCAGTTCGCTGTTGCCGCTGGAGCGCAGCCCTTCGAACATCCAGTAGTCGTGGGCTCCACGGCCGTCCTGGAGGGGGGCCAGCGTCTTCGGGTGGTAGCCGGCGATGGCGAGGCACAGCTCGGACGTGCCCATCTCGACGCCCCCGCCGTGCAGCGCCATGACGGTGGTGCGGTGGTAGGGGTAGCCGAGGCTCTCGGAGCCGTCCGCGTACCCGTGGCGCCGGTAGCGGCGGCCGAACTGGACGCCCTCCTGCCCCGCGAGCCGCGTGTACAGGTCGCTGTTGGAGCGGTAGGCGTCGCTGTCGCCGGCGGCGTGGGCGGGCGTCGCGGTCGCACCGGCCGCGGCGGGGCCGGCGACGGCTGCGGCGGCAAGGGCGGACAGGACGGCACGTCTGCTGGTCAGTGTCATGCCGCCCATGATCAACCAGGGTTCCGCGCACCCCGTGCCGGGGGTACCGCCCCCGGTGCCTGCGCCCCGCGTCGCGGCCCGGAGCCGCGCTCCAGGAAGGGCGCGAGCAGCCCCGGGACGGCCGCGTCGGCGAACTCCAGGGCCTCGTCCCGTGCGGCGTCGCGCACCTCGTAGGCACCCGCGCCCGCCGCCGTCGTGGCCGCCAGGGTGAGCAGGCCCGCGCGGCGCTGGAAGACCGACTGCCGGACCGTCCAGCCGATGACCCCGCTGCGCTGCAGCGCCACCGTGCTGCGGCGCAGGGTCCCCGAGCGGGTGAGCAGATAGGCGCCGGAGGTGCCGTGGCCGAGGTTGCGGTAGGCGTCGAGGGCCAGCAGGACGGCGACGGGGACGGCCACCGCGGCCACCACCAGCGCCGTCCACAGCAGCACTCCGGTGAACAGCAGGCCGAGCAGGGCCAGGAGCGCGGCCGGGGCCAGGGCGGCCGAGAGCGCCCAGCGCAGTCGCCGGGTGCGCGCGGCCGGGGGATGGCGGGTGAGCGCCTCCTCCCGGACCGGGGACACCGGCTCGCGCAGGACCAGGGCGGCCAGGGCCTGCGCCGCGGCGCGCGGCGCCACGGGGGCCAGGACGTTGGAGGAGGCGTGCTCGCCCCCGCCGGTGGCGAGGCCGGTGGCGACCGCGTCCAGCCGGATGCCGCCGAGGATCCGGGCGCCCAGCGGCTCGACGAGGTCCACCCCGCGCAGTCGGCGTTCCTCCAGCGATATCGAGCGGCTGGTCAGCAGCCCCCTGCGGACCCGCAGGGTGCCACCGGGCTCCCGCTCCAGCCGGTACCCGGACCACATCTCGATCCACAGGCCGAGCGCCCCGACGACGCCGGTCAGCAGGGCGAAGGCGGCGAGGGCGGGCACGGCCCACAGCAGCGGCACGTCCCGGAGGTGGTCCCAGGTCCAGCCGATCACCCGGTCCCGCACCCCGAACCACTCGCTGACCTGGAGCACGGCGCCGACCGCGGCCCCGCCGAGCAGCGGGGCGACGAAGGAGACGGGCGCGTAGCGGATCCACCGGAGGTCGAGCACGGCCAGGGTGCCGTCGCGGTGTCCCTCCCCTCCCGCGACGGGGACCCCGCGGTCGAGGAGTTCCTTGCGCAGCCGCTCGCCCTCCTGCCGGGACACGGCGTCCAGCAGCAGGGTGGACTCGCCGCTTCCGGTCTGTTCGCCCGTCCCGATGCGCACCGTGACCAGGCCGAGGGCGCGCAGGAGCGGGCGGGCGGAGAGGTCCACGGAACGGATCCGCTCCCGGGGCAGCGAGCGGCGCTTGACCAGCAGCACCCCCGTGTGCAGCTCGGCCCGCTCGGGACCGATGCGGTACCGGGTGCGGCGGCGGCGCACCCAGCCGGCCGCCGCACCGCCCCCGGTGACCAGCACGGCGCCGGCGAGCACCAGCAGCACGGCGCGCGCCAGGGGCATCCGGCCGCCCAGGGCGAACAGCGCGGGCAGGGCCGCGCCCCCGGCCACGCCGGCGGCGAGGGCGGAGGTGGCGAGGACGGTCCGTGGGTCGAGTCGGCGCCACCCGGTCTCCGGGCCGCTCATGTGGCGTCCCCCGGGGTGGCGCCGGTGATCCGGGTGAGCTGCTCCGCGAGTTCGGCCGCACGCGCGTGGTCGAGGCCCTCGATCCGGATGTCGCCCTTGGCGGAGGCGGTGGTGACGGTGACCGTGGCGAGCCGGAAGCCCTGCTCCAGGGGCCCCCGGACGGTGTCCACGGTCTGGATGCGGGACATCGGGGCGATCCGCCACTCCTGCCAGAGCGCTCCGGTGCGGACGTACACGGCGTCCTCGGTGACCTCCCAGCGGTGCACCCGGTACCACCACAGGGGGAGGAAGGCGGCCACCAGCAGGCCCGCGGCGGCGATCGCGGCCGCCGCGTACCAGAGGCCGGGGCGGGCCGGCCCGACGAACACGCCGACGGCGCCCGTGACGGCCACCGGCACGGCCGCCGCCAGCAGGCAGCGCACCCGCCACCAGGCGACGGCCCTGCGGTCGACCCGGTGGCGCGGCGGCCTCAGGCGCACCTCTTCCTCCCCCCGCACGGTCTACCTCCCCCGCAGTGTCCGGTACCTGCCGGCGAGTGCCGCGGTGGAGCTGTCCAGCGCCTCGCCCCCCGTGCCCTCGGTCAGCACGGGCTCGATCCTCTTGGCGAGGACCTTGCCCAGCTCGACTCCCCACTGGTCGAAGGAGTCGATGTTCCAGACGGCGCCCTGGACGAAGACCTTGTGCTCGTAGAGGGCGATCAGCTGGCCCAGCACCGAGGGCGTGAGGTCGGCGGCGAGGATGGTGGTGGTGGGGTGGTTGCCGCGGAAGGTCTTGTGGGGGACCAGTTCCTCCGGCACCCCCTCGGCCCTCACCTCGTCGGGTGTCTTGCCGAAGGCGAGCGCCTGCGTCTGGGCGAGGAAGTTGGCCGTCAGCAGGTCGTGCTGGGCGACCAGGGCCTCGGGCAGGTCGGCCACGGGGCGGGCGAAGCCGATGAAGTCGGCGGGGATGAGCTTGGTGCCCTGGTGGATCAACTGGTAGTAGGCGTGCTGCCCGTTGGTCCCCGGGGTGCCCCAGACCACCGGGCCGGTCTGCCAGTCGACCGGCTGCCCCTGGCGGTCCACCGACTTGCCGTTGGACTCCATGTCCAGTTGCTGGAGGTAGGCGGTGAACCGGGAGAGGTAGTGCGAGTAGGGCAGCACGGCGTGCGACTGGGCGTCGTGGAAGCCTCCGTACCAGATGCCGAGCAGCCCCATCAGGAGCGGGGCGTTGGCCTCGGGGGGTGCCGTGCGGAAGTGCTCGTCGACGAGGTGGAAGCCGTCGAGCATCTCCCGGAAGTGCTCGGGGCCGATGGCGATCATCAGGGAGAGGCCGATGGCCGAGTCGTAGGAGTAGCGGCCGCCGACCCAGTCCCAGAACTCGAACATGTTGGCCGTGTCGATGCCGAAGTCGGCGACCTTGCCGGCGTTGGTGGACAGGGCGACGAAGTGCTTGGCGACGGCCTCGGGACCGGCGCCGAGGCCGTCGAGCAGCCAGGCGCGCGCCGAGGTGGCGTTGGTGATCGTCTCGACGGTGGTGAAGGTCTTCGAGGCGATGACGAACAGGGTCTCGGCCGGGTCGAGGTCCCGCACCGCCTCGTGGAGGTCGGCGCCGTCGACGTTGGAGACGAAGCGGACCGTCAGGTCCCGCCGGGTGTAGGTCCGCAGGACCTCGTAGGCCATCGCGGGGCCCAGGTCGGATCCCCCGATTCCGATGTTGACGATGTTCCTGATGGGCCGTCCGGTGTGTCCGGTCCAGGTGCCGGAGCGGATCCGCTCGGAGAAGGCCGCCATCTTGTCGAGCACGGCGTGCACCCCGGGCACGACGTTCTCGCCGTCCACCTCCACGACGGCGTCGCGCGGGGCGCGGAGCGCGGTGTGGAGGACGGCGCGGTCCTCGGTGGTGTTGATCCTCTCGCCGCGGAACATGGCGTCCCGCAGGGCGGCCACGCCGGTGGCGTCGGCGAGTTCGCGCAGGAGCCGAAGCGTCTCGTCGGTGACCAGGTGCTTGGAGTAGTCGATGTACAGATCGCCGACCTGGAGGGTGTAGGCGCTCCCCCGCTCCGGGTCGGCGGCGAACAGGTCCCGCAGGTGTGTCCCGCCCAGCTGCTCGCGGTGCTTGCCGAGAGCGACCCATGGCGACATCTGGTTGAGCCTCGTAGGACGTTCTGCGTTCATCTCGGACATCAGCCCACTTCTTCTCGTACGTGCGTGCATGCCCCGCTGCCTCTCCAACCTAATTGATCAGAGGGGCCAGGGAGGCGACAGCCGGGACGAAGAGTGCCGCGGCGAGCAGGGCCGCCGCGTTCGGCCCCCATGCGGCCGCGGCGGCGCCCCCGGCTAGGGCCCCGAGCGGTGCCCCGGCGACGGCGAGCGTCCGGAAGGCGGAGCTGATCCTGCCGAGCAGCGGAGCGGGGCCGCGCTCCTGCACCAGAGTGGCCTGGTTGACGTTCCACACCATGCCCATGGCACCGAACACGGCCATCGCGGCGACGGCCGACACCGGGGAGCGCACCCCGCCCAGGACCGCGAGGCACACCGCCTGGACGGCACCGGCGGCGGCCACGCTGCGGACCCGCCCGAGGCGCACGGCGATCCGGGCCGCCACCAGGCCGCCGGCCAGGCTGCCGGCGCCGAAGGCCGTGACCACGGCCACGTACCCGCCCGGCCCGGCGCCCAGCCAGCGGGTGACATGGACGACCAGGGTGGCGATCAGCGCGCCCATCCCGATGTTGCACAGGGTGGTGGCGATGCACAGCCCGCGCAGCGGACGGTCCCGGAGCAGGAAGCGGAGCCCCTCCGCCACCTCCGCCCGCAGCGTGCTCCCGTCGGGGCGCGGCGGCCGTTCGGGAGCGGGCGCGTTCGGCCGGAGTGAGGCGATCAGCGCCGCGGCCAGCAGGTAGGTGAGGGCGTCCGCCGCGTAGGGCACGGCCGAGCCGACCGCGAGCAGCAGTGGCACGAGCGGGGCCGCCAGCAGACCGCCTGCCACCTGCTGCGCCGTCATCAGGCGGGCGTTGGCGCTGCCCAGCGCACCGGTGGGCACCACCGAGGGCAGCAGCGCGGTGGCGGCGTTGTCGAAGAGGGTCTGCAGGGTGGTGAGGGCGAAGGCGAGGGTCAGGAGCAGCGCGATCGAGGCGGCACCGGCCCAGACGGCGACGGCGAAGGCCGCCACCAGGACCGCCCGGGCCACGTCCACGGCCCACATGGCCCGGCGCTGGTCGACGCGGTCGGCGACGGCGCCGCCGAGCAGGCCGAAGAGCAGCCAGGGCAGGTATCCGCAGGCGGTGACCGCGGCGATGAGCACGGGGTCGTCGGTAAGGGACACGGCGAGCAGCGGCAGGGCGGCGGTGCGCAGGGAGTCCCCGAAGCGGGACAGCACGGCGGCGGTCCACAGTCTGCCGAAACCCCCGCGCCACGGCGGTGTGCGCTCTGCTCCGGCCTCGGTGACGGCCACTGCTCCCCCTCGGATCTCGGTCCTCGGAGGAACCGTAGGGGGAGGCACCGACAGCGGGGGTCCGCGTCTGTGGAAGGGGCCCGGGCCGTTCGGTCGCCGGGCGGGGCCTCCGTCCGCGGGAGGGTGCACCGCGTCCCTGCGTCCGGGGGCGGGGCGCGGACGGGCTCGAAGGGGGCCCGGGGCGCGGTGTCCGGCCGTCGCCTGCGCGGAGCCCGGCCGGACGTCAGGTCCTAGATCTCGCCCCGGAGTTTGGCGAGCGCCTCGGCGAGGATCGCCTCGCCGTCCGCGTCGCTGCGACGCTCGCGCACATAGGCGAGGTGCGTCTTGTAGGGCTCGGTGCGGGGCGGGTCCGGCGGGTTCTCCCGGTCCTGGCCGGCCGGGAACCCGCAGCGCGGGCAGTCCCAGGCGTCGGGGACCTGTGCGTCGCTGGCGAAGCTCGGCTGCGTCTCGTGCCCGTTCGAGCACCAGAAGGAGATGCGCAGGCGGGGAGCGGACTCGCCACGCTCCGCCTCGCCCATCGGCCCCGCGCCGACCCGGCTTCCCCGGATCGCGTTGCCACTTGCCACGGTCGTAACTCCCTGCGTGATGGTGCTGCACAGCGTTCCACAGCGGCTGCGCCGCGAGTGCACCAGTCTACGTAAGGCCCCACGCTCGTCCAGTGATTGGAAGCGACAACCCGGCCGGGAGGGATCGGCCCGGTGTCAGCCGTCCAGCTTCATGATCAGACCGAGCACGACGATGCAGGCGAACCAGAGGAGGCCCACCACGACGGTGATCCGGTCGAGGTTGCGCTCGGCCACCGAGGACCCGCCGACGGAGGACTGCATTCCGCCACCGAACATGTCGGAGAGGCCGCCGCCCTTCCCCTTGTGCATCAGCACCAGCAGCATCAGCAGCAGACTGAAGACGATCAGGGCGATCGAGAACCCCATAACCACGGCTGGACCAACTTCCTCGGACTGATCTGGACGATGTGACGAATGCGGGGGCCGGCTCGCGGAGCCGGGCCCCCGCCAGGGTACGCCGGATCGGCGCCACCGCATACTCACCGGTGGCGCACCGGCTGCCCGCCGGCGCGCCACCGGTCCTGCTCACTGGTCGCGGAAGCGGACGATCTTCACGAACTCGTCGGCGTCCAGTGCGGCACCGCCGACCAGCGCGCCGTCGACGTCGGGCTGGTCCATGATCGCGGCGACGTTGCCCGACTTCACCGAACCGCCGTACTGGATGCGCACCGCGTCGGCGAGCTCCTGCGAGTACAGCTCGGCCAGGCGTCCGCGGATCGCACCGCAGACCTCCTGCGCGTCCGCGGGGGTGGCCACCTCGCCGGTGCCGATCGCCCAGACCGGCTCGTAGGCGATGACGACGGTCCCGGCCTGCTCGGCCGGGACGTCCTTCAGGCCGCCGTCGAGCTGGGCGAGGGTGTGGGCGACCTGGTCACCCGCCTTGCGCACGTCGAGGCCCTCGCCGACACAGAGGATCGGGGTGATGCCGTGCCGGAAGGCGGCCTTGACCTTGGCGTTGCAGATCTCGTCGGTCTCGCCGTGGTACTGGCGCCGCTCGGAGTGGCCGACGGCCACGTAGGAGCACCTCAGCTTGGCCAGCATCGGACCGGAGACCTCCCCGGTGTAGGCGCCCGAGTCGTGCGCGGAGATGTCCTGGGCGCCGTAGGCGATGGACAGCTTGTCGCCGTCGACCAGCGTCTGGACCGAGCGCAGGTCGGTGAAGGGCGGCAGCACGGCGACCTCGACGGCCTCGTAGTCCTTCTCCGCGAGGGCGAAGGCGAGCTTCTGGACGTGGGCGATGGCCTCCAGGTGGTTGAGGTTCATCTTCCAGTTGCCCGCCATCAGCGGCTTACGGGTGGTCATGCAGCTCCTTCGGTGTGTCCCCCGGATTCGGCACCCGGGGGTTCCCGCGGCTCCGGCCGCGCGGCGCCGGGAGGTGCGGGGTGGGTGTACGGGTGCGCTGAGCGGACGGCCCGGGCCAGGGCCCGCCGCGGGTGCGGAGGTCAGTCCTCCAGGGCGGCGAGACCGGGGAGGGTCCTGCCCTCCAGGTACTCCAGGCTGGCGCCGCCACCGGTCGAGATGTGGCCGAAGGCGGCCTCGTCGAAGCCCAGGATCCGCACGGCGGCGGCGGAGTCGCCGCCCCCGACGACGGTGAAGGCCGGGGTGTCCACGAGCGCCCGGGCGACCTCCCTGGTGCCTCCGGCGAAGTCCGGGTGCTCGAAGACGCCCATGGGGCCGTTCCAGAAGACCGTGGCCGCGTCGGCCAGCTTGGACGCGTACAGCTCACGGCTCGCGGGGCCGATGTCGAGGCCCTGCTGGTCGGCCGGGATGGCGTCGGCGGCGACCACGGCCGGGTGGGCCGGGGCCTTGGTGCCGAGGTCGGGGAACGCGGGGGAGACCAGCACGTCGACCGGGAGCACGAACTCCACGCCGCGCTCCTCGGCCCGCTTGAGGTAGTCGCGGACCGCGGGGATCTGGTCCTCCTGGAGCAGCGAGGTGCCGATCTCGTGGCCCTGCGCCTTGAGGAAGGTGTACGCCATGCCGCCGCCGATCAGGATGCGGTCGGCCTTCTCCAGCAGGTGGTCGATCACTCCCAGCTTGTCGGAGACCTTGGCGCCGCCGAGCACGACCGCGTACGGGCGCTCCACGTCCTCGGTGAGCCTGCGCAGGACGGCGACCTCGGCCGCGATCAGCTGCCCGGCCGCGTGCGGAAGGCGGGCGGGAAGGTCGTAGACCGAGGCGTGCTTGCGGTGCACGGCTCCGAAGCCGTCGCCGACGTAGACGTCGGCGAGGGCGGCGAGGGCGTCGGCGAAGGCGCCGCGCTCGGCATCGTCCTCGGCGGTCTCACCCGGGTTGAAGCGCAGGTTCTCCAGGACCGCGACCCGGCCGTCGGCGAGGCCCTCGACGGTGGCCCGCGCGGACTCGCCGACCGTGTCGGAGGCGAAGGCGACCTCGGTGCCGAGCAGCTCGCCCAGGCGCGCGGCCGCGGGCGCGAGGGAGAACGCCGGGTCGGGGGCGCCCTTGGGACGGCCCAGGTGGGAGGCCACGACGACGCGGGCGCCGGCCTCGGCGAGCCGGGTGACGGTCGGCAGCACGGCGCGGATGCGGCCGTCGTCGGTGATGGTCGTCCCGTCGAGCGGCACATTGAGGTCGGCGCGGACGAACACCCGCTTGCCCGCGACCCCGTCGGCCAGCAGCTGGTCGATGGTCTTCATAGGGGGCTCTTCCTTCGGATCGGGCCGGATCGGTGAGTGGGTTCGGATGCAGGGAGCCTCCCGGGCCCGACGGGCCGCGGACGAACGCCGCGGGACCCGCGGCGACAGGGGCTCCGGCGGGGCGTTGGGAGCCTACGCGAGCGGTCCCCTCCCACGCGCGACAGGGTCCGGGCAGCGCGCCGTCGCGCTGCCCGGACCCTGTTGCTCACATCGTGGTGCTCTCGGTGCGGATCTGTCGATCGCGCAGGTCAGAGCCGGTCGCCGACGAAGACCGTGAGGTCCACGAGGCGGTTGGAGTAGCCCCACTCGTTGTCGTACCAGCCGACGACCTTGACCTGCTTGCCCTGGACCATGGTCAGGGAGGAGTCGAAGGTGCAGGAGGCCGGCCAGTTGACGATGTCCGAGGAGACGATCGGGTCCTCGGTGTACTCCAGGACGCCCTGCAGCTGCCCCTCGGCCGCCTTCTGGAAGGCGGTGTTGATCTCGTCCTTGGTGACCTCGCGGTCGAGCTCCAGGACCAGGTCGGTGACCGAGCCGGTGGGGACGGGGACGCGCATGGCGATGCCGTCCAGCTTGCCCTTGAGCTGCGGGAGGACCAGGGCGGTGGCCTTGGCGGCGCCGGTGGACGTCGGGATGATGTTCTCCGCGGCGGCGCGGGCGCGGCGCAGGTCCTTGTGGGGGAAGTCCAGGATGCGCTGGTCGTTGGTGTAGGCGTGGACCGTGGTCATCATGCCCTTGACGATGCCGAAGTTCTCGTCGAGGACCTTGGCCATCGGCGCCACGCAGTTGGTGGTGCAGGAGGCGTTGGAGATGACGTGGTGGTTGGCCGCGTCGTACTTCTCCTGGTTGACGCCCATCACGATGGTGATGTCCTCGTCCGTGGCCGGAGCCGAGATGAGGACCTTCTTGGCGCCTCCGGCGAGGTGCTTCTCGGCGTCGGCCTTCTTGGTGAAGATGCCGGTCGACTCGATGACGATGTCGACGCCCAGCTCGCCCCACGGGATGTCGGCGGGGTTGCGCTCGGAGAGCACCTTGATGGTGCGGCCGTCGACGGTGATGGTGTCTGCGGTGTGGGACACGTCGGCCTTGAGGCGGCCGAGGATCGTGTCGTACTTCAGCAGGTGAGCGGTGGTCGCGGTGTCACCCAGGTCGTTGACAGCCACGATCTCGATGTCAGCACCCTGCTCCAGCAGCGCGCGGAAGTAATTACGACCGATGCGGCCAAAGCCGTTGATGCCTACGCGGATCGTCACGAACCGATCTCCTCGTTGGGTACGCCGGTTTCGACGCCGGCGAGTTTTATAAGGGATGTCCCCGACCGCCTACGACCCTACCGCTCCAAAGGCCCGTGAGTGACATCGAGAGCCCGGTGTATCCGCGGGGAAGCCGTTTACCGGCCAGTAAGCGGTCCGGGCGGCGGTTCGGCGCGGAAATTCGCTCTCATGAGCACCTGCACGCCCAGAGGAACGCACTTCTGAGCGGAGGTCCGCACATTATGTGCGCCCGAATGAGCGCCCCCCTGCACACCGGTGGACCACCTCTCCCCCGCTCCGGCCAAAGCCCTGTGGCCTGCACGAACGCAGGGGAGCAGGGCACGAGGGGACGGAAGCGGGGGCGAGGAGGCCGGATAGGCGAACGCCCTCCCCGCGCAAAGGGCGGGGAGGGCGTTCGCCGTACGGGCCGGCAATCTCCCGGGCAACGGGAATCACCGGAAGTCACGTGAGTATCCGCAGTAACCGAGGCATCCCGCACCACCTGCGCATCCACGGGCCACGGAACAGCACACGGTTACCACGGAAGCGGGGGAACAGGCGTCGGAAAACCACCGGGAAAATCGCCGCCGGGGCGTGTCGGGCCGTACCCGCGCCTGCGACCGCCCGGCGGACGGCCGGGCGCCCGGCTGGCCGACCGGCCCCTCGGCCATCTCCTCGGTCAGGCTCGACTCCGTCCCCGGGACACCCAGGTCCCGGGCCCGCTTGCCGGCCGTGCGCCCGGGGCGGACGGCTAGCCGACCAGCCCCTCGGCCATCTCCTCGGTCAGGCTCGACTCCGTCCCCGGGACACCCAGGTCCTGGGCCCGCTTGTCGGCCATGGCCAGCAGCCGCCGGATCCGGCCCGCGACGGCGTCCTTGGTGAGCGGCGGGTCGGCGAGGGCCCCGAGCTCCTCCAGGGATGCCTGCTTGTGCTCCATGCGCAGCCGCCCGGCGGCCGCGAGGTGCTCGGGCACCTCCTCGCCCAGGATCTCCAGGGCGCGCTGCACCCTGGCCCCGGCGGCCACCGCCGCGCGGGCGGAGCGGCGCAGGTTGGCGTCGTCGAAGTTGGCCAGGCGGTTGGCCGTGGCACGGACCTCACGGCGCATCCGGCGCTCCTCCCACGCCAGCACGGACTCGTGGGCACCGAGTCGCGTGAGCAGGGCCCCGATCGCGTCGCCGTCGCGGACGACGACACGGTCCACACCGCGGACCTCGCGGGCCTTGGCGGCGATGGAGAGCCTGCGGGCGGCACCCACCAGCGCCAGGGCCGCCTCCGGCCCCGGGCAGGTGACCTCCAGGGAGGAGGAGCGCCCCGGTTCGGTGAGGGAGCCGTGGGCGAGGAAGGCTCCCCGCCAGGCGGCCTCGGCGTCGCAGGTGGCCCCGGAGACGACCTGGGGCGGCAGACCGCGGATCGGGCGTCCCCGTCCGTCGACCAGGCCGGTCTGGCGGGCGAGCTGGTCGCCGCCCGCGACGACGCGCACCACGAAGCGCGAGCCGCGGCGCAGGCCGCCGGGGGCCATGACCATCAGTTCGGAGCCGTGCCCGAAGATCTCCAGGATGTCCCGCTTGAGGCGGCGCGCCGCGATGCCCGTGTCCAGTTCCGCCTCGATCACGATGCGGCCGCTGACCAGGTGGAGACCGCCCGCGAACCGCAGGATCGACGAGACCTCCGCCTTTCTGCAGCAGGTCCGGGTGACGGGGAGCCGGGAGATCTCGTCCTTCACCGCTGCCGTCATCGCCATGGGCCGATCCTTCCATGCATCCGGAAAATACGGTCGTACGCGGCGGCCAACAGCTCCGGGTCGTGCTTGGGGAGTCCGTCGGGAGAGGCCACCGGGGCCAGCTCGACCGCGGCCCCGAGACGCTTGGCGGCATCGGCCAGTGACGCGCGGTCGGGCACCGCGGCCTCGTCGGCCAGCACCACGTCCAGGGCGAGTTTAGGCGCGTGTCGTCCCAAAACCTCCACATGACGCTGCGGGGAGAAACCCTCGGTTTCGCCGGGCTGGGGCGCCAGGTTGAGGGAGAGGACCCGCCTCGCCCTGGTCTCCACCAGCGCATCCAGCAGTTCGGGGACGAGGAGGTGGGGGATGACGGAGGAGAACCACGATCCGGGGCCCAGAACCACCCAGTCGGCGTCAAGGACGGCCTCCACGGCCTCCGGCACGGCGGGCGGATCGTGGGGCACCAGGTGCACCGACTGGACCTCGCCGGTGGTGAGCGCGACCGTCGCCTGCCCGCGCACCAGCCCCGTCTCCCCGGGGCGCGCGGGGTCGTGGCCGCGTACCAGGGCCTGGAGCTCCAGCGGAACGGCGGACATCGGCAGCACACGGCCGTGGGCGCCGAGCAGCCTGCCGACCAGGTCGAGCGCCTGGACATGGTCGCCGAGCTGCTCCCACAGCGCGACGATCAGCAGGTTGCCGACCGCGTGCTCGTGGAGATCGCCCCGGGACTGGAAGCGGTGCTGGATGACGCGCGCCCATGTCTGGCCCCAGTCGTCGTCCCCGCACAGGGCCGCGAGCGCCTTGCGCAGGTCGCCGGGGGGCAGCACGCCGAGCTCCTCGCGGAGCCGGCCGCTGGAGCCCCCGTCGTCGGCGACGGTGACCACGGCGGTCACGTCGCCGGTGATGCGGCGCAGGGCCGCGAGCGACGCCGACAGGCCCATGCCGCCGCCGAGGGCGACGACCTTGGGCTGTGCGCCGCGCTTCCGTGCCGACGGTCTGGTCGTCCTGCGCAGCCGCCGCAGACGGAGAGTGCGTCCGGTCACTCGCGCCCCATGTCCCGGTGCACGACCACGGTCTCGACACCGGCTGCGGACAGGCGGGCGGCCAGCCTCTCGGACGTCGCGACGGAGCGGTGCTTCCCGCCGGTGCAGCCCACCGCGATGGTGACGTAGCGCTTGCCCTCGCGCCGGTAGCCCGCGGCGATCAGCTGGAGCAGCTCGGTGTAGCGGTCCAGGAACTCCTTGGCACCGGGCTGGTTGTAGACGTAGTTGGACACCTCCTCGTTGAGCCCGGTGAAGGGGCGCAGCTCCGGGACCCAGTGCGGGTTCGGCAGGAAGCGCATGTCCACCACGAGGTCGGCGTCCACCGGCAGGCCGTACTTGAAGCCGAAGGACATCACCGTCGCCCGCAGCTCGGGCTCCTCCTCGCCCGCGAACTGGGCGTCCATCTTGGCCCGCAGCTCGTGGACGTTGAGGCTGGAGGTGTCGATGACGAGGTCCGCGTCGCCGCGCAGCTCGCGCAACAGGTCGCGCTCGGCCGCGATGCCGTCGACGATGCGGCCGTCGCCCTGCAGCGGGTGCGGGCGGCGGACCGACTCGAAGCGGCGCACCAGGGCGTCGTCCGAGGACTCCAGGAAGACGATCCGGCGGGTCACCTGCTTGGCGTCGAGGTCCGCCAGGGACTCGCGGAGGTTGTCGAAGAAGCGGCGTCCGCGCACGTCGACGACGACGGCGATGCGGGCGACGTTGCCCTGCGAGCGGGCGCCCAGCTCCACCATGGTGGGGATGAGCGCGGGGGGCAGGTTGTCGACGACGAACCAGCCCAGGTCCTCCAGGCACTTCGCCGCGGTGCTGCGTCCGGCTCCGGACATGCCGGAGATGATCACCAGTTCGGGGATGGCCACGTCCGCGGCCGCGTCCGGCTCGGCCGTATTGCCCGTACTCACGTCTGCTGCTCCGTCTCCGTCGTGCTCGGTCATGTCGGGCTTCCCCCGTCGTTCTCTTCCATGATCTCTCCTGTGGCCGTGTTCACGGCGGGTGCGGCCGGAGCCGCCTCGGCGAGGGCGACGAGGACCGACTCGGCCGTCTTGCGGCCCATGCCGGGGACCTCGCAGATCTGCTCGATTGTCGCGCCCCGCAGCCGCTTCACCGAACCGAAGTGTTTGATCAGCGCCTTTCTGCGGGTCTCGCCGAGCCCGGGCACGGCGTCCAGCGGACCGGTGCGGATCCTCCCGGTGCGCTTGGAGCGCTGGTAGCGGATGGCGAAGTCGTGCGCCGTGTCCCGGACCCGCTGCAGCAGGTAGAGGCCCTCGCTGGAGCGTGGCAGCACCACGGGGTCGTCCTCGTCCGGCAGCCAGACCTCCTCCAGGCGCTTGGCGAGCCCGCACACGGCGACGTCGTCGATGCCGAGTTCGTCGAGCGCGCGCCGGGCGGCCTCCACCTGCGGGCGGCCGCCGTCGACGACGACGAGCTGCGGGGGGTAGGCGAACTTCCCGGGCCGGCCGTCGCCGGGGGCCCCGGCCTGCGGCCCGGTGGCGGGGTCGGCGCCGTCCGGCTCGTCCTCGCCGATCCACTCCCCCGTGCGGTCCTTCTCCGCGAGGTAGCGGCGGAAGCGGCGGGAGACCACCTCGTGCATGGAGCGGACGTCGTCCTGGCCCTGCCCGTGCCAGACCTGGGTGCCGCCGACCCGGCCCTTGATCTGGAAGCGGCGGTACTCGCTCTTGCGGGGCAGCCCGTCCTCGAAGACCACCATGGACGCCACCACGTCCTCGCCCTGGAGGTGGGAGATGTCGAAGCATTCGATGCGCAGCGGGGCGGAGTCCAGGCCCAGCGCCTCGGCGATCTCCTCCAGGGCCCGCGAGCGGGTGGTCAGGTCGCTGGCGCGCCGGGTCTTGTGGAGGGCGAGCGCCTGCTGGGCGTTGCGCTCGACGGTCTCCATGAGGGCCTTCTTGTCGCCGCGCCGGGGGACGCGCAGGGACACCTGGGAGCCTCGGCGGTCGCCGAGCCACTGGCTGACGGCGGCCTCGTCCTCGGGCAGCGCGGGCACGAGGACCTCCTTGGGGACGGCGTCGCCGCTCTCCTCGCCGTAGAGCTGCTGGAGGGCGTGCTCCACGAGACCGGCGGTGTCCACGTGCTCCACCCGGTCGGTGACCCAGCCGCGCTGGCCGCGCACCCGGCCCCCTCGGACGTGGAAGATCTGCACGGCCGCCTCCAGTTCGTCCTCGGCGAGGGCGATGAGGTCCGCGTCGGTGGCGTCGCCCAGGACGACGGCGTTCTTCTCCAGGGCGCGCCGGAGGGCCCCGATGTCGTCGCGCAGCCTGGCGGCCCGCTCGTACTCCATCTCCTCGGCGGCCTCGGCCATCTGCCGCTCCAGGCGGCGGAGGTAGGCGCCGGTGCGGCCGCCCATGAACTCGCAGAAGTCCTCGGCGAGCTCCCGGTGCTCCTCGGGGGTGACCCGCCCGACGCAGGGGGCGGAGCACTTGCCGATGTACCCCAGGAGACAGGGGCGCCCCTTCTGCACGTGGTTGCGGAAGACCCCGGAGGAGCACGTCCGCACGGGGAAGACGCGCAGCATCAGGTCGACCGTCTCACGGATCGCCCAGGCGTGGGCGTAGGGGCCGAAGTAGCGCACGCCCTTGCGCTTGGCGCCGCGCATCACCTGGACCCGCGGGTACTCCTCGCCGAGGGTGACCGCGAGGTACGGGTAGCTCTTGTCGTCGCGGTACTTGACGTTGAAGCGGGGGTCGTACTCCTTGATCCAGGAGTACTCCAACTGGAGCGCCTCGACCTCGGTGGCGACCACGGTCCACTCGACGGAGGCGGCGGTGGTGACCATGGTGCGGGTGCGCGGGTGGAGTCCGGCCAGGTCCTGGAAGTAGGTGGCCAGGCGCTGGCGCAGGCTCTTGGCCTTCCCGACGTAGATCACGCGCCGGTGCTCGTCGCGGAACCTGTAGACCCCCGGCGAGTCGGGGATCTGTCCCGGCTTGGGGCGGTAGCTGGAGGGGTCTGCCATACCGCCCACCCTACTGGCGGGCACCGACACCCCGGGGTGCCCGGACAGCGGGCCGAGGCGCGCACACGGCCCCCGCAGCGCGCCCGGGGCCGGCGTGTGCGGCCGGCCGCCCCGTGCCGACCGGGCCCTACGCCTCGGGCCCTGCGACGAGGCGGCCGCCCTCGGCGCGCACCGGTACCTCGGGCAGGGGCACCGTCGCCGGGCCGACCAGGGCCCTGCCGGTCGTCACGTCGAAACGGCTGCCGTGGCAGGGGCAGTTGCCCTCGGTGCCCTCCACCTTGTCCAGGACGCAGCCGGCGTGGGTGCACTGGGCGCTGAAGGCCCGGTACTCGCCCTCGGAGGGGCGGTGCACCACGACCCGCTGCTCCCGGAAGAGCAGGGCGCCCCCGACCGGCACGGCCTCGGCGGCGCCGAGGTCGACGGGGGCCGTGGGGGTCGGGACCTGTGCATGGCCCAGCTTGGACTCGGTGGAGCAGGCGGCGGCGCCCAGCCCGGCGGCACCGGCCAGGGCCGCCCCCTTCAGGACGGTGCGGCGGGCGGGCGTCTGGCCGGGCATGGGTACTCCACGGGTCGGAACGTCGACGCACGCCGTCGGCCGCGTCGCGAGGCTGTGGCCTCCGACGATACCGGCGGCGGGACCGGCGGCCGGAGAAGGGGTTCGGCGGCCCCCTCTCCGGCCGCCCGCTCACTTCTTCCGGCGGGCCGCCGTCTTCCTGGTCCGGGCCCCGGCCGCGGGAGCCGCGTCGCTGATCCGGTCGGCGTCCAGGATGTCGCGCAGGAACTTGCCGGTGTGGCTGGCGGGCACCCCGGCGACCTGCTCGGGGGTGCCCTCGGCGACCACCGTGCCGCCGCCGCTGCCGCCCTCGGGGCCCATGTCGACGACCCAGTCGGCCGTCTTGATCACATCGAGGTTGTGCTCGATGACGATGACCGTGTTGCCCTTGTCGACCAGACCGGAGAGCACCGTGATCAGCTTGCTGATGTCCTCGAAGTGGAGGCCGGTGGTCGGCTCGTCCAGCACGTAGACGGTGCGGCCGGTCGAGCGCTTCTGGAGCTCGGAGGCCAGCTTCACCCGCTGGGCCTCGCCGCCGGAGAGGGTGGGCGCCGACTGGCCGAGCCGGACGTACCCGAGCCCCACCTCGTTGAGGGTGCGCAGGTGGCGGGAGATGGTCGGGACGGCCTCGAAGAACTCCAGGGCCTCCTCGATGGGCATGTCCAGGACCTCGGCGATGGACTTGCCCTTGTAGTGGACCTCCAGCGTCTCCCGGTTGTAGCGCGCTCCGTGGCAGACCTCGCAGGGGACGTACACGTCCGGCAGGAAGTTCATCTCGATCTTGATCGTGCCGTCGCCCGAGCAGTTCTCGCAGCGCCCGCCCTTGACGTTGAAGGAGAAGCGCCCCGGCAGGTAGCCGCGGACCTTCGCCTCCATGGTCTCGGCGAAGAGCTTGCGGACGTGGTCGAAGACCCCGGTGTACGTGGCCGGGTTGGACCGGGGCGTGCGGCCGATCGGCGACTGGTCGACGTGGACCACCTTGTCGACCAGGTCGTCGCCGTCCACCCGGGTGTGGCGGCCGGGCACGGACTTCGCGCCGTTCAGCTCGCGGGCGAGGTGGGTGTAGAGGATGTCGTTGACCAGTGTCGACTTCCCCGAGCCGGAGACGCCGGTGACGGCGGTGAGCACCCCGAGCGGGAACGGGACGTCGATGTCCTGGAGGTTGTTCTCCCGGGCGCCGTGGACCGTCAGGCGCCGCTGCGGGTCCACGGGCCGCCTCTGCTCCGGCGTCGGGATGGAGCGCTTGCCGGCCAGGTACTGCCCGGTCAGGGACTCCTTGGTGCGCAGCAGCTCCTTCAGCGGCCCGGAGTGGACCACCTTGCCGCCGTGCTCGCCCGCCCCGGGGCCGATGTCGACGACCCAGTCCGCGACCTTGATGGTGTCCTCGTCGTGCTCCACGACGATCAGGGTGTTGCCCATGTCGCGCAGGCGCACCAGGGTCTCGATCAGCCGGTGGTTGTCGCGCTGGTGGAGGCCGATGGACGGCTCGTCGAGCACGTAGAGCACACCGACGAGACCGGAACCGATCTGGGTGGCGAGCCGGATGCGCTGGGCCTCGCCGCCGGAGAGGGTTCCCGCGGCGCGGTTGAGGGAGAGGTAGTCCAGGCCGACGTCGACCAGGAAGCGGAGCCGTTCGTTGACCTCCTTCAGGACGCGCTCGGCGATCTTCTTGTCGCGGGCGTTCAGCTTCAGGCGCCCCAGGAACTCGGCGCACTCGCTGATGGACATCGCGGAGACCTCGGCGATGGACCGCTCCATCACGGTCACCGCGAGCACGATCGGCTTGAGGCGGGTGCCCTCGCAGGTGGGGCACGGCACCTCGCGCATGTAGCCCTCGAAGCGCTCCCTGCTGGCGTCGCTCTCCGCCTCCGAGTGGCGCCGCTTCACGAACTGCACGGCCCCCTCGAAAGCGGGGGTGGTGTAGGCGCGCTCGCGGCCGTAGCGGTTGCGGTAGCGGACCTCGACCTGCGTCTTGTGCCCGTGGAGCAGGGCCTTCCTGGCACGGGCGGGCAGACCGGCCCAGGGCATGTCGGTCGAGAAGCCGAGCGCCTGGGAGAGGCCGCCGATCAGCCGCCCGAAGTACTCCTTGGTGTGGCCGTGCGACCAGGGGTGGACGGCCCCCTCGTCGAGGGACTTCTCCGGGTCGGGGACGATCAGCTCGGGGTCGACCTCCATCCGGGTGCCGATGCCCGTGCAGTCGGGGCAGGCTCCGAAGGGGGAGTTGAAGGAGAAGGAGCGGGGCTCCAGCTCCTCGAAGGAGAGGTCGTCGTAGGGGCAGTACAGGTGCTCCGAGTACATCCGCTCGCGCTCGGGGTCGTCCTCGGGCAGGTCGACGAAGTCGAGGACGACCATTCCGCCGGAGAGGCCGAGGGCCGTCTCCACCGAGTCGGTGAGCCGGCGCTTGGCGCTGTCCTTGACGGTGAGGCGGTCGACGACGACCTCGATGGTGTGCTTCTCCTGCTTCTTCAGCGCCGGCGGGTCGGCGAGCTGCACCGTGGCGCCGTCGACCCGGGCCCGGCTGTACCCCTTGGTCTGGAGGTCGGAGAAGAGGTCGACGAACTCGCCCTTGCGCTCGCGCACCAGGGGCGACAGCACCTGGAAGCGGCTGCCCTCGGGCAGCGCGAGGACCTTGTCGACGATCGCCTGCGGCGACTGGCGCGAGATGGGGCGGCGGCACTCGGGGCAGTGCGGCTTCCCGATGCGCGCGAAGAGCAGCCGGAGGTAGTCGTAGACCTCGGTGATCGTGCCGACCGTGGACCGCGGGTTGCGGGAGGTGGACTTCTGGTCGATGGAGACGGCGGGGGACAGTCCCTCGATGAAGTCCACGTCCGGCTTGTCCATCTGGCCGAGGAACTGCCGGGCGTAGGAGGACAGGGACTCGACGTAGCGCCGCTGCCCCTCGGCGAAGATCGTGTCGAAGGCGAGGGACGACTTGCCCGACCCCGAGAGCCCGGTGAAGACGATGAGGGAGTCGCGCGGGAGGTCGAGCGAGACATTCTTCAGATTGTGCTCGCGCGCGCCACGGACGATGAGACGGTCGGCCACGCCGGTCCGCACCTTTCTCGAGAGAAGCGGAGGCAGGGCCCCCGTCCCGGAGTGCTCAGGGACCGTGGGGCCGCCAGATCGATGGATGCCTGGCTTTCAAGGATGCCTCCACCGAGCGTATAGCACGCACATTCGATTTATGGACGCTTACCGCCTGCTTCACCCGATCGTGTGGCGGAGCTATCGTCAGGCGCATGATCAACCATGTGCATGACCTGGCCTCCGTGCGCGAGGCGACGGACCGGCTCCTGGACTCGCTCTCCCGTACCGACAACGCCGCGGCGGCCGGAGCGTCACGGCTTCCGGGATGGACCCGCGGCCATGTGCTGGCCCATCTCTCCCGCAACGCCGACGCCCTGGTGAACGTCCTGCGCGGCGAACCGATGTACGCCAGCGGCGAGGCCCGCGACGCCGACATCGCCCGCGACGCCGTCCGGCCGCTCGACGCCCACCTCGACGACCTGCGCGACAGCGCCGCCCGCTTCGACGCGCAGGCCGCGCTCCCCGCCGACTGGGAGCGCACCGTGGAGCTGCGCAACGGCGTCACGGACCGCGCGGCCCGGGTACCCTTCCGCCGCCTCGTGGAGGTCGAGCTCCACCACGTCGACCTCGGCCTCGGGTACGAGCTGGAGCACCTGTCCCCCGCCTTCACGGAGCGGGAGACCGAGTTCCTCGCCCAGCGCTTCGAGGGCCGGCCCGACGTGCCCCCGACCCTGGTCGTCACGGACGCCGGGCAGTGGCGCACCGGCGGCGCCGAGGGCCCCGCGACCACCGTCTCCGGAGCCCCCGCCGACGTGCTGGGCTGGCTGTCCGGGCGGCGCGACGGGGCGGCGCTGAAGGCGGAGGGAGGCCCCCTGCCGAAGCTGCCCCCGCTATAGGCTGAGAGTCATGACATACAGCGGAGCGGTGCGGGTCGGCGGCCCGGCGGACGTACACGAGCTCACGGACCTGATGATCTCCAAGGTCGCCGTGGGACCGATGGACAACAACTGCTACCTGCTGCGCTGCCGCGCCACCGGCGAGCAGCTGCTGATCGACGCCGCCGCGGAGGCCGGCACGCTGCTCCGCCTGATCGGCGACGACTCGATCACCACCGTCGTGACCACCCACCGCCACGCCGACCACTGGGGCGCGCTGGCGGAGGTGGTCGCGGCGACCGGAGCCCGCACCTGCGCGGGCCGCGAGGACGTCGAGGGCATCCCGGTGCCGACGGACACGGCCGTGGACGACGGGGACACCCTCCGGGTGGGCCGGGTCGAGCTCACCGCCCGCCATCTCGTCGGCCACACCCCCGGGTCGATCGCCCTGGTCTACGACGACCCGCACGGGCACCCGCACCTCTTCACCGGCGACTGCCTGTTCCCGGGGGGCGTGGGCAACACCCACCAGGACCCCGGGGCGTTCACCAGCCTGCTCGACGGGGTGGAGGAGAAGCTGTTCGGGCCGCTCCCGGACGAGACCTGGGTCTACCCCGGCCACGGCAAGGACACCACCCTCGGCGCCGAGCGCCCCCACCTCGCGGAATGGCGCGCCCGCGGCTGGTGACCCTGGCAACGGCCCCGGCCGCCCGCCGACCCCGGCCGGGTCGTCCTGTCCGATAGCCACCCCCACGGCCCCAGGACCGGGCACTCTGACCCCCGGAAGCAACTCGGGAGGATCACGTGCACTTCGCGTTCGTGTGCTGGTGCTGCGGCGCCGACCGCACCGTGTGGGGCAAGCCGAAAGGCTTCTGGGTGGAGCTGTTCGAGGTCCCTGACGAACAGGACTGCTGGAACTGCGGGGCGACCAACGAGACCCCTGATCCGCCCTGGACTCCGGCCTCACCGCGCCCCCGCTCCCACCACGGGAGCGGGGGCGCAGCCGTACGGCTGCTGGTGCACGGTGTGCTCCTGATGGTCGCCGTCGTACGTCAACGCGATGACGTACGACGGCCACCGGTGACGTACGCAGCGACTGCGGCCGGGCGCCGAGCGAACGTGTCGAGGTCGGCGGCGAGCCCCGGATCCTGACTGCGCCACGCCTCCGTACGGCGGGCGTCCTCGACGGCCCACGCGACGCGAGTACGCTCCCAGGCCGCTGCGAGACGGTCGGCGGGACCGCGAACGCTGCCTCGTCTGCAGGGTTGCGGTACCGCCGCGGCCCGTCAGCGGGACGGGTTCCTCAGTCGGCCAGGGGTTGGAGGCCCGGACAGCGAGCGCCCCTGGGTGACGGACCGGCGTTGGCTTCGCCGGGCCGTTCGCCACTCCGATGGGCGTGACCCGGATGCACACCTCCGCCCCACCCGTGACGCTGGCGAGACGGCCGGACTTCTCGCTCGCCGGGGACCGGAGAGATCAACACACGGGAGTCGTGGACCCATGGGCCGGTACAGAGGACGCTCGCTCGGTGCCCTGATCCTGCTCGGAGTCCTGGCAGTGTCGGCCTGCCAGTCGCCGCACGCCGGCACTGCGGTGTCGGGCGGCAGCGGCAGTGGAGCTCTCGACGCTCCGACCGAAGCCAAGGTCAAGCAGATCGTCCGCCGGTTCAAGGACACGAACCGCACTCCGGGGGTCCTGGTCGGCATCTGGAGCCCGAAGGGAACCTTCGTCAGCGCCACTGGTGTCGCCGACCTCGCGACGGGGGCGCCGCTCCGTACGGACATGCAGTTCAAGATCGCGAGCCAGACCAAGACGTTCACGGCCAACCTCGTCCTGCAGCTGGTGGGCGAGGGGAAAGTCGCCTTGGAGGACCGCATCTCGAAGTGGGTGGCAGGAGTCCCCAACGGGGACCGGATCACGATCCGCCAGCTCCTCAACCACACCAGCGGCCTCGCCGACGGGTTCACCTCGCCTACCGTCCAGGGGAAGATCCCCACCGGCTGCACCGTCGAGGAGCTCCTCGACGCGGAGGCGAAGTTCCCGCCCGTCGCGGCTCCCGGAGCCAAGTGGTCGTACAGCAACTACGGTTACAACCTGCTCGGCCGCGTCGTGGAGCTGGCCGGCGGCCAGGATTTGAGCACCGCGGTACAGCAGCGCATCGCCCGGCCGCTCGGACTCCGCCGCACCCTGCTCCCGACGTCGGGCAACGGCCTCACCCCACCCTTCACTCACGGCTACGGACTGGGCGACGTGGGCCCCACCCAGGCACCCACCGCCGCCGATGACGCGACGGCCATCCCGGCGTCGTGCCTCTGGGCCCACGGAGCCATGGTCTCGACGCTCTCGGACATGCGGATCTGGTCCCGCGCCCTGGCGACCGGTGCACTGCTCAAGCCGGCGGTCTGGGCCGAAGCGACCAAGAACACGGTCCCCTTCGTCTTCACGGGGAACTACAACGGGCCCGGCAAGTGGCGCTACGGACTGGGCTTCGTCGAGTCCGGCGGGTTCATCGGCGGAGAAGGCAGCTTCGCCGGCTACGAGTCCACCACCATGTACTCACCCACGCTCCAGACAGCGATCGAGGTCGTCTCCACCAAGAACCCCAACGCCATCACGCCACCCCCGATGTTTCAGGCCCTCGCCATGGCGGTCTACGGCACCAGTCTCGGCTTCGGCCTCACACCCGAACAGGCACTCATGCCCTCGTTCGCGGGAGCGGCGGGTTAGCCGGACGCTCCGGCCCCACCTTTGGGCGCGGGCAGCCAGGCACAAGGCCGGTTACTCAGCTCACCTCAGGGGCCACCGAAGGTCGACTACTCAAGGTCACGTCTTGGCTGACCGTAAGGGGGATTCCTTGAGCTCACCGTTGCCGGGATCCGGCCCTGCACGACATGACTGAGGGCGGGCCCGTGATGCCGGGCCCGCCCTCGGGGTGGGGTTGTGCGGTGCGGGGTCGGTCCGGGGACCGCCGGGTTTCCCACAGGTTTCGGACAGCGCCGAGCTGGAACACCCAGGAAACACGATTCCGGGTTCTGCCACTCGTGCTCGACGTAGACGTAGTAACTGGTGCGCAGCACCAGCCGATTGCCTGGAGGCATCCCGAGCGGTCGCCGGTCACCCCGATCTGCACGATCGAGTCGGTGGACCATACGGGCGGCGAGGGCGGGGCGCAACTTGTAGGCGAGGCCGCCCCACACCGACCACCAGGCGGCGGAGACGAAGGGACAGGACCCTAGGACTTCCCGGGGGGGGCGTGGGCAACACCACCAGCCTGCCCGACGGGGTGGAGGAGAAGCTGTGTCTACCCCGGCCACGGCAAGGACACCACCCTCGGCGCCGAACGGCCCCACCTCGCGGAATGGCGCGCGCGAGGCTGGTAGCCACGACGCATCCTGCACAGCCGGCGGCACCCGTGCGCGTCGGCGCAGTCGGCAGCCCCCGGTTGCCCCTGCGAATTCCTGCCGTTCCGCCCTTTGACGACCTGAATGCTGATTCGAGACCGTTCAGGCAGAAATCCAGCCATACACAGAACTCTCAGCGACGGCGCCCGCACTCTCCGCCTAGATTCAGCCGTGGTCCGGGCGCTCTGCAGCGGCCCGGGCGAAGACCCATTCACCAGAGCTGAAGGGGGAGGCCACATGGCTGACATCGATCTCGGAGTGGCGACGGACTGGGACGAGGGTGACACCCACGGCCGTGTCAGGCTGCGGCAGAACCAGGTCTACCCGAACTCGCCCAAGAAGGACGTGCTCATCAGCTCCCCCGTGAGCATCGAGCTCTCGGTGAACTCGAACTACTCCACCTCCCAGGAGGCGGACAAGATCTACTTCACGACCCATCACGGCTCGACGAAGAAGATCATCGCGGTGCTCGACTCCCACGGGAACCTGCACATCGCCGGACGTCTGATCACCGAGCAGAAGGACCTCGGCTACTAGCGGCTGCCCGCTCTGCGCCGGGCGACGAGTCCGCGCTCCCGAGTGAGCCGGCATCCGTCTCCCACCCGCGCAGCGCAAGGGCCCGCGCGACCGGATACCGGTCGCGCGGGCCCGTCTCGTGTCCCGCTCCCGGACGCGACCCGGGTCCACCCCGGCCACGGCAAGGACACCGCCCTCGGCGCCGAGCGGCCCTCGCTCGCGGAGTGGCGCCGCCGAGGCCGGTAGCGGCGGGCCGCCTCCCCGGGCTCGGTATGCCTCAGCCGCCCGCGGCCACCGTCCGGGCGTCCGCCGGCTCCCCGCCCCCGCCCTCCAGTCCGGCCGCCACGGCAGGGGGCAGCGGGGACAGCCCCAGCAGGCCCGTCACCAGGCGCGTGGTCAGTCCGTGCCAGGTCCCGGCGTCGCGCAGCATCGCATGGTCCCCGCCCGGCATCCGCAGCGCGCAGACCCGGGCGCCCGCCTCCCGTGCACGGCCCGCCAGCGCCCAGGAGTCGGCCGCGGCGGTCACCCGGTCGCGATCCCCGTGGAGGAGCACCAGGTCACGCCCCCGAAGATGGGCGACCGGCTCGCCGGCGGGGCACCAGGGCGCCAGGGCGACCACTCCGCGCACCCGGGCGTGGCCCGCGGCGTGCAGTGCGGCCCTGCCCCCCATGGAGTGCCCGACGAGCATCACGGGGACCGGGGCCCCGAGCACCGCGTCCAGTTCGTCGAGCGCCCTCAGGGCGTCGCGTCCGGCGTCCGCCTGCTCCCCGTTCCAGCCGCGGCACCGGTAGCGGACCCGGCCCAGCACGACGCCGCGGCCGGCTGTGGCCGCGGCGAGGGCGCGGCTGAAGGGGCGCATCCGCAGTCCGGGCAGGTTCACCGCGGGAGGGGGCCCGGGCCCGTCGGCGCGGCCGCCGTGCAGGATCAGGACGGCGGCGCCGGGCCGGGTCTCGGTCCGGTCGAGCACCAGGGCGGGAGGCGGCGCGGGGCGTTGCTGTCGTAGCGCGATGGCGGGTCACGTCCTCGGGTGCCGGGGCCGCCCCTCCTGCCGGGGTGGTCGGGTCCACCACCGTATGCCGGGCGGGCGCCTCCCCGTCCCTCTCCCCCGGCCGGGGGAGAGGGACGGGGACGCGGACGGCCCCGCCGGTCCGGCTGCGGGGGGGGCATCCGGTCCGGCGGGGCCGTCCTCGGGGCGGCCTGGCGGAGCCGCCGTAGGGGGTGGTGCGCGGTCAGGCGTCCACGCTGTCCTTCGCGGGGCCCTCCCCGGAGGCCTCGTCGGACTCCGCGGACGCGGCCGCCTCCCGCTCCGCCTGGCGCTTGGAGGCGATCAGGCTGGTGATCGTGGTGATCACCAGGACACCGCAGATGACCGTGAGCGAGAAGGGGATGGAGATCTCCGGCACGTGCACACCGCTCTCGTGCAGCGCGTGGAGCACCAGCTTGACGCCGATGAAGCCCAGGATCACCGACAGGCCGTAGCTGAGGTGCACCAGCTTCTTGAGCAGGCCGCCGATCAGGAAGTACAGCTGCCGCAGGCCCATGAGGGCGAAGGCGTTGGCGGCGAAGACGATGTACGGGTCCTGGGTGAGCCCGAAGATCGCGGGGATCGAGTCCAGGGCGAAGAGGACGTCCGTGGTGCCGATGGCCAGCATCACGACCATCAGGGGGGTCAGGATCCGCTTGCCGTTGACCCGGATGAAGAGCTTGGTGCCGTGGTAGCGGTCGGCGACCCCGAACTTCTTCTCGATCGACTTCAGCAGCCGGTTCTCCTCGAACTCCTCCTCGTCCTCGTCCGAACGGGCTTCCTGGATGAGCTTCCAGGCGGTGTAGATGAGGAAGGCGCCGAAGATGTAGAAGACCCAGGAGAAGCTGGCGATGATCGCGGCACCGGCCGCGATGAAGATCGCGCGGAGCACCAGGGCGATCAGCACACCGATCAGCAGCACCCGCTGCTGGAGGTGGGAGGGCACCGAGAACTTCGCCATGATCAGGACGAAGACGAAGAGGTTGTCCACGCTCAGCGACTTCTCGGTGATGAAGCCCGCGAAGAACTCCCCGGACGCCTGGGTCTCGCCCGCGAGGATCAGTCCGATGCCGAACAGCACCGCGAGCACGATCCAGACCACGGTCCAGATCCCGGCTTCCTTGATCGACACGTCGTGGGGCTTGCGCCCGATGAAGAAGTCGACGGCGATGAGGGCGCTCAGACCGAGAATGGTCAGCACCCAGACAGTCATTGATACGTCCACTGCGCCTCCGGCGTCGTACGGCTATGGATCAGCGTCGTCGCTGCCGGAGGTCTCCTCCACCCGGCGGCATGCGGCCGGGCCGGTGACCCGGGGCCGTTCGGACGGCCCGTACTGACGGGTGCACCGCGAGACGGGAGTACTCCCCTCCGCCCAAGAGACAGTACAGGGAAGACCAAGGAAAGGTAAAGAAGAGGGTAAAGAAGCTGGTCAGGGACTGGCCCGCCGCCTCGCGGAGAGCTGGAGGCCGCACCCCCCGGACCGGCCCCGGGGCGGCTTCAGCGGCCCCAGGAGCGCCGGGCGGCGGTGACCTGCTCCAGCACCTGGTGCAGCACCGTGCTGCCGGCGGGCACCGCGGCCGGCTCGAAGGTCCAGCAGTGGCGCACCCAGGGGTCGGCGAGGTGGTCGTCCGGCACGGGGGTGATCCGCAGCAGGGACCGCCACAGCGGGTCGAGGACCGGGCCGTAGGCGAGTGCGTCCTCGCGGTCGGCGACCATCAGCAGGTGCACGCCCACGGAGGGCCCCTCGTCCGCCAGATAGCGCAGCTGGTTGACCGCACGGTCGTCGAAGCCGTGCGGGAAGTCGTTGACGATCAGCAGCTGCTCCGAGGTGTCCACGCCGGGCGGGAGGGCGTCGGCGGCACCACCGCGGACCGCCATGGACACCAGGTCCACCCGCTCGGTCAGCCGGGCGAGCACCGAGCGCACGCCCTCGGCGCCCCGCGCCGGGGGCGAGGCGAGCACCCCCGTCTCGACCAGCGGGGCCAGGGGTCCCTCCGCCGAGCCGGCCGGGTCGATGACATGGACGGAGAACTCACCCGGCGGGTACACCGCGATCAGCCGGGCGGCGAGGGCCACGGCCGTCTCGGCCGCCAGCCGGCGCAGCGTGCCCTCGTCCAGGGCCGTGCCCGCGTCCGAGCCGGACCGCCCCCCGTCCACCCACAGCCCCCGTTCCAGGGGCAGGCGGACGAGCAGGGGCAGGCGCAGACGGGTGTCCTCCGGCAGGTGGATGTCGCCGATGCGCAGGGCCATCGGGATCTCCATGGGGACGCGGTAGGCGTGCCAGACGGGGTTGTCCCAGCGGGCGTAGGCCGCGGGCAGGGCGGGCTCGACCACCCCGCTCTCCGCGGTGAGCTGGGCCAGGTCCCGGTCGAGGGCCTGGCGGGCCCGGTCGGTGAGCTCCTCGCACTTCGCCCGGGCGGCGGCCCGTGCCGCCTCGCCACCGCTGCCGATACGGGCGCGCGGGTCGGCCAGCGCCTGGTCGAGCTCCTTGTCCATCCGCGACTCGGCGAACTCCACGGCGCTGCGGTAGGCGGCCACGGCACGTGCCAGGTCCTCGAACATGCCCCACACCTGGTTGTAGAGGCGCTCCTCCATGGACCAGCCCGACGCGTCGCCGGCCACCGGGACCGGCGGGGTGCCGGGCGCGGCGGGTTCCGGGGCGGCCGGAGGAGGCGGCGGGGCCGCGGTGCGGCGCCCGGGGTGGGAGTAGTCGATCGGTCCGCGGGGGCGGGGGCCCGGATCCGGCTCCGGGACGGACGCGGGGGCGGCGGCGGACGTGCCGGGCCCGGACGGCGGCGCGGGGTCGCCGAGGGGGGTGTTTCCGGGACGGGTGGCACCCGCGGCGGGGGCCTGGCCGGCACCGGGGGCCGACGCGCCCGCCGTGTCGCCGTGGGTGCCCAGCCGGGCGGGCTCGGTGCGTGCGTCGGCCGGGGCCGACGCGGCCGTGACGGCCCCGGCGAACTCCCGGGCGGTGGCGAGCCCCTGGTCGGCGAAGAACTCGGCGAGCCCGCCCGCGTAGCCCTGGCCCACCGCCCGGACCTTCCAGATGCCGTTGCGGCGGTACACCTCGACGGCGACCACGGCGGTCTCGGCGCCGAGCCCGGACACCGTGAAGCTGGCGAGCTCCTCCCCGTCGGCCGCGGCCACCGAGACGAAGGGGGCCGCCGTGGCGCCGAAGCGCTCGGGGACGGCCCGGCCGGGCAGGGCGAGCAGGACGCTCAGCTGCTCCACGCCCTCGGGGACGGCGTCCAGGTCGAGGGTGCAGCGCGAGGTGCTGCCGGACTCCGCGGGCACGGCCACACCGGGCAGGACGGGCGAGGCGGGGTGGGCCACCAGGTCCTCGCGCGTGACCCCTCCCGCGTCCGCGCAGGAGACGCAGGCCAGGACCGGATGGCCGGTCGACACCCTGATCTCCAGGCGGGTGTGGGACAGCGGGTGGTTCTGCCCGCGGACCAGCTCGGCCGTCATCGCTCTGTTCCCCTCGTCGTGCCGCTCTGCGGTGCCGGTGGCCGGCTGGTCGGTGGTCGATGCGCCCTGCGGGCGCTACGGCGCGGCCCGGGCGCAGGCCCGGACGGGGCACCGCGGTCCGGAGGGCGCGTCCGCGCGGGCGTCCCTCCGCACGGCGGTGGGCCGGAGGCGGTCGGACACCGGCCCACCGGGGCGGCGGCGGCCCGGAGGCGAAGCGGCGCGGCTCCCGGCGGTCGTGGGCCGGGAGCCGCGTGCCCCGCTCGGCGTACCGCGCCCGGGCCGGCGCTGTTACAGGTGCGGCAGGATCGAGGGCATCAGGTCCTGGAAGGTGCGGCCGTTGGCCGGGTTGCCGAGAGCCGTCATCTGCCAGCCGCTGCCCGCCCGGTGGACCTTGGCCATGATCTGCGCCGTGTACTGCCCGCCGCCGTCCAGGGTGTAGCGGGCCAGCTCCTGCCCGTTCGTCTCGTCGACCAGGCGGCAGAACGCGTTCTGCACCTCCTGGAAGGTCTGGCCGGTGAACGAGTTCACCGTGAAGACGATCTGGTCGATGTGCACCGGGACCCGCTGGAGGTCCACCAGGATCGCCTCGTCGTCGCCGCCCGAGCCGGCGCCGCCGACCAGGTTGTCGCCGGTGTGCTTGACCGAGCCGTCGTCGCTGACGAGGTGGCGGAAGAAGACCACGTCCACCGGCTGCTTGTCGGCGAAGAGCACCGCCGAGGCGTCCAGGTCGATCTCGCGGGTCCGCGAGCCGAACAGACCGCGCCGGGGGGCGGCCTGCCACCCGAGCCCCATCCGGACAGCCGTGAGGGTGCCCCCGTCGCTCTTCTGCAGGCTGATGGCCTGCCCCTTGGTCATATTGACCGTCACGCGCTGTCCCCTTCTCCGGAATGGCCACCGCTTCCACCGGTGGTTGACGTGCACCCTACGCAGTTCGGGCGGGCGGACAGTACCGTCCGCCCGAATTTGTGTCGGTCCTGCAACACTGCCTCCGCACCGGGCTCAGGCGAGCCCCGCCTCCTTCATCTGGCGCAGCTCCTTCTTCAGTTCGCCGACCTCGTCGCGCAACCTGGCCGCCACCTCGAACTGGAGCTCCGCTGCCGCCGCCCTCATCCGCTCGGTCATCTGCTCGATGACGGCGGCGAGTTCGGCCGCAGGGCGGTCGGTGGGCTCCGCGGGCCCCTTGCCCGCACCCTTGCGGAGGGCGGGGACCGGCGCTGCGGCCGCCTTGCCGGAGGTGTCGGCCGTGCGGCGGTAGCCGGTGCCGAGGAGTTCCTCCGTGTCCACCTCCTCCCGGGCGATGGTGGCGACGATGTCGTTGATCTTCTTGCGGAGCGGCTGCGGGTCGATGCCCTTCTCGGTGTTGTAGGCGATCTGCTTCTCCCGGCGCCGGTTGGTCTCCTCGATCGCCTTCTCCATGGCCGGGGTGATCTTGTCGGCGTACATGTGGACCTGGCCGGAGACGTTGCGCGCGGCGCGGCCGATGGTCTGGATGAGCGAGGTGCCCGAGCGCAGGAAGCCCTCCTTGTCCGCGTCGAGGATGGCCACCAGCGACACCTCCGGGAGGTCCAGGCCCTCGCGCAGCAGGTTGATGCCGACCAGGACGTCGTACTCGCCGGCGCGCAGCTCGCGCAGCAGCTCGACCCGGCGCAGGGTGTCGACGTCGCTGTGCAGGTAGCGGACCTGGATGCCGAGTTCGAGGAAGTAGTCGGTGAGGTCCTCGGCCATCTTCTTGGTGAGCGTGGTGACCAGGACCCGCTCGTCCTTCTCGGTGCGCACCCGGATCTCGTGCACCAGGTCGTCGATCTGGCCCTCGGTGGGCTTGACCACCACCTCCGGGTCGACGAGCCCGGTGGGCCGGATGATCTGCTCCACGAAGCCGTCGGAGCGGGACAGCTCGTAGGCGCCCGGGGTCGCCGAGAGGTAGACCGTCTGCCCCACCCGCTCCTGGAACTCCTCCCACTTCAGCGGCCGGTTGTCGAGGGCGGACGGCAGCCGGAAGCCGTGGTCGACCAGCGTGCGCTTGCGCGAGGCGTCGCCCTCGTACATGGCGCCGATCTGCGGCACGGTCACATGCGACTCGTCGATGACCAGCAGGAAGTCCTCGGGGAAGTAGTCGAGGAGGGTGTTGGGGGGCGAGCCGGGTTCACGGCCGTCGAAGTGCATGGAGTAGTTCTCGATGCCCGAGCAGGAGCCGATCTGGCGCATCATCTCGATGTCGTAGGTGGTGCGCATCCGCAGCCGCTGGGCCTCCAGGAGCCTGCTCTGCTTCTCCAGCTCGGCGAGGCGCTGCTCCAGCTCCCGCTCGATGTCGTTGACGGCGCGCTCCATGCGCTCGGGGCCGGCGACGTAGTGGCTCGCGGGGAAGACGTAGAGCGAGCTGTCGTCGCTGATGATCTCGCCGGTGAGCGGGTGGAGGGTGGAGAGGGCCTCGATCTCGTCGCCGAACATCTCGATGCGCACGGCGAGCTCCTCGTAGACCGGGAAGATCTCGATGGTGTCGCCGCGGACCCGGAAGGTGCCGCGCTGGAAGGCCAGGTCGTTGCGCGTGTACTGGATGTCCACGAAGCGGCGCAGCAGGGTGTCCCGGTCGATCTCCTCGCCCACGGAGAGCCTGACCATGCGGTCCACGTACTCCTGCGGGGTGCCCAGGCCGTAGATGCAGGAGACGGAGGCGACGACGACCACGTCCCGCCGGGTCAGCAGCGAGTTCGTCGCGGAGTGGCGCAGCCGCTCCACCTCCTCGTTGATCGAGGAGTCCTTCTCGATGTAGGTGTCCGACTGGGGTACGTACGCCTCGGGCTGGTAGTAGTCGTAGTACGAGACGAAGTACTCCACCGCGTTGTTCGGGAGCAGCTCGCGGAACTCGTTCGCCAGCTGGGCCGCGAGGGTCTTGTTGGGGGCCATCACCAGGGTGGGGCGCTGGAGCCGCTCGATCATCCAGGCGGTGGTGGCCGACTTGCCCGTACCGGTCGCGCCGAGGAGGACGACGTCCTGCTCCCCGGCGCGGATGCGCCGCTCCAGGTCGGCGATGGCAGTGGGCTGGTCGCCGCTGGGCTGGTACGGGCTGACGACCTCGAAAGGCGCCACCGAGCGTTCGATCTTGGAAACGGGCCGCATGGTGTCCACCGTACGACCCGGCACCGACATCGAGGCCGCCCCGCGGGTTCCGGCCGTCGCGACGGGGCGCCGGCCGGCGCGCCCGGCCCCGGGCCGCCGCTGCCGCACCGCGCCCCCGGGGCCCTCGCGGTGCCCGCGGGCGTCAGCCCCCGCCGGGCCCTCGGGGCAGGTCCTGCCGCGCGGTTTCGAGGGCCCAGGCGGCCTGCCTCCGGGCGGGGCGCCCGGTGCGCTGCGCGGGGATGCCCGGGAGCGGGCTCTCCTCCGGGCCCCGCACCTCGCCCGCGACCAGCCGGGGGTCGAAGAGGACCACCACGGCGGCGAGCAGCAGGAAGAGCACGGGCCCCGCGAGAAGCGGGGCGAGGCGTGCGGCAGGCGAGTCGGCGGCGTCCGCCGGCACGGTGACGGAATCCAGCCGTACGGTGACGGCGGCCATCCCGACGTAGTGCATCCCGCTCACCGCGACGCCCATGCCGAGGCTCGCGGCGATGCCGGTCAGCAGGCCGCGCGTCGAGACGGCGGTCCATACGGCGGCGGTCGCGGCGACCACGGCGATCAGCACGGATGCGGCGACGAGCGGGGTGTCGTACTCGACGGCGCCCTGGAGGCGCAGACCGGCCATCCCCAGGTAGTGCGCGGAGGCCATGCCGAGCCCGGTCAGCGTCCCCCCGGTGACCAGTGCCATCGGGGCGGCGCCCCGGTAGCCGACGATGAAGACGCCGATGCCCGTCATCACGACGGCGACGGCCAGCGAGGCGAAGGCCGTGGGGGCGTCGTGGGACACAGGCGTCTCGGCGACGGAGAAACCGGTCATGGCGACGAAGTGCATGGTCCACACGCCGGTGCCGACGGCGGCGCTGCCCAGGGCGAGCCACACGACCCGGGAGCGCCCGCTGTCGCGTATCGACCGCCGGGCGCAGCGCAGGCCGAGAGCGCCGCCGAGGCAGGCCAAGAGGTAGGCGGCCACCGGGGTGGCCATTCCGTAGCTGAATCCGTCCACCGTGCCCTGCATCCGCACGCCTTCCGCCGCCCCGAGTGCTTCCCCACTGCCCGCTGGTACCGCAGGCCCCTTCGATCCCCGGCGTCCCGCCCGCGGCCCCCGCGGTCACTGACGGGACGTCCGTTTCCGGGCGACACTACGGCCCATGGCGGCGGATGCCTACGGCACCGCGTCGATCGGCTCCGCCGGGCGGGGCGGGCGGCTGCGGTCCGGGGCCGCCGGGCGGGCCGGGAGGCGCGGTGCCCCTCGGCGCGCCCGGGAAGTGCCCACACCGCGTGCTCGGCGCCCGTTACCGCGCGGCGGCGGGCCCTGCTCGCCACCGCCGACGCCCTGGCCGACGACCGCCCGCTTCCCGCGCGTGCGGCGGGCCCGGGGGCGTGGTTCGGACCCGGTCCCGTCCGGCAGGGCCCGTTCCGGCAGGGCCCCGGGAATCCCGCCGGCGCGCCCGTGCGGGTCCACCGCCCCGCCCGGCGTCCCGGCGGAGACTCCCCGCCCCCCGCAGGCGCCCGGGCCGCCGACCCCGGGGCCCCGGCCCGGGCGGGCCGGGGCCGTGCTGACCGCGTACCGGGGCGCCTCCGGGTACGCCCGGAGAGCTTGCAGGCCGGAGTGGCCCCGAGGGGGCCGGGGGTCCTGTCGGTGGCGGGTCCTACCGTGGGGGCATGAACACCGTCGAGTGGGACGTCGTCGCGACCCCGGTCGGGCCGCTGCTGCTGGCCGCGAGCGCCGAGGGCCTGGTGCACGTGGTCTTCCACGCCGAGCGGCCGGTGCGGGACCGGGCACTGGCCCTCCTCGGGAGCCGGCTGGCCGCCGAGCCCGTGGCGTCCGGAGCCCACCGCCTCACGGAGCCGATACGCCAGGTGTCCGCGTACTTCGCGGGCGAGCTGCGGGATGTCGACCTGCGGCTGGACTGGTCCCTGGTGTCCGGCTTCAACCGCCGGGTGCTGCGTGCCCTGCCGGCCGCGGCGCCGTTCGGCTCGGTCGTCGGCTACGGGGAGCTGGCCGCCCGGGTGGGGCAGCCGGGTGCCGCGCAGGCGGTGGGGGCGGCGATGGGTGCGAACCCGCTCCCCGTGGTGGTGCCCTGCCACCGGGTCGTCGAGACGGACGGCGCGCTGGGCGGCTTCGGCGGCGGGCGGGAGACCAAGCGTAGGCTGCTGGCCCTGGAAGGGGTCCTGCCCGAGCCCCTGTTCTGAGGCGTCCCCCCTCGGGCGGCGCGGCCGGAAGGCACCCGGCGGGGTAGGGAAAGGGCCCGGCGTGCCCGGAAGGGGCCCGGCAGGGTACGGAAGCCCGGCGTGCCCGGAAGGGGCCCGGCGGGCACCGGGCCGATTCCCGGCATGGCGGGGCCCTGACAGACTGCGTCCGTGACCATCAGACCTGACGCTCCTGACACCTCGTCCGAGGCGGCCCCCGGTGCCGCCGAGCTTGCCGCGCTGCGCCGCCGGGTCAGCACGGTGCTGACGGCCGGGCAGATCCTGGGAGGTCTGGGCGTGGCCTCGGGTATCGCGCTGGCCGCCGTCCTGGCGCAGGAGGTCAGCGGCACGGAGGCGCTGTCGGGGCTTGCGCCGACCGCCACCGTGGTGGGCACGGCCGCGCTGTCGGTACCGCTGGCGGCGCTGATGACGGCCCGGGGGCGGCGCGCGGGTCTGGTCCTGGCCTATCTGATCGGGGCGCTCGGAGCCGGGGTGGTCGTGCTGGCCGCCGTCCTCGGCAGCTTCCCCCTGCTCCTGCTCGGCATGGCCGGGTTCGGAGCCGGCTCCCTCGCCACGCTCCAGGCCCGGTTCGCCGCCACCGACCTGGCGGAGCCCGACAAGCGGGCACGAGCGATCTCCACGGTGGTCTGGGCGACCACGGTCGGCGCCGTCCTCGGCCCGAACATCGCCTCACCGGCGGGGCGCAGCGTCGCGGGCCTCGGCATACCCGTCGCGGCAGGGCCGTTCGTGTGGGCCGGTGCCGTCTTCCTCCTCGCGGCGCTGCTGACCTTCGCCCTGCTGCGTCCCGACCCGCTGCTGACGGCGCGGGCGCTGGCCGGGGAGCCCCACTCCCCCGGCGGCCACTCGCTGCGCGCCGGCGCACAGGCCGTGCGGAACTCGCCCATGGCCCGGCTGGCGCTGGTCACCATCGCCGTCTCGCACACGGCGATGGTGTCGATCATGTCGATGACACCCGTCGCGCTCAGCCACCACGGAGCGGGGATCGAACTCATCGGGCTGGTGATCAGCGGGCACATCGCGGGGATGTACGCCTTCTCTCCCGTGATGGGCTGGCTCGCGGACCGCGTCGGCCGGCTCTCGGTGATCGGCCTGGCGGTCGCGCTGCTCGCCGTGGCCGCGGCGCTGGCCGGTACGGCGGGGCCGAGCCACGGGCGTACGGCCCTGGGGCTGTTCGCGCTGGGCCTGGGCTGGTCGGCCGCGTTGGTCGCCGGCTCGGCCCTGCTGACCGAGTCGGTGCCGCAGCCCGCCAGGGCGGCGGTCCAGGGGCTGTCGGACCTCACGATGAACGCGGCGGCGGGCGTCGGCGGGGCCGCGGCCGGCCTGGTCGTGGCGAAGGCGGGCTACGGATGGCTGAACGCGCTGGGGGCGATGCTGCTGCTCCCGCTGGCGGTGCTGGCCGTCCGGCGGGCCACCGCCGACCGCTGAGCGTCCCGGCCGTCGACGGTCCCGCCGGGAAGCGCCGACGTCCGGAACACGCCCGCGCGGCGGGGCGATGCGGGCGGGCCGCCCCGAGGGGTGTCGGCCGATGCCCCTCGGACGCGTGTTTGGGCGGCCGTCCCGGGTGCCAGGGATGAGGACATGCCGAACACCGCGACCGACCTGTCCCCCGAGGTCCGTGAGGCCCTCGCATCCGGCACCCCCGTGGTGGCCCTGGAATCGACCATCATCGCCCACGGGCTGCCGCGGCCGCGCAACCTCCACGTCGCCCGTGAACTGGAGGAGCGGGTCAGAGCAGCGGGGGCGGTGCCCGCGACGATCGCCGTGCTCGACGGGCGGGTCCGCGTCGGCCTGGCGGACGAGGGGCTGGAGCGCGTCGCCCGGGACCCCTCGATGCGCAAGCTGGGGCATCGGGACCTGGCACCCGCGCTGGCCTCGGGGGCCTCGGGGGCGACCACCGTGTCCGCCACCGCCTTCGTCGCCGCGTCGGCCGGGATCCGCGTCTTCGCCACCGGCGGGCTCGGGGGCGTGCACCGGGGATGGGCCGAGACACAGGACGAGTCGGCCGACCTCAGGCTGCTCTCCGAGGTGGGCGTCACCGTGGTGTGCGCCGGAGTCAAGTCGATCCTGGACGTCCCCGCCACACTGCAGCGGCTGGAGACGCTGGGCGTGGGTGTGGTCGGCTACCGGACGGACCACTTTCCCGGCTTCTACCTGGCCTCCTCCGGCGAGCCCGTGGACTGGCGCACGGACACCCCCGAGGAGGTGGCGGCGGTGATGCGCGCGCAGGACGCCCTCGGCGGGCCGCGCGCGTCGCTGGTCGTCGCCAACCCCGTCGCGGACGAGGACCAGTTGGACCCCGGGCTGCACGACCGGGTGCTCGCCCGTGCGCTGGAGGCCGCGGACCGGGAAGGGGTGTCCGGGCAGGCGGTCACACCCTTCCTCCTCGACCGGCTGACGCGCTGGACCGAGGGCGCCTCCCTGGAGGCCAACCTGGCGGCCGTCCGCGGCAACGTCACCCTGGCGGCGCGTGTCGCCGCTGCCTACGCATGACCGGGGGGACGGCCCTCCCCCCGGCCGGCGGGACCGGGGCGGGCGGGCTGCTGGTGGTGGGGGAAGTGGTCACGGACGTGGTCGCCCGGCACACGGCACCGCTCTCGCCCGGCACCGACACCGCCGCCCGCATCCGGATCCTGCCGGGCGGCGCAGGCGCCAACGTGGCCTGCTGGGCGGCGCACCGGGGCTGCGGCGACGTGCGCCTGCTCGCCCGGGTGGGGCGTGGTGACGAGCGGTGGCACGCCGAGGGGCTCCGCTCCTCGGGGGTGCGCCCCCTCCTGGTGCCCGACGCGGCGGCGCCCACGGCCACCGTGATCGCCCTCGTGGACCCGTCCGCCGAGCGGACCTTCCTCACGGACAGCGGCGCGGTGCACCGGTTGGGTCCGGACGACTGGTCGCCCGGGCTGCTGGACGGTGTGGGGCATCTGCACCTGTCGGGCTACCTCTTCTTCACGCCGACCGGCGCCGAGGCGGCGCGCAGGGCACTGCGGGCGGCACGGGAGCGGGGCGTCCCGGTCTCCGTGGACCCGGCCTCGGCCGGTTTCATCACCGGCTACGGCGTCCCCCGGATGCTGGCGGCGTTCCGGGGGGCGGACGTGCTGCTGCCCAATGCCGACGAGGCCCGGCTCCTCGGCGGCCGGGCCGATCCGGCCGAGGCCGCGGCGGAGTTGAGCCGCCTGTTCCCGCTCACCGCGGTGACCCTCGGGCGGCGGGGCGCGGTGGTCGCCGAGCGGGGAGCGGTGACGGCACGGGTGGACGCACCCGCCGCCCGTGCGCTGGACACCACGGGCGCCGGTGACGCCTTCACCGGGGCGTTCCTGGCCGCCCGGCTGCGCGGCGCGGACACCCGGACGGCAGCGGTGGAGGGCTGCTCGGCAGGGGCGCGGGCGGTGACCCTCGTCGGCGGCCGCCCCTGAACCACGGGTGCTCCGCCCCGTTCGGGCGCCCGGCCGGGCACCGCGGCACGGGCGCCGGGTCCGGGAGCGTTCCCGCACGGACGCGGTGCCGGCGGCGATCGGTCTCCGGGCGAGCCGGACCGGGGAGCGTCAGGGGCACGCCCCCTGGTGGACGCCGACCCCGAGGAGGCCGCCGTCCCCTTCCACCGCGATGCGGCCCGAGCGCACCCCCTCCGCGAGGGTCAGCGCACCGGTGACCAGTGCGGTGCAGGTGTCCGTGGTGAGGGTGAGCACGGCCGCGGGGGCCGGTGCCGGACCGTCTCCGTAGGCGGGGGCGGGGGCGGGAGCCGGGGCGCCCTCGTGTCCCACGGCGACGGCCGGCTCGGGGTGCTCGGGGCTCCCGTCCTCCTCGGGGTCCTCATGGTCCTCGGGGCCGAGGACGAGGTGGAACACGCCCTCGTCGATGCGCACCTCGACGGCACCGCGGCGGCCGGCCGAGGCGGCGGCGGGGGTGAGCACGCCCAGCAGCGGGACGGCGAACCAGTGGGCCCGCACCGCGTCCGTCGGGCGGCGCCCGGCGAGGTCGGGCGCACCCCAGGCGGCGAGGGCGTCGAGTACCGGGAGCAGGGCGCGCCCCCGGGGCGTGAGTTCGTACACCTGGACGGACGAGGGACGCGCGAGTCGGCGGCGCAGGGCCAGGCCCGACTGCTCCATCTCCTTGAGCCGCGAGGCCAGGACGTCGGTGCTGACTCCCGGCAGGTCGGCGTGGAGGTCGCTGTAGCGGCGCGGTCCGGCGAGCAGTTCCCGGACCACGAGCAGGGTCCAGCGGTCACCGACGGTGTCGAGCGCACGGGCGGCGGCGCAGTACTGGTCGTAACTCCGGCGGCGGGTCTCACGTGGCATGCGACGCAGTCTAGACATGTTGTTGGACTTTCCAAGCTTGAACTTGGTAAAACCAAGCAGTACATCGGTCAAGGGAGGGCCACACCATGGAGTTCCGGCAGTCGAGCAAGCTCAGCGAGGTCTGCTACGAGATCCGCGGACCGGTGGTGGAGCACGCCAACGCGCTGGAGGAGGCGGGCCACAGCGTCCTCCGCCTGAACACGGGCAACCCGGCCCTGTTCGGGTTCGAGGCTCCGGAGGAGATCGTCCAGGACATGATCCGGATGCTGCCCCGGGCCCACGGGTACACCGACTCCCGCGGCATCCTCTCCGCCCGTCGTGCCGTCGCGCAGCGCTACCAGGCCATGGGCCTCGACGACGTGGACGTCGACTCGGTGTTCCTCGGCAACGGCGTCTCCGAACTGGTCTCCATGGCCGTCCAGGCCCTGCTGGAGGACGGTGACGAAGTCCTCGTCCCCGCACCCGACTTCCCCCTGTGGACGGCGGCCACCACACTGTCCGGCGGCAAGGCCGTGCACTACCTCTGCGACGAGCAGTCCGACTGGAACCCGGACCTCGCGGACATGGCCGCGAAGATCACCGACCGCACCCGCGCCGTGGTGATCATCAACCCCAACAACCCCACCGGGGCGGTCTATCCGCGGGAGGTCGTCGAGGGCATCCTCGACCTCGCCCGGCGCCACGGCCTCATGGTGTTCGCCGACGAGATCTACGACCGGATCGTCTACGACGACGCGGTGCACCACCCCGCCGCCGTGCTGGCACCCGACCTGGTGGTCCTGACCTTCGGCGGCCTGTCCAAGACCTACCGTGTCGCCGGCTTCCGCTCCGGCTGGCTCGTGGTCAGCGGCCCCCGCCGACACGCCAGGGACTACCTGGAGGGCCTGACCATGCTGGCCTCCATGCGGCTGTGCCCCAACACCCCCGCCCAGTACGCCATCCAGGCCGCCCTCGGCGGGCGCCAGTCCATCCAGGAGCTGGTGACGCCCGGCGGCAGGCTCCACGAGCAGCGCGAACGCGCCTGGCAGCGGCTCAACGAGATCCCGGGCGTGTCGTGCGTCAAGCCCAAGGGTGCCCTCTACGCCTTCCCCCGGCTGGACCCGAAGGTCCACCCGATCCACGACGACGAGAAGTTCGTGCTCGACCTGCTCCTGCGGGAGAAGATCCAGGTCGTCCAGGGCACAGGGTTCAACTGGCCGCGCCCCGACCACTTCCGAATCCTGACGCTGCCGCACGCCGACGACCTCGACGCCGCCATCAGCCGGATCGGGCGCTTCCTCGGCGGCTACCGGCAGTAGCGGAGCCGGGCACGGACCCGAGGGACGTGTTCCGCCGGTGGAGGAGGCGGGCCCGGGGGTGTAGCCGACCCCCGAGCCCCGTGGTTGCCGCCCGAACGGCACGCCGGCACGCTTGAGAACCCGGGTCAGTCTGATGTCGTCGCGTCCTGCCTTTGGACCACCGCGCATCGAGCTGCGCGGGCCGGACTTGAACCGGCACTTCGACGTCCGGAGCCCAGGTCCGGTCGATCCGGCGATCGGCGGCGAATGCTGAGTCTGGAGCGAGAGTCTGAGATTGACGCGGTGTGCCTCTGCCTGACATGGGCCACCCCGGCACGAGTGCCGGGGGGAGGATTCGAACCTCCTCCGTCACCGCCTGATCACGACGAACTTCAGCTTCAGCTTTGCGCTCCTCGCGCACCCCGGACGCACCTCGGCGCCCGGAGAGTCGTCAGCGGCTATCCGAAGAGATAGCCGAACACGGCATCACCTGCCCGCCGGTCGTCCACCTCACAGCCGTTGGCCTCCTCACGGGCGAACTTCACGGCCTGCTGGAGCTTCTCCAGCCGCTCCGTCAGCTCGTTGAGACGGCGGGCCGGAAGCGCCCCCGAGAACTTCACGGTCGTCCAGTAGCCGACCGGGACATCCTCGTAGTAGACCTCGACCTGGGCCGGGTGGTGCTCCGTGGCCTCGGCCTTCACATGGTTGCGCGGCACCTTCCTGGTGCGGACCGTACGCACCGGGTCCGTCTTCCACGCATCCGTCGACGGGTCGTGGACCCATGACTCGGAGGCGTCCAGCACCGGCAGCTTGCGCACGAAGGTGGCGATGTCCGTCAACTGCTTCTCCAGGAAGAGCAGATAGGAGACGGGCACCCCGGTGAGCAGGGCCCGGCCGTCCACGGTGACATCCGCTCGTGCCGTGCAGTTGGCCCAGTCCTTGGTGGCGGTCACGTCGAACAGCCGCGTCAGGGTCCTGGCGGTGTCCCGCAGGACCTCCTCCGCCTGCACCTGCACCCGGGTGGACTCGGGCGGGAGCTGCTCGCCCTCCTCGTCCTTGGGCTGGTAGGTGCGGGAGATGCCGGCGAGCAGCGCGGGCTTCTGGAGCCCGTGGTGGGCGGCCGTCAGGTCGTGGTGCGCCTTGGTCTTGACGCCCTTCTCCACTGCGATGATCTGGTTGAGTTTCGCCACGCGGACGAACCTAACAATCCCTCCCGGGCAACTCGAACGGATTTACGGGACGGTCCCTCCCGTCGCCCGCGTCCTCCCACCCGGCGCACTCCCGCTCGGCGTCGGGAGCCGGAGGCGCCAAGACCCTGCGTGGTCGCCTGCAGCGCCGGGCTCCCCTACCGGCCCCGGCCCGGGAAGGCCCCGATGCCCTCGACGGCTTGGCCGCAGCAGTCCCCGTGGCCGCGGCCGGCGCCTCGACCGGCAGGGCCTCCCGACGAGGTGGGGTGCGCTCTCCCTTTGCGAGGGGTTCTGGCGGCCGCCGTCGGCGGCCGCCGGTCCACCCCCGGTGGTCGGCTGCCTCCGGAGGGCGCGGGCCCGGACGCCGTCGCCCGGGACGCTCCGGCCGGTGCGGGTCAGGGCACGCCCGGCAGGTGTGGCGAACCGCCCCGCGCCGGCGCAAGGGAGCCGAGCGCCCTTCGCGGGTAGGCTCCGCGGATGGGGCGGACGGTCGTACGGCCGCGGCGGGGTCGGCACTGCGCCGCCTGCCGCCGGGGCCCGCTGACGATGCATGTGGTCGAGTCGGGGGTGCCGGTGTGCCTCGACTGCGCGGACCTGGGACATCTGGTCTACCTGCCGCGTGGTGATGCGGCACTCACCCGCCGGGCCCGCGAGGGCAGTTCACTCTTCGCCGTGGTCGTCCGCCACGACCGGCGGCACGATCGCCCGGAGCGTCTGGGGCTCCTGGTGGAGCGCGGGGCCCTGGCCCGGGCCGAGGAGGCATGCCGGGCGGACGCGGAACTGCGAGCGAGGCGCCGCGGACGCGACGCGGAGCGCAGGGCCGCCGAGGACGTCCGGTTCACCGCGGCTCTCACCGGAGAGATCCGCCGCCTCTTTCCCGGCTGCCCGAAGGACCGGGCGGCCGGGATCGCCGCCCATACCTCCCTCAGGGGCAGCGGCAGGGTGGGCCGGAGCTCCGCGGGCCGCGCCCTGGACGGCGCGGCCGTGACGGCGGCGGTGCGGGCCTCGATACGCCATCTCGACACGGAGTACGACGCCCTTCTCACTGCCGGAGTGCCCCGGCGCGAGGCACGGGCGCGGGTGGCACCGGACGTGGAGGGTGTCCTGGACACCTGGCGCCGAGCCGCCGTACAGGACCCGGTCGGCGCCGTGCCACCGGAGGCTTCCGGCAGGGGAGCGCAGGGCCCGGGCGGTCAGGCGGAGGATCCGCCGCGGGAACGGCGGTAGAGCAGCGCTCCGCCGAGCAGCATCGCGGCACCGGCGGAGAGCGCATAGGCCGCCGTGTCCGCACCCGTGTGGGCGAGGGCGTCGATGGAGGGCGCGGCCGGGGCCGGGGTCCGGACCGGCTCCTCGACGACGGGCTCGGGCTCGGGGTCGGGGAGTTCCTCCACCACCGGGGGCGTGGTGGGCTCGGTCTCGGTCGGGGGCTGCTCGGAGACGTTGACGGAGGTGTTGCCCATCACGGGGTTGCCGATACCGACCACGTTGACCGAGTTGCCGCTGACGTTGGCGGGGAGGTCGACGGGCAGGGCGATGCCGTTGCCGGAGAGCAGGCCCGGGGAGCCCGCCGCCTCTCCCTGGGCCGCGGCGCCGCCCCCGTTGGAGGCTCCGGCCCCGGAGGCGGCGCCCGCACCGCCCGTCTGCGCACCGCCCCGGTCCGCGCCGTCGGCCTCGGCAGCGCCGGCTCGGGTCCCGCCCGCGGGCGACCCGCCGGACCGGGTGCCGTCGGCGCCGCCGCCCGCCGAGGTGTTCGCGCAGGAGTTGCCCGCCGCCGGGTTGAGCAGGCCCACCACGTTGACCGTGTTGCCGCAGGCGTTCACGGGGAGGTGCACGGGCAACTGGACGCCGTTGCCCGCCAGTACGCCCGGGGACCCGACGGCGGCGCCGTTCGCCGATGCGTCGGCGTGGGCGTAACCGGTGGCCATGGCCAGTGCGCCACCCGTGAGCATCACGGTGGCCAGGCCCTTGCGGTGAACCTGCCTCATGGGTCCCTGCCTTCAGGAAGTCGACGGCCGGGCATGTGCCCGTACCGGGCTTAACGCCCAAGGGGTGCCGAAGGGTTCTGGCGAACGGCCCATTCACCCGTTCGAGGGGAAGCCTTCGAACGGGTGGACTCCCGGCGGCCGCCAGCGCCCCGGCCCCTGCCTCGGGACCCCGGCCCGGGACGCACCGGTGGCTGCACGGCGCCGGCCCGGTGCCTCGGCGGGGGCCGCGACCGGGAACCGCCCCGGGCCGCAGCCGGGCAGGGGCCGACGGCGGGCGGGGCGGTGCGAGGCCCTCACCCCCTTCGCGGAAGGCTGTCGGCAGGCCGCGCGGCGCCGCGGAGGGCGGCGACCGGGTCCTCCTCCGGGGTGCCCCGGGGCCACCAGTCCTCCCGCCCCGTCTCCGACTCGTAGCCGTACCAGAGTCCGTCCTGCCCCAGGCGCAGTTGCAGCGCCGGGGAGGTCAGATGGTTGCGCCAGGGTCGGAACGGCGGCAGACCGGCTGCCGTGAGCGCGGGGCGGGCGCGGTCGAAGGGACCGGCCGGCGGGTCCCAGGGCTCCTCCAGGACGCGCAGGGCCGCCGGTCCGCCCTGCCGCCACGCCGCGACGGCGCGGGCCAGTTCGACCGGGGCGCGCCCCGTCGCGGCCGCGAGGTCCCGGTACAGCGCACGGGTGGAGGCCGCCAGTCCGGCCCCCGGGTGGGCCGCGGCGAGGCGCACGGCGTCCTGCCAGGTCGTGAGCCCGGCGACCGGATCGCGGCCGGTCGTCAGCAGCGCATGGGCGCGGGCCGCGGCCTCGCCCGCGAGCAGGTCCAGGGAGAGGGGATCGGGGGCGCCGGAGGCGTGAGGGTAGGCGGGCGGGCGGCCGGGCCGCGACGGAGCGGGGAGAGGCGGCGGCAGCGGCGGCCTGTCACCGCTGTGCAGGGCATCGCGTGCGGCGACGGAGGGCGTCGCGCCGGGTGCGCCTCCGGTGGGGCGTTCCCCGGCCACCCGGTCGGCGTTGCGGTGGGCGAGGGCGGCGAGCACCTGGCGTTCGCCCCGGCCGCGCAGGAGGAAGAGCACGAAGGGGTCCTCGTCCAGCAGCGCCGCGGTGCGGTAGCACAGGGCCGCGGCATGCTTGCACGGCATGCCGTCGTCGGGGCAGGAGCAGTCCGGGACGAGGTCACCGGGGCCCGGCAGCAGCTCGGCGGCGGAGGCGAGGGTGTGCGGGACCTCCTTGTCGAGGAGGGCGGCGATGTGCTCGGGGCGGGCGGCGGCCGCGTCGAGCAGGACGTCCCACTCACCGTCGCCCAGGGTCCGCAGCCGGAGTTCGGTGCGGTAGGGGCGGGGGCGGCCGCCCTGCACGTAGGCGGTCACGCGCCCCGGGGTGACCGTGATGGAGGCGACTCGCCCGCTCCCGGCGTAGGAGCGGCCCCGTTCCAGGCGGGCGCGGTCCAGGGCGGCGTCCTCCATGGCCTCGACCCATGCCGTGCCCCACCAGGTCGGTGCCGTGGGCCCACCGGCGGAGAGTGCGGCGGAGGAGAAGGTGCGCCGTGTGTCGTCGCCGGAGAGGCTGTGGCCGCGGGGCTCCCGGCCCCGGAGCGGGGTCACCGCGGCCTCCGGAGCGCGACCAGGTCGACGAGTTCGCGGTCGGTCAGTTCGGTGAGCGCGGCCTCCCCGCCGCGGAGCACGGCGTCGGCGAGGGCCCGCTTGGCGGCGAGCAGTTCCGCGATCCGGTCCTCGACCGTGCCCTCGGTGACCAGGCGGTGGACCTGGACGGGCCGGGTCTGGCCGATCCGGTAGGCGCGGTCCGTGGCCTGCTCCTCGACGGCCGGGTTCCACCAGCGGTCGAAGTGGACGACATGGCCCGCCCGGGTGAGGTTGAGACCGGTCCCCGCGGCCTTGAGCGAGAGGAGGAAGACGGGAACCTCCCCCGACTGGAAGCGGTCGACCATGCGCTCCCGCTCGGCGACGGGCGTGCCGCCGTGGAGGAGCTGGCAGGGTACGGCGCGGGCGGCCAGGTGCTCCGCGAGCAGCCGGGCCATGGCCACGTACTGGGTGAAGACGAGGACGGCGCCGTCCTCGGCGAGGATCGTGGCGAGGAGTTCGTCCAGCAGGGCGACCTTCCCGGAGCGTCCGGCCAGGCGGAGGTTCGTGCCGGGCAGCGCCCCGGGAGGTCCCCCGCGTTCGCGCAGGAACTGGGCCGGGTGGTTGCAGACCTGCTTGAGGGAGGTCAGCAGCTTCATCACCAGACCGCGGCGCGCCATCCCGTCCGCCGCCTCGACGGCGGCCATGGACTCGCGCACCACGGCCTCGTAGAGGGATGCCTGCTCGCGGGTGAGGGGCACCGGGTGGTCCGTCTCGGTCTTCGGTGGGAGTTCGGGCACGACGCCCGGGTCGGACTTGCGCCGGCGCAGCAGGAAGGGCCTCACCAGGCGCGCGAGTCGTTCGGCCGCCTCCGGGTCCTCGCCGCTCTCCACGAGGCGGGCGTGCCGGGCCCGGAACGACGCGAGGGGGCCGAGGAGCCCGGGTGTCGTCCAGTCGAGGAGGGCCCACAGTTCGGAGAGGTTGTTCTCCACGGGGGTGCCGGTGAGGGCCACACGGGCGGGCGCGGGAATCCTCCGAAGCGCCTTGGCGGTGGCCGCGTTCGGGTTCTTCACATGCTGGGCCTCGTCGGCGACGACCATCCCCCAGGTGTGCGCGGCCAGCCGCTCCGCGCTGGTGCGCATGGTGCCGTAGGTGGTCAGGACGAACCCGCCGGAGTCGGGCAGGGCGCGGTCGGCACCGTGGAAGCGGTGGACGGGGGTGCCGGGGGCGAAGCGGGTGATCTCCCGCTGCCAGTTGCCGAGCAGGGAGGCGGGGCAGACCACGAGCGTCGGCTCCGAACGGGCGCGGCGCAGGTGCAGGGCGATGACGGTGACGGTCTTGCCGAGGCCCATGTCGTCGGCGAGGCAGCCGCCGAGCCCGAGCGAGGTCATCGTCTCCAGCCAGGCGAGCCCCCGCAGTTGGTAGTCGCGCAGGGTCGCGGTGAGCCCCTCGGGGGCGTCGACGGCGACGGGTCCGGCCGTGATCCGGTCCCGCAGTGCGGCCAGCGCACCCGTGGGCACGGCCTCGACCGTCTCCCCGTCGACCTCGGCGGTGCCCGTCAGGGCGACGGCGAGGGCGGCGGGCGGCTCCAGCAGGCCCAGCTCCCTTTTGCGGGCCTTGCGGACGAGGTCGGGATCGACGACCACCCAGCGGTCGCGGAGCCGTACGACCGGCCGGTGGGACTCGGCCAGCACGTCCATCTCCGCCTCGGTCAGCGGGTCTCCGTCGAGGGCGAGCCGCCAGTCGAAGCGCAGCAGTTCATTGCCGTCGAAGAAGGGGGTGCCGTCCGTGGCGGAGCCCGGTGCGGGGCGCACCACGGCGGCGGCACTGAGGGTGCGCGCGAGTTCACGGGGCCAGTGGAGGGCGACGCCGACCGCGTCGAGCCGGGCGGCCGCCGGTCCCAGCAGTTCGTACAGTTCGTCCTCGGTGAGGGCGAGGACGTCCGGCACCTGCTGGTCCAGGAGCCGGGCGAGGGGCGCCCAGACCCGTGCGGCGCCGCGCAGGGCGAGCATGGCGTCGATACGGGCCCGCGGCCCCATGCGTTCGCCGGCCGTGCCGGCCCACAGGGCCGCCGCGTCGGCGACGAGCGTCGGGTCGGCGAGGCTGTGGACCTGCACCACGGCAGCGGCCGCGCTGCGCGGCTGCCCGTCCGGGGGGACGCCTCCGGCCGTGTCGAAGAGCGCGAAGGCGGAGAGGTCGAGGCGGAGGGAGACCCTGACGCCGGCGTCCATGGCGGCCGCCGCCTCCGCCGCCCAGCCGCGCGCCCGGGGCAGGTGCCGGGCGGACTGCGCGGCGAAGGCGGGGCCGGCTGCGTGCGGGGCGGCCGGGGTGCGGGGCAGGACGTCGGCAACGGCGTCGAAGAGCTGACGCACCAGGAACTCTGGGTCGGCGAGCCGTGCGGGGGAGGAACCGGGGACGGGCACGGCGTGGGCCTCCGGCGGCATGGCCGCGGCGATGGCGCGCAGTTGGGCGATGTCCTCCGCGTCGAGGGGCCCGGCTCGCCAGACGTCCAGGTCGCCGGCGTCCAGACCGGGCAGGAGGCGCCCGCGGGCCACCAGGTGGAGGGCATGGCGGGCGGCCGCCCCCCAGCAGGCCGCGGCCGGGTGGGACCGGGGCTCCGCGGCGGCCCGGACCAGCAGCGGCAGGGCCTCGACGACGGGGACCAGCCGGGCCGGGACGGTGCGGCGGCGGATGCCGGAGCCGTGGGCCCGTACGACGGTGATCCGGTCCTCGGCTCCCGGGACCTCGTCCGCGCCGGGGGACCAGAAGGCGAACCGCCCCTCACGGGGCAGCGCGCCGGGCAGCAGAACGGGAGCGCAGCGGAGGAGCGGCCCGGCCTGCTCGGCCGGGGGCGCGAGCGGCAGGGGGCGGGCGCCTTCCGGTGCGTGCGGCGCACGGGGAGGTGCGGACGCGCTTCGGCCGGTCATGGTGGCGCCTCCTCCCGCAGGCTGGGGGTGGTACGCGGTGCGCACCGTGTCCTTCGACCTTACGGGCGGGCACTGACATCGACGGGCCGCGGCCCCGCGGGCCGCTCCCGGCGCCGGCCGGGGCGGTGTCCGGGCGCGCCGGAGGGCGGGAAGTTCAGGCGGCCGTCGGCCGGGGCGGCGGAGCCTCGGCCGGGTCCCCGGTGGGCCGTCTGCCGGTGGGGGCTTCGGCTTCCGGGACCGGGGTCCCGCCCCCGGCCCCGGGCCCGGGGGCGAGTTCCTGGGGCGGAGCGGGCTTCTCCGGGGGAGCGGGCTGCTCCTCCCGGGAAGCGGGCCGGTCGGCCTCGGGCGCTCCCTGCTGGGCTCGTTCGAGGAAGCGCAGGAGTTCGACGGGGAAGGGCAGGACCAGGGTGGAGTTCTTCTCGGCCGCCACCGCGACGACCGTCTGCAGCAGGCGGAGCTGGAGTGCCGCGGGCTGCTTGGACATCTCCCCGGCGGCCTCGGCGAGCTTCTTCGACGCCTGGAGCTCCGCGTCCGCGTTGATCACCCGGGCGCGGCGCTCGCGGTCCGCCTCGGCCTGCCGGGCCATCGAGCGCTTCATGGCTTCGGGCAGGGACACGTCCTTGATCTCCACACGGTCGATCTGCACGCCCCACCCCACGGCGGGGCTGTCGATCATCAGCTCGAGCCCCTGGTTGAGCTTCTCCCGGTTGGACAGCAGGTCGTCCAGGTCGCTCTTGCCGATGATCGAGCGCAGGGAGGTCTGGGCCATCTGCGAGACGGCGAAGCGGTAGTCCTCGACCTCGATCACGGCGTTGACCGCGTCCACGACACGGAAGTACACGACGGCGTCGACCCGGACGGTGACGTTGTCGCGGGTGATCCCCTCCTGGGCGGGGACGGGCATGGTGACGATCTGCATGTTGACCTTGTGCATCCGGTCGACCACGGGCACGATCAGCGTGAATCCCGGGCGGCGCACCTCACGGCGCAGCCTTCCCAGGCGCAGTACCACGCCGCGCTCGAACTGCCTGACGACCCGGGCGGCCGCCATCACGTAGACCCCGCAGGCAGCCGCGACCGTCGTGCCGACGACGATCAGTTCCTCGACCATGGGGGCACCCCCTGCCCTGATACCGCAGCTTCACTGCGCCATATGACCCTTATGCCCTGTATTACGTGATTCATACGGCGCACGGATGCGGGAGGCCCCCACGATCCCGACCGGCGGCGCCCCGGGGCGCCGCCGGTCGGGATCGGCAGGCGCCGGAACCCGCTCCCGAACCGGGTGCACCCTGGAAGGGGAGGTGATGGCATGCGCAGCGGGAACGAGCCGGTCAACGCCCGGAGCCCGCTCCGCCTGCGCCTGGGCCTGGGGATCTGGGGCCTGGTCTTCTTCGGCGGGGCGGCGGCGGCCTTCGCCCTGGCGGACCACCCCGGATGGTCGGCGCTCTGTGCGGCGCTCTTCCTCGTGGCGGCCGTGGACGTGGGCCTCGTGGTGCGCCGTATCCGTCAGGGGCCCCACTACCAGCCGGGCCGCGATGTGCCGCCCTACGAGCCCGACCACGGCTGAGGTCGCGACGCCGCGGAAGGAGGCCGACGGAGGCACCCAGGGCCCTCGGCACGCGCTGCGCCCGGCCGCCCGGTTCCGCGCGGGGCTCCCGGCGGCAGTCCCCCGCCCCGCACCGGCGCGGAACCGGGAGGGGCCGCGCGTCAGGCCGCCCCGTCGTCGAAGCGTGCGGCTCGCAGGAACTCGGGCTTGGGGTCCAGGGCGGCGGCCAGTCGGAAGTGGCGCTGCGCCTGCTCGGGTTTGCCGGATCTCTCGAAGGTCCGGGCGAGGGCGAAGTGGGCGAAGGCGTTGTCCGGCTCCCGCTCCAGGACGAGTTCGAACTCCAACTCGGCGGGCCGCAGCTGCGCGGCCGCGAAGAAGGCCCGGGCGCGCAGCAGCCGCGCCGCGGTGTTCTCCGGGTGAGCGGCGATGACGGAGTCCAGCAGCTTCACGGCACCCCGCGGGTCCCGTGCGGCGAGCAGCTGCTCGGCGGCACGGAAGTCGATGACGTGCGTTTCCGGATCGCTCATGGGCACCTTCGGATCCTTCCCCTCGGCTGCCGTTTTCCAACACGGCCCGGGGCACGGGATATTCCGGCCCCGGAAGGCGGTGGTCACCGGCGCCGGGGCCGGCTACCCTCCCACCGTCCTGGCCGCCAGCTCCTCCCACACGGCCCGCACCCGGGGTTCGAGCGCGTCGAGCGGACCGTCGTTGTCGATCACGATGTCGGCGACGGCGAGCCGCTGCTCGCGGGTGGCCTGGGCCGCCATCCGGGCCCGGGCCTCCGGCTCCGCCATGCCGCGCAGCCGCACCAGCCGGTCCAGCTGGGTGGCCGGATCCGCGTCCACGACCACCACCAGGTCGTACAGGTCCGCCAGGCCGTTCTCGGCGAGCAGGGGGACGTCGTGGACGACCACGTCTCCGGGGCCTGCGGCGTCCTGCAGCTCCTGGGAGCGGGCCCGGACGAGCGGGTGCACGATGCCGTTGAGGACGGCCAGCCGCTCGGGGTCGCCGAACACCACGGCCCCCAGCTTCGCCCGGTCCAGCGCTCCGTCCGGCAGCAGAACGTCCGTGCCGAACGCCCGGACCACCGCGGCGAGCCCCGGGGTCCCGCGCTCCACGACGTCCCGGGCGATGCGGTCGGAGTCCACCAGGACCGCACCGTACGAGGCGAGGAGCCGGGACACCTCGCTCTTGCCGGCGCCGATCCCACCGGTCAGGCCCACGGTCAGCACGCCCTGCCTCCACCACGCTCGACGGTTGTTCCGCCCCGCACGGCGCCGGGCGGGCCCCACCGGCTGCGGCAGCTGGGTCCTCCACACACCTGCCGGCGGCGGCGCCCGCAGCCTAGCCGATCACCCCGAATCGCCCTCCCGTTCGGCCAGGAAGCGCTCGAACTCCCTGCCGATCTCGTCCGCGGAGGGGAGGTCCACCGGTTCCGCGACCAGGCTCCCGCGCGTCTCGGCACCCGCGATCGCGTCGTACTGGTGCTCAAGACCCTGGACGAGGGCGGTGAGTTCCTCGTCGCCTTCGCGGATCTGGCGCTCGATCTCCGTCTGGGTGCGCTGCGCCGCGGTACGCAGCGCGTGCGCGACGCCGGGCAGCACGATCCCGGTGGCCGCGGTGATCGCCTCCAGTGCGGTGAGGGCCGCGTCCGGGTAGGCGGAGCGGGCCACGTAGTGCGGCACGTGGGCGGCGACCCCGAGGACGTCCCGGCCGGCCTGCATCAGCCGGTACTCCACCAGTGCCTCGGCGCTGCCGGGGACCTGTGCCTCGTCGAACGGGCTGCGATGGCCCGGGACCAGGTCGGCGCGGTTGCCGTGAGGGGTGAGCCCGACGGGACGGGTGTGCGGGACGCCCATGGGGATGCCGTGGAAGTTGACGGCGAGGCGCACCCGCAGCCGCTCGGCGATCTGGCGGACCGCCGCGGCGAAGCGCTCCCACTCGACGTCCGGTTCGGGGCCGGAGAGCAGCAGGAAGGGGGCGCCCGTCGCGTCCTGGACCAGACGCAGCTCCAGCGTCGGTGTGTCGTAGGCGGTCCAGCGGTCGCGCCGGAAGGTGAGCAGCGGCCGGCGGGCACGGTAGTCGACCAGGCGGTCGTGGTCGAAGCGGGCCACGACCTGGTGCGGAAGCGTGTCCAGCAGGTGGCCGACGATCTGCTCACCGGTCTCTCCCGCGTCGATGTACCCCTCGAAGTGGTACAGCATGACGAGCCCCGCCGACTCCTGCGCGAGAGCCATGTCGACCACCGCGAGCCCCTTGGGGTCCCACTCGTACAGTCCCTGCGGATCAAGCACGGTTACCGCTCCTCCTCGTGTCGACTGCGACAACGCGCGGTGTCGGTGCGGCATTCCCGTGAAAGGGTCCTGCGCCGGGACGGTCGGCGGGGGAACCGGGAAAAGCGGTACGGCCCGCCCCCCGGTGGGGAGCGGGCCGTACCTCAGCGGTGCGGTGGCCGAGGCCGGAGCGTCAGCTCTGGCCGCCCGCCAGCTTCTCGCGCAGGGCGGCGAGCGCCTCGTCCGACGCCAGGGCGCCGGAGTTGTCGTCCGACTCCGAGGAGTAGGAACCGCCGGTCGGCGCAGCGGCCGGAGCGGCGTTGCCACCCTCGGCAGCGGCGGCCTCGTCGGCCTCGCGGGACTTGATGACCTGGGCCTGGTGCTGCTCGAAGCGCTGCTGCGCCTCGGCGTACTGGGTCTCCCACGCCTCGCGCTGGGCCTCGTAGCCCGGCAGCCAGTCGTTGGTCTCGGGGTCGAAGCCCTCGGGGTAGATGTAGTTGCCCTGGTCGTCGTAGGACGCGGCCATGCCGTACAGGGTCGGGTCGAACTCGACCGCGGACGGGTCGGCACCGAAGGACTCGTTGGCCTGCTTCAGCGAGAGGCTGATCCGGCGACGCTCGAGGTCGATGTCGATGACCTTGACGAAGATCTCGTCGTTGACCTGGACGACCTGCTCCGGGATCTCCACGTGGCGCTCGGCCAGCTCGGAGATGTGGACCAGGCCCTCGATGCCCTCGTCCACGCGGACGAACGCACCGAAGGGAACCAGCTTGGTGACCTTGCCCGGGACGACCTGGCCGATCTGGTGGGTGCGGGCGAACTGCTGCCACGGGTCCTCCTGCGTCGCCTTCAGCGACAGGGAGACACGCTCGCGGTCCATGTCCACGTCGAGGACCTCGACGGTGACCTCCTGGCCGACCTCGACGACCTCGGACGGGTGGTCGATGTGCTTCCAGGACAGCTCGGAGACGTGCACCAGGCCGTCGACGCCGCCCAGGTCCACGAACGCACCGAAGTTGACGATCGAGGAGACGACGCCGGAGCGGACCTGGCCCTTCTGCAGGGTGGTGAGGAAGGTCTGGCGGACCTCGGACTGGGTCTGCTCCAGCCAGGCGCGGCGGGACAGGACCACGTTGTTGCGGTTCTTGTCCAGCTCGATGATCTTGGCCTCGAGCTCCTTGCCCACGTAGGGCTGGAGGTCGCGGACACGGCGCATCTCGACGAGGGACGCCGGAAGGAAGCCGCGGAGGCCGATGTCGAGGATGAGACCACCCTTGACGACCTCGATGACGGTACCGGTGACGATGCCGTCCTCTTCCTTGATCTTCTCGATGGTGCCCCAGGCACGCTCGTACTGGGCGCGCTTCTTCGAGAGGATCAGGCGGCCTTCCTTGTCCTCCTTCTGGAGGACGAGGGCCTCGATCTCGTCGCCGACCTTGACGACCTCGTTCGGGTCGACGTCGTGCTTGATCGAGAGCTCGCGGCTCGGGATGACACCTTCGGTCTTGTAACCGATGTCGAGCAGGACCTCGTCCCGGTCGACCTTCACGATGACGCCGTCGACGATGTCGCCGTCGTTGAAGTACTTGATCGTCTCGTCGATCGCGGCGAGGAAGGCTTCCTCGTTACCGATGTCGTTGACCGCAACCTGCGGGGTGGTGGCGGTGGTCTCGGTGCTGCTCGTCATGTGGGAAAGGGCTCCGGTACGGACATTGAAGTCGTAGGTACTGCTACGCCGTGAGCCCGTATCGCAGCTGCAGAAGCCGGACAGCCTAGGAAGCGCCGTCCGGGAATCCGGGGCGCCTCGTGAACCGAGGGGACATACATACAGATGCGAGCGCGGCCTGCTCCGTCCGAGGCACGCAGGCCCGCAGCGCAACTTGTAGCATACGGGGGCAGCAGGAGACGGTCAATGCGCGAAGCGGCCCACCGGGGACGCAGCGCCGCATATCCGGCACAACTCGTGTTCACCGAGGCCACGGCAGCCCCGCGCGGCACGGACCGCTCCGGCCCCGCTGCGCGGTACGCAAACTACAACGACGGTGACGATGAGCCAAGATTTCGAACCGGAAGCCACCCGCCGTGACGCGGGGGACGCGGAGAGCAGCCGGGCGAACCGCGGCTGGTGGGACCGGAACGCGGACGAGTACCAGCACGAGCACGGCGCCTTCCTCGGGGACGACCGGTTCGTGTGGGGGCCCGAGGGACTCGACGAGGAGGAGGCCGCCCTGCTGGGACCGGTCGCCACGCTCTCGGGACTCGACGTCCTGGAGATCGGCGCCGGCGCCGCCCAGTGCTCGCGCTGGCTGGCCGCCCGGGGGGCCCGGCCCGTGGCCCTGGACCTCTCCCACCGGCAGCTCCAGCACGCCCTGCGCATCGGCGGGGACGTGCCGCTGGTGGAGGCGGACGCCACTGCCCTGCCCTTCGCGGACGGCTCCTTCGACCTCGCCTGCTCCGCCTACGGCGCGGTCCCGTTCGTCGCCGACCCGGTCGCGGTCTTCCGCGAGGTGCGGCGGGTGCTGCGGCCCGGTGGGCGCTGGGTCTTCTCGGTGACGCACCCGATCCGCTGGGCCTTCCCCGACGAGCCCGGACCGGAGGGCCTGTCGGTGGCCGCCTCCTACTTCGACCGGACGCCCTACGTGGAGCAGGACGAACGGGGCGAGGCCGTCTACGTGGAGCACCACCGGACGCTGGGGGACCGGGTGCGGGACGTGGTGGCCGGCGGGTTCCGGCTGGTGGACCTGGTCGAGCCGGAGTGGCCCTCGTGGAACGTGCAGGAGTGGGGAGGCTGGTCACCGCTGCGGGGCAACCTGATCCCCGGAACGGCCGTCTTCGTCTGCGATCGGGACTGAACCGCTCGCTCGCGCGGGACCGGAACCAGCGCTCGCGCGGGACCGGGCCGGCTCCCGGAGGGGAGTGCGCCGGTGCGGCTCCCGCGCTGCGGACGCCCGTGCGGCGGGCCCGTGGCTGCAGGCGCCGGGGCGGGAGACGGGGCGGGACCCGGCGCGGTCGCAGGGCGGAGGGCGCGGTGCGCCGGGGACGGCCGGGACGCCCCTGCGGACGGTGCGGGCCGGTGACCGGAGGCCACCCCGCCCGAAGAACCGAAAATCCTACGATCCGATGACGCACGGAGCCTGTGGACAAGCGCGCCCCCGCCTCCGCCGGTCGTACGAGACTGAGGGCGTGATCCGAACCGACGTACTCGACCGCCTGCCCGTCCGCCATGCCGTGCCCGGGCTGCTCACCGCGCTCGACACACAGGGTGTCGCCGTGCTCCATGCCCCGCCCGGTACCGGCAAGACCACGCTGGTGCCGCTGGCGCTCGCGGGCCTCATAGGGGCGGGCCCGGCCGCGGGCGGGCCGTCGGGAGCCTCGGCTCGCTCCGTGGTCGTGGCCGAACCGCGCAGGATGGCGGTGCGGGCCGCGGCCCGCCGGATGGCCTGGCTCCTCGGGCAGGAGGTGGGCGGCGACGTCGGCTACTCGGTGCGAGGGGAGCGGCGCGTTGGCGCGGGCACCCGCGTCGAGGTGGTCACCACGGGGGTGCTGCTGCAGCGGCTCCAGCGCGACCCCGAGCTGCCGGGCGTCGGCGCCGTGCTCCTGGACGAGTGCCACGAGCGCCATCTGGACGCCGACACCGCCCTGGCCTTCCTCGTCGACGTCCGCGCCACCCTGCGGCCGGACCTGGGGCTGGTGGCCGCCTCGGCGACGAGCGACACGGGCACCTGGTCACGTCTGCTGTCCCCGGAGGCGGGCTCACCGGCACCGGTGGTCCGCAGCGGGGGCGAGAGCCACGGCGTGGAGTTCCGGTCCGCTCCGCCTCCCCCGGGCATCCGTCCCGCCCACGGCACCCGGGTGGACCCGCAGTTGCTGCGGCACGTCGCGGCCACGGTGCGTCGCGCCCTCCACGAGCACACCGGGGACGTGCTCTGCTTCCTCCCGGGGACGGGCGAGATCGCCCGCACGGCGGGCCTGCTCGAAGGGGTCGGCGCCGAGGTGCTGCAGTTGCACGGCCGGGCCCCGGCCGGCGTCCAGGAGGCGGTGCTGCGCGGTGGCGAGGGGCGGCGGGTGGTCCTGGCCACCTCGGTGGCCGAATCGAGCCTCACGGTGCCCGGGGTCCGCGTCGTCGTGGACTCGGGTCTGGCCCGCGAGCCACGCGTGGACCACGCCCGGGGTCTCGGCTCGCTGGCCACGGTTCCCGTCTCGGCGGCGGCCGCCGAGCAGCGGGCCGGGCGGGCGGGCCGTGAGGCGCCGGGGATCGTCTACCGCTGCTGGTCGGCTGCCGACGATGCCCGCAGGCCCCGCTTCCCCTCCCCGGAGATCGCGGTCGCGGACCTGGCGGCCTTCGCCCTGCGGGTGGCGTGCTGGGGCGATCCGGAGGCGGCGGGTCTGGCGCTGCCGGACGCGCCGCCCGCCGGGGCCATGGCGGCGGCCCGCTCCGTCCTCGCGGCCGTGGGGGCGGTCGACGCGGAAGGCAGGGCGACGCGGAGGGGCACGGCGATGTCCCGCCTGGGTGTCCATCCGCGGCTGGCGAGGGCGCTTCTGGACGGTTCCGAGCAGTTGGGCACGCGCCGCACCGCCGAGGCCGTCGCCCTGCTCAGCGAGGAGCCGCCCCGGGAGTACGGCGACGACCTGGCCGGCGCGTGGCGCGCGGCGGGGCGGGGCGGGGACGCCTATGCGGCACGCTGGCGGGCGGAGGCCCGCCGCCTGGAGGGAGCGCTGGCCTCCCTGCCCCCGGATGCCCGCTCCGGACGGTCCGGTACGCCGGAGGGAGCGGGAGCAGGGCAGGGGGCCTCCGGGCGGGAGGCGGCCGTCGGGCTGGTCGCCGCCCTCGCCTACCCGGAGCGGGTCGCCTCCTCACGCGGCGCAGGCACCTTCCTGATGGCTTCGGGAACCCGCGCGGAGCTCGGGGCCGCGTCCCCCCTGCGCGGTGAGCCGTGGCTCGCGGTGGCGGTGGCGGACCGTCCGCTGTCGGCCGCGTCGGCTCGGGTGCGTCTGGCGGCGGCGGTCACCGAGGAGGCTGCCCGCGCGGCGGCGGCGCATCTGCTGACGGAGGTCGAGGAGGTGGGCTGGGACGGCGGCGACGTCGTGGCGCGGCGCGTGGAGCGGCTGGGGGCGGTGGAGCTGGCCGCCGCTCCCCTCTCCTCGCCGGACGCGGGGCTGGTTCGGCGGGCCCTGCTGGACGGCTTGCGGCGGGAGGGCTGCGGGCTGCTGCGCTGGACCAGGGAGGCGGAGGGGCTGCGTCAGCGCCTGGCGTTCCTCCACCGGGTACTGGGGCCGCCCTGGCCGGAGGTGTCGGACGAGGCCCTGCTCTCCCGGCCCGAGGACTGGCTGGAGCCCGAGCTCTCACGGGCACGGCGGAGGGCGGACCTCGGGCGCATCGCCGCCGGGGAGGCGCTGCGGCGCCTGCTGCCGTGGGCCACGGGCGAGGCGTCCCGGCTGGACGCCTTGGCACCGGAGCGTCTGGAGGTGCCGAGCGGGTCGCGTGTCCGCGTGGACTACGCCGGGGATCAGCCCGTCCTGGCGGTGAAGCTCCAGGAGCTGTTCGGCCTCCGCGAGACACCGCGCATCGCGGGAGTTCCGGTCGTGGTGCATCTGCTGTCGCCCGCCGGGCGCCCTGCGGCGGTGACATCCGACCTCGCCTCGTTCTGGCAGGAGGGCTACCGGGCGGTGCGGGCCGAGCTGCGCGGTCGCTACCCCAGGCACCCCTGGCCCGAGGACCCCTCCGCGGCCGAGGCGACACGCTCCACCAAGGCCCGCCAGGAGCGGCGCGCCCCGTAGCGGCGGCTCCGGCGGGCGGGGCCGGGGCGCCGGGGAGCGGTGCCGCAGCGGGGACCGCGGGCCGGGGCGCCCCCGCTGCGGCGCGGGAGTCGCCCACCGGGCCCGCCTCTAGCGGGGTGCCCCTGCCGCCCCGCGGCGGCAGGGGACCTTCCCCGGCGGCCGTCCACGGCTCGGGGCGGTGCCCGGCAGGGAGACGCCACGCACCGCACCGCCCGTGCGGACCTCCCGGAGTGGGGCGCGGGCCGCAGGGGCGAGGCGGCGGGAGCGTTCGGTCTCCGCGGCTGTCAGGCCTCGGGGGACGGCGAGGTCTCCGGGGCGGTCGGCGCGGGGTCCGCGGGTGAGGGGGCCTCGACGGTCAACTCGATGTCGAGCAGTCCGCCACCCGGCGTGGTCAGGCGCAGGACGAAGGTGCCCTCCGCCTCGCCCGCGTGGATACCCGAGAGGACCAGGCGTCCCTGCTCGTCCGTCAGCAGGGTGACGGAGCGGACCGGGGCGCCGCCGCCGACGCGCTCGAAGTAGGGACCTGCCTCGTCGGTGCCCTCGCCCCGGTCCTCGCCCTCGACGGGCTCGGGCCGGGTGATCGTCGCGGTGACGGCGACGCGCGGGGCGGGGGCGCCCTTGTGGACGGCCCGGACGGTGAGAGGCCCGAACACCTCGCCGGGCGCCGCGACGGGCCGCGCCTGCTCGGTGCCGAGTGTGTCGGCGAGGCGCTCGGTGACGGTCGCCTCGAAGTCCACAGGGGCGATCCGCGGGTTCTCGACCGCGGCGCGGACGGTGAAGGTGCCGGTCTTCTCACCCGCGCGCAGGGCGGGTGCGGCGACCCTGCCGTCGGCATCGGTCGTGGCCGCCGCCTCGGTGGCTCCGTCGGGGAAGCGGGCGTCGGTCTCACCGACGACGGTGAAGTGGACGGGATGGTCCGCGACAGGGGCGCCCGAGGAGTCCAGGACGCGGACGGTGGCCTTCGCGGTGAAGACCTGGCCGGCCGTCGCCGTGAGCGGGCCGGTCCCCGCGTCCTCGACCGTCGCTGCCGTGACGGGCGTGGGCTTGGGCGTCGGCTTGGGCGTCGGAGTCGGAGTAGGGGTCGGTGTCGGCGTGGGCTTGGGCTTGGGGGTCGGCGTGGGGGTGGGAGTGGGGGTCGGGGTGGGCTTGGGCTTGGGGGTGCCTTCCTTGCCGGGCTCCGACGGCACGGGGCTCGGCTGGTTTCCCGGCCGGGGCGGCGCCGGCGAGGGCTTGCGCGCGGGCGGGGCGGGCTGCACCGGTGCGGGGGCGGGTTGCGGCGAGCTGTCCGGGCTCGGCCTGGACGGCAGGACGCCCGAGCCGTCCGGAACCTCGTGCGTGCCCCGCTGGTAGAACTCGAACCAGGAGAGCACGGTGCGCAGGTACTCCCGGGAGTGGTTGTACGACAGGACCGCCCGGTCCAGGTCGTCCTGGACGGTCAGGTCGCGGTCCCCGTGGCAGAGGTACCGTCCGGCGGCGAGCGCCGCGTCGTAGATGTTGTCGGGGTCCTTGCGGCCGTCGCCGTTGGCGTCCTGCCCCCAGGTCTTCCACGTCGACGGGATGAACTGCATCGGCCCCACGGCGCGGTCGTGCACGGTGTCGCCGTCGTAGGCCCCGTCGTCGGTGTCGGAGATGTTGGCGAAGCCGACGCCGTTGAGGACGGGGCCGAGGATGCGTCCGACGGTGGTGCCCTCGGAGTCGACACGGCCGCCGCGGGCCTGGCCGGACTCGACCTTGCCGATCGCGGCGAGCAGCTGCCACGGGAGGCGGCAGGCGGGGTCGGTGTCGGCGACCGTGCTCTCGGCCCGCCGGTAGGCGTCGAGCACCGTCGCCGGGATGCCCGCCTCGCCGGTGCCTGCCAGGACCGTCCCCACGGGCGGGTTGGTGCTGTTCGGCGAGTTCAGCGGTGGAAGGTCCGTGTAGTACGGGGAGTTGCCGGTGGCGGGCGTGTCCGGGGTGGGCGTGGCATCCGCGGTGCCCTGGCTGTCCCCCGAGGTCGCCGGCGCTATGCCCGGCGGCTGAGAGGCCGACAGTGCGGCCACCGCGGCCGCGGCGACGGCTGTGGTGGTCGCCCCCTTGCGCAGACGGCGGCCGAATTGCGCTGCCATGGTCAGAACCCTCCCCTGAGGCGGCGTCCCGCGCTCCCCTGCACGAGTCCGACGCGACACTAGTCCACCGCGGGGTCCTCGGCACTGCCTCCTGACCGGTATTCACCGGTTCGGCACCAACACCGCGTCCGGAGTCCCGGCCGTGGCGGAGCGGGAGCCCCGTCAAAGGTCGCGCATACTGGGCGCGGCGGAGGGAACCGACCGGCACAGGGGGAGTCGCAGGATGCCGTTCACGTTGAGCCATGCCGCGGCGGTGCTGCCCCTGCTGCGGCGCGACGGCTCGGCACGCGGGCCGCTGGTGGCCTCCGGGCTCGTGCTCGGCACGATGGCCCCCGACGCGACCTACTTCGCCGCGAGCTTCGTACCCGGTGCCATGGAGTTCGGCGCGGTCACCCACAGCCCCGCGGGCGTGTTCACGGTCGACGCCGCGGTGGCCGCCCTGCTGTTCGCGGGTTGGCTGCTGGTCCGCGACCCGCTGGTGGCCCTGCTGCCGGGCCGCTGGCGCGCCCGGACCCACCCGGTGCCGGCCGGGGCCCTCGGGCGGGCGGCCCGGCGCCGGCCGCCGCTGGTGCGGGCGGCGGCGTTCTACGCCTCCGCGGTGATCGGCGCGTCGACGCATGTGGTGTGGGATGCCTTCACCCACCCCGGCCGGTGGGGGGTGCGCCTCCTGCCGGTGCTCGACGAGCAGGTGGCCGGCTTCCCCCTCTACACCTTCGTCCAGTACGGAAGTTCGGCGGCGGCCCTGCTGCTGCTGGCCTGGGCCGCGGCTTCCGCGGTGCGGCGCACGGAGCCCGCGGTCCCGCGGTGGCCGCGGGCGCGGCGCGGTGAGCGCCGCCTCGCCGCGGCGGTGGTGGGGCTGTGCGTGGCCGCGGGCGTCCTCCACCGCTGCCTGGTCTGGTACGGGCACGGAGGGCGGGTGGAGACCGTCCTCGACATCGTCCCGACGGCGTGCTTCGGCGGTGGCGCCGGGCTGGCCGCGGGCCTCCTGCTCTACGGGGCCGCCGCCCGGACCGGCCCGGCGGCCCGGTGGCGCCGGGCCGGGGCATGGGAGCCCCCGCCCGGCGGGGGCCCTCAGTGGGCGGCGGACTCCCAGTCCGGGCCGACGCCGACCGAGACGTCCAGCGGGGCGCGCAGGGTGACCGCCGACGACATCTCCTGACGCACCAGCGCCTCCACCTGCTCGCGTTCGCCCGGGGAGACCTCCAGCACGATCTCGTCGTGGACCTGGAGCAGCAGACGGGTGGCGAGCCCGGCCTCGGTCAGCGCCCGGTCCACGTTGAGCATGGCGACCTTGACGATGTCGGCGGCCGTCCCCTGGATCGGCGCGTTGAGCGCCATCCGCTCGGCCGCCTCGCGGCGCTGCCGGTTGTCGCTGTTGAGGTCCGGCAGATAACGGCGGCGCCCGAGCATGGTGGCGGTGTAGCCGGTGGCGCGCGCCTCGTCGACGACTCTCCGCAGGTAGTCGCGCACGCCGCCGAACCGCTCGAAGTAGGTGTCCATCAGGACCCTGGCCTCGGCGGGCTCGATGCCCAGCTGCTGCGAGAGACCGAATGCCGAGAGCCCGTAGGCCAGCCCGTAGGACATGGCCTTGATCTTCCGCCGCATCTCGGCGTCCACGGCGGACCGCTCCACGCCGAAGACCTGCGAGGCGACCGTGGTGTGGAGGTCCTCCCCCGAGGTGAACGCCTCGATCAGGCCCTCGTCCTCGGAGAGGTGGGCCATCACCCGCAGTTCGATCTGGCTGTAGTCGGCCGTCATCAGCGACTCGAAGCCCTCGCCGACGACGAAGCCCCGGCGGATCGCGCGGCCCTCGTCGGTACGGACCGGGACGTTCTGCAGGTTCGGGTCGGTGGAGGACAGCCGGCCCGTGGCGGCGACGGTCTGGCTGAAGGTGGTGTGGATGCGGCCGTCGCCCGCGACGGTCTTGATCAGGCCCTCGACCGTGGACCGCAGCCTGGCCTGCTCCCGGTGCCGGAGCATGATCACCGGGAGTTCGTGGTCGGTCTGGGAGGCGAGCCAGGCGAGGGCGTCGGCGTCGGTGGTGTAGCCGGTCTTGGTCTTCTTGGTCTTCGGCAGGTTGAGCTCCCCGAAGAAGACCTCCTGGAGCTGCTTGGGGGAGCCCAGGTTGAACTCGTGGCCGACCGTGGCGTGGGCCTCCTTGACGGCCTGCTGCACCGCGCCGGCGAACTGCTGCTCCATCGCCTCCAGGTGGGGCCGGTCCGCGGCGATGCCGTGCCGCTCCATGCGTGCCAGCAGCACCGAGGTGGGCAGCTCCACGCCGTGCAGCAGCTCCGCCGCTCCGACCTCGGCGAGCCGCTCGCCGAGCGCCTCGCCCAGGTCGAGGACGGCACGGGCCTGGGCCATCAGCGCGTCGGCCTCGGCGTGCTCGTCCTCCGTGCCGAAGGCGAGCTGCCCGTCGGCGGCGGCGGGTGCCAGCTCGCGGTGGAGGTACTCCACCGACAGGGCGTCGAGGGCGAAGGACCTGCGGCCGGGCTTGACCAGGTACGCGGCGAGGGCGGTGTCCATGGTGATGCCGTCGAGCCGCCAGCCGTGCTCGGGGAGCACCCGCAGGGCCTCCTTGGCGTTGTGCAGGACCTTCGGCCGCGCCGGGTCGGAGATCCACGCGGCGAAGGAGCGCTCGTCGGCCTCGTCGAGCCGGGTGGTGTCGAACCACGCGGCCTTCCCGTCCGCGGCGGCGAGCGCGATCTCGCTCACGCTGCCCGCGCCCAGCGCCCAGCCCGCGACGATCGCCACCCCCAGCGGACGGCCGCCGTGCTCGGCCAGCCAGGGTGCCAGCTCGCCGGTGGCCAGGGCGGTGCCGTCGATCTCGACACCCGCGGCGGGCGCGGGGGGCTCCTCCTCGGCCGCTCCCGGGTCGACGGCGAGCAGCCGCTCGCGCAGGCTCGGGTTGCGGATCTCCAGGACCTCCAGGAAGCCCTTGAGGGCGGCGCGGTCGTAGGGGGCCCGCTCCAGCTCGGCGACGGTCCGGGGCAGCTCGACGTCGCGCACCAGCTCGGTGAGGTGGCGGTTGAGCTTGACGGCCTCCAGGTGGTCGCGCAGGGACTGCCCGACCTTGCCCTTGACCTCCTCGGCCCGCTCGACGAGTTCCGCGAAGGAACCGAACTGCTTGATCCACTTGCTGGCCGTCTTCTCTCCGACCCCGGGGATGCCGGGCAGGTTGTCGGACGGGTCGCCGCGCAGGGCGGCGAAGTCCGGGTACTGCCGCGGGGTCAGGCCGTACTTCTCCTCCACCTTGGCCGGGGTGAACCGGGTCAGCTCGGAGACGCCCTTGGTGGGGTACAGCACCGTCGTGTGCTCGCTGACCAGCTGGAACGAATCCCGGTCGCCGGTGACGATCAGCACCTCGAAGCCGGCCCGCTCGGCCTCGGTGGCCAGGGTGGCGATGATGTCGTCGGCCTCGAAGCCGTCGACCGCGAACCGCACCGCGTTCATGGTGTCGAGCAGCTCGCCGATCAGCTCGACCTGCCCCTTGAACTCGTCGGGCGTCTTGGAGCGGTTGGCCTTGTACTCGGGGAAGTCGGCCGAGCGCCAGGTGGCGCGGGAGACGTCGAAGGCGACGGCGAAGTGCGTGGGCGCCTCGTCGCGCAGGGTGTTCGCCAGCATCGAGGCGAAGCCGTAGACGGCGTTCGTCGTCTGGCCGCTCGCGGAGGTGAAGTTCTCCGCGGGCAGGGCGAAGAACGCCCGGTACGCCAGGGAGTGCCCGTCCATGAGGAGCAGGCGGGGTCGGTTGTCTGCCGTCTTCTGCGATGCCGTCTCAGCCACGCCCCCGATCCTGCCATGCACCGCTGACATTCCCGTCCGGTGCCGACCGCGGGCACGCCCGCTCCGCCGTCCCGTGACAGGATCGGAGGCGTACCGCAGGAGACGAGGCTCGAAGGAGAGCGCGATGGCCAGCAAGCCGCCCGCAGACGATCCGGTCCAGGACGCGCCGCAGGTCACCGCCCCCCAGCACGCCGCGGCCGGGCTGCCCGCGATCGCACACACCCTGCGCGCCGCGCAGCGGCAGATGGGCGTCGCGCGCACGGCCCGCACCCTGCTCAGGGTGAACCAGAAGGACGGCTTCGACTGCCCCGGCTGCGCCTGGCCCGAGGAGGACAGGCGGCACACGGCCGAGTTCTGCGAGAACGGGGCGAAGGCGGTTGCCGAGGAGGCGACGCTGCGCCGGGTCACCCCCGGGTTCTTCGCCGCGCACCCGGTGGCCGAGCTGGCCGGGCGCAGCGGCTACTGGCTGGGCCAGCAGGGCCGTATCACCGAGCCCGTGTACCTCGCCGAGGGCGCCACCCACTACGAGCCGGTCGGCTGGGACCGCGCCTTCGCGCTGATCGCCGAGGAGCTGCGCGGGCTGGACTCGCCGGACGAGGCCCTCTTCTACACCTCGGGGCGCACCAGCAACGAGGCCGCCTTCCTGCTCCAGCTGTTCGCCAGGGAGTTCGGCACCAACAACCTCCCCGACTGCTCCAACATGTGCCACGAGTCCTCCGGCTCGGCGCTCACCGAGACCCTGGGGGTGGGCAAGGGCAGTGTCACCCTGGAGGACCTGCACCGGGCGGAACTGATCATCGTGGCCGGGCAGAACCCGGGCACCAACCACCCCCGGATGCTGTCGGCCCTGGAGAAGGCGAAGGCCGGGGGCGCGCGGATCATCTCCGTCAACCCGCTGCCCGAGGCGGGGCTGGAGCGTTTCAGGAACCCGCAGAGCCCGCTCGGAGCGGTGCGGGGGGTGGCGCTCACGGACCTCTTCCTGCAGATCCGCATCGGCGGTGACCAGGCCCTGTTCCGGCTGCTCAACAAGCTGGTGCTGGAAACCCCCGGGGCCGTCGACGAGGAGTTCGTGCGCGAGCACACCCACGGCTTCGAGGCCTTCGCCGAGGCGGCCCGCTCCGCCGACTGGGAGGAGACCCTGGCCGCGACGGGCCTGGCGCGCGACGAGGTGGAGCGGGCCCTGGCCATGGTCCTGTCCTCGCGGCGCACCGTCGTGTGCTGGGCCATGGGCCTCACCCAGCACAAGCACTCCGTCGCCACCATCCGCGAGGTGGTCAACCTGCTCCTGCTGCGGGGCGACGTCGGGCGGCCGGGTTCCGGCGTCTGCCCCGTCCGCGGGCACTCCAACGTGCAGGGCGACCGCACCATGGGGATCTTCGAGCGCCCCTCCCCCGCCTTCCTGGACGCGCTGGAGAAGGAGTTCGGCTTCGCCCCGCCGCGGCACCACGGCCTCGACGTGGTCCGGTCGATCGAGGCGCTGCGCGACGGCCGCGCCAAGGTCTTCTTCGCGATGGGCGGCAACTTCGTCGGTGCCTCGCCCGACACCGCGGTCACGGAGGCCGCCGTGCGGCGTGCACGGCTCACGGTCCAGGTGTCCACCAAGCTCAACCGCTCGCACGCCGTGACCGGACGCCGGGCGCTGATCCTGCCCACCCTCGGGCGCAGCGACCGGGACGTGCAGGCCGGCGGCAGGCAGGTGGTGACCGTGGAGGACTCGATGGGCATGGTGCACGCCTCCCGCGGCAACCTGCCGCCCGCGGGACCGCGGCTGCTGTCCGAGCCGGCGATCGTGGCGCGTCTGGCCCGCGCGGTGCTCGGCCCGGGCTCCGCGACGCCGTGGGAGGAGTTCGAGCGCGACTACGCCGCGATCCGCGACCGGATCGCCCGCGTGGTGCCCGGCTTCGAGGACTTCAACGCGCGGATCGCCCGCCCCGGAGGGTTCACGCTGCCGCACGCCCCCCGCGACGAGCGGCGCTTCCCCACGGCCACCGGGAAGGCCAACTTCACGGCGGCGCCCGTGGAGTACCCGGTGGTCGGCGAGGGGCGCCTGCTGCTGCAGACGCTGCGCTCCCACGACCAGTACAACACCACGGTCTACGGTCTGGACGACCGCTACCGGGGGGTGCGCGGCGGGCGCCGGGTGGTCCTGGTGAACCCCGCGGACGCCCTCGCGCTGGGCTTCGCCGACGGCGACTACGCGGACCTGGTGGGCGAGTGGGAGGACGGCGTCGAGCGGCGGGCCCCGGGGTTCCGGGTGGTCCACTACCCGACGGCCCGGGGCTGTGCGGCCGCCTACTACCCCGAGACGAACGTGCTGGTCCCGCTGGGCGCCACGGCGGACACCAGCAACACCCCCGCCAGCAAGTCCGTGGTGGTCCGTCTGGAACAATCACCGACCGTCTAAGCGTTCGCTCAGGCAGCAGGGACCAGCCGTACGACGATCGGAGCACGCCCATGGGCGAGAACACCACCGTGAAGTTCCCGCAGGAGGTCATCGACGAGTACGCGGCGCTCGGTGTCGACCTCCCCTCCCTTTTCTCCGCCGGCCATCTCGGCGAGCGCATGGGGGTGCGGATCGTCGAGGCGGCGGCCGACCGGGTGGTCGGCACCATGCCGGTGGAGGGCAACACCCAGCCCTACGGCCTGCTGCACGGGGGCGCCTCGGCGGTGCTGGCGGAGACGCTCGGCTCGGTGGGCTCCATGCTCCACGGCGGCCCCTCGAAGATCGCCGTCGGTGTGGACCTCAACTGCACCCACCACCGGGGGCTGCGCTCCGGGATGGTCACCGGGGTCGCCACCCCCGTGCACCGCGGGCGCTCGACCGCCACGTACGAGATCGTGATCTCCGACGAGCAGGACCGGCGGGTCTGCACCGCCCGGCTCACCTGCCTGCTGCGCGACGCCCCGCAGTCCTGAGCCCGCGACCGCCCGCCCCGGTGCGGCACCGGGGCGGGCGGTCGCGGCGGAGGGCCGGGAGGCGGTCGCCTCCCGGCCCTCCGCCGGTTCAGGGTGCGGGGCGGACCGCCGCCGCGGGTGCCCGTGTCAGGCGGCACCCTCGCCCAGGTAGGCCTCCCGGATACGCGGGTCGGACAGCAGTTCGGCGGCCGGTCCCGACATGGCCACGGAGCCGGTCTCCAGCACGTAGCCCCGGTTCGCCAGACCCAGGGCCTGGGTGGCGTTCTGCTCGACGAGCAGCACCGTGGTGCCCTGCTTGTTGATCTCCTCGATGATCTCGAAGATCTGCTGGACGATCAGCGGGGCGAGTCCCATCGAGGGCTCGTCCAGCAGCAGCAGCTCCGGCTTGCCCATCAGGGCGCGGCCGATCGCCAGCATCTGCTGCTCGCCGCCGGAGAGCGTGCCCGCCAGCTGCGAACGGCGCTCCGCGAGGCGCGGGAAGAGGGTGAACACGCGGTCCATGTCGGCGGAGTCCACCGAGCTGAACCGGTAGGCGCCCATCTCCAGGTTGTCGCGGACGGTCATCGTCGCGAAGACCCGCCGGCCCTCGGGGACGTGCCCGATGCCGAACTGGACCAGTTCGTGGGACTTGATCCCGTCGATGCGCTCCCCGCGGTACCGCACCTCGCCCTGGCGGGGCTGGAGCATGCCCGAGATGGTGCGCAGCGTGGTGGTCTTGCCCGCGCCGTTGCCTCCGAGCAGGGCCACGATCTCGCCCTTGCGCACCGTCAGGTCGATGCCCTTGAGCGCCTCGATGGCCCCGTAGAAGACGTGCATGGAACAGAGTTCGAGGAGCGTCTCCTCGGCGGAGTCCGGCGTGCCGGTGTCCTCGCGCAGCTCGGTCGTCGTGCTCACTTGCCGCTCTCCTCGTTCGACGCGGTCTCGCCGCCACCGGCCCCGTCCGACGGCCCGGCGGCCTCCGGGGCGTCCCCCGTGGTCCCGGAGTCCCCGGGCCCCTCGGAGTCGGCCGTGTCCCGGGAGCCCTCGGAGTCGCCCGAGCCCTCGGAACCCGCCGTGTCCCCGGAGTCACCGGAGTCATCGGAGTCGCCTGAATCCCCGGAACCCCCGGAGTCCGCCGTATCCCCGGCATCCCCGGCATCCCCGGCATCCCCGGCATCCCCGGCCGAGGGCTCCTCCGGGACGGACTCGCCCTCGGCGGGCGAGCGCTGCTCGGCGATCACCGCCTGGGCCACCTGCTCCGTGTCGGCCGACGCCCCCAGATAGGCCTCGATCACCGCCGGGTGCTGCTGCACCTCGCCCGGCTCCCCCTCGGCGATCCGCTTGCCGAAGTTGAGGACCATCACCCGGTCCGCCACCGACATCACCAGGCGCATGTCGTGCTCGATGAGCAGCACGCTGACGCCCAGTTCGGTGTTGATCCGGCGGATCAGCCGTTCGAGCTCCAGCTTCTCCGTGGGGTTGGTACCGGCCGCCGGCTCGTCCAGGAGCAGGATCTGCGGCTCGGTGGCCAGGGCCCGGGCGATCTCCAGACTGCGCTGGTCGCCGTAGGAGAGGCTGCCGGCGATCTCGTTGAGCTTCTCCTCCAGCCCGACGAAGGCCAGGAGCTTGTGCGCCCGCTCGTCGCTGAGCCGCTCGGCCTTGCGGGCCCTCGGCAGCCCCAGCATGATCGACACGGGACCGGCCTTGAGCCGGGTCTCCGCCGCGATCTTGACGTTCTCCAGCGCCGTGAGCGCCGAGAACAGGCGGATGTTCTGGAAGGTGCGGGCCAGACCGATCCGGTTGACGATGTGCGGCTTGCTGCCCAGCAGCGACTTCTCGCCGCCGTCCGTCGACCGGAAGACGATCTTCCCCTCCTGCGGGGTGTACGCCCCGGTGAGGGAGTTGAACAGCGAGGTCTTGCCCGCGCCGTTCGGCCCGATCACCGCCAGGACCTCGCCCCGGCGCATGTTCACGTCGACCTTGTCCAGCACGGTCAGACCGCCGAACCGCAGGGTCAGCTCCGACGCCTTCAGCACCAGGTCCGGTTCCGCCCCGGAGGGCGATGCGGCCGCCGTGTCGTTCTTCACCTCGGTGCCCATCAGTTCCTGCCTCCCGCCGGCTCGGACGTCGCGACCGCGTCGCCGCTGCCTTCCTCGGCCAACTTCAGCTCGCGCTGTCTCCGGCGGGACGGCCAGACTCCCTGCGGCCGGTAGATCATCATGACCACGAGCAGTGCGCCCAGGTACATGTAGCGGTCGGACGGGTCCACCCAGTCCTTCAGCGCCTCGGGCAGCCACACCAGGATCGCCGTGCCGATCAGCACACCCGGGATCGAGCCCATGCCGCCGAAGATGACGTAGGCGAGGATCAGGATGGACTGCAGGAGCGGGAAGACCTCGGGGTTGATGTACCCGTACTTGCTGGTGAAGATCACGCCCGCCACGCCGGAGGTCGAGGCGCCGATCGCGAAGGCCATCAGCTTGAACTGCACGGTGTTGACGCCGTTGGCCGCGGCCGCGATCTCGTCCTCGCGGATCGCCGTCCACGCGCGGCCCACCCGGGAGTGCTCCAGCCGCGAGAAGAGGATGATCACCAGGACGATGAAGAAGACGAGCAGGTACCAGTACGGCAGCGGCTTGATGGACCACGTGTACTCGATGCCCGCGAAGTCGATGGAGAAGTCCGGGATGAGGCGGGCGCCCTGCGGGCCGCCCGTGATGCCGTCCGCGTTCTTCGCGACCAGGTAGATGATCTCGTGGAAGCCGAGGGTCACGATGGCCAGGTAGTCGCCGCGCAGCCGCAGGGTCGGGGCGCCCAGCAGCACGCCGCAGGCCAGGCAGGTGAGCACGGCGACCGGGATGACCCAGAAGTTGTTCAGGACGACCGGGGGCTCGATCGGGAGCCGGCCCGTCCAGAAGGCGGTGGAGTAGGCGCCCACCGCGAAGAAGGCGAAGAAGCCGAGGTCGAGCAGGCCCGCCCAGCCGATCACCACGTTGAGGCCGATGGCCAGGAGCGCGAAGATCGCGATCTGGTCGACCAGCACGGTCTGCCAGCTCCGCTCCAGGCCCGAAGGGACCACGAGCACCAGGATCAGCAGCACACCGTAGGCGCCCAGGCGCAGCCGCTTGTCGGCCTGGAAGCGCGCCCGGAGGGAGCCGGCCGGGCCGCCGGCCGCGGCCGCGGCCGAGCCGCGCGCCGCGGACACCGCGCTCTTGATGGGCGTGGCGGCGAACTCGCGCAGGGCCCAGACGCCCACCGTGGCGCCGAGGCAGACCCACAGGTTCACGCCCGTGAGGGTGTGGGTGATGGAGTAGAAGATGTCCCGTGTGTTGCCCTGCTCGCCCGTGACCAGGGCCAGCAGGAGGCCGAGTGCGACCATCGCCCACAGGCGGGTGTAGCGCTCGGTCCGGTACCACGCCGTGCGGCGCAGCTTCGCCGCAGCGGACGGCGTCAGGTTCTGCGAGGTGTCCACCGTGCTCATGCCGCCCTCCCCACTCGCTCGCCGAGGATGCCCATCGGGCGGAACATCAGCACCAGGATCAGGACCACCATGGCGGAGACGCTGCGCCACTCGTCACCGAGCAGCGGCACCGTCATCGTCTCCACGATGCCGATCAGGACGCCGCCGAACATCGCACCGCGGATGTTGCCGATGCCGCCGACGACGGCGGCGGCGAAGGCGGTGATGCCCGGGATGAAGCCCATCGTGTAGGAGACCTGGTTGAGGTTGGCGAACAGGAAGCCCGCCACACCGCCCAGGACGCCGCCGATGATGAAGGTGCGCGACACGACCTTGTCGATGTTCACCCCCATCAGGCCCGCGACCTCGGCGTCCTGCGCCACCGCGCGGATGCCCATGCCGAGCTTGGTGCGGTTCACCACGAGGTCGAGGAGGACCATCATGACCACCGCGGTCGCGAACTGGAGCAGCTGGGTGATGTTCACCCCTGCGCCGAAGAGCGAGAAGATCTCGCGGTTCTCGTACATCTCCGGCAGCGGCAGCGGGTCGCGCCCGAAGAGCTTGCCGGCCAGGTTGTAGAGGAAGAACGAGGCGCCGATCGCGGTGATCAGGAAGATCAGGCGCGGAGCACCGCGCCTGCGCAGCGGCCGGTAGGCCACCTTCTCCAGGCCGTACGCCGTGACACCGCCGAACAGCGCCGAGCCCGCCATCGCGAGCGCGACGAAGCCGATGGACGCCATGACGGACGGGTTGTCCCCCGGACTGACGAGCTGAAGGACGATGAGGCTGCCGTAGGCGCCGAGCATGAACACCTCGCTGTGCGCGAAGTTGATCAGCTGGAGCACGCCGTAGACGAGGGTGTAGCCGATGGCGATGACGGCGTACAGCGAGCCGAGCATCACCCCTAGGACGAGGTAGTCCCAGAATTCCTGAAGGGACATGGAGCAGACTTCCTTGTGGGAGCCGAGCGGACCCGCGCGCTCGTGGCGACGGGGTCGGCCCGCGGGCGGAACGATCGATGCGAAGAGGGCGGGGAGAGGGGCCCTGCTTCATGGACGGGGGCCGGGAGAACTGCCGTCTCCCGGCCCCCGGTCATGCGAGCCGGTGTCAGCCGACCAGCTCGTTGATGTTGCCCTGGTAGCCGATCTTGCCGCCCTTGACCTGGTACAGGTAGACGTCGGTGCCCTTGAACTCGCCGTTCGCCTCGAAGGAGAAGGTCTTCGTCAGGCCCTTGTAGGACGCCTTCTTGAGGGTGTCGCGCAGCGTCTCGCGGTCGACGTCCCCGCCGGCCTTGCGGATCTCCTCGATGATCATGTTCGCCGCGTCGTAGGACTCGGCGGAGTAGGTGCCGGGCGCCCGGCCGAAGGCCTTCTGGTAGTCCTCGGCGAACTTCTTCGTGCCCGCCTCGACGGTGGCGTCGGTGCAGGGGCAGGTGAGGAACCAGTTCTCGGAGGCGTCGCCGGCGAGCTCGACGAACTTCATGTCGTTCGTGCCGTCACCGGAGATCGCGGCGCCCTTGTAGCCGGCCTCGGCGAGCTTCTTCGCGAAGGGGGCGGCGTCCTGGTAGTAGCCGGCGTAGATGAGCGCGTCGACCTTGGAGTTGACGACGTCCTTCGCGGTGGCCGAGTAGTCCGGCGTCTTCTGCGGGACGGACTTCTTGACGACCTCGATGCCGGCGTCCTTGAGGTTCTTCTCGGCCACGGTCGCCAGGCCCACGCCGTAGTCGGTCTTGTCGTCGATCAGGTAGACCTTCTTCGCCTGGACCTTCTTGGCGTAGTAGGTCGCCATCCCGGCGCCCTGCTGGTTGTCGTTGGGGACAGCGCGCAGGAAGGAGGTGAAACCGTTCGCCTCGTCGGTGAGGTTCGGGTTGGTCGCCGACGGCGAGACCGTGACGAGACCCGACTCCGCGTACAGCGGGGAGGCGGTGTTGGTCGGGCCGGAGAAGGCGGGGCCGACCACGGCGAGGACGCTCTCGTCGTCGATGATCTTCTGAGCGGTGGCGGTGGCCTTGTCCGGCAGGCCCTGGTCGTCACCGGGGACGTACTCGAGGGTGAAGTCGAGGTCGCCCTTGGCGTTCGCCTGGTCGATGGCCAGCTTGACGCCGTTCTGCATGTTCTCGCCCAGCGCGACGTTGTCGCCGGAGAGCGGGCCCTGGAAGGCGATCTTCACGGCATCGCCGTCGCCGCCCGAGTCAGAGCCGCATCCGGTCAACGCCAGAGCGCCCACGGCGAGCGGAATGGCCAGCTTGACGATGGTCTTGTTCAGCACTACGAACCCCTTGGAGCCGCCCGAACGATCTTGTCTACGAGGGCAGTTGCAGTCGCCTCTCGCAGGACACCGCTTGTCCGCGCGGTGTGCCGGGAATGTAATCGCGCGTTCGGGCGCAGGGGTAGGTGAGGAGACGATGTGTGATCGCCCTGTGACCTGAGTCATGCGCCGGAAACAGAACACTCCTTACCGGCGACCGGACATGTCATCCGGGATCCACAAGATCCCGACAACTCGCTCACGCTCGCGAGCCGACGGGCCGGCAGGCCGCCGCGGTTCGGCGACCCCGGGGCAACCTCGCAGCTCAGAGCCGTACCCCCCGAGGGGACCACGGTATGCGGACCGGCGGGCCCGCGTCCGGTAAATGGCCGAATTCCCCCTGTCCGGAGAGCGGACGTCCTGTTCGGGTGGAGCCGCCGTCTCATCCGGCGACACGGGCCCGCCGCACCTCCGCACCGGGCCCGGCGGGCGCCCTGGCGCCCGTGCCGCTACACGGAGTCAGCGCCGAGGCGGCCGCGGACCCCGGCGGCGGCGCGGCGAGGCACTCCGGCCGGCCGCCCGGCCCCCGCCCCTTCACGGTCTCCACGGTTTCTCCACACCCGGAACCGGCAGGACCCCCGCCGCACCCGACGGGCGCGGCGGGGGTCCGAAGGCGCCCGGCACCCCGAGCCGGGCCTGCCGGTACGGCACGGGAAGGCGAGCGGCCGGAGTCCGGGGCCCGGCGGGGCCGCCACGAGGCGGGCGGCCGACGCCCGGGGTCCGGTGGGACCGCCCGGCAACCGGAGCGGGAGCTACTGCCCCTTCGCGGCCTTCTTCTCCTCCGCGTCCTCGATGACCGCCTCGGCCACCTGCTGCATGGACAGCCGCCGGTCCATGGAGGTCTTCTGGATCCAGCGGAAGGCGGCGGGCTCGGTGAGGCCGTACTGCGTCTGCAGGACGGACTTGGCGCGGTCGACCAGCTTGCGGGTCTCCAGGCGCTGCGCGAGGTCGGCGACCTCCTTCTCCAGGGCCTTGAGCTCGGTGAACCGGGAGACGGCCATCTCGATGGCGGGGACCACGTCGCTCTTGGAGAACGGCTTCACCAGGTAGGCCATCGCACCCGCGTCACGCGCCCGCTCCACCAGGTCGCGCTGGGAGAAGGCGGTCAGCATCAGCACCGGGGCGATGGACTCCTCGGCGATCTTCTCGGCCGCCGAAATGCCGTCCAGGACGGGCATCTTCACATCCAGGATCACCAGGTCCGGCCGGTGCTCCCGGGCGAGCTCGACGGCGCGCTGCCCGTCCCCCGCCTCCCCGACGACCGCGTAGCCCTCCTCCTCCAGCATCTCTTTCAGGTCGAGCCGGATGAGCGCCTCGTCCTCGGCGATCACCACACGGGTCGTCATCGGAGGTACGTGCGCGGTGTCGTCGGCGATCGGCTGGGGCGACTCGGGGGCGGTCACGGAAGGCTCCTCGTTCTCAATCAGGGTGCTCCTCATGAGCCTACCCAGCTCCTGTATGGTTGGGGGACGAGCGGATTGCTTGTTCCTTCATTTCCAAGGGAGCCCCGGTAGCCCAGCGGTAGAGGCAATGGTCTCAAACACCATCCAGCGTCGGTTCGAATCCGACCCGGGGTACTTTATCTCGCTTTCCAAGGTCACCTTCGGTCGGGTGAATCCCCGCCCTGGCGAGCCCTCGCACATCACCCCGGGCCATTTCACACGAAGGTGTGAGCGCCCCCGCGGCGGCGGGCCGGAATCCCGCCGGGCCGTCACGGAGGCGGCGCGCCGCCTCCCCCGCGCGGCGGACCAGCTCCCCCGCGCGGGCCGGAACCGCCGGCGATGACGGGACCGCCCTTCAGCGCACGCTCTCCCCGATCCGGTGGACGCGCACGAGGTTGGTGGAACCGGAGACCCCGGGCGGGGAGCCCGCGGTGATGACCACGATGTCGCCGGGCCGGCAGCGCCCGATCCGCAGCAGCTCCTCGTCGACCTGGGCCACCATCGCGTCGGTGGAGTCCACATGCGGCCCGAGGAAGGTCTCCACGCCCCAGGTCAGGCTGAGCTGCGAGCGGGTGGCCGGGTCGGAGGTGAAGGCCAGCAGCGGGATCGGCGAACGGTAGCGGGACAGCCTGCGGACCGTGTCGCCGGACTGGGTGAAGGCCACCAGGAACCGCGCCCCGAGGAAGTCGCCCATCTCGGCCGCGGCGCGGGCGACGGCACCCCCCTGGGTGCGGGGCTTGTTCCGCTCGGTGAGGGGCGCCAGGCCGCGTGCCAGCAGGTCCTCCTCGGCCGCCGTCACGATCCTGCTCATCGTCCGGACGGTCTCGATCGGGTACTTGCCCACGCTGGTCTCGCCGGAGAGCATCACCGCGTCGGTGCCGTCGATGACGGCGTTGGCCACGTCGGAGGCCTCGGCGCGGGTGGGACGGCTGTTGTCGATCATCGAGTCCAGCATCTGGGTGGCGACGATGACCGGCTTGGCGTTCCGCTTGGCCAGCTTGACCGCGCGCTTCTGGACGATGGGCACCTGCTCCAGGGGCATCTCGACGCCGAGGTCCCCGCGGGCCACCATGATCCCGTCGAAGGCGGCGACGATGTCGTCGATGCACTCGACGGCCTGGGGCTTCTCCACCTTGGCGATGACGGGGAGCCGGCGGCCCTCCTCGTCCATCACCCGGTGCACGTCCTCGATGTCCCGGCCGCTGCGCACGAAGGACAGCGCGATGACGTCGGCACCGGTCCGCAGGGCCCAGCGCAGGTCCTCGACGTCCTTCTCGGAGAGCGCCGGTACGGAGACGGCGACGCCGGGGAGGTTGAGCCCCTTGTGGTCGGAGACCATCCCGCCCTCGACGACGGTGGTGTGGACGCGGGGGCCGTCGACCCGGGTCACCTCCAGGGCGACCTTGCCGTCGTCGACCAGGATGCGTTCGCCCGGGGCGACGTCCGCGGCGAGCCCCCGGTAGGTGGTGCCGCAGATGCCGCGGTCACCGGGGACGTCCTCGACGGTCACGGTGAACTCGTCGCCGCGTTCGAGAAGTACCGGGCCCTCGAGGAACCGGCCGAGGCGGATCTTCGGGCCCTGAAGGTCCGCCAGCACGCCGACGCTGCGGCCGGTCTCGTCGGCCGCCTTGCGGACGTGCCGGAACCGCTGCTCGTGGTCGGCATGGGCCCCGTGGCTCAGATTGAAGCGGGCGATATCCATTCCTGCTTCGACCAGAGCCTTGATCTGGTCGTATGTGTCGGTGGCGGGTCCCAGGGTGCAGACGATCTTTGCTCGGCGCATGATTCGAGCCTATGGCTTACCGGCGGGTAGAGAATCAGCCTCTCGTGTCCGCCCAACAACCTTTGCATGAAGGCTTATTGACAACTGTTGAATTGTGCAGAGGGGTGCTCCGATGAGCATTTCTCACAGGCTCGGCGGTGTCATCGTGAACCGCGCGTTCACCTGCGCGACAACGGTCTGCTGCTGCGGCTCGAGGTCGAGTGCGGGAGCCGCCTCCGCCTGGACCGCCCCTCCGAAGCCGCGCGGGGCCGCGGCCGCCGGGTGGCCCCCGTAGGGGTCGTGCGCCTCCGCGCCGATGTCGGCGAGTTCGAGCAGCGCGTCGAGCCGTCCGCCGAGGGCCTCGGCGTACTCGCGCGCCCGGCGCACCGCGTCGTGGACGGCGGCCCGGCGCGCCTCCGCATGGGCCGGCGAGTCGGGGCGCAGGGACCACCAGGGACCGCTCACCCGGGTGAGTTCCAGGTCGGCCAGGCGGGTGACGAGCTCGCCGAGGGCGGTGAAGTCGGTGAGCCGGGCGGTGATGTGGACACCGCCGTGGTACGCGCGGACCCGCTCGCCCCGCCCGTGCTGGGCGAGTTGCGGGCTGATGGAGAAGGAGCCGGTGGAGAGCTTCTCGACGGCGTCCCCGTAGGAGCGGATCAGCTCCAGGACGGCCGTGTTGCGCCGCGTGAGGTCCTCCAGCGCGGCACGCCGGTCGCGGCCGCGGGCGGTGACGTGGACGCCGAGGGTCGCGACCTCCGGGTCGACCCGGTGCCGCGCCTCGCCGCGGACCGCGACCCGGGGGGCCCCGGGCGTGCCGGGGGAAGCGGAGTGGTCGTCGGTGGCGCCGGTCATGCAGCCCTCCCGGGTCGGCGTGCGGGCCGCGCGGGTGCGCGGGCCGTGTGTGCGGCCAACCCTTCCGTACGGCGGGGCCGTTGCGCCAGGATCCAGGGGCGGTTCCGGTGCCGCTTGGGGACCCTCCCGCCTCCGCCTGGGCGAAGGCCGCAAACGCGGCACGGGGATGTTGCGCCGGGTGCTGCGCACGGCGGACAGGTGCGGGCCCCGGCAGCGGGGGGCCGCCGAGGTCCCTGCCCGGTCAGAGTGCCGCGAACCGGACGAACACGGTCCATGCGGTGGAGTCCACGGCCAGTGCGGCGCGGGTCGTGTCCTTCGAGTCCCGGACGTGGACCCGGCCGGGGGCGGCGGCCACCTCGACGCATTCGCCGCCGTCACCGGCGCTGTAACTGCTCTTGAACCATGCCAGTTGGTCCAGGTCAAGCCCGGTCTCTTCCCCGCTCATCTCTCTCCCAGCAGCTTCTCGATCAACGCACGCGATTCTGCCGGAGTGTGGGCCTGCGCGCGCAGGGACCCGTACGTACGTTCAAGCTCCCGGACCTTCTGGCGCTGCGTGTGAACCCGGCTGTCGCCCTGCACCTCCGCATACGCGATCCTGCGCCCATCCTTCATCTCCATCAAGGTGAACGGGCCAGCCAATCCGGCATGTTCCCGACGGGAGAGCGGCATCACCTGAACCTCTACGTTCCGCTTCTCCTCGATCAACAGGAGCTGCTCCAGCTGCCCCCGCCATACAGACCGACCACCCAGTGGACGCAGCAGTACCGCCTCCTCGATCACAAAGCTGAGATACGGAGACGGCCGCCGGTCGAAGATCCCTTGCCGCGCCAATCGGGCACCCAGACGCTGCTCGATGACCTCTTCCTCCAGTTGCGGTCGCCACATGGCGAACACCGCGCGCCCGTACTCCTCGCTCTGCATGAGCCCCGGCACAGCCTGGGTGGCGTACACGTGCAGAACGACGGCCTCGGCCTCCAGCCTGGCCGCGTCGCGGAAGAACGCAGGGTACTGAGCGCGCGCCACCTCCTCCTTGCCCGCGCGCAGGACCTCACCCGCTCCCAGGACCTCGTCCGCCTGGTCGATGAACCTCGGCGGGGGAATGCGTCTCCCCTGCTCGAACGCCGCGATGGTGGAGGCCGAGTACCCGGTCAGCGAACCGAAGCCCGCACGGTCCATCCCCGCCCGTTCGCGGAACAGCTTCAACTGCCGCCCGAACACGAACAGCAGGCCCGTGGCTCCCTCGCCCTCCGGCTGCCGATCCTCGTCGCTCACGCCGCCGCTCCTCCCGTACCACCGCCACAGCCACCGACCCCGGCCCAACCTGCGCTCGCGGACATCGGACACGCCCCGCGCCGCGCACAAGCCCACCGCCCACGCGTACAGCCCGTACCCGTCAGCGCGCCGCGCCTGGTCGACGCTGCGCAGAGTCCGGGGCCGGTCAGGCCTCCAGGGGGGTGAGGGCGGGGGCCTGGCCGGGGATGACCGGGGCCTCCCGCTTGTCGAGTCCGAAACTGGTGAAGGCCGTGCGCCGGGGCAGGGGGTAGGGCTCCGTGCCCGTGAGGGTGTTCAGGATGGACGCGCTCCGCCACGCCGCGAGTCCGAGGTCGGGGGCGCCGACACCGTGGCTGTGGCGTTCGGCGTTCTGCACGAAGACGGACCCGGTGACGGAGGGGTCGAGCTTCATCCGGTACTGCGCGTCGATGACCGGGCGGCCCCCGGCGTCGCGCCGCATATAGGGGTCCAGCCCGGCGAGGAGCCGCCCGAGGGGGCGCTCGCGGTAGCCGGTGGCGAGCACCACGGCGTCGGTGGTGAGCCGGGAGCGGGTGCCCTGCTGGACGTGCTCCAGGTGGAGTTCGACCTTGGTGGTGGCGACCCGGCCGGCGGTGCGGACGTGCACCCCGGGGGTCATCACCGCCTCGGGCCAGCCGCCGTCCAGGCTGCGCCGGTACAGCTCGCGGTGGATCGCCTCGACGGTCGCCGCGTCGATGCCCTTGTGGAGCTGCCACTGGCGGGGCAGCAGTGCGTCGCGCACCCGCTCCGGCAGGGCGTGGAAGTAGCGCGTGTAGTCCGGGGTGAAGTGCTCCAGTCCGAGCTTGGAGTACTCCATGGGGGCGAAGGCCTCCGTGCGAGCCAGCCAGTGGAGCCCCTCCGCCCCCCGGGGGCGGCCGCGCAGCAGGTCCAGGAAGACCTCGGCACCCGACTGCCCGGAGCCGATGACCGTCACATGCCCCGCGGCGAGCAGTGCCTCGCGGTGGGCCAGGTAGTCGGCGGAGTGGACGACGGGGACGCCGGGGGCGTCGGCGAGGGGGCGCAGGGGTTCCGGGACCCAGGGTTCGGTGCCGATGCCGAGGACGATGTTGCGGGTGTGGGTGCGGCAGAGCGCCTCGGCCCCGCCGGCGGCGTCGAGCTGGGTGAAGTCGACCTCGAAAAGGTCGCGTTCGGGGTTCCAGCGCACGGCGTCGACCTGGTGGCCGAAGTGGAGTGCGGGGAGGGACCGGGCGACCCACCGGCAGTAGGACTCGTACTCGGCGCGCTGGATGTGGAAGGTCTCGGCGAAGTAGAAGGGGAACAGGCGCTCCCGGGCCCGGAGGTAGGACAGGAAGGAGTAGGGGTTGGCCGGGTCGGCGAGGGTGACCAGGTCGGCGAGGAAGGGCACCTGGAGCGTGGCGCCGTCGATCAGGAGTCCGGGGTGCCACCGGAACTCGTGCCGCTGCTCGTAGAAGGCGGTCGCCGGCCCTTCCGGCACGCGGTCCGCGAGGGCCGCCAGGGAGAGGTTGAACGGGCCGATGCCGATGCCGACGAGGTCGAGGGGCCGGTCGGGTCCGGGGGCTGCCGCGTCAGGAGCGGGATCGGGTGCGGGCGTCGCCGTCATCGGGGGTGCTGCCTTCCACGAGGGTGATCAGGGTGCGCAGGTGGTCCGGGGTGGTGTGGGGGTTGAGCAGGGTGGCCTTCAGCCAGACGCGTCCGTCGGCGCGGGCGCGGCCGAGGACCGCGCGGCCGGAGAGGAGCAGGGTCCTGCGGATCGCTGCGGTGCGCTCGTCGGAGGCGCCGCGGGGGCGGAAGAGCACGGTGGACAGCGCGGGCCGCCCGTGGAGGTCGAGAGCGGGGTGCTTCTCGACGAGGTCGGCCAGGTCCTGCGCCGTCGAGCAGACGCGGTCGACCAGGTCCCCCAACCCGCGGCGGCCGAGCGCCCGGAGCGTGACCGCGATCTTCAGTACGTCGGGGCGGCGGGTGGTGCGCAGGGAGCGGCCGAGGAGGTCGGGCAGTCCGGCCTCGGTGTCGTCCTCGGCGTTCAGGTAGTGGGCCGTGTGGCCGAGAGGGGCGAGGAGGGCGGCGTCGCGGACGGCGAGGAGCCCGGCGGCGACGGGCTGCCAGCCCAGCTTGTGCAGATCGAGGGTGACGGTGTCCGCCCGGTCGAGCCCGGCCAGCAGATGGCGGCGGGCGTCGCTGAACAGGAGCGGGCCCCCGTAGGCGGCGTCGACGTGGAGGGCGGCGCCGTGGCGGGCGCAGGTCTCGGCGATCCCGGGGAGCGGGTCGATCCGGCCGCTGTCGGTGGTGCCCGCGGTGGCGGCGACCAGGACGGGGCCCGGGGCGGCGGCCAGGGCCCGGTCGAGCGCGGCGGGGTCCCGGAGGGGCGCGGTGCGGGGGGCGGGCAGGCCGAGGAGCCAGGCGGCGCGGTGGACGGAGTGGTGGGCGTCCTCGCCGCACAGCACCTGCACCGCGCCCCGGCGCTCCCGGGCCAGGAGCAGGGCGAGCTGGTTGGACTCGGTGCCGCCGCCGGTCACCAGGGCGTCGGGGGCTGCGCCGCCGGGGAAGACCTCCCGGGCCAGGGACCGGGCGACGGCGGCTTCGAGGGCGGAGGCGGCGGGTGCCTGGTCCCAGGAGTCCATCGACGGGTTGAGCGCGGCGGCGGCGAGTTCCGCGGCGGCGGCGAGCGCCAGCGGAGGGGTGTGCAGATGCGCGGCGCACAGGGGGTCGGCGGGGTCCGCCGAGCCGTGCGCGAGGGCCTCGACGAGGTCCCGGAGGGCGGAGTCGGGGCCCAGGCCGTCTTCGGGCAGCGGGTCCCCGAGAGCCCGGGCGAGGGCGGAGTCGACGGCCTCGGGGCCGCCGGGGGGCAGCGGGCCGCCGCGGCTCCTCGCGCCGGAGCCCAGGGCGTCGAGCACCGTGCGGACCAGGGGGCGCAGGGCCGCGGGGCCGTCGGTCCCGCCGGCGAGGGGCGGCGGGGACGGGGGCTCTGCGCGCATCGGGGTCCTTCGGCGGTCGCGGGCGGGACCCGGAGCACTCGGCGTCCCGTGTGCCCAACGAGCCGGGGGCGGCGGGGTACCGGCCCGGCGCCCGCCCGCCGGGGCGCGCACGGCGCACAGGGTGGTGCACCGGGTGTGCCGGGGTGTGCCGCGCACGGCCGGGGCGCGCGGTTGGGGGCCGGGCGCGGGCCGAAGGCGCCGGCCGGCGGGGGGCCGACGCCTTTCGGGCACGGGGGTACGGACCGCCCGCACCCCCCGCCGTCCCGGGCCTGCCGAGCGGCCCGCACCCCCCCCGTCCCGGGGCCGCCGCCGCTACGCCGCTGCGGGTCCGGGCGCCCCTCAGACGCCCCGCACCCGCAGCGCCCGGGCGAGGTCGTCGAGCTGGTCGGCGAGCTTGCGGTGCAGCGCGGGCAGCATCCCGGTGCCCTCCAGGCAGTCGCGCCCCTGCCGCAGGGCCTCGGCGGTGACCTCGTGGGCCGGGAAGGCGTGCCGCCCTGCGGCCTCCGCGATGGCGGGCCCCCGGCGGTCGGCCAGCCCCACCGCGTCGGCGTAGAAGCGGCCCACGTACTCCCGGGTCAGGGAGGCCTGCTCGGGCTGCCAGAAGCCCTGGGCGGTGGCGGCGAAGAGGTAGTTCGACAGCTCCTCCCCCTCGAACATCCGTGTCCAGGCGGCCGCCTTGGCCTCCGCGAAGGGCAGGGCGGCGCGGCAGCGGGCGGCGCCCTCCCGGCCGGTGGCACTGGGGTCCCTCGCGAGTTCGGCCGTGATCTCGGGCTCCCCGGCCTCGCCGAGCACGCAGAGCCGGGTGAGGATGCGCCAGCGCAGCTCCGGGTCGAGTTCGGGGCCTCCGGGGACGCTGCCGTCGGTCAGCCATTCCTGGATGGAGGCCGAGTGGGCGGCGGCGTCGACGAAGTGGCGCACCGCGGTCAGCCGCATGCCCGGGTCGCTGCCGTCCTCGGTGCGGCGCAGCAGGGCACGGCAGGTGTCGGTGAGGAGGGAGAGGGCGGCGGGCCGTCGACCGGGGGCGAGGTAGCGGTCGGCGATCTGGGTCGCGGCGAAGGACAGGACGCCCTGGACGACGGCGAGGTCGGTCTCCCCGGGCAGATGGGCGCGGGCGGCCTCCAGGTAGGCCGCCGGGGCGAGTTCGCCGTCGCGGACCATGTCGCGGGCCGCGTTCCAGACCACGGCGCGGGTCAGGGGGTCGGGGATGCCGGAGAGGGAGCCGAGGGCGGTGGCCCAGGACTCCGCGTCCAGGCGGACCTTGGCGTAGGTGGTGTCCCCGTCGTTCAGGAGGACCAGTGCGGGACGGCGGCCGGGGTGGGGCTCGCCCCCGGTGAGCGGGACGTCGACGTCGATGCGGTCGCGCAGCACGAGGGACCCGGGGCGGACGGGGTCGCGGTCGTAGGCGCCGACGGTGATGCGGTGCGGGCGGCCGCCGTCGCGGTCGACGGCGAGGGTCCAGCCGCCGGGGCCGTCGGTGACCTGCGGGGTCAGGGTGTCGACCCCGGTGGTGCGCAGCCAGCTCTTCGCCCAGCCGTGGACGTCGCGGTCGGTGGCGGCGGCGAGCGAGTCGAGGAAGTCGGCCAGGGTGGCGTTGGCGAACCGGTGGCGCCGGAAGTGGGTGTTGATCCCGGCGAGGAAGTCCTTCTCCCCGAGCCAGGTGACCAGCTGCCGCAGGGCGGAGGCGCCCTTGGCGTAGGAGATGCCGTCGAAGTTGAGCATGGCGGAGGCGGTGTCGGGGACCGCGTCCGGGTCGGGTGCCACGGGATGGGTGGAGGGTCGCTGGTCGGCGTCGTAGCCCCATGCCTTGCGCGCGATGCCGAAGTCGACCCAGGTGTCGGTGAAGCGGGTCGCCTCGGTGAGGGTCTGGTAGCCCATGTACTCGGCGAAGGACTCGTTGAGCCAGATGTCGTCCCACCAGGCGAGGGTGACCAGGTCGCCGAACCACATGTGGGCCATCTCGTGCGCGATGACCATGGCTCTGGTCTGGCGCTGGGTGTCGGTCACCGCGGAGCGGAAGACGAACTCGTCCCGGAAGGTCACCAGTCCCGGGTTCTCCATGGCGCCGGCGTTGAACTCCGGTACGAACGCCTGGTCGTAGGAGTCGAAGGGGTAGGGCTCCTCGAACTTCTCGTGGTACCGGTCGAAGCACTGGCGGGTGATCTCGAACAGTTCGTCGGCGTCGGCGTCGAGGTGGGGGCCCAGCGAGCGGCGGGTGTGCAGTCCGAAGGGCAGCCCCGCGTGCTCCGTGCGGACGGAGTGCCAGGGGCCGGCGGCCACGGCGACCAGGTAGGTGGAGATCGGCGGCGTGGCGGCGCAGCTCCAGCGGCCCGCCCCGTGGTGGGCGGCGACGCCGTTGCCGAGGACCGTCCAGCCCTCGGGCGCGGTGACGGCGAGTTCGAAGACGGCCTTCAGGTCGGGCTGGTCGAAGGCGGCGAAGACCCGCTGGACGTCCTCCATGAACATCTGGCTGTAGACGTAGGTCTCGCCGTCGCTGGGGTCGGTGAAGCGGTGCATGCCCTCACCGGTGCGCGAGTAGTCCATCAGCGCCTCGACCTGGAGCCGGTGCTCGCCGGGTTCGAGGGTCAGCGGGTACCGGTTGCCGTCGAGGGCTTCGGGGTCGAGGGCGTGTCCGTCCAGCGTGAGGGAGTGGAGCGCGGAGGGCTTGAGCTCGACGAAGGTGTCCCCGGCGGAACGCGCGGTGAAGTGGATCAGGCTCCTCGACGCGAAGGTCTCGTCCCCGGTGGTGAGGTCGAGGTCGATCGCGTAGCGGTGCACGTCGATCAGCTGGGCTCGGGTCTGCGCTTCGTCGCGCGTCAGTACGGACATGGGGTCATGCTGCCCGATGAGTGCCGCCGGGTACACGGGGGTGCCGTGCGCTGTGGGCGCACAGGCCCGCACGGGGCGGGCGCACAGGCGCGACGGGGGCCTTTCGGGGGCGCACGGGCAGGTCGGAGGGGGCCGCTCCGGCGCCGCGGACGGGGCGTGGGGGGTGCGGGCGGGTGCCGCGGGGACGGGGCGGGCGGCGAGGGGGCGGGGCTCGCGGGGTCGCCGGCGGCCGCGGGCACCGCCGGCGGCCCGGGGGTGTCAGCCGTCCCCGGGAGGGACGTTCTCCGCGATGGTCTCGTGGTGGCGGATCACCTCGGCGATGATGAAGTTCAGCAGCTTCTCGGCGAAGGCGGGGTCGAGCCGCGCGCTCTCGGCGAGGTGGCGCAGGCGCTCGATCTGGCGCGCCTCGCGGGCCGGGTCGGCGGGGGGGAGCTGGTGCTCGGCCTTGAGGTGGCCGACCTGCTGGGTGCACTTGAAGCGTTCGGCAAGCATGTACACGACCGCGGCGTCGATGTTGTCGATGCTCTCGCGCAGGCGGTTGAGTTCGGCGCGTACGTTCTCGTCGATGTCCTTCGTGGTCATGGTCAGCGAGCTTACGTCGAAGAGCCGGCGCGGTCTTCGGGTGCCCGGGCTCCGGGACGCGTCGGGGGCGGCACGAGCCGGGGCGGGCCGCCGCCCGCCCCGGCACCGCGGCCGCGGCCCCCGCGCCGGGGGCGCGGCGGCTGGGGCGCCGCCCCGCCCCGAACAGGACACGGGGGCCGGGCCGGTCCTACAGTCCGGCCGCGGCCGACCGGATGGCGGAGGCGAAGGCCGAGACCTCGGTGTAGACCCCCGGGTATCCGGCCCGGGCGCAGCCGTAGCCCCAGCTCACGATGCCGACCTGGATCCAGTCGCCGGCGGCGTCGCGGCGGAACATGGGGCCGCCGGAGTCGCCCTGGCAGGTGTCGACACCGCCCTGGCTGTAGCCGGCGCAGATCTCCTCGTCCGCCACGAGTTCACGGCCGTACGCCTGGCTGCAGGTGGAGTCCGGCACGAAGGGCACCTGGGCCTTGAGCAGGTAGCGCTGCTGGGAGCCGCCCTCGCGGTTGGCGCCCCAGCCGGCCACCGTGAAGGTGCCGTTGTCGTACGCCGTGGTGTCGGCGATCTTCAGGGTCGGCAGGTCGATGGGCCGGGCGAGCTTGATCAGGGCCCAGTCCTTGCCGCTGCCGTTGTAGCCGGGCGCGCGCAGGACCTTGGTGGAGCGGACCGTGATCGCGCTGGGGCTGCGCAGGTCCACCGTCCCGGCGGTGGCGGTGATGCTGGTGTTGTTGCCGGAGGAGCCGACGCAGTGGGCGGCGGTCAGGACGATGTCCCGGGCGTAGAGCGCGCCGCCGCACCCCATGGAGAGCCGGACCATGAAGGGGAACTCGCCCTGGGCGGCGCGGGTTCCGCCGACGACGGGCTGGGGGGCCGCCGTGGCGGCGGTGGGCTGGAGGCTGACCGCGGCGAGCACGACCGCTCCGGCGGCGGCGCAGCGTTTGAGGGCACGCAGAAGCTGCTTCAAGGCACTGCCTTTCGTGGGGGGTTGAGGCATGCACCGGCAGGTGTGCGCATGACGCGGAACAGGGGGATGACATGCGCCCGACAAGCCGTACTGCGGATTATGAGCACCGGGCGACAGGGCCACAAGAAGCCGCTTTCGGCCATCCGCCGGGGGGCGCACCGCCGCCGCGCCGCGCCGCCCGCCACCCGCGCCGCGAACGGTCCGGTCGCCGTAGAGTGGGGGCGCCGGACGGTCGTCCACGGGGGTGGTCATGGCAGGGAGCGACGAGGTGGTGCACGGCTTCCCCCACCTCGACACGGTGCACGCCGCGGTCACGGCGCTCTACCGGCGGCTGTCCCCCGAGGGCGTGGGCGCCTACGCGGCGAGCGTGCTGCCCGCGGACGTCGCCTTCGCCGACCACGACGACCTGTACCTCGGCACCCAGCGGGTCGCCCGCGCCCTCGTCGCCCATCTGCGGCTCCCCGAGGCGCGGATGATCGTCGCCTTCCGGGAGATGGAGCACGCCGCGAGCGTGGAACTGACGGCGGGGCCGGAGTACTTCATCGAACTGAACGACCGGTTCCGCACCCACCGCCGGGACATCGGCGCCGCGCTCGCCCACGAGATCACCCATGTGCTCCTGCACCGGCTCGGGCTCTCGTTCCCCGGAACGCGCGACAACGAGATCCTCACGGACACCGTGACGGCCTACCTCGGCGCCGGCTGGCTCCTGCTGGACGCCTTCCGGGAGGACGGGGTGTCCCGCCAGAAGCTGGGCTATCTGACACCGGAGGAGTTCGGCTACGTCCTCGCCGCCCGCGCGGCGCTCTTCGGCGAGGACCCCTCCCCCTGGTTCACCAGCCCCCAGGCGTACCGGGCCTACACCGCGGGGCGGGCCCGCGCCCTGAGCGACGCGCGCAGGCCCCCGCTCGCCTCGGCCGGGCGGGTGGGACGCCTGCGCTACGCCCGGGACCGCCGCCGTGCGCTGGAGCACCCCGGCTCACACCAGGAGGGCCACGGCGCCTACGCCTTCGAGCCCGGCCCGGACGGAGTCCGCGTCACCTTCCCCTGCACCACCTGCCACCAGCGCATCCGGGTGGCGGTCCGCGGCCGGGCCCGGGTGCGCTGCGGGCTGTGCCGCACCGTTCTCGACTGCGACACCTGAGGACCGTCCGCGCGGCCGTCCCGTCACCCCGAACGGGCGGGCGGGGGACGGCGAAGCGCGGACGGCTCCCCGCGCACCGTCAGGCGCTCTGGCCCCGCCCCGCGCGGCGCGTGCGCGGACGCCGGCCGCCCGAGCCGTCCGCCGGCTGGGCGCCGCCCCGCGTGCGGGGCTCCGCCCCGGAGGCCGCCGCGCTGTCGCGGCCGCTCCCCCGGCGCGCCTGCCGCCCGGGGGTGCGGCCGGAGGTGCTCCCGGACGCGGACCGGGCGGTGCCGCCGCGCCGTGCCGGGCGGCGGGAGCCCGAGGCCCCCGAGGGCGCGGCCGAGCGGGCGGGCGCCTGCTGCGGGACCGCGATCGTCACCGGGACGCCGGAGGGCTCCCGCGCACCGGTCAGCCGGGCCAGTTCCTCGTCGCTGGAGCGGACCCGGGTCACCCGGGGCGCTATCCCGGTCTCCGCCATCAGCCGGTCGGTGTCCCGGCGCTGGGCGGGCAGCACCAGGGTGACCACCGTGCCCGAGCGGCCCGCCCGGGCGGTGCGCCCGCCGCGGTGCAGGTAGTCCTTGTGGTCGACGGGCGGGTCCACGTTGACCACGAGGTCCAGGTCCTCCACGTGGATGCCCCGGGCGGCCACGTTGGTGGCCACCAGCGCGGTGACCGTGCCGGTGCGGAACTGCTCGAGGGTCCTGGTGCGCTGGGGCTGCGAGCGCCCGCCGTGCAGGGCGGCCGCGGGCACGCCGCTGGCCAGCAGCCGCTTGGCGAACCGGTCGGCGGCGCGCTTGGTGTCGACGAAGAGGATGGTCCGGCCGTCCCGGGCCGCGATACGCAGGGCGACGGCGCGCTTGTCGGTCTCGTCGGCGACATGCAGCAGATGGTGGTCCATCGAGGTCACGGCGCCCGCGGTCGGGTCGACGGAGTGGACCACGGGGTCCGTCAGGAAGCGGCGCACCAGCCGGTCGATGTTGCCGTCGAGAGTGGCGGAGAACAGCATCCGCTGCCCGTCCGGCGCGGTCTGCTCGACGAGCTTGGTGACCTGCGGCATGAAGCCCATGTCGGCCATCTGGTCGGCCTCGTCGAGGACGGTGACCTCGACCCGGTCGAGACGGCAGTCGCCGCGCTCGACGAGGTCGATCAGCCGCCCCGGCGTGGCCACCAGCACCTCGGCGCCCCGGCGCAGCGCGCCCGCCTGGCGGGTGAGCGAGACCCCTCCCACCACGGTCGTGCGCCGCAGGCCCAGGGCGGACGCGTAGGGCTCCAGCGCGTCGCCGACCTGCTGGGCGAGCTCACGGGTGGGGACGAGGACCAGGGCCAGCGGCGCCTTCGGCTCCGCACGCCGGCCGGCGGTACGGGCGAGCATGGCCAGGCCGAAGGCCAGCGTCTTGCCGGAGCCGGTGCGGCCGCGGCCGAGCACGTCGCGTCCCGCGAGGGAGTTGGGGAGGGTGGCGGCCTGGATCGGGAACGGCTCGGTCACGCCCTGGGCCGCGAGGGTCTTCGCGACGGCGGCGGGCAGGTCGAGTTCCTCGAAGGCCGTGACGGCGGGCAGCGCCGGGGTCACCGTCTCGGGGAGCGCGAACTCCTTCGGGGGGCCGGACGGCCGCGCGGCCCCGCCCTTGCCCGCGCGGCGGCCGGCGGGGGCCGCGGTGCGCGCCGTGCTGCGGGCTCCGCCGCGGGATTCGGAGCGGGGAGCGGCGGCCGGACGCTTGCGTGCCGGGCGTTCGGAGCGGTTCATACGGGGTCGGCCCTCCTGGGCTGGACGGAGACGGGCCGGGGCCCGCACCGTGCGGTGCGGGCCCCGGTCGCTTGACGCGCGTCCGGCGGTCAGGCCGGGAGGATGTTCTCCGCCTGCGGGCCCTTCTGGCCCTGCGTGACGTCGAAGGTGACCTTCTGGCCTTCCTGCAGCTCGCGGAAGCCGGAGGTGGCGATGTTGGAGTAGTGGGCGAAGACGTCGGGGCCGCCGCCGTCCTGCTCGATGAAGCCGAAGCCCTTCTCCGAGTTGAACCACTTCACGATGCCGGTAGCCATACTGTTCTCCTTGAACGGGGCAAGCCGGGACTCCGCACCTCGCGAAATCCCCGTCGCTGCATTGACCCCCTCCGGAGAGAGTCCGGAAACACGACGTGCGCCTGAGGATCATTCCGTCAGGCGCACACAGAGCATGGGTACCAAAACCGCAACGCCACTACCCTAGCACGGAGCCGCCGCGGTCCTGCACGGGCGGTCGGCACGCGCCCCTGCCCGCGGCACCGCCCCGGGCTCCGCGCCGCGCGCTCAGCCCCGCACGATGCCCCGGGCCCGGGCCGCCGCGAGCCACTGGGGGAACTCCCCCAGCAGGCGGTCGTAGAGCTCGGCGTCGGGGACGCGGCGGGGATCGGGCCCGGCGTGGAAGAAGCCCGCGTTGTCGACCACCCGGTGGCGCGGGACGGCGAGCCCGTCCAGGCGGCGGAGGAAGTCGAACTGGTTGCTGCGCTTGTCGCCGAATCCGACGAACTGCCAGAACAGCGGCAGACGGGCGGCCTTGCACAGGTACCGTTCCGCGGCGTGCCGGCTGATCGGGCCGCCGTCCGTCTGGAAGACGACCAGGGCGGGGGCGTCGGCACCGCTGTCCAGGTAGTGGTCGAGGACCTCGTCCATGGCCAGGTGGTAGCTGGTGCGGCCCATGTGGCCGAGGCGGGAGACGATCTCGTCGATGCGCCCGCGGCGGTTGTCCAGGGCGATGTCCTCCACCGCGTCGACGTCCGTGGAGAAGAACACCACGGGGACCACCCCGTCGTCGTCGAGGTTGGCCGAGAGGCCGAGCACCCGGTCGGCGAGCGCCTGGACGCTGCCGTCGCGGTAGTAGTCGCGCATCGAGCCGGAGTAGTCGACGACCAGGTACACGGCGGCGCGCTGCCCCGCCAGGCCGTGCTTGCGCAGACTGGCCCCGGCGGACTTGTAGAGGCTGACGAGCCCGGGGGCCCGCTCCTGCACCGTGCCCAGTCCCACGCCGGCCATGGCCGTTCCCCCCTGCCCGCTCCGGCCGCGGCGTCCGGCGGGCCCCTCGTGTGCGATGGACGGCGGCCGTGCCCGCGGGCCCGGGCCGCGGCGGACCGGAGCGCGGGCGGGGCCCGTGGCGATCGTACGCCCCCCGGAAGGGCCGGGGTGCGGCCGTCCGCGACCGGACCCGGACATGCCGCGGCGCCCGCCGGGTCCGGTCGGGGACGGGCGGGCGCCGCGCTAGTTCCGCACGCCGTTGTACGGGACGTCTTCGATGGCCCCCTCGGGGCCGGTCACCGCCCCGTCGGGGGCGGCGGTGCCGGTCGTCAGACCGTCAGCGCGCGGTCCGTGGGCCGGATCGGCGCCGGCAGCTGGCTCGCACCGGTCAGGTAGCGGTCGACACCGCGGGCGGCCGAGCGGCCCTCCGCGATCGCCCAGACGATCAGCGACTGGCCGCGGCCCGCGTCACCGGCGACGAACACGCCGTCGACGTTGGTCGCGAAGTCCGCGTCGCGGGCGACGTTGCCCCGGGCGTCGAGCTCCAGCCCGAACTGCTCGACCAGGCCGTTGGACTGGTCGATGCCGGTGAAGCCCATGGCGAGCGTCACCAGCTGGGCCGGGATACGACGCTCGGTGCCGGGCTTCTGCTCCAGCTTGCCGTCCCTGAACTCTACCTCCACCAGGTTCAGTGCCTGGACATGGCCCTCCTCGTCGCCCTCGAAGGCGGTGGTCGAGACGGAGTAGACCCGCTCGCCGCCCTCCTCGTGCGCCGAGGTGACCTTGTAGAGCATGGGGAAGGTGGGCCACGGCTGCCCGGCGTTCCGCTCCTCGCCCGGGCGCGGCATGATCTCCAGCTGGGTGACCGAGGCCGCGCCCTGGCGGTGGGCGGTGCCGACGCAGTCCGCGCCGGTGTCGCCGCCGCCGATCACGACCACGTGCTTGCCCTCGGCCGTGATGGGCGGCGCCACGAAGTCGCCCTCCTGCACCTTGTTGGCGAGCGGCAGGTACTCCATCGCGAAGTGGACGCCGTTCAGCTCGCGGCCGGGGACCGGCAGGTCGCGGGAGACGGTGGAACCGGCGGCGATGACGACCGCGTCGTAGCGGCGGCGCAGCGCGTCCGCCGGCATGTCGGTGCCGATCTCCACCTCGGTGCGGAACTTGGTGCCCTCCGCGCGCATCTGCTCGATGCGGCGGTTGATGTGCACCTTCTCCATCTTGAACTCGGGGATGCCGTAGCGCAGCAGCCCGCCGATGCGGTCGGCGCGCTCGTAGACGACCACGGTGTGGCCCGCCCGGGTGAGCTGCTGGGCGGCGGCCAGGCCCGCGGGGCCGGAGCCGATGACGGCGACGGTCTTGCCCGAGAGGCGCTCGGGCGGCTGCGGGGTGACGCCGCCGGAGTCCCACGCCCGGTCGATGATCGAGACCTCGACGTTCTTGATGGTGACGGCCGGCTGGTTGATGCCGAGCACGCACGCGGCCTCACAGGGCGCCGGGCAGAGGCGGCCGGTGAACTCCGGGAAGTTGTTGGTCGCGTGCAGTCGCTCGGACGCGGCCGACCAGTCCTCCCGGTAGGCGTAGTCGTTCCACTCGGGGATCAGGTTCCCGAGGGGGCAGCCGTTGTGGCAGAACGGGATGCCGCAGTCCATGCAGCGCCCGGCCTGCTTGCTGATGATCGGCAGGAGGGAGCCGGGGACGTAGACCTCGTTCCAGTCCCTGACGCGCTCCGCCACGGGGCGGGTCTCGGCGACCTCGCGCCCGGTGGTCAGGAAGCCCTTGGGGTCAGCCATGGGTCGCCGCCTCCATCATCTTCTCGGTGGTCTCCTGCTCGGAGAGACCGGCGAGCTCAGCGGCGTCCTTGGCGGCGAGCACGGCCTTGTACGTGGTCGGGATGATCTTGCTGAACCGGGCCGCGGCGGCGGGCCAGTCGGCAAGGAGCCTCTCGGCGACGGTGGAGCCCGTCTCCTCGTGGTGGCGGCGCACGACGTCGTGCAGCCACCGCAGGTCGGCCTCGGACGGGGCCTCGATCGCCGCCAGGTTGCCGGCGTTGACGTTGTCCCGGTCCAGGTCGATGACGTAGGCGACGCCGCCGGACATGCCGGCCGCGAAGTTGCGGCCGGTCTCGCCGAGGACGACCGCGTGGCCGCCGGTCATGTACTCGCAGCCGTGGTCGCCCACGCCCTCGGAGACGACCAGCGCGCCGGAGTTGCGGACGCAGAAGCGCTCGCCGGTGCGGCCGCGGAGGAACATCTCCCCGCCGGTGGCACCGTAGCCGATGGTGTTGCCGGCGATGGTCGAGTACTCCGCGAGGTGGTCGGCGCCCCGGTCGGGGCGGACGACGACCCGGCCGCCGGAGAGGCCCTTGCCCACGTAGTCGTTGGCGTCGCCCTCCAGGCGGAGGGTGACACCGCGCGGCACGAAGGCGCCGAAGGACTGGCCGGCGCTGCCGGTGAAGGTGATGTCGATGGTGTCATCGGGCAGCCCCGCACCGCCGAACCGCTTGGTCACCTCGTGGCCGAGCATGGTGCCGACCGTGCGGTTGATGTTGCGGATGGCGACCTGGGCGCGCACCGGCGACGCCTGCTCGGCGCTCGCGGCGCCCAGCGCGTCGGCCGCGAGCCTGACCAGCTCGTTGTCGAGCGCCTTCGCCAGCCCGTGGTCCTGCTCGACGAGCTGGTGGCGCACCGCTCCCTCGGGCAGCTCGGGGACGTGGAAGAGCGGGGCCAGGTCCAGGCCCTGCGCCTTCCAGTGGTCGACCGCCCGCGTGGTGTCGAGCAGCTCGGCGTGGCCGACGGCCTCCTGAAGGGTGCGGAAGCCGAGCTCGGCGAGGAGCTCGCGGACCTCCTCCGCGATGAACTCGAAGAAGTTCACCACGAACTCGGCCTTGCCGGAGAAGCGCTCGCGCAGCACCGGGTTCTGGGTGGCGATGCCGACCGGGCAGGTGTCCAGGTGGCAGACGCGCATCATCACGCAGCCGGAGACGACCAGCGGCGCGGTGGCGAAGCCGAACTCCTCGGCGCCCAGCAGGGCGGCGATGACCACGTCGCGGCCGGTCTTGAGCTGGCCGTCGGTCTGCACCACGATCCGGTCGCGCAGGCCGTTGAGGAGCAGCGTCTGCTGGGTCTCGGCGAGGCCGAGCTCCCAGGGGCCGCCCGCGTGCTTCAGCGAGGTCAGCGGGGAGGCGCCGGTGCCTCCGTCGTGGCCCGAGATCAGGACGACGTCCGCGTGGGCCTTGGAGACGCCCGCGGCGACGGTGCCGACACCGACCTCGGAGACCAGCTTCACGTGGATGCGGGCCGCCGGGTTGGCGTTCTTCAGGTCGTGGATGAGCTGGGCGAGGTCCTCGATGGAGTAGATGTCGTGGTGCGGCGGCGGGGAGATGAGCCCGACGCCCGGCGTGGAGTGCCGGGTCTTCGCCACCCACGGGTAGACCTTGTGGCCGGGCAGCTGGCCGCCCTCGCCGGGCTTGGCGCCCTGGGCCATCTTGATCTGGATGTCGTCCGCGTTGACCAGGTACTCGCTGGTCACGCCGAAGCGGCCGGAGGCGACCTGCTTGATGGAGGAGCGGCGCTCGGGGTCGTACAGGCGCTCCGGGTCCTCGCCGCCCTCGCCGGTGTTGGACTTGCCGCCCAGCCGGTTCATGGCGATCGCCAGGGTCTCGTGCGCCTCCCGGGAGATGGAGCCGTAGGACATGGCGCCGGTGGAGAAGCGCTTGACGATCTCGGAGACCGGCTCGACCTCCTCCAGCGGGACGGAGGGCCGCTCGGAGGAGAAGCCGAACAGGCCGCGCAGCGTCATCAGGCGCTCGGACTGCTCGTTGACACGGTCCGTGTACTGCCGGAAGACGTCGTACCGCTTGGTGCGGGTGGCGTGCTGGAGGCGGAAGACGGTCTCCGGGTCGAACAGGTGGGGCTCGCCCTCGCGGCGCCACTGGTACTCGCCGCCGATCTCCAGCGCGCGGTGCGCGGAGGGGATGCCGGACGCGGGGTACGCCTTGGCGTGGCGGGCGGCCACCTCCTGGGCCACGACGTCCAGCCCGGCGCCGCCGATCTTGGTGGCGGTGCCGTGGAAGTACCGGGCCACGAAGCCCTCGTCCAGGCCGACGGCCTCGAAGACCTGCGCGCCCCGGTAGGAGGCCACGGTGGAGATGCCCATCTTGGACATGACCTTCAGCACGCCCTTGCCGAGCGCGTGGATCAGGTTCCGGATGGCCTTCTCGGGCTCGGTGCCCTCGATGAAGGTGCCGGCGCGGACCAGGTCCTCGACGGACTCCATGGCCAGGTAGGGGTTGACGGCGGCCGCGCCGTAGCCGATGAGGAGCGCGACGTGGTGCACCTCGCGGACGTCGCCCGCCTCGACCAGCAGGCCCACCTGGGTGCGCTGCTTGGTGCCGATGAGGTGGTGGTGCACGGCGGAGGTGAGCAGCAGCGAGGGGATCGGCGCGTGCTCGGCGTCGGAGTGCCGGTCCGACAGGACGATGAGGCGGGCGCCGTTGGCGATGGCCGCGTCGGCCTCGGCGCAGATCTCCTCCAGGCGCGCGGCGAGGGCGTCGCCTCCGCCGGAGACCCGGTACAGGCCGGCGAGGGTGGCGGCCTTCATGCCGGGCATGTCGCCGTCGGCGTTGATGTGGATGAGCTTGGCCAGCTCGTCGTTGTCGATCACCGGGAAGGGCAGCGTGACACTGCGGCAGGACGCGGCGGTCGGCTCCAGCAGGTTGCCCTGGGGTCCGAGCGAGGAGTGCAGCGAGGTGACGAGCTCCTCGCGGATGGCGTCCAGCGGCGGGTTGGTGACCTGCGCGAACAGCTGGGTGAAGTAGTCGAAGAGCAGCCGGGGGCGCTCGGAGAGGGCCGCGATCGGCGAGTCCGTGCCCATGGAGCCGATCGGCTCGGCGGCGCTGCGGGCCATCGGGGCCAGCAGGACGCGCAGCTCCTCCTCGGTGTAGCCGAAGGTCTGCTGGCGGCGGGTGACCGAGGCGTGGGTGTGGACGATGTGCTCGCGCTCGGGCAGGTCCTCCAGCTCGATCTCGCCGGTCTCCAGCCACTCCGCGTAGGGGGCCTCGGCGGCGAGGGCGGACTTGATCTCGTCGTCCTCGATGATCCGGTGCTCGGCGGTGTCCACCAGGAACATGCGGCCGGGCTGGAGGCGTCCCTTGCGGACCACCCTGGCGGGGTCGATGTCGAGGACGCCGACCTCGGAGGACAGCACCACGAGGCCCTCGTCGGTGACCCAGTAGCGGCCGGGGCGCAGCCCGTTGCGGTCCAGCACGGCGCCGACCTGGGTGCCGTCGGTGAAGGTGACGCAGGCGGGGCCGTCCCAGGGCTCCATCATCGTGGAGTGGTACTGGTAGAAGGCGCGGCGGGCGGGGTCCATGGAGTCGTGGTTCTCCCACGCCTCGGGGACCATCATCAGCACGGCGTGGGGCAGCGAGCGGCCGCCGAGGTGGAGCAGTTCCAGCACCTCGTCGAAGGAGGCCGAGTCGGAGGCGTCCGGCGTGCAGACCGGGAAGATGCGGTCCAGTTCGCCCTCGCCGAAGAGCCCGGAGGCGAGCTGGGACTCGCGGGCGCGCATCCAGTTGCGGTTGCCCTTGACCGTGTTGATCTCGCCGTTGTGGGCGACGAAGCGGTACGGGTGGGCGAGCGGCCAGCTCGGGAAGGTGTTGGTGGAGAACCGCGAGTGCACGAGGGCGACCGCGGTGGCGCAGCGCCGGTCGGACAGGTCGGGGAAGAAGGGCTCCAGCTGGCCGGTGGTCAGCATGCCCTTGTAGACGATCGTGCGCGAGGAGAGCGAGGGGAAGTACACCCCGGCCTCGCGCTCGGCGCGCTTGCGGAGCACGAAGGCCTTGCGGTCCAGGGCGATGCCGGAGCTCTCGCCGTCGGCGACGAAGAGCTGGCGGAACGACGGCATGGTGGCGCGCGCGCCGTTGCCGAGCAGGTCGGGCGCGACGGGGACCTCGCGCCAGCCGAGGACGTCCAGGCCCTCCTCGGCGGCCAGGGCCTCGATGCGGGCGGTCGCGGTGCCGTCCTCCTCGGCCGGCAGGAAGGCGATGCCGACCGCGTAGGAGCCGGCCTCGGGGAGGTCGATGCCGGCCACCTCGCGCAGGAAGGCGTCGGGCACCTGCAGGAGGATGCCCGCGCCGTCGCCCGAGTCGGGCTCGGAGCCGGTGGCGCCGCGGTGCTCGAGGTTCCGCAGTACGGTCAGCGCCTGCTCGACCAGCTCATGGCTGGCAACACCGGTGAGGGTGGCCACGAACCCGACACCGCAGGCGTCGTGTTCGTTACGGGGGTCGTACATCCCCTGGGGGGCGGGGCGACCGTCCATGGGCGACCAGGCGTCGGAACGCATCGGCTCTCCCGTCGTCGTCGTGGCATGTGCTGTGCCGAGGGACGACGTTGGCCCTGGCGAAATTTCGTGCAGGTTACATGATGGCGTGCTTCTCGGAAAGTGGATAGAGCATTCCAACATGCGGACACCGCAGAGGATGCGGTGACGGGAGGCGCCCCGGAGGGGAGGACCGGAGGAACGGGAGGAATCGGATGGACCCACGGCCCCCGAGGGGCGGACGCGGCCGGGCTTCGTTGCCCGCAGCGCTTTCGGCTCATGCCCGGGGATTGCGGAATCGAAACCACCGGGTAACGACTACATATGTGGCGCCTTGCATAGTGTCCCACTCCCGGGGCGTCCAGGGGAGGGACGTATGTCACAGGGTCGGGCACCGGGCGCGGAAACGCCAGCGTGCCGTCCCGGAATCCGGGACGGCACGGCGGAAAAGCGTTCCTGCGGGGGCGGCCGGGCGGGCACCCCCGTGGGTCAGACGGCGGCGCCGATCAGGGTTCCGAGCCCGTAGGTGACGGCCGCGGCCGTACCGCCGAGGAGCAGCTGCCGGAGCCCGCTGAACCACCAGCCGCGCGCTGTGACCTTTGCCACCAGGGCGCCGCAGGCGAAGAGACCGACCAGCCCCAGCAGCACGGCCGGCCACAGGGACTGGGCCCCGAGCAGGTACGGGAGCACGGGCAGCAGCGCGCCCAGCGAGAAGGACCCGAACGAGGAGACCGCGGCGACCAGCGGCGAGGGCAGGTCGTCGGGGTCGATGCCCAGCTCCTCGCGGGCATGGATCTCCAGCGCCTGCTCCGGGTCCTTCGAGAGCTGCATCGCCACCTCGCGGGCCAGGTCGGGCTGGACCCCGCGGGCCACGTAGAGGGCGGCCAGCTCCTCCATCTCGTCGACCGGGTGCTTGCGCAGCTCGCGCCGCTCGACCTCCAGCTCGGCCTGGACGAGCTCGCGCTGCGAGGCGACCGAGGTGTACTCGCCGGCCGCCATCGAGCAGGCGCCCGCGGCCAGACCGGCCAGCCCGGTGACGACGATCGTCTGCTGGGAGACGGCGCCGCCGGCCACGCCGGTCATCAGGGCCAGGTTGGAGACCAGCCCGTCCATCGCCCCGAAGACCGCCGGGCGCAGCCAGCCGCCGTTCACGTCGCGGTGGGTGTGGTTGTCCCGGTGCGCCTCGTGCAGCGCGGCCCCGGACTCGATGACGGACACGACTCTCCCCTCTCCGGCGGTCCGCTGCGTGCGGAACCGCCCTGCGATGCTTCGAAAATACGCACGATGTAAGGGGTGCGCTAGCAAGGCAGGCCGTACTTACCCGGAGGAGGGGAGCACCGGGGCCGCCCGGGCCGGGCCGTCCGGCGGTGCCCCGGACGAGCGGACGGCCCCGGCCGCGGGTGCCCCGCCCGGCCGCGCGTGCCCGGCCGCGGCACCAGGCCGGCGCGGCGGCCGGAGACGCGGGACCGCCCCGGGCGGGTGCCCGGGGCGGTCCTCGCGGATGCGGGGTGTGCGGCGACCGGCCGCTACTCGCCGCCGGCGTCCGACGCCGCGGCGTCGGCGGTCGTCCCGGGCGCCTCGGCCGTCCGGTCGGCCGCGCCACCGGACGGCTTGCCGTCCGCAGCCCCGTCCGAGGGCTTCGCCTCGCCGGAACCCGCCGCGCCGTCGCCGTCGGCAGCGGTCGCCGGGTCCGTGTCCGCGGTCCCCTCCGCGTCCGGCTTCCCGCCCTTGCGCCCCTCGGAGCCGGCCTTCGCCGAGGACGGCAGCTCCGGCTCCACCACGGACTCGCGCCCGGGCCGCAGACGCGCGGAGACGATCATGTAGACGACCGCCGCGGTGAAGACCAGGATCGAGGTCCACAGGTTGAGCCGCAGGCCGAGGATGTGGTGCGCCTCGTCGACGCGCATGTACTCGATCCAGCCGCGACCGGCCGTGTAGGCGGCGACGTACAGGGCGAAGGCCCGGCCGTGGCCGAGGCGGAAGCGCCGGTCCGCCCAGAACACCAGCGCCGCCACCCCGAGGCACCAGAGCGACTCGTAGAGGAAGGTCGGGTGGTAGGTGGCCAGCTCGGGGGTGGCGTCCGGGCGGTACGCCGGATCGATCCGCAGCCCCCAGGGCAGGTCCGTCGGGCGGCCGTAGAGTTCCTGGTTGAACCAGTTCCCCCAGCGGCCGATGGCCTGCGCGATCGCCAGTCCCGGTGCCACGGCGTCGGCGTACGGCGGCAGCGCGATGCCCCGGCGGCGGCAGCCGATCCAGGCACCCAGCGCGCCCATGGCGACCGCGCCCCAGATGCCGAGGCCGCCCTCCCAGATCTTGAACGCGTCGACCCAGTCGCGGCCCTCGCCGAAGTACAGCTGGTAGTCGGTGATGACGTGGTACAGGCGCCCGCCGGCGAGTCCGAACGGAACCGCCCAGACGGCGATGTCCCAGGTCGTGCCCTTCTTCCCGCCCCGCGCGACCCAGCGGCGGTCGACGATCCAGAGGGCGGTGAACAGACCGGCGAGGATGCAGAAGGCGTAGCCGCGCAGCGGGACCGGTCCGAGTTCGAGGACTCCGGTCGAGGGGCTGGGAATGTAGGCGATGTCCATGGCAGCAACGACGCTACCCTGCCGGGCGGGACACGGGGCAGCCCACCCGGCAACTTCTGGGTAACGAGGCGCCCTCGGGCCGGCGGGACCAGGGGCTCAGGGGGCCTCGGAGCTCCCGGCGCCCGGGGCCGGGGTCGCCGCACCGGGCTCCTTGCCCTCGTTCGCCTCCTCGACCCACTTCTTGAAGTTGGCCACCGAGATCTGCTCCTCGCCCTTGGTCGGGAAGATCGACTCCCCGTTGAGCAGGACGGTCGGCGTACCGCGGAAGCCGCCCTCGGTGAAGGCCAGCCCCGACTTCTCCACCCAGGTGTCGTGGACGCCCTCGTTCACACAGCTGCGGAACGCGGGGGTGTCCAGCCCCTCCACCTGGCCCGCCAGCTCGATCAGGCGGGCGTTGTCCGCGAAGTCGTCGTCCTGCTCCGGCGGCTGGTTGGCGAAGAGCACGTCGTGGTACGCGGCGAACTCGCCCGCGTCCTGGGCGCAGGCGGCGGCGTTCGCGGCCCGCAGCGAGCCGGAACCGCCCATGTTGCCGTCGATGATGGTGGCCAGGTGGTACTCGACCCTGAGCTCCCCGGCGCCGACCATGTCGTGGATGGTGCCCCGGAGCGCGTTCTCGAACTGGGCGCAGGCGGGGCAGCGGAAGTCCTCCCAGACGGTGAGGGTGGACGGGGCGTCGTCCGCGCCGACGGGGATGGCGAGCTGCTCCTCGCCCTGCGCACCGCTCGGGGCGCTCAGCGGTCCCGCCTGCGACCCGCCCGAGTCCTTGCCGCTGTTCGCCGCGAGGAGGCCCACCACGGCCGCCAGGCCGAGGACGCCCACGACCGCCGCGGCCACGATCACCGTACGGCGGCGGCGCTCACGCGCCTTCTCCCGCTCGCGTTCCTTCTGGAGCCGCTCGCGGGCGCTCCCCTTGCGTTCTTGGTTGTCGCTCACGCACCGCCAACGAACCGGGGAGGCACGGGCGTGCCTCCCCGGTCCCACATCCACCCGTTCGAGCTACCCGGACCGGCGGACACCCCGGGCGAGGTCGCCCGCCAGTTCGCGTACCGCGGCCACGGCCGCGGCGTCCCCGTCCGCGTCCAGCATCCGCTTGACGAAGGCCGAGCCGACGATCACCCCGTCCGCGAAGGACGCCACCTCGGCGGCCTGCTCGGGGTTGGAGACGCCGAGCCCGACGCAGACCGGCAGTTCGCAGGTGGCCCGGGTGCGGCGCACCAGGTCGGCCGCCTGCTCCCCCACGGAGGCACGGGTTCCGGTGACGCCCATCAGGGAGGCCGCGTACACGAAGCCGCTGCCGGCGGCGGTGATCTTCGCCAGCCGCTCGTCCTTGCTGCTGGGGGCGACGACGAAGACGGTGGCCAGCCCGTGCTTCTCCGCGTGCTCCCGCCACAGCGCCGACTCCTGGACCGGCAGGTCGGGCAGGATGCACCCGGCACCGCCGGCCTCGGCGAGCTCCGCGGCGAAGCGCTCGGCACCGTAGCGGTCCACCGGGTTCCAGTAGGTCATCACCAGGACCGGCTTGCCGGTCGCCGCATGGGCCTCGCGCACCGTGCGCAGGACGTCGGCGATGCGCACCCCGCCGCGCAGGGCGATGTCGTCGGCGGTCTGGATGACGGGGCCGTCCAGGACCGGGTCGCTGTGCGGGAGCCCCACCTCGACGATGTCGGCTCCCCCGTCGAAGGCGGCCTTGACCGCCTCGATGCCGACCTCGACGGTCGGGAAGCCCGCGGGCAGGTAGGCGATGAGCGCCGCCCGGCCCTCCGCGCGGGCGGCCGCCAGGGTCCGGTTCAGCAGGTCGACGGTGCCGCTCATTCGGCGTCCCCCTGGATCTCGGCGGCGCCGTCGTCGGCGGAGGCGTCGGCCTCGACCCGGGCGTCGGTGTCGTAGAGCCCGAAGTAGCGGGCCGCGGTGTCCATGTCCTTGTCGCCCCGGCCGGAGAGGTTGACCACGAGCAGTCCCTCGGGCCCGAGTTCGCGCCCGACCTCCAGCGCGCCCGCGAGGGCGTGCGCGGACTCGATGGCGGGGATGATGCCCTCGGTGCGCGACAGCAGCCGCAGGGCCTGCATCGCGGCGTCGTCGGTGACGGCGCGGTACTCGCCCCGCCCGCTGTCCTTGAGGTACGCGTGCTCCGGGCCGATGCCCGGGTAGTCGAGGCCCGCCGAGATCGAGTACGGCTCGGTGATCTGGCCCTCGTCGTCCTGGAGGACGTAGCTGCGCGAGCCGTGCAGGATGCCGGGCTCCCCCGCGGTCAGGGTGGCCGCGTGCTCCCCGGTCTCCACCCCGTGGCCGCCCGGCTCGCAGCCGATCAGCCGGACCCCGGTGTCGGGCACGAAGGCGTGGAAGAGGCCGATGGCGTTGGAGCCGCCCCCCACGCAGGCCACGGCCGCGTCGGGCAGCCGCCCGGTCCGCTCCAGCAGCTGGCGGCGGGCCTCCACGCCGATGACGCGGTGGAAGTCGCGCACCATGGCCGGGAAGGGGTGGGGTCCGGCGACGGTCCCGAAGAGGTAGTGGGTGTGGTCCACGTTGGCGACCCAGTCGCGGAACGCCTCGTTGATGGCGTCCTTCAGGGTGCGGCTGCCGGACCCCACGGCCACGACCTCGGCGCCGAGCATCCGCATCCGTGCCACGTTGAGCGCCTGCCGCCGGGTGTCGACCTCGCCCATGTAGATGGTGCAGTCGAGGCCGAACAGGGCGCAGGCGGTGGCGGTCGCCACGCCGTGCTGCCCGGCGCCGGTCTCGGCGATCACCCGGGTCTTGCCCATGCGCCGGGTGAGCAGTGCCTGCCCCAGCACGTTGTTGATCTTGTGTGAGCCGGTGTGGTTCAGGTCCTCCCGCTTGAGGAAGATCCGGGCTCCGCCGGCGTGCTCGGCGAAGCGGGGCACCTCGGTCAGCGCGCTGGGGCGGCCGGTGTAGTCGGCCAGCAGGGCGCCGAGCTCCTCGGCGAACGCGGGGTCGCCCTTGGCCTTCTCGTACTCGGCGGCCACCTCCTCGACGGCGGCGACGAGCGCCTCCGGGATGAACGTGCCGCCGAACGCGCCGAAGTAGCCGTCCGCGGTGGGGACCAGGCCTTCCGGGTCCGGGATGAAGAAGTCGCTGCACATGGCGACGGAGCTCCTTAGCTCAGGGGACGTGGGGTCTGCGGGTGCGGGGAGCGCGCGGGCCGCCGCGTCCCGTGCCCCGCCGCGCTGCGCCCGGGCGGCGGACGGCGGGCGCGGGGGTGCCGCGCCCGCGGCCGGCCGTGCGGCGGTCGGGGCGGGGGTGGGGAGCGGCGGGTGCTCCGCGGCGACGCGGCGGGCGGGCCGTCCGGGCGGGTCCCGAGGGGGCGGACGCCCGGTCCGGCGCAGCCGGGGGCGGTCCGGGGCGGCCGACCCGCACGCCACGGGGGCGGGCAGGGGTGTGCCGCGTTCCGGTCGGGACGGTGCCGCAGACGGTCAGCGGCCGTCGCGCGCTCGCTCCGGGCGCCATCGCATCCCGTTGACCTGGCCCGGCTCGTCGCCTATCACATAGCGCACCCGGCGTCCGTGGACGCGGCGTGCGGGCGCCCGGCAGCCGCGCGGACGGCAGCCGCGGGCGAGCCGGGCGTAGGGGTCCCCGGGCGCCGCCGCGGCCGCGGCGCGGGCGGCACGGCCCGCGGGCGACACCTCCGAGCCGCCCGGGCGGGTGCCCGGGGCCGGTGCGGAGCGGGGCGCGGGGGTCATGGCGGGGTCAGTCCCGGCCCTGGCGCAGGGCCGGGTGGGCGCCCGCGGCGACCAGGTCGGCGACGGCCGCCTTCGGGTCGCGTCCGGTGACGAGGGACTCGCCCACCAGCACGGCGTCGGCACCGGCGTTGGCGTAGGCGATGAGGTCGTGCGGGCCGCGCACACCGGACTCCGCGACCTTGACGACGTGCGCGGGGATCTCGGGGGCGACGCGCTCGAAGGTGGAGCGGTCGACCTTGAGGGTCTTCAGGTCGCGGGCGTTGACGCCGATGATCCGGGCCCCCGCCTCGACCGCGCGCTCGGTCTCCTCCTCGTCGTGGACCTCCACGAGGGGCGTGAGGCCGATGGACTCGGCGCGCTCGATCAGCGAGACCAGCGCCTCCTGCTCCAGCGCGGCGACGATCAGCAGCACCACGTCCGCACCGTAGGCGCGGGCCTCCCAGAGCTGGTAGGCGGTGACGATGAAGTCCTTGCGCAGCACCGGGACGTCGACCCGGGCGCGAACGGCCTCCAGGTCGGCGAGCGAGCCGCCGAAGCGGCGCTCCTCGGTGAGCACGGAGATGACGGCGGCGCCCCCCGCCTCGTAGTCCGCGGCGAGCGCGGCGGGGTCGGCGATGGCGGCGAGCGCGCCCTTGGAGGGGCTGGAGCGCTTCACCTCGCAGATCACCTGGACGCCCTCGCCCCGCAGTGCGGCGACGCCGTCCCGGGCCGCCGGGGCCTTGGCGGCGCGCTCCTTGAGCTCGTCGAGGCTGACGCGCGCCTGCCGTTCCGCGAGGTCGGCGCGCACACCTTCGATGATCTCGTCGAGCACACTCACGCGAGCGGCCCCCTTCCGGGAGGTGGTAGCGGTCCGATACAGCCGTCTCGATGGTATCCGTATGCGGGCGGTGGGCCCGCATCCGGCCACCGCCTGTCCCACGACCTGGGACGTCAGGGGGCCAGCAGGGTGCCGAAGGGAAGGTTCCGCACGACGCTGAAGACGGCGAGGAGGCTCCCGACGAGCCACCACCAGGCGGGCGCGAGCACGATCCGGGTACGGCGGCCGCGGGCGGCGCGAACCAGCCACACGACCCACACGACGGCGAAGGCCAGGTATCCGGCGACGGCCGCCGCGTTGGACCCGAGCGCGGCCGGCAGGTCGCCGTGGACGAAGGCGTGGGCGCTGCGCAGCCCCCCGCAGCCGGGGCAGTAGATGCCGGTGAGGGCGAGCAGGGGGCAGACCGGGTAGTGGCCGGGTTCGTTCGGGTCGACGGCGCCCACGTAGGCGAAGGCGCCGGCCACGGCGGCGAGGGTCGCCAGCGGGGCGGCGAGCCGCCGGGCGAGGGAGTGGGGCCCGCCGGGCGCCGCGGGAGCGGGGGCGCCGGGGTAAGGCCCCGGGGGGCGTCCGGGGGCATGGGCGGGGCGCCACCCGGGGGTTCCGGGGCCGTGCGCGGCCTCCGGGGCGCCGGGGGGGCCGCCGGGCTCGGGCGGCGCCGCGGCGGGGCCCGGCGGGAGCGTGGCGGACGCGGAGGGCTCGGTGGACGGGGCGGCCGGTGAGGGCGGGGTCGCGGTCACGGTGGTGATTGTCCCCGCTCGACGACGGCGGCGCAGCACGGCCCTCCGTGCTGCGCCGCCGTTCGGTGCGCCGGGTGCCGCCGGGTCAGGCGACCGCGCCCTCCCGGGCAGCGGCACGGGCACGGGCCTCGACGACCGCCTCCGGCTCCTTCGGCGTACCCATGCCCGCGACCTTCATGGCCCCGCCGACGACCGCGCCGAGCGCGATGACGGCGCAGCCGGCCCAGAACCCCACGGGGCTGTCCGCGACCATGAACAGGCCCGCGGCGCAGAAACCGATGAAGGCGATGATGACGCCGGTCCAGGCGGCCGGGGTGTGTCCGTGGCTGCTGCCCGCCATGAGTGTGCTCCTCGTGTCCGATGCGCTGTCGTGAGCCGGTGCTCCTGAGGTGAGCCGGACGCTCCCCGCCATTGTCCCGCACGCCGGGCGCGCCGATGACCCGGGGTCATGCTTCGCGGGTCGGGTCCTCGCCGCGGTCGAGCGCCTTCCACAGGTCCTCGGGCCGATCGGGGTCGACGGCGGCGGGTGCGGGGCGCCTGCGGGGCGTGCCGTCGCGCTCGTACCGGCCCGACATCGCCGGCCAGCGGGCGCCGAAGCGCAGCGCGAGGACCCCGGCGAGCAGGATCAGCAGCCCGCCGGCCGCGGCGGCATGGGGCCACGCGGTGTGGGTGAGGCCGTGGACGGCCGCCGCGGCGTCGCCGGTGGTGCGGGCCGCCGCCTCGTCCAGGGCGGCCCGGTCGGAGGAGCCCAGCAGGGCCGCGGCCACCGTGCCCGCCCCGCTGAGCGCGAGGAGCGCGGACACGAGGAGCCGGCCCCCGCGCCGCACCGCGAAGAGGGCGACCAGGGCGGCCAGCGCGACGACCGCCAGGGCGCTGGGCACACCGGTGACGTCGCTGCCCGTGGCCTCCAGGGCCACGGTCCCCCCGCCGACCTCGGCACGGCCCTCGGCCCAGATCCGGCCGGAGGCGAGCAGGACGGCGGTGGACCCGGCGGAGCCGAGGAGCAGGGCGGCGGCCAGACTGCGGCGGGCGCCGCCGGGGGCGGGGGCGGCCGGGGCGTCGGGCGCGGCCGGGGCGTCGGGCGCGGCCTCGGCACGGGGCGGGGGTACGGGCGGCAGGGCACTCACGCCCCCCACTATCCCTCACCCCCCGGTGCGGCTGCCCAGCCGGTTGGCGGTGTGCACGGCCCGCAGCACCGCGGCGGCCTTGTTGCGGCACTCGGTGTCCTCGGCCACGGGGTCGGAGTCGGCGACCACACCCGCCCCGGCCTGCACGTACGCGGTGCCGTCGCGCAGCAGGGCGGTGCGGATGGCGATGGCCGTGTCGGAGTCCCCGGCGAAGTCGAGATAGCCGACGGCGCCTCCGTACAGGCCGCGGCGGGCGGGTTCCAGTTCGTCGATGATCTGCATGGCGCGCGGCTTGGGGGCTCCGGAGAGGGTGCCCGCCGGGAAGCAGGCGGCGAGGACGTCGAAGGCGGTCCGCCCCTCGGCGACCCGGCCGGTGACGGTGGAGACGATGTGCATGACGTGCGAGTAGCGCTCGATGGACATGAAGTCGACCACCTCGACGGTGCCCGGGGCGCAGACCCGCCCCAGGTCGTTGCGCCCGAGGTCGACGAGCATCAGGTGCTCGGCCCGCTCCTTGGGGTCGGCGAGCAGTTCCTCCGCCAGGTCGTGGTCCTCCTGGGGGGTGGCGCCGCGGGGTCGGGTGCCGGCGATGGGGTGGACCATGGCCCGGCCGTCCTCGACCTTGACCAGGGCCTCGGGGCTGGAGCCGACGACGTCGAAGCCCTCGAAGCGGAAGAGGTACATGTACGGCGAGGGGTTGGTGGCCCGCAGCACCCGGTAGACGTCGAGGGCGCTGGCCGTGCAGGGCGTCTCGAAGCGCTGCGAGGGGACGACCTGGAAGGCCTCGCCCGCCCGGATGCGCTCCTTGATGTCCTCGACGGCCTCCTGGTAGTCCGCGCCTCCCCAGCGGGCGGAGAACTCCGGCAGCTCGGAGGGCGGCAGCACGGCCGGAGCGGAGGGCAGGGCCCGGGCCAGGTCGGCCTCCATGGCGTCCAGCCGGGCGACCGCGCCCGCGTACGCCTCGTCCACCCCGGTGTCGAGGTCGTTGTGGTTGATCGCGTTGGCGATCAGCAGCACGGTGCCGTCCCAGTGGTCGAGGACGGCCAGGTCGGAGGTGAGCAGCATGGTCAGCTCGGGCAGGCCGAGGTCGTCGTGGTCGCCCGGGCCGATCCGCTCCAGCCGCCTGACGATGTCGTAGCCGAGGTAGCCCACCATGCCGCCGGTGAAGGGGGGCATGACCGAGTCCGGTCCGCCGTCGGCGGGGGCGGGGGGCGTGTGGAGGGCCTGGATGGTCTCGCGCAGGGCGTGCAGCGGGTCGCCGCCGTCGGGCACGCCCACGGGCGGGGTGCCCAGCCAGTGGGCCTGGCCGTCGCGGACCGTGAGGGTGGCGTCGGAGCGTACGCCGACGAAGGAGTACCGCGACCAGGACCGCCCGTTCTCCGCGGACTCCAGCAGGAAGGTGCCCGGGCGCTCGGCCGCGAGCTTGCGGTAGAGCCCGACGGGCGTGTCGCCGTCGGCGAGCAGGCGGCGGCTCACGGGGATGACCCGGCGGTCGGCGGCCAGCTTCCGGAAGGTGTCGAGATCCATGGCGGCAGACCCTACTGGTCGAGGAGCACGTCGGCGTCGAAGCAGGTGCGGGCGCCGGTGTGGCAGGCGGCTCCGACCTGGTCGACCTTGACGAGCACGGTGTCGGCGTCGCAGTCCAGCGCCACCGACTTCACGAGCTGGACGTGCCCGGAGGTGTCGCCCTTCACCCAGTACTCCCCGCGGCTGCGCGACCAGTAGGTGCAGCGGCCGGTGGTCAGGGTGCGGTGGAGCGCCTCGTCGTCCATCCACCCCAGCATCAGCACCTCCCCGGTGTCGTACTGCTGGGCGATGGCGGGGACGAGGCCGTCGGCGCTTCGCTTGAGCCGGGCGGCGACCGCGGGGTCGAGGGCGCTGTCGGGGACGCTGCTGGTCATGCACGCCATTGTGCCGTGCCGCGGGGCGGGCGCGGACGCCGCGTCCGTGCACCGGACCCGGCGCCGCCCGCGCCCCGGGCCGCCGGCGGTACCGGCGACGCACCCCGCGCGCCCGCTGGGCGCACCGGGCGGTACCGCCGTACGCTGGCGGTCATGTCGACCCATGCCAAGCGTGAACGGCTCCTGCTCGCAGACCTGTTGGAGGCCGCGGGCCCCGACGCCCCGACCCTGTGCGGCGACTGGCGGACCCTGGACCTCGCCGCCCATGTGGTGATGCGCGAGCGCCGGCCGGACGCGGCGGGCGGGATCCTGCTCACGGCGTTGAAGGAGCGGACGGAGCGGATCCGGTCCGAGTTCGCCGCCAAGCCGTACGGCGAGCTGCTCACCCTCATCCGCACGGGGCCGCCGCGGATGTCCCCGTACGCGATCAAGCAGATCGACGAGGCGGCCAACACGGTCGAGTTCTTCGTGCACGCCGAGGACGTGCGCCGGGCGCAGCCCGACTGGACCCCCCGGGACCTCGACCCGGTCTTCGAGAACGTGCTCTGGGCCCGGCTGGAGAAGGCGGCGCGGCTGCTGGGCCGCCGCTCACCCGTCGGCCTGGTGCTGCGGCGCCCGGACGGCCGGACGGCGGTGGCCCACCGGGGTGCGCCGGTGGTCACGGTGACCGGGCAGCCGGGCGAGCTGACGCTGTTCGCCTTCGGGCGGCAGGCGGTGGCGCGGGTCGACCTGGAGGGCGACAAGGACACCATCGCGCAGGTGACCGAGGCCCGGCTCGGTTTCTGACGCCCGGATCGCCGCCGGGCGGTACGGCGGGCGGTCGCGGTGCGGCGGGCGGCTCAGCCGGGCAGCTCGGCCCGCCGCAGCGGGCCCCGGGCGAGGCCGAGCACGGCGCCCGCGGCACAGACCGCGGCGCTCACGGCGAACACCGGGGCGGTGCCCCACAGGCCGACGGCGGCTCCGGTGAGCGGGAAGCTCAGCGGAGCCAGGCCCAGGCTGACGAAGGTCGCCAGCGAGGTGACCCGGCCCAGGTGGGCGGGGTCCGCCGCGGTCTGCAGCAGCGCACCGCACAGCGAACCGCTGACGCCGGTGAGCACCCCGACGGCCGCGGCCACCGCCACCGCCGCCGCGAGGTGGGCGACGAGGGCCAGCCCGGCGATGGCGGCGGAGCCGGCGAGCAGCGCCCCGCACATCACCAGACCGGCCCGGGGCAGGCGGCCGCGCACGGCGAGCAGCAGCGAGGCGGCGCCGGAGCCCGCGGCGAAGCCCGCGAGCACCCAGCCGAGCCCGGTGGCGCCCCAGCCCCGGGCGTCGGCGAGCAGCGCCAGGCCGACGCCGAGCGGGCCGACGAAGCCGAGGTCGCTGACGGCGACCACGGCCACCAGGGGCCCGAGGACGGGGTGGCGGCGCACATGGCGCAGCCCGCCCGCCAGCTCCGCCGGGAACCCGCCGCGCCCCGCCCGGTCCTGCTGAGGCTCGGGAGGCAGCGGGGACACCCGCAGGGCGAGCAGCAGGGGCAGGCCGGCGGCGAACAGGGCCCCGGCCGCGGCGAAGGCGGCCGCCGGCCCGCCGAGGGCGACCGCCGCCCCGGCGAGCGGCGCGCCGACGACCGCGGCTCCGCGGCCCGCGAGTCCGCGCAGGCCCTGGATCCTGGCGAGCTGGCCGAGGGGTGCGATCCGCGGGGGCAGCGCGCCCACCGCGGGCATGAACACCGCGTCCAGGGCGCCGAACACCAGCGCGGCGGCTGCCAGCAGCCACAGCCCGGGCGCGGCCAGCCACAGCCACGCGGCCAGGCCGAGGACGACCGCGGCGCGGGCGGCGTCCGTGCCGATCACGACCCGGCGCGGCCCGAGCCGGTCGGCGAGCACTCCCCCGCCGAGCATCAGCAGGGCGCGCGGGACCGCGCTGACGGCCATCACCACACCCGCCTGGACGGCACCGCCGGAGCGGGTCGCCGCCCAGGTGAGGGCGAGGTAGTAGACGCTGTCCCCGGTCGCCGACGCCGCGTAGGCGGCCAGCCAGCGGAGCACGTTGGCGTCCCGGTGGGCGGGGCGCCCGGGGGACGGCGCCGCCGGGGGCGGCGGGCAGCCCGGCGCGGCGGCACCGGGCGCCCCGGGGCGGGGCGGGGGCTGCGGGGCCGTGGGCGGGGTCACCTCGGGGGCCTTTCGGGGGGAGCGGGATGCGGGCGGGCGCGGCGAAGGCCCCTGGGAACCGCCGTGGCGGCGGATCCCGGGGGCCTTCGGGGCGGGGGTCAGCGGACCGGGTGGCCCGCCTCCCGCAGGGCGTCCTTCACCTCGGCGATCCGCAGGTCGCCGAAGTGGAACACGGAGGCGGCGAGCACCGCGTCCGCGCCCGCGTCGATGGCGGGCGCGAAGTCGGCCGCCCTCCCGGCGCCGCCGGAGGCGATCACCGGGACGGTGACATGCCGGCGGACGGCGGCGATCATCTCCGTGTCGTAGCCGTCCTTGGTGCCGTCGGCGTCCATGGAGTTCAGCAGGATCTCGCCCGCACCGAGCTCGGCCGCGCGGTGGGCCCACTCGACCGCGTCGATGCCGGTGCCCCGGCGGCCGCCGTGCGTGGTGACCTCGAAGGAGCCCTCGGCGGTGCGCCGGGCGTCGACCGACAGCACCAGCACCTGGCGGCCGAAGCGTTCGGCGATCTCGCGGATCAGCTCCGGCCGGGCGATGGCCGCGGTGTTGACGCCGACCTTGTCCGCACCGGCCCTCAGCAGGCGGTCCACGTCGTCGGCGGAGCGCACGCCGCCGCCCACGGTGAGCGGGATGAAGACCTGCTCGGCGGTGCGGCGGACCACGTCGTAGGTGGTCTCGCGGTTGCCGGAGGAGGCGGTGATGTCCAGGAAGGTCAGCTCGTCGGCGCCCTCGGCGTCGTAGAGCTTGGCCATCTCGACCGGGTCGCCCGCGTCGCGCAGGTCGCGGAAGTTGACGCCCTTGACGACGCGCCCGGCGTCGACGTCCAGGCAGGGGATGACGCGTACCGCGAGGGTCATGCGGTTCCTCCCTCGGTCGCGGTGGGGTGCCGGTAGGCCTCGACCTCGACCTCGACCACCAGCGAGGGGTCGACGAAGCCGGAGACGATCACCATGGAGGCGGCCGGGCGGACGTCCCCGAAGAGCTCCCGGTGGGCGCGGCCGACCTCGTCGACGTCCCGGGCGTGGGTGAGGTACATCCGGGTGCGCACGACGTCGGCCGCGCCCAGACCGAACTGCTTCAGGGCGTCGAGGGCCACGCCGAAGGCGGTCAGGGCCTGCTCGTGGGGGCTGCCGGCGGCGATCTCGCCGCCGACGACGGAGGTGCAGCCGGAGACCAGGACCAGGCCGTTCGGCAGCCGGACGGCCCGGGAGTAGCCGAAGGCCTCCTCCCAGGGGCCGTCCGAGCCGACGCGGTCGACGGATCCGGTCACGCCGACACCGCCGCGAGTGCCTCCTGGAGCGTGAAGGCCTCGGCGTAGAGGGCCTTGCCGACGATGGCGCCCTCGACGCCCTCGGGCACCAGGGCGGACAGCGCCCGCAGGTCGTCCAGGGAGGAGACGCCGCCGGAGGCGACGACCGGCTTGTCGGTCGCGGCGCAGACGTTGCGCAGCAGCTCCAGGTTGGGGCCCTGGAGGGTGCCGTCCTTGGCGATGTCGGTCACCACGTAGCGGGCGCAGCCCTCGGAGTCGAGGCGGGCGAGGGTCTCGTAGAGGTCGCCGCCGTCGCGGGTCCAGCCTCGGCCGCGCAGCGTGGTGCCGCGGACGTCCAGTCCGACGGCGATGCGGTCGCCGTGCTCGGCGATCACCTTGGCGACCCACTCGGGGGTCTCCAGGGCCGCGGTGCCGAGGTTGACGCGGCGGCAGCCGGTGGCGAGCGCGGCGGCGAGCGAGGCGTCGTCGCGGATGCCGCCGGAGAGCTCGACCTTGATGTCCATGGCACCGGCGACCTCGGCGATCAGCTCCCGGTTGTCGCCGGTGCCGAAGGCCGCGTCGAGGTCGACCAGGTGCAGCCACTCGGCACCGGCGCGCTGCCAGGCGAGGGCGGCCTCCAGCGGGGAGCCGTAGGAGGTCTCGGTGCCGGACTCGCCGTGCACGAGGCGGACGGCCTGCCCGTCGCGGACGTCGACGGCGGGGAGGAGTTCAAGCGTGCTGCTCACAGTGTTCCGATCCAGTTGGTGAGGAGCTGGGCTCCGGCGTCGCCGGACTTCTCGGGGTGGAACTGGGTGGCCCACAGCGCGCCGTTCTCGACGGCGGCGACGAAGCGCTCGCCGTGGGTGGACCAGGTGACCTGAGGGGCGCGCAGGGCCGGGTTGGCGGTTTCTAGCTCCCACCCGTGCACGGCGTAGGAGTGCACGAAGTAGAAGCGCTCCTGCGTGCCGAGCCCGGCGAACAGGGCGCTGTCCTCGGGGGCGTCCACGGTGTTCCAGCCCATGTGGGGGACGACCGGGGCCTTCAGCGGGCCGACGGTGCCGGGCCACTCGTCGAGGCCCTCGGTCTCGACTCCGTGCTCGATGCCGCGGGAGAAGAGGATCTGCATGCCGACGCAGATGCCCATGACGGGCCGGCCGCCCGCCAGGCGCCGGCCGACGACCCAGTCGCCGCGGGCCTGCTTCAGGCCCTGCATGCAGGCGGAGAAGGCACCGACGCCCGGCACCAGCAGTCCGTCGGCGTTCATGGCCGTGTCGTAGTCGCGGGTGATCTCGACCTCGGCGCCGACGCGGGCCAGGGCGCGCTCGGCCGAGCGGACGTTGCCGAAGCCGTAGTCGAAGACGACGACCTTCTTGGATGTGCTCATGGCGCTCACTCCCAGATTCCCTGGATCCGCAGGACGCCCGCGAGCAGGCACATGAAGGAGGCTCCGGCGAGGAGCCCGATCACGCCCCGGGGCAGGCCCTGCTTGGCGAAGGAGTAGACCCCGCCGGCGAGGAAGAGCCCCACGACGATCAGGATGGTGGACAGACCCGTCATCTCGGTTACAGCGCGCCCTTCGTGGAGGGCAGGATGCCGGCGGCGCGGGGGTCGCGCTCGCTGGCGTAGCGCAGGGCCCGGGCGAGGGCCTTGAACTGGCACTCGACGATGTGGTGCGCGTTGCGGCCGTAGGGGACGTGCACGTGCAGCGCGACCTGTGCCTGGGCGACGAAGGACTCCAGGATGTGGCGCGTCATCGTGGTGTCGTAGGTGCCGATCATCGGCGCCATGTTCTCCGGCTCGCTGTGCACCAGGTAGGGGCGGCCCGAGAGGTCCACGGTGACCCGGGCGAGCGACTCGTCCAGGGGGACCGTGCAGTTGCCGAAGCGGTAGATGCCGACCTTGTCGCCGAGGGCCTGCCGGAAGGCCGCGCCGAGGGCCAGGGCGGTGTCCTCGATGGTGTGGTGGGTGTCGATGTGCAGGTCGCCGTCGGTCTTGACGGTGAGGTCGAACAGACCGTGGCGGCCGAGCTGGTCGAGCATGTGGTCGAAGAAGCCGACGCCCGTCGCGACGTCGACCCTGCCGGTGCCGTCGAGGTCGATCTCGACGACGACCGAGGTCTCCTTGGTGGTCCGCTCCACGCGGCCGGTGCGGCTCATGCGCTCTGCTCCTTAGGGGGCGTGGGGCCGTTGCCCACGTAGGACGTCAACTCTCGGGCGGCGTCGAGGAACGCGTCGTTCTCCTCGGGGGTGCCCGCGGTCACCCGCAGGCGGCCGGGCACGCCGTTGTCCCGGACCAGCACGCCGCGCTCCAGGATCCGGCGCCAGGCCGCGTGGGCGTCGTCGAACCGGCCGAACTGCACGAAGTTGGCGTCGGACGCGGTGACCTCGAAGCCCATCGCGGTCAGCTCCCCGACCAGCCGGTCGCGCTCCGACTTCAGCCGGTCCACGTAGCCGAGCAGCGTGTCGGTGTGCTCCAGGGCGGCCAGGGCGGTGGCCTGGGTGACGGCCGAGAGGTGGTACGGCAGGCGGACGAGCTGGACCGCGTCGACGACGGCGGGGTGCGCGGCGAGGTAGCCGAGCCGCAGCCCGGCGGCGCCGAAGGCCTTGGACATGGTCCGGGAGACCACCAGGTTCGGGCGGCCCTCGATCAGCGGCAGCAGCGAGTCGCCGTGGCTGAACTCGACGTACGCCTCGTCGACGACGACCAGCGAGGGGCGGGCCGCCTGGGCCGCCTCGTACAGGGCGAGCACGGTGTCCGCGCCGACGGCCGTCCCGGTCGGGTTGTTGGGCGAGGTGACGAAGACCACGTGGGGGCGGTGCCGGGCGATCGCCTCCGCCGCGGCGGCCGGGTCGAGGGTGAAGTCCTCGTTGCGGGGACCGGAGATCCACTCGGTGCCGGTGCCGCGGGAGATCAGGCTGTGCATCGAGTACGAGGGCTCGAAGCCGATGGCGCTGCGGCCGGGCCCGGCGAAGGTCTGCAGCAGCTGCTGGAGGACCTCGTTGGAGCCGTTGGCCGCCCATACGTTCCCGGCGGCGACCGGGTGGCCCGTGGTGCGGGTCAGGTAGCGGGCGAGTTCGGTGCGCAGGGCGACCGCGTCCCGGTCCGGGTAGCGGTTCAGGTGCCGGGCCGCCTCGCGGACCCGCTCGGCGATCCGGTCGACCAGGGCGTCCGGCAGCGGGTAGGGGTTCTCGTTGGTGTTGAGCCGGACGGGGACGTCCAGCTGCGGGGCGCCGTAGGGGGACTTGCCCCGGAGCTCCTCGCGGACGGGCAGGTCGTCGATGCCGACGGGCCCGGGGGCCGTCGCGCGCGCGGTGGTGGCGCCGGTCATCGTCCGGGCACCTCCCAGCCGAAGCGGGCCTTGAGCGCGGCGCCGTGCGCGGGCAGGTCCTCCGCCTCGGCGAGGGTCACCACGTGGTGGGTGACCTCGGCGAGGGCGTCGCGGCTGTAGTCCACGACGTGGATGCCGCGCAGGAAGGACTGCACCGACAGGCCCGAGGAGTGGCAGGCGCAGCCTCCGGTGGGCAGAACGTGGTTGGAGCCGGCCGCGTAGTCCCCGAGGGAGACGGGCGAGAAGGGGCCGACGAAGACCGCGCCCGCGTTGCGCACCCGGTCGGCGAGCGCGGCGGCGTCGGCGGTCTGGATCTCCAGGTGCTCGGCCCCGTAGGCGTCGACGACCTTCAGTCCGTCCTCCACCGAGGAGACCAGCACGATCGCCGACTGGCGGCCGGTGAGGGCGGGCTTGATCCGGTCCTCGACGTGCCGGGTGGCCGCGACCTGGGGCTCCAGTTCCCGCTCGACGGCCGCGGCCAGCTCCTCGGAGTCGGTGACCAGCACCGCGGCGGCCAGCGGGTCGTGCTCGGCCTGGCTGATCAGGTCGGCGGCGACGTGCGCAGGGTCGGCGGTGGCGTCCGCGAGGATGGCGATCTCGGTCGGGCCGGCCTCGGCGTCGATGCCGATCCGTCCGGTGAAGTAGCGCTTGGCGGCGGCGACCCAGATGTTGCCGGGGCCGGTGACCATGTTGGCCGGGGCGCAGGACTCGGTGCCGTGGGCGAACATCGCCACGGCGGTGGCCCCGCCGACGGCGTAGACCTCGTCGACGCCCAGCAGCGCGCAGGCGGCGAGGATGGTCGGGTGGGGCAGTCCGCCGAACTCGCGCTGGGCGGGGGAGGCGAGCGCCAGCGAGGGCACCCCGGCCTCCTGCGCCGGGACCACGTTCATGACCACCGAGGAGGGGTAGACGGAGCGGCCGCCGGGTGCGTACAGGCCGACGCGGTCGACCGGAACCCACTTCTCGGTCACGGTGCCGCCGGGCACGACCTGGGTGGTGTGGTCCTTGCGGCGCTGGGCCCGGTGGACGATGCGGGCCCGGCGGACGGACTCCTCCAGCGCGGCCCTGACCTCGGGGTCGAGCTCCCGCAGCGCCCGCTCCAGGGCCTCGGCAGGCACCCGCACCTGCTCCAGGGCGACCCCGTCGAACCGCTGCGCGTAGTCGATCAGCGCCGCGTCGCCCCGATGATGCACGTCCTCGCAGATCGGGCGCACCTTCTCCAGGGCGGCCGCGACGTCGAAGTCGGCACGGGGCAGCAGGTCGCGCAGGGCGGTGCCCTCGGGGAGGGCGTCGCCGCGCAGGTCGATTCGAGAGATCACGCGGTCAATTCTCGCAGACGGCCCGAGGCGTCCGTCTCCCGTATCAGTGGCTGATACGCAACGTCGCCGCAGCGCCCGGTGGGCGGGGGCGCCGCGCGCCGTGTCCCGCGTGTCGCCTCCGCCCCTGGAGCACCGGACCCCACGGGGGTACCGGCTCCCCCAGCGGCGCGATCTGGCCATCCTGTTCCCCGGGCGACGACCATCACCACTAGCGTTCAGGCCGTCACGGAGCGGGAAGAACAGCTGTACGAGCCAACGAATCGGAGGGGCGGCATTGACCGAGCCGCTGGACGGCGGGCCTCCGGAGGGAGTGAGCCCGGCCGAAGCAGCCATGTGGAACGCCTATCGGAACGGCAGAACCTTCGACCTGAGCGACACCGACCCCCTTCAGAACAACCCCTTCTCCCCGTTCCCCTGGGGGCCTGAGCGCATTGTCCGGGCCTCCGTGGTCGCGCGTCTCCTGCTCAACGGGCCGGAGCCGAGACCGGGCCGGGTCGCGGCCCTGAAACTGCGCGGCCTGCAGATCACCGGCACCCTGAAGCTCGCGGGCGGCACGATCTCGCCCTACGTCGAGCTCCACGGGTGCCGCTTCGAGAGCGAGCTGCTGATGCCGGAGGCGCATCTGGCCACGATGCGCCTGATCAGCTGTGCCATCCCCCGGATCGAGGCGGCGCGGCTGCGCACCGAGGGGGACCTGCACCTGCCGCGCTGCCGCGTCGAGCACGGCATCCGCCTCACCGACGCGCAGATCGGCACGGACCTGCTGCTGAACCAGGTCCATGTGCGGCCGGACCGGCGCGGACGGGCGATCACCGCGGACGGCCTCGCGGTCGCCCAGGACCTCCAGGCCGAGCTCGTCGAGAGCTACGGGGAGGTGAGTCTGCGCGGGGCGAAGGTGGGCGTGTCCCTGAGCCTGCGGGGCAGCCGGCTGCGGGCGGCGGGCGACCGCCGCGCGCTCAACGCGCCGCAGCTGAGCGTGGAGCGGACCCTCTATCTGACCGGGGCCTGGGTGAGCGAGGCCACCGGCGACCAGGGCGCCACCCCGCCCTTCGGCATCCGCACCGGTGCCGCGGGAGCGGCCCGCGGTTCGCGGCTCCAGCCCTTCGAGTGCCACGGCGGAGTACGGCTGGACGACGGGCGCTTCGGCGACGCGGTGGACCTCAACGGGGCGCGCTTCGTCCTCGGGCCGCGCGAGGAGCTCTCGCTCCGGCGGATCACCGTGCCGGAGCTCCGGTTCAACGCGGAGCGCCCGGAGGAGGGCCGGGTCGTGCTCAACGGCGCCAAGGTGGTGACCCTGGTCGACCTGGCGGCGAGCTGGCCGGGGCCGGGCGGCCTGGCGATGGGCGGCTTCGTCTACGAGAACCTGGTCCCGCAGGAGGAGTTCCCGCTGTCCCGGCGGCTGGAGTGGGTGGCCTCGGCCACGCCGGAGTACTCGCCCGAGCCCTACGAGCGGCTGGCCACGGTGCTGCGCAACAGCGGCGAGGACGCCGACGCCCGGGAGGTGCTGCTGGCCAAGCAGCGCCGGCGGCGCGAGACGCTGCCGCTGGCCGGCAAGCTGTGGGGCCACCTCCAGGACTGGACGGTGGCCTACGGCTACCGCCCCGGGCGCGCGGCGCTGTGGATGGCGGTGCTGTGGGCGGCCGGCGCACTGGCCTTCGCCCAGGTCGAACCGGAGCCGATCAAGCAGGACGAGCACCCCGTGTGGAACCCCTCGCTGTACGCGCTGGACCTGCTGATCCCGGTGGTCAATCTCGGCCAGGAGGGCTACTGGCGGCTGGACGGCACCTGGCAGTGGGGCGCGGCCTCCCTGGTGTTACTGGGGTGGATCCTGGCGACCACCGTGGCCGCCGGTGCGTCCCGGCTCCTGCGGCGCGGGTGAGACCGGAGCGACGCACGGGGCGTGTTCTTTGCCGTCTCTTGACCTGATCCCGGACAACCTTCCGGCCGCTACGGAATCCTTACATATGCCCTCTGGCGCGGTGCTCACCTGCGTCTTTCAATGGTCCGCACCATGTCTTTGCTTCGCTCCGCGGTGCGCACCGCCCGCATGATCCGGCACACGCCCCGGCTGTCCGACGGACTGGTGCCCGACGCGTCGGTCCTGCTCGACGCCCCCGACGACCGGCTCGGTCCGGCGCTGGTGGCGGCGGCCCGGGGGGCGTACGAGGGGGCGGCCTCGCTGCTGGCCGCCACCCGGGTCTCGGCCGAGTGGGAGAACCGGGACCGCTATGTGAGGCGGCTGTCCGCCTTCGCCCGCAGCCGGGACGGCTGGCTGGCGGACTGGCTCGCCTCCGCGCCCCGCGACCCGGACGCGCTGCTGCTCAAGGCGCAGCTCGCCGTGGACCGCGCCTGGGTGTCCCCAGCGCACGCGGAGCGGCTGCGCGAGGTGGGCCCGCTGATCGACGCGGCGGCCCGGGCCGAGTCCGCCGACCCGGTGCCCTGGCGCCTCGCGCTGGACCACGCCCGGGGCACCCACGCACCGCACGGCGCGTTCGAGGCCCTCTGGGGGGAGGCGGTCCGCCGCTCCCCGCACCACTACGGCTGCCATGTCTCGGCGCTCACCTACCTGTCCGCCCAGTGGTACGGCTCACACCGCGAGTGCTTCGACTTCGCGGAGCGGGCGGCCTCCGACAGCCTGCCGGGCTCCCTGGTGCGCGCCCTGCCCGCCCGGGCCGCCTTCACCCAGCTGCTCACGGGCGAGCCCGCCACCTCGGTGCAGCGCGAGCGGATCGAGGCGGCCGCCGACCTCGCCATCGAGGTCTCCGCGGACTACGCGCCCGGCGACCCCTGGCCCGCCGAGGTCCGCAACCTGCTCGCCCACGTCCTGGTCACCCGGGGGCGGTGGCGGGACGCCCTGGAGCAGTTCCGGCGCATCGGGCCGTACGCCACGTCCTTCCCCTGGTCCTCCGTGACCGACGATCCGCTGGGGCAGTTCCTCAGGGCCCGCGACGGGGTGCGGATCGAGGTCGCCTGCGGAATCCCGCTGCGCGGGGTCCGCGCCGGATCCGGCGGCCATTACGCTTGACCGCTGTGACCACCGTTCGCCTGCCGCTCTTCCCGTTGAACTCGGTGCTGTTCCCGGGCCTCGTACTGCCCCTGAACGTCTTCGAGGAGCGATATCGCGCCATGATGCGCGAGCTGCTGAAGACGGACGAGTCGGAACCCCGGCGCTTCGCCGTGGTCGCCATCCGCGACGGGCGGGAGGTCGCGCCGACCTCCCCCGGGCTGCCCGACCCGACCGCGGTGGTCGAGCGCGGTCCCGCCGCCGGGTTCGGCACCGACCCCCTCCAGGCCTTCCACCGCGTGGGCTGCATCGCCGACGCGGCGACCGTCCGCGAGCGCCCGGACGGCACCTTCGAGGTGCTGGCCACCGGGACCACCCGGGTGAGGCTGCTCTCCGTCGACGCCGACGGCCCCTACCTCACCGCCGAGCTGGAGGAGATCCCGGAGGCCGCGGGCGACGGCGCGGAGGCGCTGGCGGAGGGGGTGCTGCGGGCCTTCCGCGCCTACCAGCAGCGGCTGGCCGGAGCACGTGAGCGGTCCCTGTCGACCGGGGCCGAGCTCCCCGACGAGCCCTCGGTGGTCTCCTACCTGGTCGCGGCGGCGGCGGTGCTCGACACCCCGGCCAAGCAGCGGCTGCTCCAGGCGCCGGACACGGCGACGCGGCTGCGGGAGGAGCTCGCGCTGCTGCGCTCCGAGACGGCGGTGCTCCGCCATCTGCCGTCGCTGCCCGCCGTCGAGCTGACCCGGCAGCCGACGAGCCCCAACTGACGCGGGACGCAGAACGCGAGGAGCACGGCACGTGGCGAAGAAGACGAAGAGGCAGTCCGGGGGGACGCCCGCGACGGTGGCCCTCACCGCGGCCGGGGCGGCCTTCACCCTGCACTCCTACGAGCACGACCCGGCCTCGCCCTCCTACGGCGAGGAGGCCGCCGTGGCCCTGGGCGTCTCCCCCGAGAGGGTCTTCAAGACCCTGGTCGCGGACGTGGACGGGGCGCTGACCGTCGCCGTGGTCCCGGTGGCCGGGCAGCTCGACCTGAAGGCCCTCGCCGCCGCGGTCGGCGGCAAGCGGGCGGCCATGGCCGACCCCGCGGCCGCGGAGCGCAGCACGGGGTACGTACGGGGCGGGATCTCGCCGCTGGGCCAGCGCAGGCGGTTGCCGACGGTACTGGACGCCTCGGCCGGGGCGCACGAGACGATCTGCGTCTCCGCCGGACGGCGCGGGCTGGAGGTGGAGCTCGCCCCGGACTGCCTGCGGTCGCTCACCTCGGCCGTGCTGGCGCCCATCGCCCGGTCCTAGTGCCGCATCGGGCAGGGTCCGCCCGTCAAGGCGGGGACTGCACAACGTTCGGTGCAACTCCTGATCAAGGACGATGCATCGACGAGCAGTGAGAACGCGACCGAGGCCGGCACCGTCGAGGCGTCCAAGCCGAAGCCCGCCTCGTACACCTTGGGCCGATGGTGTGCTGCGGTGCGGTGAGCGCGTCGGCCTTCACCGCCCACCAGGGCCCCTGGCTCTCCACGGCGACGCATACCGCCCGCTGGACGCGGAACGTGCCCTCGGGTGCGGTCCCGGCATTGGGCTCCCCGACGCGTGCGCCGGTCCGGACGTCCCACGTCGGTCCGGTGCAGTGCCCTCGACCATCTGCCGCCGGGGCTGGCCTTCGGCGTGCTCTTCTCCGCGGCGATGCGACCAAGCACTACCAAAACCGGCACAGAAGGTCAGGATGCGATAAATGTGACTGTATGTGTTCATACCTCAACTTGTCTGCACTCTTGCGGCCGAGTAGCCGCAGGCGCGGCACCGCGGCACTGGTCGGCACGGCAGGAATCCTTGCCGCGCTGCTGTCCTGCGCCGCAACTGCCCAGACCACGGAGAAGCCTCACAACGCACAAGGGGCAATCGCCCAAGCCTGGGGCTACAACGACTCCGGGCAGCTGGGCGACGGAACCACGAAGAACGCCACTGTCCCGGTGGAGGTGTCCGAGCTGTCCGGGGTGAAGGCCGTCGCCGCCGGAACCGGCCACAGCCTGGCGCTGCTGGAGAACGGCCAGGTCAAGGCCTGGGGCGCCAACTCCTTCGGGCAGCTGGGCGACGGGACCACGAAGAATTCCACTGTCCCGGTGGAGGTGTCCGGGCTGTCCGGGGTGAAGGCCGTCGCCGTCGGCGCCTACCACAGTCTGGCACTGCTGGAGAACGGCCAGGTCAGGACATGGGGCTACAACGACTCCGGGCAGCTGGGCGACGGAACCACGAAGAACGCCACTGTCCCGGTGGAGGTGGCGAGTCTGCCCGGGGTGAAGGCCGTCGCCGCCGGAACCGGCCACAGCCTGGCGCTGCTGGAGAACGGCCAGGTCAAAGCCTGGGGCAATAACTTCTACGGGCAACTGGGCGACGGAACCGTGAACGAGTCCAATGTCCCGGTGGAGGTGGCGAGTCTGTCCGGGGTGAAGACCGTCGCCGCCGGCACCTACCACAGTCTGGCGCTGCTGGAGAACGGCCAGGTGAAGACATGGGGATCCAACGGCTCCGGGCAGCTGGGCGACGGAACCGTGAACGAGTCCAATGTCCCGGTGGAGGTGGCGAGTCTGTCCGGGGTGAAGGCCATCGCGGCCGGTGGTTTCCACAGTCTGGCGCTGCTGGAGAACGGCCAGGTCAAGGCCTGGGGCGCCAGCGGCTTCGGGGAGCTGGGCGACGGAACCACGGAGAATTCCAATGTCCCGGTGGATGTGTCCGGGCTGTCCGGGGTGAAGGCCGTCGCCGCCGGCACCTACCACAGTCTGGCGCTGCTGGAGAACGGCCAGGTCAAGGCCTGGGGCTACAACTTCTACGGGCAGCTGGGCGACGACACCACGAAGAACTCCGATGTCCCGGTGGAGGTGTCCGGGCTGTCCGGGGTGAAGGCCGTCGCCGCCGGCGCCTTCCACAATCTGGCGGTATGACCACCACCATGTGAGGCGGGGGCTGAGGCTCTGCTCCGGGCGGCCGCCGACCGCGGTGACACCTGTTGGATCCAGACCGAACGGCCACGACTTCCCGAACAGCGCCGTGGCGGGGGACGAGGCCACAGTCCAGGAGCTGAAGCCTCGTCACGGCAAACACCGTTGCAGTACCCGACCCGCGAGGGCCCGGGGCGGGACGGGCCCGGGCCCGTCGCCGGCCTCAGAGCAGGACGGTCCGCAGTACCTCGGTGAACTCCTCGGCGGTGGGCTGCCAGTCGGTGAGCAGGGCCTGCATCAGCAGGCCGTCGACCACACCGGGCAGGATCCGCAGCCGCACCGGGTCGTCGGTGTAGCAGCGGCCGAACTCCGCCACCGCGGAGATCCAGTCGCGGGCCGGCCCGCGCAGCTCCGGACGCCTGGCCGCGAGCAGGTACAGCTCGTACTCGGCCAGCAGGTGCTCGGGGCCGGCGACGACGGAGCACATCAGCTCGGCCAGCGCCCGCAGCCCGGCCTCGGAGCCGCCCGCCTCCTCCGCCAGCGCGCGCATCCGCGCGGCGTCCTCGCGCAGGCAGCGGGTGAGGGCGGCGGTGAGCAGGTCGTCGATGCTCGTGAAGTAGTAGGCCGCCGCGGTGGGGGGCTGGCCGGCCTCCCGGGCGACGGCGCGGTGGCTGACCCCGGCCACCCCCTCGCGTGCGACCACGCGGACGGTGGCCTCGATCAGCTCCTGTCTGCGGCGCTCGCCCTTGATGCGGCGCCCGTCGGTGGTCGGCTCGCTCACCTGGGTCCCCCGCGTTCCGGCGTACGTCTCCCCGGACGATACCCCGCGCGCCTTCGGGGTCACGCTCGCGCGTCCCCGGTGCACGCCGCGGCCCCGGGCTCCGTGACCGGTGCCGGGGCGCCCCCGGCGGGCCGGGCGGCGAGACGTCGGCCGAGGGGCCGCACGGAGCAGGAGGCGAGGACCGCCACCGCGGCGCCCGCGGCGATCGCCACGGCGAAGCCGCCCGCGGGACCGTGGCGGTCCACCATCGCCCCCGACACGGCAGCGCCCAGGCCCACCCCGACGCCCAGCCCCGTGATCGCCCAGGTCATCCCCTCCGTCAGCTGCGCCGGGGGCACGGTCCGCTCCACCAGTCGCATGACGACGATCATCATGGGCGCGAAGAACAGTCCGGCGAGGAAGACGGAGGCGGAGAGCGTGGCGATCCCGCCGGACAGCACCAGGGGCAGGGTGGTCAGGGCCGTCCCCAGGGCGCCCGCGAGCAGCAGCCGGGGCAGCGGGAGGGCGACCCTCGCCATGCCGAGGGCCAGTCCGGAGAGCGCGGACCCGACCGCGTAGCAGGACAGGACGATGCCCGCGGCGGCGGGCGCCCCCCGCTCCTCGGCGAAGGCCACGCTCACCACGTCCACCGTGCCGACGATGACACCGCCGGCCGCCAGGATCGCGGCGAGGAGGCGGACGGAGCCGACGCGGATCGCCGATCCGGTGCGCCCCCCGCCCGGTCCGGCGCGGTGGACGGGCGGCTCGGTCCGCTTCTGGGGCACGAGGAGCAGCACCCCGAGGAGGAGCAGGCCCGCGGCCACCAGCGGTCCGCACTCCGGGAAGAGCGCGGTGGACAGGGCGACCGACAGGGCGGGGCCCACGACGAAGGTCAGGTCGTCGACCACCGACTCCAGGGAGAAGGCCGTGTGCAGGGCCGAGGGGTCGCGGTGGACATGCGTCCACCGCGCGCGGACCATCGCCGCCATGTTCGGCAGCGTGCCCGCGAGGACGGCGCAGGCGAACAGCGTCCAGACGGGGGCCTGGTAGCGGGCGCAGAGCAGCAGGGCCCCCATCCCCAGCACGCTCACCCCCGTCGCGGGCAGCAGCACCCGTCCCTGGCCCAGGCGGTCCACCAGCCGCGACACCAGGGGACCGAAGAACGCGGTGGAGAGCGTGAAGGCGGCGGAGACGGCCCCCGCGAGCGCGTAGGCGCCCCGCAGCTGCGACAGCATCGTGACGAGGCCGATCCCGGTCATGGAGATCGGCATCCTGCCCAGGAACGCCGCGGCGGAGAAGGCCGCGGAGCCGGGTGCGCGGAAGAGCTCGCGGTAGGGATTGGCCACGGGCCACCTCGTTCCGTCGGAGACCGTCGGCCGGGCCGGGGCCGCGGTCGGGCACAGGAAATTGAGCGACCGCACAAGATTGAACGGTCGTTACATTTTTTTACTGTACGGCACCGCCGGGCCCGGGCGGACCGGAACCTCGCAAGGACGCCGCCCCCGCACCCCCGCCGCCCCGGGAACGGCCCGCGACCTCCACGGCACGGGGGCCCGGGCGCCGCCGGAGCGGCGCCCGAGCCCCCGGACGCGGCAGGGGCGGCCCGGACGGGCCGCCCCTGCTCTGCCGCGCACTCCCGCGAAGGAAGGCGTCACGCCCCCCGCGGGGGCCACTCCTGCTGCTCGGGCCGGACGGGCTCGGGATCGTCCGGCCCGAAGAGCGCCGTCAGCCCGAGGTGGGCCACCATCGCGGCCAGCGGCCACGCCAGCAGCGCCCCCTTCGCCCTCAGCTGGAGGTAGGCGTCGAAGGTGACGCCCTCCCCCACCTGCCGGGCGCGCTCCGCGACATCCGTGCCCGGGCCCAGCCAGACGCCGACACCCCAGCCCAGCAGCGAGGCGAGCAGGCCCCCCAGGGCGAGGGCGAGGACCAGGGCGATGCCGCCCCGGCGGCGGAAGAGGAAGACGGCGGCGGCGCTCACCACGCCCAGCCCGGCCGCCAGCAGGGCGAACATCCCGTCCGCGCCGACGGCCTCCTCGCTCTCGGTGTTCCTCAGGAAGACCGCTTCGCCGTCCGAGACCAGCGGGACCCGCGGCGCCAGCCACAGCCACAGCAGCCCGAGGACCACACCGAGCACCGTCACCCCCGCCAGGACGACCGCCGCGTCGCGGAGGTCCCTGCGCAGCTCCCGGGCCTTGGCCTCGGCCTCGGCGGCGTCCTCCTGCGCGCCCCACGGCGCGCCGTGCGGGACCGTGCCGCCCGCCGGGGCGCGCCAGGGATCGCCGTCCCCGGACGAGGACGAGGACGAGGAGGAGGGCCGGTGGGGTGGCGTCAGCGGTGCGGTCACCCCGCCATCGTGCCAGGCCCGCCAGGGCCCCGCCTCACCGGACCGCGGCCCGCCGGTAGGCCAGGGTGGCGACGGCCAGGGACACCACTCCCACCACCGCGCAGACCGCGAGGTCCACGCCCACGGCGCCCCAGTCGGGGCGGGCCTCGAAGGTGCGGGCGAGCGCCTCCACGCCGTAGGTGGAGGGCAGCAGGTCCCGGGCGTAGGCGATGGGCCCGGGCATCCGCTCCGCGGGCAGCACCCCGAGCAGCAGCGCCGCGGACATGCCGAGCTGGCCGAGCAGGGTGGCCAGCTCCTGGCGGGGCGCGAGGAGGCCGAGCGCCGCTCCGAGGCCGGCCAGCGCCGCCCCGGACAGCGGGATCACCGCCGCCAGCACCCACAGGTGCACCATCGGCAGCCCGAAGAGGACCGATCCGGCCACGGCGGTGACCACCGTCCCGGGGACGGTGAAGGAGGCGTAGGCCCCGGCCGCGCCGAGCACCACCGCCGCGGGCGGCACGGGGAGCGTGGCGTAGTGGTCGAGACCGCCGGCGGCACGCAGCTGGCCGAAGTACTGGGCGAGCAGGTTCAGCGCGACGAAGGCGACGACCAGCACGCTCGCCCCGGCGACGACCGCCCGCGCCTCCGAACCGCCGTCCACCACCCCGCGCATCAGGACCATGATCCCGACGGACTGGAAGGTGGCGACGAACAGCAGCGGGATCCGCGCCACCCGGGCGCGGGACAGCTGGGCCCGGTAGACCGCGACGAGCGCGGGGAGCAGCCGGGCGGCGGGCGCGAGCGGGGCGGGGGCGCGCCCCGCCGGGGCGGCTGCCGCGTCCGGGCTCGGCGCGGTACCGAGCGGCCCCGGGGGGCCCGCGGACTCAGCGGACACGATGCTCACGCCTTGACCAGCCCTTTCGTGGTGTCTCCGCCGAGTGCGAGATAGACGTCCTCCAGGCTCGGCGTGGCCAGGGTGAAGTCGTCGAGTGCGGCGAAGGCCGCCCCGCCGGTGACGGCGGCCACGGCGGCCCGGGCCTGGTCGGGGGCGAGCCTGAGGACCCAGCGCCGTCCGGATTCCTGGGCCAGGGACCGCAGCGCGGCCACCTCGGGGACCTCCACCGGGGCCCCCGCCCGCCAGACCAGTTCCACCCGGACCTCCCCCGCGACGCGCTCCTTCAGCCCCATCGGCGTGTCGCAGGCGATGACCCGCCCGCGGTCGAGGACGGCGACCCGGTCGAGCACGGTCTCCGCCTCGATGACGTTGTGGGTGACCAGCAGCACGGTCGCCCCGTTCTCCGCGCGGCGCCGGTCCACCGCGGCCCACACGGCCCGCCGGGCGACGGGGTCCATGCCGGTGGTCGGCTCGTCCAGGACCAGCACGGGCCGGGGGCCGACCAGGGCGGCGGCGAAGCAGGCGAGCCGGCGCTGCCCCCCGGAGAGGCGGCGCAGGGCCCGGTCGGCGAGCGGGGCCAGACCGAGCTCGTCGAGGACGCCGCCGGCCTCCCGTCGGGCGGTGGGCGCCGAGAGGCCGCGCAGGCGCCCGGTGGTCTCGGCGGCCAGGGAGACGGTCATCTCGTCCAGTGCGGTGGACTCCTGCCCCAGATAGCCCAGGAGGCGGGACGCGCGCTCGGGGTGGCGCACGAGGTCGTGGCCGAGCAGCTCGACCGATCCGGAGTCGGGGCGCATCAGCCCGGTGAGCTGGCGCACCAGGGTGGACTTCCCTGCGCCGTTGGGCCCGAGCAGGCCGAAGATCTCGCCCTCCCCCACGTCCAGGCTGACCCCGTCGGTGGCCCGCACCTCGGGTGTGCCCGGCGCACCCCGGCGCCCGCGGGCGGCCGGGTACGTCTTGACCAGGTCCCGCACCACGCACACCGTACTCACGAGGTACGAGACTACGGGGTCCGGCCGCCCCGGACGCCCTCGGGCCCCGGGTGGTCACTCCTCGGGGCGTGCTCGGCCGCGGTGCGCACGTCGATCTCGCGCCAGAACCCGGCCCGGATCGCATAGCGGTCGTGCTCGTCGATCTGGTCGTCCTTGTGGGCCAGCAGCCCGAAGCGGGCGGCGTAGCGCAGCAGCTCGCCGTCGATGCGGTGCGGGATGCGCGGGTAGAGGCCGGCGAGGCGCTGGACGTGCCCGGACTCCGGCAGCCGCTCCATCCAGCGGCGCGCGAAGACCTGGCCCACCTCGAAGGGGTCGCCGCCGACGGTGGTGATGTCCTCCTCGCGGTCGGCCCAGCGCTGCTCGGCGCTGGTGAGCTGGGCGAGGGTCGGCAGCGAGGCGGTCTCGGGCGGTTCCCCGGGCGCGCCGCCGGGACGCTCCACCCAGCCCCGGTCGGAGGACCAGCGCAGGGTGGCGCCGGCGGGCTGCGGTGCGGCCGGCGGATGGCCGTGGGGGTGCAGCGAGGCGAGGTCCTTCGGCGTGGGCACGCCCTTGGGCGGCGCCGGTGCGCCGGGGGCCTCGGGGGCGGTGTCCTCGGCGGCGGGGGCGGTGTCCCGGTCCGGCGCCTGGGCGGCCCGCTCGGCGGCCGCGCGCTCGGCGGAGGCGGCGAGCGCGGACTCGGGCAGCGGGGCGGAGAGGATGGCCGCGATCTCCGGGCGCGGCACGGGCGGCGGGGCGCAGACCGCGGTGAGTTCCTTGGCCCGGATGGCGCGGGTGATCCAGACGCGGTCCAGCACCCGGCGCTCGTCCGCCTCGGCGACGAGGTCCTCGGACTGGTTGTAGTCGCCGTCGGCGGCCTGCACGGCCCAGAGGTGGACGGCGACCCCGTGCTCCTTGGCGGACATCAGACCGGGGAGGAGGTCGCCGTCCCCGGTCACGAGGACCACGTCGGAGCAGGCGCGGTTCCTGGCCAGCTCGGTGAGCTCGGCGTGCATGGCCGCGTCGACGCCCTTCTGGGCCCAGCGGCCGTCGCTGCGGGTCAGGGCACCCAGCCGGACGGTGACCCGGGGCATGACGCGCAGCCGCCGGTGCTCGGGCTGGGGCACCCGGTCGGGTGCCCCGTCGAACCAGTAGATGCGCAGCAGGGGCTGCTCGGTGTCGGTCTGGGCGAGGTCGCGCAGCCCCCGGACGAGCGCTGCGTGGTCGACGGTGATCCGCGAGCGCGCGGGTTCCCCCGCGAGCAGGCTCGCGGCGGCCCCCAGGAGATACCCGGCGTCCACCAGGACGACGCATCGGTCCACGCGCTCCACCCTCTTTCGGGGACTCGTTCGGGGCACCGGGTCCGCCCCGGCCGCCGGGGCGGACCGGGCCGGGGCCCGCCGCCTTCCCCTGCCGTCTCCCGGCTCCGGCGGCCGGGGGTCGACCGGGATCCGGAGCGGGAATTGTCCCGGGTTTCCTTCGAGTCTGCCTGACCGCGCACGGGTTGGCGGCCGGAACTCGATCATCGGCGTGGCGGATCGGGCGCCGGGGCCGTCACCTCGCGCCGCTACTGTCCGCAATGATCCAAAATGCGGGGGTACTTGGCTTGTGTGAGTCTGGTCGCGGCCCCGGGCGCACCGCTTTCCCGAGGCCCGCAGACCTTCACAGGAGGCAACGACCATGGCCAAGAACAAGAACCGAGATCGCGCCCACCAGAAGCAGTCGCAGGCGGAGCGCGGCCGCCAGGACGCGCAGAAGTCGTCGATGGAGGCCCAGGCCGAGCAGCGCATGACGCAGGTGACGCCCGCCGACGTGGCGAGCAAGGGCCGCCAGAAGCGCTTCGGCCACAACTGAGCGCAGCGACCGGTTCGGTCACGCAGCAGGGGCGCGCCCGTCGGGCGCGCCCCTGCTGCGCGGGGAGGGGCGGCGGAGCGCCGCGTCGGCTCAGCCCGCCAGGCAGGAGGGGCCGAGCAGCACCTTCAGGTCGCCGAAGAGGGCGGGATCGGGCTGGACCCGGTGGCGGTCGAGCCGCAGGACCGTGGTCGTGCGGGGGCCCTGGAGCTTGATCCGCACCTCGGTGTTGCCCCTGTGGTGGCTGAGGATCTCGCCGAGGCGGGCGACCATGGGCGGGGTGACCCGGACGGTCGGGATGGTGACGACCACCGGCGCGTTGGTGCCGGCGGAGCTCAGGTCGGGGACCTGGAGTTCCATGGCCACCAGCCGGGGCACGTCCTCCCGCTTGTCGAGCCGCCCCTTGACGAAGACCACGGTGTCCTCGACCAGCTGCGTCGACACCAGCTGGTAGGTCGCGGGGAAGAACATGCACTCGATCGAGCCCGCCAGGTCCTCGACGGTGGCGATGGCCCAGGCATTGCCCTGCTTGGTCATCTTGCGCTGGAGACCGGAGATGATCCCGCCGATGGTGACGACCGCGCCGTCGGAGTGCTCGCCGCCCGTCAGCTGGGCGATCGCCGCGTCCGTCTTGTCGGAGAGCACGTGCTCGATGCCGAACAGCGGGTGGTCGGAGACGTAGAGGCCGAGCATCTCCCGCTCCTGGGCGAGCAGATAGGACTTGTCCCACTCCACGTCCGAGAACTCGACGTCCAGCCCGAAGCCGGGTTCGCTGCTCTCCTCCTCGCCCATCCCGCCGAAGAGGTCGAACTGCCCCTCGGCCTCCTTGCGCTTCACCGCCACCACGTTGTCGATCATCGGCTCGTGGTGGGCGACCAGGCCCTTGCGGGTGTGGCCCATCTCGTCGAAGGCGCCGGCCTTGATCAGCGACTCGACGGTGCGCTTGTTGCAGACCACGGCCTCGACCTTGTCGAGGAAGTCGGGGAAGGTGCTGTACTTCCCCTTCGCCTTGCGCGTGCGGATGATCGACTCCACCACGTTGGTGCCGACGTTGCGGACCGCGGTGAGGCCGAAGAGGATCACGTCGTCGCCCTGGGCGGCGAAGTTGGGCTGCGACTCGTTGACGTTGGGCGGCAGCACCTTGATGCCCATGCGCCGGCACTCGTTCAGGTAGACGGCGGACTTGTCCTTGTCGTCCTTGACCGAGGTGAGCAGGGCCGCCATGTACTCGGCGGGGTGGTTGGCCTTGAGGTAGGCCGTCCAGTACGACACCAGGCCGTAGGCGGCGGAGTGGGCCTTGTTGAAGGCGTAGCCCGCGAAGGGCACCAGCACGTCCCACAGCGCCTGGATCGCCTCGTCGCTGAACTCGTTCCTGCGGGCGCCGGCCTGGAAGATGGTGAAGTTCTTCGCCAGCTCCTCGGGCTTCTTCTTGCCCATCACCCGGCGGAGGATGTCGGCCTCGCCGAGCGAGTACCCGGCGATGATCTGGGCGGCCTTCTGCACCTGCTCCTGGTAGACGATCAGGCCGTGGGTGACGTCCAGGACCTCCCTGAGCGGCTCCTCCAGCTCGGGGTGGATCGGGGTGATCTCCTGCTGGCCGTTCTTGCGCAGGGCGTAGTTGGTGTGGGAGTTCATGCCCATCGGGCCCGGCCGGTACAGGGCCGAGACGGCGGAGATGTCCTCGAAGTTGTCGGGCTTCATCAGCCGCAGCAGGGAGCGCATCGGCCCGCCGTCGAACTGGAAGACACCCAGGGTGTCGCCGCGCTGGAGGAGCTCGAAGGTCGTCGGGTCGTCGAGCGGGAGGCTCAGCAGGTCGATGTCGACCCCCTTGTTGGCCTTCACCATCTTGACGGCGTCGTCCATGATCGTGAGGTTGCGCAGGCCCAGGAAGTCCATCTTGAGCAGGCCGAGCGACTCGCAGCTCGGGTAGTCCCACTGCGTGATGGTGACGCCGTCGGTGTGGCGCACCCAGACGGGGACGTGGTCGGTGATGGTCTCGCTGGACATGATCACGCCGGCCGCGTGCACGCCCATCTGCCGGACCAGGCCCTCCACACCCCGCGCGGTGTCGATCACCTTCTTCACGTCCGGCTCGTTCTCGTACATCCCGCGGACCTCGCCCGCCTCCGAGTACCGGGGGTGGGAGGGGTCGATGATGCCGGAGAGCGGGATGCCCTTGCCGAGCACGTCGGCGGGCATGGCCTTGGTGATCCGGTCGCCCATCGCGTACGGGTAGCCCAGCACGCGGGCGGAGTCCTTGATCGCGTTCTTGGCCTTGATGGTGCCGTAGGTGCCGATCATGGCGACCTTGTCGGCGCCGTACTTCTCGGTCACGTACCGGATCACCTCGACGCGCCTGCGCTCGTCGAAGTCGATGTCGACGTCGGGCATCGAGATGCGCTCGGGGTTGAGGAACCGCTCGAAGATCAGCCCGTGCGGAATGGGGTCGAGGTCGGTGATGCCCAGCGCGTACGCGACGATCGAGCCGGCCGCGGAGCCCCGGCCGGGGCCGACGGCGATGCCCTGGTTCTTGGCCCACATGATGAAGTCGGCGACCACGAGGAAGTACCCGGGGAAGCCCATCGAGATGATCGTGTCCATCTCGTACTCGACCTGCTTGAGGCGGTCCTCCGGGATGCCGCCGGGGAAGCGCCGCTCCATGCCCCGCAGGGTCTCCTCGCGGAACCAGGAGACCTCGGTGTAGCCCTCGGGGATGTCGAACCGGGGCATCAGGTCGCGCTTCTCGAACATCCCCGTGGTGTCGACCTGCTCCGCGACCAGGAGGGTGTTGCGGCAGCCCTCCTGCCAGGCGTCGGAGGAGTCGATGGCGTACATCTCGTCCGTCGACTTCAGGTAGTAGCCGGTGCCGTCGAAGCGGAAGCGGTCCGGGTCGGAGAGGTTCTTGCCGGTCTGGATGCACAGCAGCGCGTCGTGCGCCTGCGCCTCGTGGGAGTAGGTGTAGTGCGAGTCGTTGGTGACCAGCGGCGGGATGCCGAGCTTCCGGCCGATCTCCAGCAGGCCGTCGCGGACCCGGCGCTCGATCTCGATGCCGTGGTCCATCAGCTCCAGGAAGTAGCGGTCCTTGCCGAAGATGTCCTGGTAGTCGGAGGCGGCCTTCAGCGCCTCGTCGAACTGGCCGAGGCGCAGCCGGGTCTGGAGCTCGCCGGAGGGGCAGCCGGTGGAGGCGATCAGCCCCTCGGACCACCGGGCGATGGTCTCCTTGTCCATCCGCGGCCACTTCTGCAGCCAGCCCTCGGCGTAGGCGTCGGAGGAGAGCCGGAAGAGGTTGTGCAGGCCGGTGGCGTTCGCCGCCCAGATGGTCTTGTGGGTGTAGCCGCCGGAGCCGGAGACGTCGTCCCGCTTCTGGTGCGGCTGCCCCCACTGGATCTTCCGCTTGTTCCGCCGGGACTCGGGGGCGACATAGGCCTCGATCCCGATGATCGGGGTGATCCCGGCCTTCTGCGCGGAGTGGAAGAAGTCGTACGCGCCGTGCAGGTTGCCGTGGTCGGACATGGCGATGTGGGTCATGCCCATCTCGTTGCACGCGTCGAACATGTCCTTGAGCCGCGCGGCACCGTCCAGCAGGGAGTACTGGGTGTGGACGTGCAGGTGCGTGAAGGGCGGCTTGGTCACGGCGGAAGGCCTCCGGGGAACGTCGGTCGCCAGGCTGGGCGCGGTCTGGGGGGACAGCTCGGAAGTCTACGTGCCGGCGCCGACGGCGGGCGGGCACTCCGGGAGGGCGCCGCGCGTTGGTACCGGGCGACAGGCCACGCCCCGCGATCCCCCTGGAGGCACCGCGCGATGCCGCTCCCGCAGCACGACGCCGAGCAGCGCGGCGAGGAGATCCTCGCCGTCTTCGACTCCGCCTTCGGCGAGCTCCTGGCCGCCGATCCGGCGGCCTTCCGGGTCAAGTTCCGCAGAATGGCCGCCTCGGCCTTCGCCTTCTACCGGGGCAGCGCCTGCCTGTTCTACGGCGACCTGCGCGAGGAGCGGGAGGGCGGGCCGTTCCTGGACGAGCGCACCGGCCGGGTGTGGATCCACGGCGACCTGCACGCGGAGAACTTCGGCACCTACATGGACGCCACGGGCCGCCTGGTCTTCAACGCCAACGACTTCGACGAGGCCTACGTCGGCCCGTTCACCTGGGATCTGCGGCGCCTCACGGCCTCCCTGGCGCTGATCGGCCACACCAAGGCGCTCAGCGACCCCCAGATCAGCGAACTGGTGCGGATCTGCGCCGCCGCCTACCGGGAGCGGATCGGTGCGCTGGCCGCCGGCGCGGGGCGCGAGGAGCTGCCGCCGTTCATGCTGGACACCGCCGAGGGCCCCCTGCTGGAGGCCCTGCGCGCGGCCCGCTCGCTGACCCGCTTCTCGCTCCTGGACTCGCTGACGGAGGTCCACGACGTGGAGCGCCGCTTCGGCTCCGGCGGCGGGGCCGTCGAACTCGACGCGGCCGCCCGCTACAAGGTGCTGGACGCCTTCGACGGCTATCTGGAGACGCTGCCCGAGGCCAGCCTGGCCCGGCCCGACTCCTACCGGGTCAAGGACGTGGTGGGCCGGCGCGGCGTCGGGATCGGCTCGGCGGGCCTGCCCTCGTACAACATCCTCCTGGAGGGCAGCAGCGACGCCCTGGAGAACGACGTGGTGATCTACATGAAGCAGGGCCAGACCCCGGCCGTCTCCCGCCATGTCACGGATCCCGCGGTGCGCGCCTACTTCCGCCACGAGGGCCACCGCACCGTGATCTCCCAGCGCGCGCTCCAGGCGCACGCCGACCCCTGGCTCGGCTGGACGGAGCTGGACGGGGCGGGCCAGCTGGTCGCCGAGGTCTCGCCGTACGCGGTGGACCTGGACTGGTCCGGCCTGGACGACCCCGCCGAGATGGCCGCCGTCGTGGCCGACCTGGGGCGCGCCACGGCCACCATGCACGCGGCGGCGGACGACGAGAGCGGCCACTCGCTGGTGCCGTACTCCACCGAGCGCGCCATCGACGCGGCGATCGCCGCGGACGAGGAGGGCTTCGCGGAGCTGCTCGTGGACTTCGCGCACGACTACGCCGCCCGCGCCCGGGCCGATCACATGATCTTCGTCGACCTCTTCCGCAACGGGCGGATACCCGGACTGGCGGCCGCCCCGCCCACCGTGTTTCCGGCCGCCCGCCCCGGGGCCTGACACCGCCCCGACAGGAAGGCGTGGCACACTCACCCACGATGGACATATCCGGGACGCAGACGCGGGTGCTGCGGGCGGCGGTCTTCACGGCACTGGTCGTGACGCTGTCCGCGGCCTCCCATGTGCTGCTCTCGCAGGCCCCGCTGCCCGTGGCCACGGTCGCGCTGCTGTCGGCGGCCGTGTTCGGCGTCGCCTACGCCCTCTCCGGCCGGGAGCGGGGCTACTGGCGGATCGCCGGGCTGCTGATCCCCCTGGAGCTGGCCGCGGACACGGTCTTCACCACCGGGCAGCACGCCTGCTACGGGGCGGCCGGCGGGCCGGTCACCGGCTCGCTGCGCTCGGTGGGCCTGGACGTGCTGTGCAGCGGCGTCGGCAGCGGGCTCGCCCCGCTCGGGGCGGGCGGCGGCCCGGCGCCCGCCGCGCTGCACGGCTCCCCCGACCCGGCCGTGCCGTGGCTGCTGCTCGCGGCGCACATCGCCGTCGGCGCGGTGGCGGCGGCCTGGCTGCGGCGCGGTGAGGCCGCGCTGGCGCAACTGCTGCGCACCGCCTGCGCCCTGGCCTTCCGGCCGCTGCTGCTGGCGGTGGCCGCGGTCCGCCCGCCCTGCCCCCGGCGGCTTCCCCGGCCCCCGGCCCGGGCACCGCGGGCCGCCCGCACCCGGCTGCTGGTGCACACCGTGGGCCGGCGCGGTCCACCGGGCGCCGTGCCGCACTGCGCCTGACGCCCGGACCCTCCGCGCCCGAGACCCTCGTGCGCGGCTCCCCCGCGCCCCGCGTGCGGCCACCCGCCCCGTTCGACCCCCGCGCCCCGCCTCCGCCCGCCCCCGTCCCGGGGCGGCCCGCGGCCCTGCCGGGCGCGCACCCAGCCGTTCCCCATCCCCACACGGAGTGACACCACCATGAGCAAGCGCAACAGCCAGGCCAGCAAGACCGCGGCCCGCGAGCGTCTGCGCGAGGAGCGCGAGCGCCAGGCCAAGAAGGACAGGATGCGGCGGCAGCTGGTCGTCGCCGGAACCGGCGCCCTGGTGCTGGCCCTGGCCGGCGGCATCGGCTACGCCGTCGTGCAGGCCAACAAGCCCTCCGAATGGGAGGCGGCCAAGGACCAGACGCTGGTGAAGCCCGCCAACTCGGGCGGCGACGGCCTCACCGTCAGCCTGGGCAAGGGCGGCGGCAAGACGATCGACATCTACGAGGACCTGCGCTGCCCCGCGTGCGCGGCCTTCGAGCAGACCAACGGCGAGATGCTGAAGAAGGGCGCCGAGGAGGGGAAGCTCACCCTCCGCGTCCACCTGGGCTCGATCATCGACGACAACATCGGCGGCAGCGGCTCCAAGAACGCCGTCAGCGCGCTCGGCGCCGCCCTGAACGTCAGCCCGGAGGCCTTCGCCGAGTACCACGGCCTGCTGTACTCGGCGGAGCACCACCCCGAGGAGATCGACGACAAGTTCGCCGACGACTCCTACCTCCTCGACGTCGCGAAGAACGTCGACGCGCTGAAGGACAGCGAGGAGTTCAGCCAGGCCGTCGAGAAGGGCACCTACGACAAGTGGGCCCTGACGGTGATCGACGAGTTCAACGAGGCCGGGATCAAGGGCACTCCCACGGTCCGCATCGACGGCAAGGACGTCGAGCAGACCGCGCTCCCCGCGGAGCTGGAGAAGCTCGGCGTGAAGTAGGGGCCGTCCCGCAGGGCCGCGGCGGCGCCCGAAGGGCCGGCGGCCACCCCGGGCGGGGTGGCCGCCGGCCCTTGGCGCGTCCGCGCGCGGACCGGGCCCGGCGGGGAGCCCGCCCGGGGCGCCCGGGGTGCTCCCGGCCGGGGAGGCAGGGAGGCGGGGAGACGGGGAGACGGGGAAACGGGACGGCCCGGGAACGCCGGGGGCACCGCGGCACGACGGCACGAGAAACTTTCGGTTTTCGGCCAGACATTCGGCCTACTCGTCAGTAGTCTGATCGGCCGTGACCAGTCGACTCTTCTCAACTCCCAGCCGCCGTACGGTCGTCAAGGCCGCCGCCGCGACCGCCGCCGCCTTCCCCGCCGCCGCTGCCGCCGCGGGCTCCGCCACCGCCGCGGACACCCGGCCCGCCTTCCTCCACGGTGTCGCCTCCGGCGATCCGCTGCCCGACGGCGTCCTGCTGTGGACGCGTGTGACACCAGGCCCGGACGCCGTGCCCGGGTCGGGCAGAGGCGCCGACACCGCGGTCGCCTGGGAGGTGGCCGAGGACCGCGGGTTCACCCGGATCGCCGCCCGCGGCTCCTACACCGCCCGCGCGGCCTTCGACCACACCGTCAAGGTGGACGTACGCGGGCTGCGCCCGGCCACCGACTACCACTTCCGCTTCACCGCGGGAGACGTCCGCTCCCCCGCCGGGCGCACCCGCACCGCCCCCGCCCCCGACTCCTCCGGCCCCGGCATCCGCTTCGGCGTGGTCTCCTGCGCCAACTGGGAGGCCGGCTGGTTCTCCGCCTACCGGCACCTGGCCGCACGCTCCGACCTGGACGCGGTACTGCACCTGGGCGACTACCTGTACGAGTACGGCTCGGGCTCCTACCCCTCCGAGAAGTACACGGTGCGGCCGCACGAGCCCCGGCACGAGATCCTCACCCTCGCCGACTACCGGCTCCGGCACGCGACCTACAAGACCGACACCGACCTCCAGGCGCTGCACGCCGCCCACCCCGTGGTCGCCATCTGGGACGACCACGAGATCGCCAACGACGCCTGGTCGGGAGGGGCGGAGAACCACACCCCCGGCACCGAGGGCGACTACGCGGCCCGCGTGGCGGCGGCCAAGCAGGCCTACTTCGAGTGGATGCCCGTACGCACCTCCACCGAGGGCACCGTCTACCGCCGCCTGCGCTTCGGCCGCCTGGCCGACCTGCACCTGCTGGACCTGCGCTCCTTCCGCTCCCAGCAGGCCGGCGTCGGCAGCGGCGAGGTCGACGACCCGGACCGCACCATCACCGGACGCGCCCAACTGGACTGGCTGAAGGCCGGCCTGACCGCCTCCGACGCCCGCTGGCAGCTGGTCGGCACCTCGGTGATGATCTCCCCGGTGGCCTTCGGCTCGATGCCCGCCCGCCTGCTGCGGCCGCTCACCGAGCTGCTGGGCCTGCCGGAGGGCGGCCTCGCCGTCAACACCGACCAGTGGGACGGCTACACCGACGACCGCAGGGAACTGCTGGCCCATCTGACGGACCGGGGCGTGGAGAACACCGTCTTCCTCACCGGCGACATCCACATGGCCTGGGCCAACGACGTCCCCGTGCGGGCCTCGACCTACCCGCTGTCCCGCTCCGCGGCGACGGAGTTCGTGGTCACCTCGGTGACCTCGGACAACCTGGACGACCTGCTCCACGTGGCCCCGAACACCCTGTCCCTGGTGGCGGAGACCGCGGTCAAGGCCGCCAACCGCCATGTGAGATGGGTGGACATGGACGCCCACGGCTACGGGGTGCTGGACGTCACCGCCGAGCGCACGCAGATGGACTACTACACGGTCTCCGACCGGACCCGCAAGGACGCCACCACGGCGTGGGCGCGCTCGTACCGCACCCGCAGCGGCACCCAGAAGGTGGAGCGGGTGAACGCGCCGGTGCGGTAGGCCCCGCGCGCACGGCGGACGCCTCGCGCCGCCCCCGTCGTGAAGACCGCGGCGGACCCCCTCGCGCCCGCCCCCGTCGTGAAGACCGCGGCGGACCCCCTCGCGCCCGCCCCCGTCGTCGAGGACCGGGGCGGGCGCACCGCGTCCCGGCCCGGCGGCGGCACCGGGCGCCCCCGCCGCGTGGCGTCGGCCACCCGGGCGGAGTGAGCCTTCTCACGGGGAGCGTCGGGCGCGACCCGCCGGCCGGGCCGGTCTCACAGGGTGCCGAGGAAGCCCAGCGCCACCCGCCAGGTCCGCTCGGCCGCCTCCGCGTCCCAGTCGTCCAGCCCCTGGTCGGTGAAGAGGTGGCCCGCCCCGGGGTGGCGGTGGACCTCCACGTCCGCTCCGGCCCGGAGCATCCGCAGGTACCAGGCGTTGAGCCAGTCCTCCGACTCGAAGGGGTCCGGCTCGGCCAGGTGCAGCTGCACCGGCAGGTCCTCGGGCGCGACCGTGCCGGGCACATCCGAGGTACCGTGCAGGAGCAGCAGGCCGCGGGCCTTCTCGTCGGCCAGGGCCACGTCCTGGGCGAGGGCGGCGCCCAGCGAGAACCCCGCGTAGACGAGGCCCGCCTCCGAGAGGGGTGCCGCGGCGAGGGCGGCGCGGCGCAGCAACTCGTCCCTGCCGATGCCCTCCATGAGCGCCCGGCCCTCCTCGGTGGACCCGGCGGTTTGCCCGTCGAAGAGGTCGGGCACGCGCACCTCGTGCCCGGCGGCCCTCAGGCGGTCCGCGGCCGCGTGCACCGCCGGCCGCAGGCCGTACGTGGAGTGGAGGAGCAGGATGTTCATCCCGACATCCTGCCAGTGACCGCCCCTGCGGCCGGCCGGGCCCACGCACCAGGAAAGACACGGAGTCAGGAAGACATGGAGAACCTACTGCGCCCGCTGGTCGTCGTCGGCGGTTCGGTGCTGCTGACGCTGCTCGTCGGCCTGGCCGTCGACCGGCTGATGCGGCGCGCCGACGACCGCCACCCCGAGACGCCCCTGTGGGGGCTGCTGCGCCGCTGCCGCACGCCCCTGCAGGCCGTGGTCCTCGGGCTGGTGCTGCGCGCCTCCTACGGCCAGATCCGGCAGCCGCTGGTGGCGGACCACCGGGCGGGCATCGACCACGTCCTGTCGCTGGTGCTGATCGCCGCGAGCGCCTGGCTGGTCCTCGGGATCGCCTCCGCGGCGGTGGAGTCGACCTACGCCCGCTACGCCGCCGCGACCCGTGACGCGGCCCGCGTCCGGCGGGTGCGCACCCAGGTGACGCTGATCATGCGCATCGTCACGGCCGTGGTGGCCGTGGTCGCGGCCGCGGCGATGCTGCTCACCTTCCCGGGCATGGAGAAGCTGGGCGCCTCGATGCTGGCCTCCGCGGGAATCGTCGGCATCGTCGCCGGTGTGGCGGCGCAGTCCACGCTCGGCAACCTGTTCGCGGGCTTCCAGATCGCCTTCGGCGACATGGTGCGCATCGGCGACACGGTGGTCGTCGACGGCGAGTGGGGCGTGGTGGACGAGGTCACGCTGACCTTCCTGACGGTGCGGACCTGGGACGAGCGGCGGATCACCATGCCCGTGTCGTACTTCACCTCCAAGCCCTTCGAGAACTGGTCCCGGGGCGGGGCCCAGATGACGGGCACGGTCTACTTCCACCTGGACCACACGGCGCCGGTGGGGCTGATGCGGGAGAAGATGCAGCGGATCCTGGAGGAGTGCCCGGCCTGGGACCGCCGCGACTGGAGCATCGCGGTGACCGACACCACGCCGACCACGATGCAGGTGCGGGCCGTGATGACGGCCAAGGACGCCAACGACATCTGGACGGCCCGCTGCACGGTGCGCGAGCAGATGGTGGCCTGGCTCCAGGAGGAGCACCCCTACGCCCTGCCCAAGGTGGCCACCGGTCCGGCCGCGGCCCGCCCCTCGGTACCCGGCCCGGCCCGGGAGCCCTCCCTCCCGGTGGAGGCGGACACCCCGCGCACCGGCCGCGGCTAGGCCGTGTCCGACGCCTGGCGCCGGCCGCCCGTCGCGCGCCAAGCGGGATGTGTCGGACACGACCGGGCGGCCGAGCACGGCCCGCCCCGCGGCCCGTCCGCCGAGGGGGCGGGTCAGTGCAGGCTGCGGACGTCCAGCCGGTGCAGCACCCGGTCCACGATCTCCGGGTCCGCTCCCGGCTCGTTGCGCGCGGAGAGCACCTCGTGGCGCGCTGCGGAGAGCATCTCCCTGCGGATGCGGGTCAGCGTCTCACGGCGCCTCACGTGTGCGGCGAACCACTCGCGCCGCTCCTCCTCCGCCACGTCGGGGCTGATCCGCGCCCCGAGGTCGTAGGCGCTGCGCATCAGCCGTTCGCTGACCTCCTCCGGCAGCTCCTCGGCCGCCTCCAGTTCCCGCAGCCTGCGGCGGGCCGCCCTGGCGGCCCTCAGCGCGAGGGCCCGCTCCAGCTCCCGCTCGGCGTCGGCGTCGGCGCGGACCCCGAGGCGGCGCACCAGCCGGGGCAGGGTCAGCCCCTGGCAGACCAGCGTGGTCATGATCACCGCGAAGGCGAGGAAGATCACGGTGTCCCGCATCGGGAACGGCGCCCCGGCGTCGGTCTCCCTCGGGATGGCCAGGGCGAGCGCCACCGAGGCCACGCCCCGCATCCCCGCCCACCAGACGACGACCGTCTCCCGCCAGCCGGTGGGCACGTCCTCGTCCACGTCCCGCCGCCGGTGCAGGCGGCTCGCGAGCCAGGAGGCCGGGAGCAGCCAGAGCAGCCGCACGCCGACGACGACCGCCACGACCACGGCGCTCCAGGCGAGGAGTTCGCCCGGGCGGCCCTCGGCGGTGCGGAAGACGTTGTGCAGTTCGAGCCCGATCAGGCCGAAGGCCACCCCCGTGACCAGGGTGTCCACCACCTCCCAGAAGGCGTTTCCGGCGAGGCGCCCCGTCACGTCGTCGGCATCGGCGGTGCGGTGGGCCAGGTGGAGGGCCGAGGTGAGGACGGCGAGCACCCCGGAACCGAGCAGTTGCTCGGCGAGGGCGTAGGCGGTGAAGGGCACCAGGAGGGTCAGCCCGGTCTGGAGGGTGGGGTCGTCCAGCAGCCCCGTCAGCTTCTCCCCGGCCCACCCGAGCACCCCGCCGACCAGCAGGGCGACCACCGCCGACAGGACCAGTTCCCCGGCCGCCCGGCCCCAGGAGAACGTGCCGCTGACCACCGCCGCGACGGCCACGTGGTAGACCACGATCGCCGTGACGTCGTTGAACAGTCCCTCGCCCTCCATGATCGACACCAGTCTGCGCGGCAGCCCGAGGGAGCCGGCGACCGCGGTGGCGGCGACCGGGTCGGGCGGGGCGATCAGCGCTCCGAGGACGACCGCGGCCGCGAGCGGCAGACCGGGGACGACGGCGTGGGCGACGGCCGCCACGGCCGCGGTGGTGACCAGGACCAGCGCCACGGCGAGCAGCAGGATCGGGCGGGCGTTGGCGGCGAACTGCCGCCACGAGGTGCGCTGCACCGCCGCGTAGAGCAGCGGGGGCAGCACCAGCGGGAGGATGAGGTCCGGGGGGACGTCGATGTCGGGGACGAAGGGCAGCACCGCGAGGACGGCGCCGAGCAGGGTCATCAGCACCGGCGGGGGCAGCCCGGCCCGGCGGCCGAGCGGGACCGTGACCACGGCGCCGAGCAACAGCGTGAACAGCAGCGCCAGTTGGTCCACGGCGTGGCCTTTCGGACGTGCGAACCTCGTGGATCGAGGTCAACACCCTGCCACGGGCGCCGGCAGCCGCGGCGGCGCCGTGCCGACCGGGTGGGCGCCGGTGTCCGGGCGCGGCGCACGGGCCGCCGGGCCCGTCAGGTCCGAAGGGCGCGCCGCATCGAGCGGTGGGGGATGCCCGCGTCCGGGAACTCGGCGCCGTAGGCCCGGTAGCCCAGGCGCTCGTAGAACCCCAGGGCGTGGGTCTGGGCGTGCAGGTCGACCGCCGCGAGGCCCAGCGCGCGGGCCGCGTCCTCGACGGCGCGCACCAGAGCGGCGCCCACGCCCAGTCCGCGGGCGGACCGGGTCACGGCCAGCCGCCCCAGCGCACCGACGCCCGGGTCGCCGCCGGTCCGGGAGGCGGCGGCGGGACCGTGGAGCAGCCGCCCGGTACCCAGCGGGGTGCCGTCCGCACGGACCGCGAGCACATGGACGGTGGCCGCGTCCTCGGCGTCGTGCGCGTCGTACTCGATCTCCTCCGGGACCCGCTGCTCGGTGACGAAGACCTCCCTGCGGACCGCGAAGCAGGCAGCCCGGTCCGCGGGCCCGGCGGCGGGTCGCACGGTCCAGGCGCTCACGCGCTCTCCGCCGCGATGACGTCCAGGGCCTTGCGGAGGTCGTCGGGGTAGGCGCTCTCGTACTCGACCCAGCGCCCGTCCGAGGGGTGCTCGAAGCCGAGGCGCACGGCGTGGAGCCACTGGCGGGTGAGCCCCAGCCGCGCCGCCAGCCGGGGGTCGGCGCCGTAGGTGAGGTCCCCCACGCAGGGGTGCCGGTGGGCGGCCATGTGCACCCGGATCTGGTGGGTGCGGCCCGTCTCCAGCTTGATGTCCAGCAGGGAGGAGCCGCGGAAGGCCTCGATGAGGTCGTAGTGGGTGACCGAGGGCTTGCCCTCGGCGGTGACCGCCCACTTGTAGTCGAGGGTGGGGTGGCGGCCGATCGGGGCGTCGATGGTGCCGCTCATCGGGTCGGGGTGCCCCTGCACCAGGGCGTGGTAGCGCTTGTCGACGGTGCGGTCCCGGAACTGCTGCTTGAGCAGGGTGTAGGCGCGCTCCGACTTGGCCACCACCATCAGCCCGGAGGTGCCGACGTCGAGGCGGTGCACGATCCCCTGGCGCTCGGCGGCACCGGAGGTGGAGATGCGGTACCCGGCGGCGGCGAGGCCCCCGATCACGGTGGTGCCCGTCCAGCCGGGGCTCGGGTGCGCGGCCACGCCCACCGGCTTGACGATGACGACGATGTCCTCGTCGTCGTGGACGATCTCCATGCCCTCGACCGGCTCGGCGACGATCTGCACCGGGGCCGGGGCCTGGGGCATCTCGACCTCCAGCCACGCACCGCCGCGGACCCGCTCCGACTTGCCGACCACCGCGCCGTCGACCAGCACCTTGCCCGCGGCGGCGAGCTCGGCCGCCTTGGTGCGGGAGAAGCCGAACATGCGGGAGATGGCGGCGTCGACGCGCTCGCCCTCCAGGCCGTCGGGTACGGGCAGGGTGCGGATCTCGGGAAGCGTACTCACCCGTCGAGTATGCCTTGTCAGTCCTTGTGGACCGTCCCGTCGGGGTCCAGGCCCCGGAAGGACAGCAGCACGATCAGCACGCCGCCGCACACGATGGCGGAGTCGGCCAGGTTGAACACCGCGAAGTGCGCGGGCGCGATGAAGTCGACGACCGCCCCCTCGAAGACGCCCGGGGACCGGAAGATCCGGTCGGTGAGGTTGCCCAGCGCCCCGCCGAGGAGCAGCCCGAGGGCGATGGCCCAGGGCAGGCTGTAGAGCTTGCGGGCCAGGCGGATGATCACCACGATGACGGCCGCGGCGATGAAGGTGAACACGAAGGTGAACGCCTCGCCCATGCCGAAGGCGGCGCCGGGGTTGCGCACCGCCTGGAAGGTGAGCAGGTCGCCGACGACCTGGATCGGCTCGCGGTGCTCCAGCTTCTCCACGACGATGATCTTGCTCACGAGATCGAGCACATAGGCCGCGACGGCCACGGCGAACAGCGCGACGATCCGGCGCCTGCCCCGGGGCTGCTCGGCCGGTGCCGTCCCGTCGTCGTCAACGTCCGGCGTACCGATGGTGCGCTCCGCCTCTGCCACGTGTGTCCCTCAACCTAGGTGCCGACCAGGGCGACACGCCCTGGGTCGAGGGTACGACACGCGTTCCCGGCGTCAGCCGCGCCGTTCCTGCTTCTGCTTGCACTCCACGCACAGGGTCGCGCGCGGGAAGGCCTGCATGCGGGCCTTGCCGATGGGTTTCCCGCAGCTCTCGCAGAGCCCGTAGGTCCCCGCGTCGAGGCGCTCCAGGGCGCGCTCGGTCTGCTCCAGCATCTCCCGGGCGTTCGCCGCGAGGGCCAGCTCGTGCTCGCGGGTGATGTTCTTGGTGCCGGTGTCGGCCTCGTCGTCGCCGGCACCGTCGCCGGAGTCCCGCATGAGCCCGACCAGCGCGTTCTCGGACGAGGCGATCTCCGCGGTGAGCCGGGCGGCCTCGCCCTCCAGGTCCGCGCGCGCCTCGGTGACCTCCTCGGGGGTCCAGGGGTCCTCGCCGGGCCGCACCGCCAGCTCGTCGGGCGGCGCGGCGGCCGCCGTACGGGCGGTGGGCAGGCCCACCGCGCTTCCCGCTGCGGTCTTCTTCGTTGCCACCGTCCTGGCTCCTGTCTGCTCGGCGGCCTCGGCCGCCCCCTGGGCCGCGGGTGCGGCCTCGGCCGTCTTCCTCGCGGCCGTCTTCTTCGCCGCGGACTTCCGCGCGGGTGCGGCCTCGCCTGCGGCCGCCTTTCTCGCGGTCTTCTTCGCCGCCTTCTTCGCCGTCTTCTTCGCGGCCGTCTTCTTCGCGGCCGTCTTCTTCGCGGCCGTCTTCCCCGGCGCCGTCTTCTTCGCGGCCGCCTTCCTTGGTGCGTCCTCCCCGGCGGCCGCCTCCGGGGCGCTGCCAGGCCCCGCGGGCGCCGCGGCGGGACGGGTCGGCGCCGAGTGATCGGCGGTCTTCTTCGCCACCATGGCCGCGGCCCCTTCACATTTTGTGATCTTGCTCGCGAATCGTGCTGGGACGATAAATCGACACCGGCCCGGCGGCAACGGGGCACGCCGCCGGACGGCCAGGTACGGGTGGCGGGGCTCCGCGTCCCCCAGCGTTGTGCCCAGCTCCCCGCCCGGTAATCCGCCCCGCGGACGGCTGCCCCCCTCGGGAGACCGGCGTGCGGCATTCGGGCCAACGCCGCGCCCGCGGCGCCCCGCGGAAAACCGGGCGGCCCACGCTCCCCGCGGCCCGTACACTGGGCCCAGCGAAAGGCGTGGATGGGGACGAGTAGCGTCGTACGCAGCCATGAGCGACCCGGGGACGGTGCGAGCCCGGGGGCGAGCGCGGCGTGAAGCATCACCCCGGAGCCGCCGGAGGAAAGCCCGCGGGCGAGTAGAACCGGCCTCGCTGCCCCAATGAGGGGGCCCGGGACCGCCGTGTCCGGGGCCAAGGAGGGTGGTACCGCGGGAGCGCAGTGGATGCGGCTCTCGTCCCTCCGGACGGAAGAGGCACAGTCCGCCGGAGGAGACCGATGACGCCGCCGCAGTACCGCCAGGTACCCGCCCAGGTAGACCTGCCCGCGCTGGAGCACGCCGTGCTCGACTTCTGGCGCGAGGCCAAGATCTTCGCGAAGAGCCTGGAGCAGTCCGAGGGACGCCCCGAGTGGGTCTTCTACGAGGGCCCGCCCACCGCGAACGGCATGCCCGGCGCCCACCACATCGAGGCCCGGGTCTTCAAAGACGTCTTCCCCCGCTTCCGCACCATGCGCGGCTACCACGTGGCCCGCAAGGCGGGCTGGGACTGCCACGGCCTGCCCGTCGAGCTGGCCGTCGAGAAGGAGCTCGGCTTCTCCGGCAAGAAGGACATCGAGGCCTACGGCATCGCCGAGTTCAACGAGAAGTGCCGCGCCTCCGTCTCCCGGCACACCGACGCCTTCGCCGAGCTCACCACGCGGATGGGCTACTGGGTCGACCTCGACGAGGCCTACTGGACCCTGAACCCCGAGTACATCGACTCGGTGTGGTGGTCGCTGAAGCAGATCTTCGACAAGGGCCTGCTGGTCCAGGACCACCGGGTCGCCCCCTGGTGCCCGCGCTGCGGCACCGGGCTGTCCGACCACGAGCTGGCGCAGGGCTACGAGACCGTGGTCGACCCCTCGGTCTATGTGCGCTTCCCCCTGGTCTCCGGCCCGCTGGCCGGCGAGGCCGCGCTCGTCGTGTGGACGACCACCCCGTGGACGCTGGTGTCCAACACCGCCGTCGCCGCCCACCCCGACGTGACCTACGTGGTGGCGACCGACGGCACGGAGCGGCTGCTCGTCGCCGAACCGCTGCTGGAGAAGGCCCTCGGCGAGGGCTGGGAGGCCACCGGGCAGCGCTTCACGGGCGCCGAGATGGAGCGCTGGGAGTACCGGCGCCCCTTCGAGCTCGTGGACTTCCCCGAGAAGGCGCACTTCGTGGTCAACGCGGACTACGTGACCACCGGGGACGGCACCGGCCTGGTGCACCAGGCACCCGCCTTCGGTGAGGACGACCTCAGGGTGTGCCGGGCCTACGGGCTCCCCGTGGTGAACCCCGTCCGCGCGGACGGCACCTTCGAGGAGTCGGTCGGCCTGGTGGGCGGCCAGTTCTTCAAGAAGGCCGACGAGGCGCTCACCGAGGACCTGGACGCCCGCGGCCTGCTGTTCCGGCACATCGCCTACGAGCACAGCTACCCGCACTGCTGGCGGTGCCACACGGCGCTGCTGTACTACGCGCAGCCGTCCTGGTACATCCGCACCACCGCGGTCAAGGACCGCCTCCTGGAGGAGAACCGGGCGACCAACTGGTTCCCGGACTCCGTCAAGGAGGGCCGCTTCGGCGACTGGCTGAACAACAACATCGACTGGGCGCTCTCGCGCAACCGCTACTGGGGCACGCCGCTGCCGGTCTGGCGCTGCGAGGACGACCACCTGACCGTCGTCGGCTCCCGGGCGGAGCTGGGCGGGCTGGCCGGCCGCGACCTGTCGGACGTCGACCCGCACCGCCCGTTCATCGACGAGGTCACCTTCGACTGCCCGCAGTGCGCGAGGACGGCCACCCGCGTCCCCGAGGTCATCGACTGCTGGTACGACGCCGGGTCGATGCCCTTCGCGCAGTGGGGCTACCCCTACAAGAACAAGGAGCTGTTCGAGAAGCGCTTCCCCGCGCAGTTCATCTCGGAGGCCATCGACCAGACCCGCGGCTGGTTCTACACCCTCATGGCCATCGGCACCCTGGTCTTCGACAAGTCGCCGTACGAGAACGTCGTCTGCCTGGGCCACATCCTGGCCGAGGACGGCCGGAAGATGTCCAAGCACCTGGGCAACATCCTCCAGCCCATCCCGCTCATGGACCAGCACGGCGCCGACGCGGTCCGCTGGTTCATGGCGGCCGGCGGCTCGCCCTGGGCGGCGCGCCGGGTCGGTCACAGCACCATCCAGGAGGTGGTGCGCAAGACGCTGCTCACCTACTGGAACACGGTCGCCTTCCAGGCCCTGTACGCCCGCACCGCGGGCTGGGCGCCCTCGGAGGCCGACCCCGCCCCGGGTGAGCGCACCGTCCTGGACCGCTGGCTGCTGAGCGAACTGCACACACTGGTGGACCAGGTCACGAAGGCCATGGAGTCCTACGACACCCAGCGGGCCGGCAAGCTGCTCTCCGCCTTCGTCGACGACCTGTCGAACTGGTACGTGCGCCGCTCCCGCCGCCGCTTCTGGCAGGGCGACCGGGCCGCCCTGCGCACCCTGCACGACGTGGTGGAGACCGTGACCCGGCTCATGGCCCCGGTGACGCCGTTCATCACCGAACGCGTCTGGCAGGACCTGGTCGTCCCGGTCGCCCCGGACGCCCCGGAGTCGGTGCACCTGTCGGCCTGGCCGACCGCGGACCCCGGCGCCGTCGACCCGGAGCTCTCCCGGCAGATGGCCCTGGTGCGGCGGCTCGTGGAGCTGGGGCGCGCGACCCGGGCGGAGTCGGGCGTCAAGACCCGCCAGCCGCTGTCGCGGGCGCTGGTGGCGGCGGCCGGCTTCGAGACGCTCTCCCCGGAGCTGCGCGCGCAGATCACCGAGGAGCTGAACGTCACCTCGCTGGCCGCGCTCTCCGAGGTCGGGGGCTCGCTGGTGGACACCACCGCGAAGGCCAACTTCCGGGCGCTCGGCAAGCGCTTCGGCAAGGGCGTGCAGGAGGTCGCCAAGGCCGTGGCGGCGGCGGACGCCGCGGCGCTCGCGCTCGCACTGCGCTCCGGGGAGGCGAGCCTGGAGGTGGGCGGCGAGACGATCGCGCTCTCCCCCGAGGAGGTCATCATCACGGAGACGCCCCGCGAGGGCTGGTCCGTGGCCTCCGACGCGGGCGCGACGGTCGCCCTCGACCTGGAGATCACGCCCGGGCTGCGCCGCGCCGGCCTCGCGCGCGACGCCATCCGCCTGATCCAGGAGGCCCGCAAGAACAGCGGCCTGGACGTGGCGGACCGGATCGCGCTGCGGTGGACCTCGACGGACGCCGAGGTCGCCTCGGCGCTGGCGGAGCACGCGGAGCTGATCGCGGACGAGGTGCTGGCCACCGACTTCGCGACCGGCGACGGCGACGAGGGCTTCGGCGCGGCCTTCCGGGACGAGGGCCTCGGCCTGGCCTTCCGCCTCCGCAGGGCCTGACCCGCTCCCCGAGGGCCCGGACGCCTCCGCGTCCGGGCCCTCGGCGCGTCCTGGCACCCGGTCCGGCGTCCGCGCGGTCCGGTCCGCCCCCCCGCCGGGCGCTGGGCAGCCGCGTCCGCCGCGCCGGGTTCGACGGGCCGGGCGCGGCGGGCCGGGCGCGGCGGACACGGCGGCGGTGAAGCGCCAAAGGAAAAGGACCGGGCCCGGGGTGCTGGTGTGCACCCCGGGCCCGGTCCCGCTGTCTGCCGACGGCTCTACGCGCGCTGCGCGCCCGGGCCGGTCAGTTGTCGTCCTCGTCGATCAGGAAACCGCGCATCGGCGAGGGAGCCTGCTGCATCGGCTGCGGCGCCTGCGGTCGCACCGGTGCCATCGGCTGGGTCATCGCCGGGGACATCTGCTGCTGGCCGCCGTAGGACGGACCGGAGGAGGACGGGCCGCCGTGGCCGCCCATCGGCTGGTTGCCGCCGTAGGACGGGGCGCTCGCACCGGCCGGTGCCATCGACGGCGCCGGGGACGGCGGCAGCGAGGCGGCGGCGGGAGAGCGCGGCGGGGCGAGGGAGTCGTCGGACTGGGTCTCCAGCTGGCGCAGCTGCGACTCCAGGTACGACTTGAGGCGGGTGCGGTACTCGCGCTCGAAGCCCCTCAGGTCCTCGACCTTGCGCTCCAGGGTGGCGCGGGCGGACTCCAGCGAGCCCATGGCCACCCGGTGCTTCTCCTGGGCGTCCCGCTCCAGGGCGTCGGCCTTGGCACGGGCGTCGCGCTCCAGGCCCTCGGCACGCGAACGGGCCTCGCCGACGATCTTGTTGGCCTCGGAGCGGGCCTCGGCGATCGCCTGGTCGGCGGTCTGCTGGGCCAGCGAGAGCACACGCGCGGCACTGTCGCCGCCGGGGCCCTGGCCGCCGCCCATCGGGCCGGGACCCTGCGGGCCGCCGTGACCGCCCATGGGGCCGCCCATCGGACCGCCCATGGGGCCGCCGCCCTGCATCGGACCGGGGCCCATGGGGCCGCCGGGACCCTGGGGGCCGCCGTGGCTGGGGCCGGCAGGCAGCTGGGGCGCGCCGCCCGGCAGCTGGGGCGGGCCCATCTGCGGAGGCTGCTGCTGCTGCGGCGGTCCGGATATGGCGGCGGGGACGGGAGCCCCGGGCCCGCCGCGCCCGTCCTGGGGCTCCGGGGGTTTGCGCATGCCCTGCTGTTGCTGGTTCTGGGCAGCCGCACGGGTCGCCGCGGCCAGCTTGGCGCGCAGGTCCTCGTTCTCGCGGAGCAGGCGGGTCAGTTCGGCTTCGACCTCGTCGAGGAAGGCATCGACCTCGTCCTCGTCATAGCCTTCTCGAAGGCGGACGGTCGTGAACTGCTTGTTCCGCACGTCCTCGGGGGTCAGCGGCATCTCTTCTTCACCTCTACGTAGTCGTCGGCAGTCGGCAGGACCGTATCGCTCACACCTAGCTCCCCACGCCGCGTACGACGGAGATCAGGATGTAGACGATGATCATCAGAACGAAGAAGGACAGGTCGAGTGCCACGCCCCCGAGACGCAACGGCGGGATGAACCGCCGAAGGAGCTTGAGCGGTGGATCGGTGACAGTGTAGGTGGCCTCCAGAACGACCACCATCGCCTTGCCGGGCTGCCATGAACGCGCGAACTGGAAGACGTAGTCCATGACCAGCCGGAAGATCAGCACGACCAGGAAGCACATCAGCGCGATGTAGATCACTTGTAGTGCGACGCCCATCCCGCGCTTCCCTCTCCCCTGGTCTCTCGTTGCCGGCCGCTTCCGGCCGGGTCGTTCCCGGTGTCTTTCCTCAGCTCTGGTTGAAGAATCCGCCCTCAGCGATGCGGGCCTTGTCCTCAGCCGTGACATCGACGTTAGCAGGCGACAACAGGAACACCTTCTGCGTCACGCGTTCAATGCTGCCATGCAGACCGAAGACGAGCCCCGCGGCAAAGTCGACAAGTCGCTTCGCATCGGTGTCGTCCATCTCCGTGAGGTTCATGATCACAGGCGTGCCCTCGCGGAAGTGTTCCCCGATGGTACGGGCCTCGTTGTAGGTCCGCGGGTGCAACGTGGTGATGCGGTAGGGCTCCCGCTCGGACACGACCTTGGGCATGATCACCGGTGCGTTCTTCTCCAGGCTCGGGCGGTCGGGTGTGATGGATGCCACGGGGGCGATACGCGCGGGGCGGGGGTTCTCGACGGGGAGGGAGACCGGCTCGCGGGGCGCCGGCGGGGCGGTGGCCCGGACCGGCTCCTCCCGCTCGACCTGCTGCGGGGGCGCGTGCCGCCGGTGCTCGCGCTCCGGCTCGGGCTCGGGTTCGAAGTCGTCATCGGGGTCGAAGCCCCGGCCGTCGTACCCATCGTCCTCCACGAGGCCGAGGTAGACCGCCATCTTGCGCATAGCGCCGGCCATTCTCTGAGTCCTCCGCTCTGTGGTGGATCGGCAATCGTCACCAAGTGCCCGTATCCACGCGGTCTGCCCGCCTTTCAGCGGTAATGACCATATTTTCTACTGTGGTCCGACTTGCTTCGCGACGTTACCCGAGCCTCGGGCGGACTCCGAGTACCGCGGTGCCGACGCGTACATGTGTCGCACCCGCCGCCACGGCCTGTTCGAGGTCCGCACTCATCCCCGCCGACACCATGTTCGCAGCCGGATGGTCGGCGCGCAGGCGGGACGACGATTCCATCAGACGCTCGAACGCGGCCTGTTGCCGTCCCGCGTAGGGGCCCCGGAGCGGCGCCACGGTCATCAGCCCGCCGAGGCGGAGCCCCGGGGAGCCGGCGACCGCGTCGGCCAACTCCGCCACACCGTCGGGCGCGACACCGCCCCGCTCCCCCTGCTGGCCGGACTCGGCGTCCAGCGCGACCTGCACCAGGCAGGTGACCTCCCGGCCGGCGCGCACGGCGGCCCCGGAGAGGGCGGTCACCAGCCGGAGCCGGTCGACGGACTGCACCGTATCGGCATAACCCGCAACGGAACGGACCTTGTTGGTCTGCAACTGGCCGACGAAATGCCAGTGGATGTCCAGGTCCGCGCAGGCGGCGGCCTTCGGCGCCGCGTCCTGGTCGCGGTTCTCCGCCATGTGGCGGACGCCGAGCCCGTGGAGGATGCGCACGTCGGATGCCGGGTAGGTCTTGGTGACCACGATCAGGGTCACCTCCTCGCGCGGACGGCCGGCCGCGGCGCAGGCGGCGGCGATCCGCTCCTCGACGCCCGCCAGGTTGGCGGCGAGCTCGGCCCTGCGGTCGTCGGTCATCGCTCTCCCCGGTCCTCGAGCCAGACGTATCCGGCGAGCCGCCCGGTGGTGCGGTCGCGCCGGTACGAGTAGTGGTCCGGCGACTCCAGGGTGCAGACCGGCGAGGCGGCCAGGTCCGCGACACCGAGCGCGGCAAGTTGGGCGTGGACCGCGGCGGTGACGTCCACGGCCGGCGTCCCCCAGCTGGTCTCGGACCAGGCCGCCGGTTCCGCTTCGGCCACATCGGACCGCATCTGCTCGGGAACCTCGTAGCAGCGACCGCATACGGCCGGTCCGGTACGGGCGATGATGCGTTCCGGTTCGGCTCCGAGCGAGCGCATCGCCGCCACGGTCGCCGGCACGACCCCGGCGACCGTGCCGGGCCGCCCGGCATGGGCCGCGCCGACCACCCCGGCCTCGGGGTCGACCAGCAGCACGGGGGTGCAGTCGGCGGTGAGCACCGCGAGCGCCAGTCCGCGCCGGGCGGTGACCAGCGCGTCGACGGCGGGGACCGGCCCCTTCGCCCAGGGCCCGTCGACGACGGCGACGTCCCTGCCGTGGACCTGGTTCATCCAGACGACCCGATCCGCGTCCAGGCCGAGGGCCCGGGCGGCGATGGACCGGTTCTCCCGTACGGCCGCGGGGTCGTCGCCGACGGCGCCGCCGAGGTTGAGCCGCTCGTACGGAGCGGCGCTCACCCCGCCCCACCGGTCGGTGAAGGCGAAGTGCGCGCCGCTCTCGTCTATGGCCTCGTGCTGCACGGTCACTTGAGGAAGTCCGGGACGTCCAGTTCCTCGGCCTGGGTGTCGTACGGACGGGCGGAGGGGACCTGCGGCGGGGCCGGGGCCTGGGCGGTGTCGCCGGCGACGGGCGCGGGCTCGGCCGGGGCGGGCGGCTCCTCGCGGACGGGCACGGTGCCCAGGCCGCCCGACGGGCGGGCCGTCTCGCTGCGTGCCGGGGCCGGGGCCGCCTCCTCGCGCTTGGCGGAGGCCGAGCCGATCACGTTCTCGCGCCGTGCCGGGGGCTGGCCCCCGTCGAAGCCGGCGGCGATGACGGTGACCCGCACCTCGTCGCCGAGCGCGTCGTCGATCACCGCGCCGAAGATGATGTTCGCCTCGGGGTGGGCCGCCTCGCTGACGAGCTGGGCGGCCTCGTTGATCTCGAACAGGCCCAGGTCGCTGCCGCCGGAGATGGAGAGCAGCACCCCGCGGGCGCCGTCGATGGACGCCTCCAGCAGCGGCGAGGAGATCGCCATCTCCGCCGCCGCCACCGCGCGGTCGTCGCCGCGGGCGGAGCCGATGCCCATCAGGGCGGACCCCGCCTCGGACATCACGGACTTGACGTCCGCGAAGTCGAGGTTGATCAGGCCGGGGGTGGTGATGAGGTCGGTGATGCCCTGGACGCCCGAGAGCAGGACCTGGTCCGCCGACTTGAAGGCGTCCAGCACGCTCACCTGGCGGTCCGAGATGGACAGCAGGCGGTCGTTGGGGATGACGATGAGGGTGTCGACCTCTTCGCGGAGCTCGGCGATGCCGTCCTCCGCCTGGTTGGCCCGCCGGCGGCCCTCGAAGGTGAAGGGGCGCGTCACGACGCCGATGGTCAGGGCGCCGAGCGAGCGGGCGATGTTGGCGACGACGGGGGCGCCGCCGGTGCCCGTTCCGCCGCCCTCACCGGCCGTGACGAAGACCATGTCGGCCCCCTTGAGGACCTCCTCGATCTCCTCGCGGTGGTCCTCTGCCGCCTTCCGGCCGACCGCCGGGTTGGCTCCGGCGCCGAGGCCGCGGGTGAGTTCGCGGCCGACGTCGAGCTTGACGTCGGCGTCGCTCATCAACAGCGCTTGCGCGTCGGTGTTGATCGCGATGAACTCGACGCCCTTGAGACCGACCTCGATCATCCGGTTGATGGCATTGACACCACCGCCGCCGACACCGATGACCTTGATGACTGCGAGGTAGTTCTGCGGTGCTGCCACGTCGAAGGCCTCTCGCCTCGAGTTACGTGTCGCCGCCTCGCGGGCTGCGGTGCGACGACTGATGTCGAATGGGGACGGACGGCCCGACCAGCTCGGCTGCCGACCCGAACCCTAAGGGTGAAGTTTAGGGTTATCAGTGTGCCTGTTCCCTGGACTCTTCCGAACAGGACACTAAGTCGGCGAGCGGCGCCCGTACAACGAACACGCCGAACCTCCCGTTTTTCTTTTCACCCTATGTGATCACGCCCCACGATGCCCAACCAGGGTGCTGGCCTGGGCAGATACCCGTCAACTCCCTGAGGAGGCAGGCGCGGTGGGCACCGTCACGTCATAGCGCCCGGCATCCGGCGCGGCCTTCAGCAGCGCGGTGAGCGCGCGGGCCTTCGCCTCGCCCTCCTCCGAACTGCCCCAGAGAACCGTGCGATCTCCGGTCAAACGCAGAGAAATATCGTCATACGAACGGACTTTGACGGCGACCAGGTCGCCCACCACGTCCTCGGGGATGCGGCTCCGGACCGCCACCGCCGCCGCCAGCAGGCGGTCCTCGCCGAACCGCGCCCGGCTCGGGGAGCGCGCGGCGTCCACCTCCAGCAGCGGGATCCCCCGGGGCGCCACCGGGACGGTGGCGAACTGCACCCCCTCGGCGTCGACTTCGGCGTACTGCGAGCCCTCGCGCAGCAGCAGGACGGCCGTGCGCTCCGTCACCTCCAGGCGGATGGCGTGCGGCCAGGAGCGCACCGCCCGAACCGAGCGGATCCGGGGCAGCTCCCGCAGCAGGCGGGCCTCCGTCCCCGCGGTGTCGACCGAGGCGAGGGGGGCGCCGATCGGCACGTCCGCCACGCGCTCGACCTCCTCGGGGGTCAGCAGCCGGGTGCCGGTGGTGCCGACCTCCCGGGTCCTCAGCCAGGGGGAGCCGTAGAGCACCCAGGCGAGCCCCGCCAGGACCGAAGCGGCGGCGACGGCGGCGACCAGCGCGCGGCGCAGGCGCCGACCGCGGCGGGCGCCGCCCTCCCGGCCGGGTGCCGGGGCCGGACCCCCGGAGCCCCCGGATCCGTCCCGGGGCTGTCGTGCACCGCGCTCGGCGGTGGTGGGTCCGGCCACGCTCCCTGCCTCCTCACGCCCGGCGGCGTGCAGCAATCGCCTCGTACACCATTCCGACGAGCAGCTCGTCGGCGTCCCGCCGCCCGAACTCGGCAGCCGCACGGGACATCTCGTACAGCCGGTGCGGATCGGCGAGCACGGGCACGACGTTGCCCTGGACCCATTCGGGGGTCAGCTCGGCGTCGTCCACCAGCAGTCCGCCGCCCGCCTTGACCACCGGCTGGGCGTTGAGCCGCTGTTCGCCGTTGCCGATCGGCAGCGGGACGTAGGCGGCGGGCAGCCCGACGGCGGAGAGCTCCGCGACGGTCATCGCGCCCGCGCGGCAGAGCATCATGTCCGCCGCGGCGTACGCGAGATCCATCCGGTCCACGTACGGTACCGGCACATAGGGCGGCATCCCGGGCATGTTGTCCACGTGCGGCAGTTCGTTCTTCGGGCCGACCGCGTGGAGGACCTGGATACCGGAGCGCTGGAGCACCGGGGCGATCTGCTGGACCACCTCGTTGAGCCGGCGGGCGCCCTGCGAACCGCCCGAGACCAGGAGGGTCGGCAGGTTGGGGTCGAGCCCGAACGCCGCCCGCGCCTCGGGGCGCACCCGCGCCCGGTCGAGCGTCGCGATGGAGTGGCGCAGCGGGATGCCGATGTAGCGCGCGTCGCGGAGCTTGCTGTCGGGGGTGGCGACGGCGACGGAGGCCGCGTACCGGGAGCCGATCTTGTTGGCCAGGCCGGGGCGGGCGTTCGCCTCGTGCACCACGATCGGCACGCCGAGGCGCTTGGCCGCCAGATAGCCGGGCAGCGCGACATAGCCTCCGAAGCCGACGACGCAGTCGGCCTTGGTGCGCTCCAGGACCTGCTCGGCGGCCTTGATGGTGCCGCGCAGCCGCCCGGGCACCGTGATCAGCTCGGGTGTGGGCTTGCGCGGCAGCGGGACGGCGGGGATGAGCGCCAGCTCGTACCCCCGCTCGGGGACGAGCCGCGTCTCCAGTCCGCGCTCCGTGCCCAGGGCCGTGATGCCCACGGTCGGGTCCTGCCTGCGCAGGGCGTCCGCGAGGGCGAGCGCGGGCTCGATGTGGCCGGCGGTCCCCCCACCGGCGAGTACGACATGCACCGAAATTCACCGCTCTCCGGACGGACGCTTCGTCATGCGCCGTCTCATCGACTTCCATCTCACGCCGGGCCTCCGGGCGGCCAGCGCCGCCTTCGCCGCCGGGTCCTGCCGGGCGAAGGCGATCAGCAGCCCGACCGCGAACATCGTCGGCAGCAGGGCCGACCCTCCGTAGGAGAACAGCGGAAGCGGGACACCGGCGATCGGCAGCAGGCCGAGCACCGCACCGATGTTGACCACGGCCTGGGCCGTGATCCAGGTGGTCACACCTCCGGCTGCGTACCTGACGAATGGGTCCTCCGTGCGTCCGGCGACGCGGATACCCGCATAGCCTAGAGCCGCGAACAGCGCGAGCACCGACAGCGTCCCCGCCAGCCCCAGTTCCTCACCGGTGACGGCGAAGATGAAGTCGGTGTGCGGTTCAGGCAGTTGGCCCCATTTTTCCACACTCGCCCCCAGGCCCGAACCGAACCATCCGCCGGAGGCAAGAGCATAGATGCCGTGCACGGCCTGCCAGCACTCGCCTCGGGGTCCCAGGTCGCTGGCGCCGATGCACTGCAGCCGGGACATCCGGGTCGGGTTCGTCCAGATCAGGACGGCACCGGCGAGCACGGCGACGCCGAGCACCCCGGCGAACAGCCGGGTGGGCGCCCCGGCGAGCCACAGCAGACCGAACAGGACCGCGGCGAGGATGATGGCCGTGCCCATGTCCCCGCCCAGCATGATCAGGCCGAGCAGCAGGAAGGCCACCGGGACCAGCGGGACCAGCAGGTGCTTCCACTGCGTCAGCAGCCGCTTGTCCTGCTTGCGGGCGAGCAGGTCCGCCCCCCACAGGATGAGTGCCAGCTTGCCGAACTCGCTGGGCTGGAGCTGGAAGGGCCCGCCGAGGTGGATCCAGTTCTGGTTGCCGTTGACCGCGTGCCCTATCCCCGGCACCTGCACCAGCACCATGAGGAAGACCGCACCCACCAGCAGCGGGTAGGACAGCGCCCGGTGCAGGGGGACCGGCATCCGCGAGGCGGCCAGCAGCAGCGCCCCGCCGATCAGTGCGGCGAGGAACTGCTTCCGGAAGAAGTACGAGGCGGGGAGCGAGTACTCCAGGGCCTGGATGATCGAGGCCGAGTAGACCATCACCAGGCCCAGCACGATGATCAGCAGGCTGCTGCCGAAGATCAGGTAATAGGAGGTCAGCGGCCGGTCCCAGCCCCTGCGCGCCCGCTCGTACAGCCCCCGCGGGCCGGGCGTCGCCCCGGGCCGGGCGGCCCGGGAGGCCGGCGGCCGGGCCGCCGTCCCCGGGCGCGAGCGCGGCAGCGGCCGGAGGGCGGAGCCCCCGGCCGGGGCCGGACGGGGTTCCGGGGCGCCGGCGCGGAGCACTCGGCGCCGGGAGGGGCCGGCCGTCGGCTCCCGGTCGCCCCCGGGAGGACCGGGGGCTGCGGTGTCCCCGTGCGGTGTGGGCGGCATGGTCGCTGTCCCTCCAGTCGGGCCCGGCGGGAGCGCCGGGCCCGGTGGCCGTCAGCCGCGCTCGTCGGCGAGGGCGCGGACCGCTTCCGCGAACGCCTCGCCCCGCTCGGTGTAGTTGGTGAACATGTCCATCGACGCGCAGGCCGGGGCCAGCAGGACGGTGTCCCCGGGCCGGGCGAGCCGCGCGGCCTCGGCGACCGCGGCGGCCATCGCCCCAGTGTCGGTCCGGTCGAGGTCCACCACCGGGACGTCGGGGGCGTGTCGCGCCAGGGCCTCGCGGACCAGGGCGCGGTCGGCCCCGATCAGCACGGCGCCCCGCAGGCGCCCGGCGGACTGCGCGACCAGTTCGTCGAAGGCGGCGCCCTTGGCGAGGCCCCCGGCGATCCAGACGATCGGGTCGTAGGCGGCGAGCGAGGCCTGGGCCGCGTGGGTGTTGGTCGCCTTGGAGTCGTCCACGTACGCCACGCCGTCCACGTCGGCGACGTGGTCGATGCGGTGCGGGTCGGGGCTGAAGGCGCGCAGTCCGTCGCGGACGGCCTGCGCGGGGACGCCGAAGGCGCGCGCGAGGGCCGCCGCCGCGAGGGCGTTGGCGATGTTGTGCGGGGCCGGCGGCCGGACGTCGGAGACCTCGGCGAGCTCCTGCGCCTGCCGGTGGCGCTCCTCGACGAAGGCGCGGTCCACCAGGATGCCCTCGACGACGCCGAGTTGGGAGGGGCCGGGGGTGCCCAGCGTGAAGCCCACGGCCCGGCAGCCCTCCACCACGTCCGCCTCGCGGACCAGGTCCTCGGTGGCCTTGTCGGCGGCGTTGTAGACGCAGGCGACGGTGTTGCCCTCGTAGATCCGGCCCTTGTCGGCGGCGTAGGCCTCCATGGAGCCGTGCCAGTCCAGGTGGTCCGGGGCGAGGTTGAGCACGGCCGCGGAGTGGGCGCGCAGCGAGGGTGCCCAGTGCAGCTGGTAGCTGGAGAGTTCCACGGCGAGCACGTCGTAGGGCTCGCCGCCGGTCACCACGTCGACGATCGGGGTGCCGATGTTGCCGATGGCGGCGGTGCGCAGTCCGGCGGCGGTCAGGATCGAGGCCAGCATCCGGGTCGTGGTGGTCTTGCCGTTGGTGCCGGTGACGGCGAGCCAGGGCGGAGCGTCCGGGCCGCGCAGCCGCCAGGCGATCTCGACGTCCCCGACGACGTCGACCCCGGCGGCGGCCGCGGCCGCGAACAGCGGGCTGGAGGGCTTCCAGCCGGGCGAGGTGACCACCAGCCCGGTGCCCTCGGGCAGCGTCTCGGCGTCGCCGAGGCGCACGGCGACGCCCTCGTCGGCGAGTTCGGCCGCGCGGGCCCGGTGCGCTTCGCCGGAACCGCCGTCGACGACGGTCACCTCGGCGCCCAGCCGGGCCAGGGCGCGCGCGGCGCTGACGCCGCTCACGCCCAGGCCGGCGACGGTGATCTTCCTGCCCTGCCAGTGGCTCACTTGTCGGCTGCCCATCCCGCGTAGAAGAGGCCCAGTCCCACGATCACGCACATGCCCTGGATGATCCAGAAGCGGACCACCACCAGGACCTCGGACCACCCCTTGAGTTCGAAGTGGTGCTGGAGGGGCGCCATTCTGAAGACCCGCTTGCCGGTCATCCGGAAGGAGCCGACCTGGATCACCACGGACATGGTGATGAGGACGAACAGGCCGCCGAGGAGCGCGAGCAGCAGTTCGGTGCGGGAGCAGATCGCCAGACCCGCCAGGGCGCCGCCGAGCGCCAGCGAGCCGGTGTCGCCCATGAAGATCTTGGCCGGCGAGGTGTTCCACCACAGGAAGCCGAAGCAGGCGCCCATCAGTGCCGAGGCCACGACCGCGAGGTCGAGCGGATCCCTCACCTCGAAGCAGGCGTTGGGGTTGGTCAGGGTCTGGGCGTTGGCGCAGGACTCCTGGAACTGCCACAGGCCGATGAAGGTGTAGGCGCCGAAGACCATCACCGAGGCGCCGGTGGCGAGGCCGTCCAGACCGTCCGTCAGGTTCACGCCGTTCGACATGGCGAGGATCATGAACAGCGCCCAGATGACGAACAGCACCGGGCCGATCGACCAGCCGAAGTCCGTGATGAACGACAGCTTGGTGGAGGCCGGGGTGTTGCCGCGGCTGTCGGCGAACTGCAGCGACAGCACCGCGAAGGCGATGCCGACGATCAGCTGGCCGGCCATCTTCGCCTTGGCCCGCAGGCCCAGCGAGCGCTGCTTGACGATCTTGATGTAGTCGTCGAGGAAGCCGACCAGGCCCATGCCCGCCATCAGGAAGAGGACCAGCAGGCCCGAGAAGGTCGGGTCCTCCCCAGTGATCACCTTGGCGAGGGCGTAGGCGATGAGCGTGGCCAGGATGAAGGAGATGCCGCCCATGGTGGGCGTGCCCTTCTTGCTGCCGTGCGTCCGCGGGCCGTCGTCCCGGATGAACTGCCCGTACCCCTTGCGTGCGAGGAGCTTGATGAGCAGCGGGGTGCCGATCAGGGTGAGGAAGAGGCCGATGGCCCCGGCGAAGAGGATCTGCCTCATCGGACGGCACCCTCACCCTCGAGCAGCGCCGCGGCGACCCGTTCCAGGCCCACCGACCGGGACGCCTTCACCAGCACGACATCACCCGGGCGCAACTCTGCGCGCAACAGGTCGACCGCCGCCTGCGCGTCGGACACGTGCACCGACTCCTCACCCCACGAACCCTCGTTGTATGCGCCCAGTTGCAACCAGGACGCTTCCCTGCCCCCGACCGCGACGAGCCTGCCGACATTGAGCCGGACGGCCAGCCGACCGACCGCGTCGTGCTCGGCCAGCGCCGCGTCGCCGAGCTCGGCCATCATGCCGAGCACCGCCCACGTACGGCCCCCTTCGGCCCGTGCGGCCTCGCCCATGGCGGCCAGCGCCCGCAGCGCGGCACGCATGGACTCGGGGTTCGCGTTGTAGGCGTCGTTGACGATCGTGACGCCGTCCGGACGCTCGGTGACCTCCATGCGCCAGCGGGAGAGGGTGCCCGCCTCGGAGAGCGCGAGGGCGATCTCGTCCACAGGCATGCCCAGCTCATGGGCGACGGCGGCCGCGGCGAGCGCGTTCGACACGTGGTGCTCACCGTACAGCCGCATGGTCACGGTGCTGCACCCGGTGGGTGTGTGAAGGGTGAAGGAGGGCTGTCCGAGCTTCGTGAGCCGGACATTCTCGGCACGGACCGCCGCGTCGGCGGCCTCGCCGAACAGCAGCACCCGCGCCCGGGTCCGGTCCGCCATGGCGCGGACCAGCGGGTCGTCGGCGTTGAGGACGGCGACGCCTTCCTCGGGCAGGGACTCGACCAGTTCGCCCTTCGCCCGGGCGATCTGCTCCCGGCCGCCGAACTCGCCGATGTGGGCGGTGCCGACGTTGAGCACCAGGCCGATCCGCGGGGGGGTGAGCTCGGTGAGATAGCGGATATGGCCGATTCCACGCGCCCCCATCTCCAGCACCAGGTGCTCGGTCTCGGCGGTCGCGGTCAGCGCGGTGAGCGGCAGGCCGATCTCGTTGTTGAGGGAGCCGGGGGTGAAGACCGTGGGCGCCTTGCGCCCGAGGACCTGGGCCACGAGGTCCTTGGTGCTGGTCTTCCCGGCCGAGCCGGTGAGGGCGACGACCTGCGTGCCCAGGCGCTCCACCACGGCCCGGGCGAGCCGCCCGAGGGCGCCCTGGACGTCGTCCACGACGATGGCGGGCAGGCCCAGCGGGCGGGCGGCGAGGACCGCCACGGCGCCCCGGTCCACGGCGCCGGCGGCGAAGTCGTGCCCGTCGGCGTGCTCGCCCCGGAACGCGGCGAACAGCCCCCCGGGCTCCACGGCCCGGGAGTCGATGACGACGCTGCCGGTGACCTGGATGGCCGGATCCGGTATGTCGTGGGTCTGCCCGCCGACGATTTCGGCGATCTCGGCGAGGGAGAGGGCGATCACTGGGTCATCCCTGGGTCTTCTCGTGTGCGGTGGCGCGATCCGTTCGCTCCCCGGTACCGGCCTCCCGCGCCTCGATGGCGGCGCGGAGCACCGTGCGGTCGTCGAAGGCGCGGACGACGCCGGCGATGTCCTGGCCCTGCTCGTGGCCCTTGCCGGCGACGAGCACGGTGTCGCCCTTCTCCGCCCGGGCGACGGCCGCCGCGATGGCGGCGCCGCGCTCCTCGAAGACCAGGACGTCCCCGCGCTCGTGGATCGGGACCTCGGCGGCACCGGCCAGCATGGCCGCCAGGATGGCGAGGGGGTCCTCGGAGCGCGGGTTGTCCGAGGTGAGCACGGCGGTGTCGGCGAGACGGGCGGCGGCGGCCCCCATCGGGCCGCGCTTGGAGGTGTCCCGGTCGCCGCCGCAGCCGAGGACGATGTGCACCCGGCCCTCGGTGACCTTGCGCAGCGAGCGCAGCACGGACTCGACGGCGTCGGTCTTGTGCGCGTAGTCGACGACGGCGAGGTAGGGCTGGCCCGCGTCCACCCGCTCCAGGCGGCCCGGCACGCCGGGGACGGCCCCGATTCCGTCGGCGGCGGTCTGCGGGTCGATCCCGGCGACCGCGAGGACGGTGAGCGCGGCGAGCGTGTTGGCGACGTTGAACGGGCCGGGGAGCGGCGACCGGGCGTGCACCCGCAGTCCGCCCGGCCCGACCGCGGTGAAGGTGGAGCCGACGGAGCCCACCTGCACGTCCTCGGCGCGCCAGTCGGCGTCCGGATGGCCCTCGGCGGAGAAGGTGGTCACCGGCACGGTGGCCTCCTTGACCAGCCTGCGCCCGTACTCGTCGTCGAGGTTGACGACGGCCTTGCCGCTGCGCTCGGGGGTGAACAGCCGGGCCTTGGCCTGGAAGTAGTCCTCCATGCCGGAGTGGAACTCCATGTGCTCCGGGCTGAGGTTGTTGAAGACCGCGATGTCGAAGACGCAGCCGTCGACCCGGCCGAGCACCAGGGCGTGGCTGGAGACCTCCATGGCGACGGAGTCGACGCCGCGTTCGCGCATGACCGCGAAGAGCGCCTGGAGGTCGGTGGCCTCCGGCGTGGTCCGCTCGGACTTGATGCGCTCGTCCCCGATGCGCATCTCCACCGTGCCGATCAGGCCGGTCGCCCGGCCGGCCGCGCGCAGCCCGCCCTCGACCAGGTAGGCGGTGGTGGTCTTGCCGGAGGTGCCGGTGATGCCGATCTGGAGCAGGTCCCTGCCCGGGCGGCCGTAGATCTCGGCGGCGAGGTCGCCCATGTGGGAGCGCGGGTCGTCGGTGACGAGCACCGGCACTCCGGTGGCGGCGGCGCGCTCCGCGCCGGAGGGGTCGGTCAGGATCGCGGCGGCCCCCAGGTCGGCGGCCTGGGCCGCGAAGTCGGCACCGTGGAACCGCGCGCCCGGAAGGGCGGCGTAGACGTCGCCGGGGCGCACGGCCCGGGAGTCGTGGGTGATGCCGGTGATCTCCGCCTCCGCCGGGGCCGGGACGCCCAGCCGGGCCGCCAGGCCCCCGAGGCTCGTCGGGCTGGGCCGTTCCGGGCGCGGGGCTCCGGCGTGGTCGGCTGCGGGCTGGGGGTTTCGGGACTGATCAGCGTGTGGCACGGCGGTGAGCGTACCGGGCGCGGACGGCCCGGGGGAAAAACGGGGGCCGCCTGCCGGGCGGTTCCCGGGGCCGGGCGTGATGGTCGTCACTGGTTCCTCCTGGTGCGTCACTCACCGGGTTCGAAGGTCACGGGCAGCCGGGCCGGTGCCCTGCCCGTCGGCGGGACCTGCAGGGTCTTCAGGGCGAACTCCATGACCTCCCGGTAGACCGGCCCGCAGATCTGGCCGCCGAAGTAGCTGCCCTTGGTGGGGTTCTGGATGGCGCAGTAGACGGTGACCTCGGGCGCGTCCGAGGGGGCGAAGCCGGCGAAGGAGGCGGTGTAGCCCTTGTAGCGGCCGAGTTCGGGGTCGACCCGGTTGGCCGTACCGGTCTTGCCGGCGACGCGGTAGCCGGGGATGCGCGCCTTGGTCCCGGTGCCCTCCTCGTCGTCGACGACGGATTCGAGCATGGTGGCCAGGGTGCGCGCGGTCTCCTCGCTGACCACCCGCTCCTTGCGGGGGGCGGGCGCGGCGGAGAACCGGCCGTCGGGCCCCCGGGTGCCGCGCACCAGGGTGGGTGCGACGCGGACCCCGCCGTTGGCGATGGTCGAGTAGACGGACGCGGCCTGGAGGGCGTTGACGGACAGGCCCTGGCCGAAGGGGATCGTGTACTGCTGCGAGGTGGACCAGTCGGCGGGGTCGGCGAGGATCCCGGCCGTCTCGCCCGGATAGCCGATGCCGCTGGTGCTGCCGAGGCCGAAGGCCCGCAGGTAGGAGTGGAGCACCCGGTTGGCCTCGCGCTGCGTCGGTCCGAGCTGGCCGGTGGCCAGGATGGTGCCGATGTTGCTCGACTTGGCGAGGACGCCGTTGAGCGTCAGGTACCAGGTCGGGTGGTCGATGTCGTCCTTGAACAGCCGGTCGCCGCGGTGCAGCCGGTTGGGGACGACGACACGGGTGGCCGGGGTGGCCTTCTCCTCCTCCAGCACGGCGGCCATGGACATCACCTTGGCCGTGGAGCCCGGCTCGTAGGCGTCCTGGAGCGCGGCGTTGCCCAGTGCCCCGGGGTCGGCGCTGCGCAGGTCGTTGGGGTCGAAGCCCGGGGCGTTGGCCATGGCGAGGACCTCGCCGGTGCGGGCGTTCTGCACGATGACGTAGCCGCGGTCCGCCGCGGACTCGGCGACCTGGTCCTCGATGGCGCGCTGGGCGGCCCACTGGATGTCGCGGTCGATGGTCAGCTCCACGTCGGAGCCGGGCACGGCGGGGACCTCGCGGGAACCGGCGGTGGGGATCCGCCGGCCGCCCGACTGGACGTAGGTGACCGTGCCGTCCTGCCCGGCGAGCGTCGTGTCGAGCATCGACTCGACGCCCCCGGCGCCGCGGCCCTCGGCGTTGACGTAGCCCAGTATCGCGGCGGCCAGGTCCCCGTTGGGGTACACCCGCCTGCTGCTGGGCTCCTGGAAGACCCCGGCGAGCACGTTGGCGCCGGGGCCGCCCGCCCGCTTGTCGGCGGCGGCCTTCTCGGCGTAGACGCCCTTGAGGTCCTTGATCTGCCGCCACACCTGGGGGGTCTGGCGGCGGGCGAGGACGGCGTAGCGGGAGCCGGGCTTGCGCAGGCGCTCGGCCAGGACCTCGGGGTCGGCGCCGAGGATCGGCGCGAGCAGGGCCGCCGCCTGCTCGGGCGCGTCGGGCGCCTTGCTCTCCCCGGGGGTGAACATCTTGGGGTCGGCGGTGATGTCGTGGGCGTCGACGGAGGTGGCGAGCGCGGTGCCGGTCCGGTCGGTGATCCGGCCGCGCTCGGCGGCCAGGGTGACGCTGCCGTAGCGGTTCTTGTCGGCCTTGGCGGCGTAGGCGTCCGCGTCGACGGCCTGCACCTGCAGCAGCCGCACGACGAAGGCCAGCATCACCAGCGTCAGCGCCAGGCTGACCAGGCGCAGCCGGGGCCTGGGGTTGCCGAGGGTGATGGTGCGCGGCCGGCGCGGCCCCGGGCCGGGCCGGCGCCGGGCGGGCCGCCCTCCGCCGCGGCGCGGGGGCGCGGAGGGGCGCCGTGCCGGGCCCGGCACACGGCGCCGCGGGGGTTCGTGGGAGGGCACGGGGTCACCTGCCGGAGGAGGTCGGGGACGGGCTCGGGGACGGCTCGGCGGAGGGTGCGGGCGGTGCGGGAGAGGCGCCGGGGCCCGCGTCGGCCCCGGTCGTGGCGGAGGGGGCCGCGGACGGCTCCGGAGCGGCCTCGTCCGCGGCGTCGGCGGTGCCGGAGGAGGGCGTGGCGGCGGACGGGGGCGGAGGGGGTGCGGTCGCCTCGCCGGGGACGCCGCGGACGGTGCCGTCGGTGTCCAGGAAGGCGGGGCTGCCCCCGGGGACCATGCCGAGTTCGCGGGCGCGGCGTGCGAGGGCGTCGGGCGCGGACCGGCCGTCCACGTCGCGCTGGAGCGCCTGCTGCTGGTCGGTGAGCTCGGTGGTGCGCTTCTTCAGCTCGCTCAGCCGGAACGAGCCCTGGCTGAGGGAGGAGTTGAGCAGCAGCAGAGTGATCAGCCCGCCGGACAGCAGCAGGACGACCAGCAGGACGAAGGGCGTCCTCGCGGCGCTGCTGGGCCCGGACGGCAGCAGCCGGGCGAGCCGGGCGGCCTTTCCTCGCAGCTGCCTCGCCGTTGTGCTCACGGTGTCCTCCGCATCGCCTCGTACCCGCGGGTCGCGCACCGCCCGCCGGCGCCCTCCTCCGTGCCCCTCGCCGCTCGGGTGCCTCCGGCGGCCCGGCGGGCGGGAGCGGGCCGCCCCACCGGGCGGGGCGCGGTCGGCGCCGCGGCCTCCGCGGCCCCTGGGGCACCGGTGCCGCTAGGAGACGTCCTCACGGATGCGCTGCGCCCCTCTCAGACGCGCGGGGGCGGCGCGGCGGTTCTCGGTCACCTCTTCCTCGGTGGGCAGTTCGGCGCCGCGGGTCAGCAGCTTCAGCCGCGGCTGGTACTCCTCGGGGACCACCGGCAGCCCGGGCGGCGCGGTGGTGGCGGCTCCGGCGGCGAGGACCTGCTTGACCAGCCGGTCCTCCAGCGAGTGGTAGGAGAGCACGGCGATCCGGCCGCCGACCGCGAGGGCCGCGACGGCGGCGGGGACGGCCCTCTCGAGGACGGACAGCTCGCCGTTGACCTCGATGCGCAGCGCCTGGAAGGTCCGCTTGGCGGGGTTGCCCCCGGTGCGCTTGGCGGCCTGCGGCAGGGAGTCGCGGATCAGCTCCACGAGCCGGGCGCTGGTGGTGAAGGGCTCCTTCTCGCGCTCCCGGACCACCGCGGAGACGATGCGCTTCGCCTGCTTCTCCTCGCCGTAGGCGCGCAGGATCCGCACCAGTTCGCCGGCGGGGTAGGTGTTGAGGACCTCCGCCGCGCTGATGCCGGTCGTCTGGTCCATGCGCATGTCCAGCGGGGCGTCCTGCGCGTAGGCGAAGCCGCGGCCGGCCTCGTCCAGCTGCATGGAGGAGACGCCCAGGTCGAAGAGGACCCCCTGGACGCTCGGGATGCCGAGGCGCCCGAGGACGCCGGGGAGTTCGTCGTAGACCGCGTGCACCAGGGTGGCGCGGTCGCCGAAGGGCGCGAGCCGCTCCCCGGCGAGCCGGAGGGCCTCCGTGTCGCGGTCCAGGGCGACGAGCCGGACCTCGGGGAAGCGGGTGAGCAGGGCCTCGCTGTGGCCGCCGAGCCCGAGGGTGCAGTCGACCACGACGGGCGCCCCTCCACCGGGGGCGGGCTGCTCCAGTGCGGGGGCCAACAGGTCCAGGCACCGCTGGAGCATCACCGGGACGTGTCGGGTCTGGCTCATGCGCCCTCTCAGATCCGGCGCGGTGCGGAGCAGGGCCGGGCCGCGCGTACGTCGCGCACGCGGGATGCGGGAGACGGTCGGGGGAGGCCGACGCACGTCTGCCGGTGGCGTCTGCGGGCGGCTTCCGGGAACTGCGCGTCACTCTAGTCGACGGCCCGGGCCGGTCAATCAACCGCACAGCGCGTCGCCCGGAGGGGGCCGGATGGCCTGTGCATTAGCTCACAGGCGGGTGTGTTGGCGCTCTTTGTCCGCCCTCACCGCGGCCCCCCGCCCCCTGTGACGGATACCTTCGAGCCATGTCGACTTCTGCGCACGCGCCCGCCGGCGCCGGAACCGTGACCGATCGCCTCGTCGAGGCGAACCGCACCTACGCCTCCGCCTTCCAGGACCCGGGCATGGACGCGCGTCCCGTGCTGAAGGTGGCCGTCGTGGCCTGCATGGACGCCCGCCTCGACCTGCACGCCGCGCTGGGCCTGGAACTCGGCGACTGCCACACCATCCGCAACGCCGGCGGGGTCGTCACCGACGACGTGATCCGCTCGCTCACCATCAGCCAGCGGGCCCTCGGCACCCGCAGCGTGATCCTCGTCCACCACACCGGCTGCGGTCTGGAGACGATCACCGAGGAGTTCCGGATGGAGCTGGAGGAGGAGGTCGGCCAGCGCCCCGCCTGGGCGGTGGAGGCCTTCCGCGACGTGGACCAGGACGTACGGCAGTCGATGCAGCGGGTGCGCACCTCCCCCTTCCTGCTGCACAACGACGACATCCGCGGCTTCGTCTTCGACGTGCGGACCGGCCTGCTGCGCGAGATCAGCCCCGCGTCCGGCGGCTCCGCACCGGCCGCGTGATGCTCTCCGCCCTCCGTATGGCATGATCCGACCCCGCCGCGCGGCGGGTTTCGAACCCGCTGCGTGACGAGCGGACACCCGAGCGTCGGACAGATCGGGTCGAAACCGTCTATTCGCCTTCGGTTGTCCACAGGCGAGTGACACGACGCGGTGCCGCCAACAAGAATGCGAGTGTGGCGCCCTCCGGACGGATCCGGGGACGGTGCCCGCGATTCGTGGTGGGCCGCGTCGTCGTCCGACGAGCGGCGGTCCCGGAACGGGCCGAGGAGGGCCGGGTGACGACCTTTGACGATCGAGCGAGCCTCAGCGATCTGACCGCGACCGCGGAGCGTGTCCGCAGGTCCGTGGAGAGTGTGATCGAGGGCAAGCCCGAGGTCGTGCGGCTGTCGCTGACCGTGCTGCTCGCCGAGGGGCATCTTCTGATCGAGGATGTCCCCGGCGTCGGCAAGACGATGCTGGCCAAGGCGCTGGCGCGGTCCATCGACTCCTCCGTGCGGCGTATCCAGTTCACGCCGGACCTGCTGCCCTCGGACATCACCGGTGTGTCGGTCTTCGACCAGCAGCGCCGCGAGTTCGAGTTCAAGCCGGGGGCGATCTTCGCGCAGATCGTGATCGGCGACGAGATCAACCGCGCCTCGCCCAAGACCCAGTCCGCGCTGCTGGAGTCGATGGAGGAGCGCCAGGTCACCATCGACGGCAAGACCTACGAGCTGCCCGACCCGTTCATGGTGGTGGCCACCCAGAACCCGGTCGAGATGGAGGGCACCTACCCGCTGCCCGAGGCGCAGCGCGACCGGTTCATGGCGCGGATCTCCATGGGGTACCCGAGCGCGGGCGCCGAGGTGCAGATGCTGGACGTGCACGGCGGCGTCAACCCGCTGGACGACCTCCAGCCGGTGGCCCACGCGCACGAGATCGCCAAGCTGATCGAGACCGTCCGCGAGGTGCACGTCGCGGAGTCGGTCCGCAAGTACGCCGTGGACCTGGTCCAGGCGACGCGCACGCACCCCGACCTCCGGCTCGGCGCCTCGCCGCGCGCCACCCTGCACCTGGTGCGGGCCGCCAAGGCCTCCGCCGCGCTCGCGGGTCGCGACTACGCCCTGCCGGACGACGTCCAGCAGCTCGCCGTGCAGGTGCTCGCCCACCGGCTGCTGCCGACCGCCCAGGCCCAGCTGAACCGGCGCACCGCCGGGCAGGTGGTGGGGGACATCGTGCAGGGCACCCCCGTGCCCACGACCGGCAGCTCCGACGGCGCCTATGTCGCGGGCCGGCCGCCCCAGCCCCTCTTCGGCCAGCAGCCCGGCGCCCGGCGGCTGTGATGACCGCCGGGCGGCCCGCCGCGCCCGCGGCCCCGGAGGCCGCGGGCAGGACCGGGGTGCGCGCCGCACTGGGCGGGCTCACCACCCGCGGCCGCTCCTTCCTCGCCGCGGGGGTGGCCGCGGCCGGCTGCGCCTACGCCCTGGGCCAGGGGGACCTGCTGCGGGTGGGTCTGCTGCTGTCCGTGCTGCCGCTGATCTGCGTCGCCGCGCTGCACCGCACCCGCTACCGGGTCGCGGGAAGCCGCCGTCTGCACCCCGGCCGGGTGCCTGCGGGCTCGGAGGCCCGCGTCCATCTGCGCATGGACAACGTCTCGCGGATGCCCACCGGGCTGCTGATGCTCCAGGACCACGTGCCCTACGTCCTCGGCCCCCGGCCCCGCTTCGTGCTGGACCGGGTGGAGGCCGGCGGGCGGCGGGAGGTGTCCTACCGGGTCCGCTCCGACCTGCGCGGGCGCTACCCCCTCGGGCCGCTCCAGCTGCGGCTGAGCGACCCCTTCGGGATGTGCGAGCTGACCCGCTCCTTCCAGGCCTCCGACACCCTCACCGTCGTCCCCCGCACCGAGCCGCTGCCGCCCGTGAGCCTGGCCGGCGAGGCGACCGGCTACGGCGAGGGGCGCCGCCGCACCCTCGCCCTCGCGGGCGACGACGACATCATCCCGCGCGCCTACCGCCACGGCGACGACCTGCGCCGGGTGCACTGGCGCTCCACCGCCAGGTACGGCGAGCTGATGGTGCGCCGGGAGGAGCAGCAGCAGCGCGCCCGCTGCACGGTGCTGCTGGACACCCGCGCCGCCGCCTACCGCGGGAGCGGCCCCGACTCGGCGTTCGAGTGGGCGGTCTCCGGGACCGCGTCGGCCCTGATGCACCTGCTCGAACGGGGCTTCACGGTCCGGCTGCTGACGGACACGGGCACCTCGGTTCCCGAGGAGGGCTCCGAGGGCGCCGCCGGTGCCGCGCAGGGCTCCGCCGAGGCGGCCGGGCTGATGATGGACACCCTCGCCGTCGTGGAGCACTCCGACGGTGCGGGCCTGTCGCGGGCCTTCGACGGGCTGCGCGGCGGCACCGAGGGGCTGCTGATCGCCTTCCTCGGCGATCTCGACGAGGACCAGACCGCGCTGGCGGCGCGGATGCGGCGCCGCACCGGGGCGGCGGTCGCGTTCGTCCTGGACAGCGGTGTCTGGACGGGCGAGGACCACGTCCCCGGTGCCGCGCAGGAACGGGTGCGGGTACTGCGCGAGGCCGGGTGGACGGCGGTGCCCGTCCGGCCGGGCGACGCGCTGGCCGACCTGTGGCGGCAGGCGGGGCAGGAGGGCGCCGCGTCCTCGGGCGCCGCGGACGGCTATCCGGGGGGTTGGTCATGAGTGGACAGGCACGGCTGGCGCTGTGCGCGTACGCCGCCACGCTGCTGACCGCGGGAGCGCTGCTGCCCCTGGTCGACGGCGCGGGCTGGATCCTCGCGGCGGCGTTCCTGCTGGCGCTGCAGAGCGGCACGGGGGTGCTGGCCCGCCGGGTGCCGCTGGCCCGCCCGCTCACCCTGGCGCTCCAGGTGCTGGTCTCGGTGCTCGGGCTGACGCTCGTCTTCGTCCGGGACACGGCGCTGCTGTGGCTGCTGCCGGGCCCGGACGCCTCGCTGCGCTTCGCGGAGCTGTTCTCCTCCGGCATGGACGACGTCAACCGCTACGCCATCCCGGCCCCGGCGACCGAGGGCATCCGGCTGATGCTGGTCGCCGGGGTGCTGGTGATCGGGCTGGTCGTCGACGCCCTCGCGGTCACCTACCGGTCCGCCGCGCCCGCGGGGCTCCCGCTGCTGGCGCTGTACACCGTCGCCACGGGGCTCTCCCGGGGCGGCACGGGCTGGGTGTGGTTCCTGCTGGCGGCCGTCGGCTATCTGCTGCTGCTGCTCGCCGAGGGCCGGGACCGGCTCTCGGCCTGGGGACGGGTGTTCGGCGGCGCCCCTCGGCGTGCCGGCCGGGGCGGCCTCGACCGCGAGTCCGGTGCGCGGGCCCCGGTGCGCACCGGCCGCCGGATCGGGGTGGTGGCCCTCGGCGTGGCGCTGGCCGTCCCGGCGGGCCTGCCGGCCCTGGGGGGCGGCTTCCTCGGCGGCACCGGCAGCGGTCCGGGCGGGGGCGGCGCGGGAGGGGGCGGCCTGATCTCCGCGGTGAGCCCGCTGGTATCGCTCCAGAGCAGCCTGAACCAGCCGCAGAACACCGAGGTGCTGCGCTACCGCACCAACGCACCGGACAACCGGGACATGTACCTGCGGATCGTGGCCCTGGACCGCTTCGACGGCACCTCCTGGCGCTCCTCCGAGCGCGCGGTCGAGGACGTCCCCACGCCCCTGCCGGAGCCGCCGGGGCTGAGCCCCGCGGTCGCGGTGACCGAGGTGCGCACGAACCTGTCGGCGGCGGGCTCCTACAAGCAGAGCTGGCTGCCCATGCCCTATCCGGCCACCCGGGTGTCCATCGACGGGCGGTGGCGGTTCGAGCCGGCCGGGCGCACCCTGGTCGGCGACCGGCGCCAGACCACGGCGGGCCTGCAGTACTCCGTCGGCAGCCTGGTCGTTCGGCCGACGCGCGAGCAGCTGGCCGAGGCGCCCGCTCCCCCGGCGGACCTCATGCGCGAGTACACCCGCGTCCCCGAGGTGCTCCCCGGCAAGGTCGCGCAGACGGCGCTGCGGATCACCCGGGGGTCGGCGAACGACTTCGAGCGGGCCACCCGGCTCCAGGACTGGTTCGCCCGGGACGGCGGCTTCCGCTACGACACCGAGGTGGAATCGGGCACGGGTGTCGCGGCCATCAGCCGCTTCCTCGACCAGAAGGAGGGCTTCTGCGTCCACTTCTCCTTCTCCATGGCGGCGATGGCGCGCACGCTGGGCATCCCCGCCCGGGTGGCGGTCGGCTTCACCCCCGGGACCGAACAGCCCGACGGCACGTTCTCGGTGGGGCTGCGTGACGCGCACGCCTGGCCGGAGCTGTACTTCGAGGGCGCGGGCTGGACCCGCTTCGAGCCGACGCCGAGCCGCGGCACGGTCCCGGAGTACGCGCAGGAGGAGGCCCCCGCGGGCGACACGCCCGCACCGGCGGAGCCGGTGCCCGGGGAGGCGGCCCAGCCCTCGGCGGCGCCGGTCCGGCCCGACGAGTGCCCGGAGCAGGCGCGCAGGCTCGGCGAGTGCGGGGCGCTCGCGCCGCAGGATCTGGCCGTCCAGGCGGACGGCGGCTTCTCCTGGCGCGGCGTGGCGGCCACCGTCGCGGTCGTGGCGGTGGTGGTCCTGCTGCTGCTCGTCCCGCTGCTGTGGCGGCTGCTGGCCCGCTCCCGCCGGCTGGGCGCCGTGGCGCGCCCGCGCAGCGGCACGGACGGGACGCAGCCGGACCCGGCGCCCGGCGGGGGGACCCGGGGGGCGGTCGCCGTGGTGGACGACCCGGCGGGGACCCTGGCCGTCTGGCAGGAGATCACCGACACCGCCTGGGATCTGGGCATCCCTCCCGACGAGGCGCAGACCCCGCGGAAGGCGGCGGCCCGGATCGTGCGGCTCGGCGGGCTCGCGGACGAGCCCGCGGCGGCGATGCACCGCACGGCCCGGGCGGTGGAGCAGGTGCTCTACGCGCCCGAGCCCCGTCAGGCGGAGGGGCTGGCCGAGGACGCGCAGACGGTGCGGGCGGGGCTGCGGGCGTCGGCCGACCGCAGGACCCGGCTGCGGGCGCTGGTGCTGCCGCGCTCGTCGGTGCGGGCGGTGTGGGCGCTGTCCGAGCGCTGGGCCCTCGCGGCGGACCGCGTCTCGGCGCGGCTGCGCGGGCCGCTGGAGCGGGTCACCGGTGCGCTGCGCCGCCGCGGGCCCGTACGTCAGCGGAGCTGACGGCGGCGGCCCGGGCGGGCGGCAGCGCGGACGGCTCCCCTGGGCACCGGCTGCCGCGGTGCGGGTGTCGCCGGGGGCGGGAGCGCCGGGGCGGCCGGGGAGCCGCTATCTCCCGGCGGGGCGCCTTCCGCGGGCGGCCTACGGGGCCCCGCGGGACGCCCCACGCGCCGCGGCAGCGCTGCGCGGGGCGTCCGGGCGCGCCGGTGGTGCCGGTCGTGCCCCGAACCGAAGGCGACGGCCGCCCGCCCCCGAACGGGGGCAGGAGGGCGCGCGGCTCGGGCCGCGGAGCCGGGAACGGGTGAGGCCGGGAACGGGTGAGGCCGGGAACGGGTGAGGCCGGGAACGGGTGAGGCCGGGAACGGGTGAGGCCGGGAACGGGTGAGGCCGGGAACGGGTGAGG